>JBAXNW010000037.1:0-43692 GCA_037133555.1 Bacteroidota bacterium
TTTATGCGATTCTCAAGCATTTGTTATTTTTTAACTTTCGGATAGTTGTGATAATAAATATATCTTTTTCATATTTAATTAACCTTAATTCAATAAAAAAGCAGCATTTGAATATTTCTATTCAAATACTTGATATAAAAATATTGATAAAACAATATTTTAGGAACAAGCCTTAATTTAACACTACATAAGTACTACATATATTAGCAGATACTTGTAAGGGAAAACTGATTTTAATGTAGGGGAAAACTTACAAAGGGGAATAAAAATGAGCTTAATAGAAAAAAAAATAGTCTAAATTCAAATAAGCCAAGGCTTAATTGATTAATATTTTAATTTGTTTTGTTTATGGTTCAGATGGTATGGCCTAAAAAAAACAAGGCTAATCATCTTGTTATGAAATAATAAAGAATATTATTTCGAGGATGTGACGTGGGTATAATTATTAATTAGTTTCTAAATATACAAATGTAATCAATAGGATAGTTTCCTTAATTATTTGTTATTTATTTTTGTCTATTTTTGATAAACTTGTATGGATAAATTTGAATTATTAGAGCTAAATTTTGCACTAACTTCATTTTTAATCCAATATATGTCTTTATATTTACTTCTTTTTCTCTTGAATATTTTCCCACCAATGAGAAAATTTTTGGGTACTGTCATTCAGATTTACTTGTTCTCCAATAATGGGTGTGATTAAAACAAACTCTTTCGGCGTGTTTAATGCAGTAATTCTTTTCAATGGTTCATCCCAGGGGTGGAGTGCCAATGCAAATTTTGAAGAATGAACAGGCAGCACTCGATGGGCATGTAAATCTTTGGCAGCTTGCAAAACTTCTTCAGGTTGCATATGTATGTTTTTCCAATTTTTGTTGTACTGCCCGTTTTCCAATATTGCTAAGTCAAATCCACCGAAAGTCTTTCCAATTTCTTTGAAATGTGTTCCATAACCACCATCGCAACCCATAAAAATTTTAAGGGAAGGTGTTTGCAATACAAATGAAGTCCAAAGGGTTTTATTTCGTACGAAACCTCTTCCTGAAAAATGGCGTGAAGGAAGGGTATAAGCTTTAAAGCCACTGTCGAGTACAATCTCTTCATTCCAGTCTTTTTCAATGATGAGCGAAGGATTGTAACCCCAATATTCTAAATCTTCACCCAAGCCAAGGCTGCAAATTACTTTTTTAATCTTGGGTTTCAATTGTAGGATCGTTTTATAATCGAGGTGGTCCCAATGGTCGTGAGTTATAAAAAGATAGTCAATTTCTGGAATGTCTGCAGGAGTATAAATGTCAGAGCCTTCGAAAGCTTTTGTGGTGAAAAATAGGGGCGAAGCATTGCCACTCAGCACAGGGTCAACTAAGATTTTCTTGCCGTCAATTTGCATATAATAAGATGAATGTCCAAACCAAACAAGAATATCTTTGCTCTTATCTAATTTAAATAAATCTGTTTTTATTGAAGGGATGATAACTTTTGGTTTATTGTCTACAAAAAGAAATTTTTTAAAAACTTCAAAGAAGCTAACTCCTTCAACGATAACCGTCGTTTTTTCAAGATTTTGAAATTCGCCATTTTTGTAATGAGATGATTGCTTGATCTTTTCGAGACGTTCTCCACTGGGTCTTTTCCCGAATTTAGGATGTTGGATAAAAGCAAATATTGCAATACACAATATGAATAGTAAGGAAAGTAATATAATCATCATTTGTTTAATTATTTTTTTCATTGAGTCTTTTCAAATAGAAAATTGAGTTAATATGTTCTATCACAATTAGTTTTTGAAAATAATAAAGACCTGATTTTAATTTAAAAATTTAAAAACGTTCTTCGGTTTGATGAACATTTTAGCATAGGTGAATAAACACAGGATTTCAATGAAAGTTTTTAGTGTTTAATTCTTGGCTCTTCTTTAAATCTTAGCTCTTCTTAAATGAAATTTCCATGACAAATAATGTTAACAAACTTAAGGATGATTTAAATTCGAAAACATAATCCAATCACAAATAGCATACAAATGTATTAAAAAGAATGCTGATGACATGGATTCCTAAAGAAAAACGCAGATATAACGGATATAAAGTCAGTGTAAATCTG
This sequence comes from Bacteroidota bacterium, assembly GCA_037133555.1. Lineage (GTDB taxonomy): Bacteria > Bacteroidota > Bacteroidia > Bacteroidales > JACABE01 > JACABE01. The sequence continues at coordinate 2,101 of JBAXNW010000037.1, forward strand.
TGTTTACGGAACGTATCCGTGTATTCCGCGTCCCATAAGTACATGAAAGATTATGCTTCTTGGTAGTAGGTTTTTAATTTAAATTGATTGAATACAGTAATTTAAAATAAAATATAAAGTTGAAACTGTATTAGAGCAATAATTTATTCCGACATAAAGGGCATGGACTAGAATTTTTTTGATCGATATCTTCAACATAAGTAACGGATCTCATAACGCAATCAGGGAGGTGGCAGTGTATCAATCCAAATGTATGGCCTAATTCGTGTATGATTTCTTTACTGAAACGCTCCAGCAAAAGCATTTCGTCTGCTTCTATCCCGTATCTTTCGTTACTTAAACGATATAGAGAAGCGATACCACTTCTCCCGTTTAAAAATGCCTGTCCGAAAATATAGGTAAAAATTGGAATATACAAATCAACATTGAACAATCCGATTATCTTCTCATTATTCGTAGCATATTGATTTTCTAATTGATTCAATATATTATTGGCATTGTATTGACGTCTTGCAGGGTCATAAAAATCACTTAAATCGAAATGACCTTCTTTGATTTTAACGGTAGAAAAGAATTCTCCATGAATATTTTCTGCAATTTTTTTAAGAAAATTAGTATCGAAGTTTCCAAAAGATATGAGAGTGATATTTTGTAGATTCATTTAAAAATTTCTAATGAATTACGGATGTTGTATCCAATTTCAAGCTTTTTTATTTTATAAGCTGAATATTATTTATCTGAAGATTTTAAGTTGTATTTCTTAATTTTGTTGTAAAGTGTCACCCTGTCAACTTCTAAAGCTTTAGCTGATCGAGATATATTCCATTCGTATTTGATTAATATGTGAGATATATGTTGTTTTTCTTGCTCGTCCAGGCTTTCTGCCGTAGAGTTAATCTTCGTTTTTTCTAAAGGAAGATCCTTTAAGGTGATTTTCTTTCCATTTCCGATTACAATAGCTCTTTCAATCATGTTTTCAAGTTCACGGATATTCCCTGGGAAATCAAATTCCTCTAAGCGTTTTAATGCAGAAGCATCAATTGGAATAGGGGGCTTGTTCATTGAAATGCAATACTTTTTGATAAAATATTCAGTAAGCATAGGAATATCTCCGGTTCTTTCTCGTAAAGGTGGAACATGAATATTTACTACATTCAAACGGTAAAATAAATCTTCACGGAAAGTGCCTTCTTCTACCATTTGCTTTAGATTTCGATTGGTAGCACAAATGACCCTGAAGTCAGAAGTAATTTCTTTGTTTCCTCCAACACGAATGAAGGTTTTAGTTTCGAGAACACGCAGTAATTCAACCTGCATTTTTGATGAAATAGTAGCAATTTCATCGAGAAAGATGGTGCCACTGTCAGCCATTTCAAATCTTCCTTTCCGGTTATACATAGCACCGGTAAAAGCACCTTTTTCGTGGCCGAATAGTTCACTTTCCAGCAAACTTTCTGTAAGAGCACCGCAATGAACACTCACCAAAGGAAAATATTTTCGCGGGGAGTTTGAATGTATTGCTTTGGCAATAAGTTCTTTGCCTGTTCCACTTTCACCTGTGATAATGACGGATGAATTAGAATGAGCCACGCTAACAACTTCCTGCAATACTTTTTTAATGGCTTCACTTTCTCCAATTAAGTCTTCTACATTTTCCAAGGTTACGACTCTTTCCTTTAGAATTTCGTTTTCTTGGATCAAAGAAATTTGTTTGGAAGCATTTCGGATAAGATGAGATAAATCGTCGGGATCAAAAGGCTTGGTAATATAATCAAAGGCTCCATCTTTCAATGCCTGAACAGCAGTATCTACAGTCGCAAAAGCTGTCATGACAATTACAATGGATTCGTTTTTCATTAATTTTATTCTTCTTAGCATTTCCAATCCATCCATGCCGGGCATTTTAATATCGGCTAAAATAATATCAAAATGATCCGATTCAAGTTTTAACAAAGCTGTTTTTGCATTTTCAGCGCATTCAACACTATAGCCGTCTTCAATGAACCAGTTGAAAAGTGAATCTCTCACGGACTCTTCATCATCAACGATTAAAATTGAAATTTTTTTACTCATTTATTTTTGGTTTTAAAGGTAAAATTATCGAAATCGTAGTTCCTTTTCCTAATTCAGATTTTACGAGGATTTTCCCATTGTGACTTTGTATGATACCATGAACAATTGCTAGGCCCAAACCGGTGCCTCTAATATTGTGTTTTGTCGAGAAAAATGGCTCAAAAATATGTGAAAGATCTTCTTCTGCAATCCCGAAGCCGTTATCAATTACTTCAATGCTTATATGATCTTTGTCAGGATTGAAAGTGCTAAAAATTATTTCTCCGTTTTCAGCAACGGCTTCGGATGCATTTACTAAAACTGCAATACAAGCCTGTTTAATCTGGTTGGGACTGCAATACAAAAAATCATCTGAAGCTGAAAAATTTGTCAAGAAACTTATTTTGGCAATTTTCAAGGAATGATTCATTAGATCTCCTGTTTCATGTAATATTTCATGTAAATGTTTATCCTCGAAGAAATTTTGATCTTTTCTCGAGAAATCCAATAATCCTTTCACAATATCACCACAACGCTTGGTCTCATTTTCAATCATCTTTAGATGCTTTAATATCACTTCCTTTTTTTCTGAGTCCAGGTTTTGTGTAAGGAGTTGTTTGTAAACCAATTTCGTATAAATCAAAATTCCAGAAAGTGGATTGTTGATTTCATGTGCAACAGAAAGTGATAATTTTCCCAAAGAAGCAATCTTTTCAATATTAATGAGTTCGTTTTGTGCTTGTCCTAATTCTTCAGATTTAATTCTAACTTTATATTCGAGTTGTTGCGACCAATTATGCAGTTCATTATTAGCTTCCTGTAAATGATCAAGCATATCGTTGAAAGCCAATGAAACCATTCTCATATCATCCAGTTGATTGGGATTTATATCTAATCTTGTATTTCTATCTCCTTTTGAAACAGCGTCACTAGCTTTAATTAATGCATTTAAAGGGTTTTTTATTTTTTTGCTTGTAAAAAATATAAGAAAGCCAAGGAGTAAAATCGTTGTTAGTGTTGCCAATAAATAAAAATCTCTTGATGATTTTTTCAATGTTTTGTCAAGATCTTCTAAAGGGATTTTAATAACGAGGGAACCCAGCACTTTTTCGCTTTGTTGGTGAGCATGACAAGAACTTGTATAACAAGATTTTTCATTTAAAATGGGTGAATTTAAAAGTAAATGCCTGTGCTTATTGTCGTTTTGGTTCATTTCGCATTCATTCTTTATATCAAGCACGCTGTAAAAATTATCCTTTTCAGGTAACATCGATTTAATACTTGAATGACAAGCCAGACAATTCGGATTGCTATGGCCAACATTATTGGTGGAAAAGGATGAGTAAACAAGGTTTTCTTTACTGTTATATAAATTCACCTCATCAATTCCTGACATTCTGTTAATAATATCAAGCGTACTTTGTAGGGAAGTTTTGTTATTCTCGAGCATAGATTGGTACAAAGCGCTTCTGACAAGTAAAGCGGCATTGGTCCCTCGTTGGTGGATGATACTTTTCATGTATTCCTCATTGACGGATCTGAATATAATCCCGAATGATACAAATAGAAATACAGATAAAAGGATGATGATGTAAACAACACGAGCGTAGATCGAAGAACGAAATTTTAAATATTTTTTGAGTAATGGATTTTCAAGTAGATGATTGAATTTTAATACCATTATTTCCCGGTCATTTAATGAACTACAAATATAATAAAATTCCTTTAATACAGTACTGGAAATCAAATTTATTTAGAACCTATTATTTATTCTAGATTTAATAATTTCGAGTCAAAAAGTAGGTCAATTTACCTTGATTTTCTGGATAAATCAATCTTTGAAATTCAAAAAACTTTCCTGAAAATCCTGCCAAATAGGATTTGGTAATTCTGAAAGGGTATGATCAATCAATTCTCCCCCATCCTGAAGTACTACTAAAGATGATTCTGGAGAATATTTGCGGTTCGACTGAGCTAAAAAGTCTTTAAATCTTTGCATTTCAGTTTTCGACCAATTGACTGCATCTTCTGCTAAATAACAACATTGGGTTTCATCTATCCATTTTGAAGGCTTAACTTTATATATCCAGCCTTTTCCGAAAGGATCCTCATTTAAGAGTTGAGGCATTTCACTTAGCTGAGTGTTTGAATGCATGATTTTGCCAGAAATGGGTGAAAATATTTTCAAGTGTTTATCACCTTTGATAACTTCTGTCAACAAATCTCCTTTAAGAATATTCTCGCCCGGATTTTTGTAATTTATCAATTCGACTTCTCCGGTTGTATGTAAGAGAAAATCATCTAAACCTAGCAACGCAATTCCTGATTTTTCTAAAAAAACCCAGGTATGATTTTTGCCTAGAAAAATTCCTTGAGGGATCTTTAAAATATCAAAACTCAGTATGCTAAGTACTTTTTGAATTTTTTGTTTTATAAATCCTTTTTTGTTTAAAAGTATCCAAAAAGGAATTAGAATAATAAAAAAACTAATGATGGCAATATATTCAATACCCTTGGTTTCGAATATATTATAATAATTAAAACTGTTCATTTTTTATAAAATTTATGCTTTCTACATTTGAAAAAGAAAGCGGATTAAACTATTTTTCTTCATTGACCCAAGCCGGAGAATCTTTTAATACCGGCATTCTATTGATAACCCATCTAAATATCCAGATTTCTGTAAAAATTACGGTTAAAGTTACAATTAATTCCATCCATGTGGGTATATACCGAATTACAGCATCCCAACGGAAACCGATAACCGTAACGTTTAATCTGTTGAGAATAACTCCGATCATACATAAGATAGCAGCAATTTTTACAGTTAGTATGCTGTTTTTCCTATATCCATAAACAAATAGCATCATTGGGAAAAGGACAAATCCAAACATTTCTAACAAATACCAATAGCCCATGGGCGTATTTAATAAATCCCAATGTTTTCCGTGAATAAAAACAAGCAATTGCATAAAAAAGTAGGCGAACATAGCAGCTGCACATATTTTTGCAAGACTGAGAACAATTGATTTTTGTGCCTGATGATTTTTTTCGCTGATTTGATCAAAGAATACTTTATGCGTGATGGAACCTTCGAATATTACCATGGAAAGCCCTGCAAAAACGCTGGAGACTAAAAACAATACGGGGATAAATTCTGAATACCAGAGCGGATGTATTTTGTCTTTTGCCATTAAATATAAAGCTCCTAATCCGGACTGGTGCAATGTGGATAATGTTATCCCGAAAATTACGGCTGCAATTGTCATTCCAGATAAAATTTTCCGAGCTCGCCTCGCTCCAAGCCATTCAGCAATTGCAGGAGAAAACTCTATTAATTCAGCAACCATGTATAATAAGAAATGCCAGGCTACTAAAAAAAGGACAGAGCTTGTTCCAAAATTGTTTCCGATGATAGGGTTGATAACATTCCAAGGACGACCTAAATCCAAAAGCAGGGCTCCAGCATAAAAAACATAAGCCAGAAATCCGTTTAATACGGTAACTCTAACAATAGAATGGTATTTATGCTGGTTCAGTATATAGACCATAAATGTCAGAACATAGGCTCCGCCAGCAAATGCCACTCCGGTTACCACATCAAATCCAATCCATAAACCCCATGGAACTTCTTGGGTAAGGTTGGTTACTGAACCAATTCCGTGTATAAAACGAAATACAATGATTATAACTCCTAATAGAATTACAGGAATAGAAATAATATTGAATGGCGTAAGCCATTTACCTTTGGGTTTAAGTTCACCAATAATAAACTTAATAGATGATCTATTTTCGGTATCTTTTGATATCGATAAAGTTGGATTATTCATTTTCATTGTTTTCATTGGAAGAATTTTTTTTGCTTGCTTCATAAATTCCTAATAGCAGTGGTGGTAATAAAACAAATACAGTAGGTACACTAAATAAAAATCCTTTGGATAGTTCTGGATAGGATTCATTTTGAAGCGAAGTGTTCAATCCCAATTCTTTAAAAGGAACCCCTGAAATATAAAGGAATCCTGTGCCTCCAGCTGTATGATCACCATATATTTCATCTACATAAATACCAGGGTTTTCGACAATTCTTTTTCTTGCTTCTGCCAGTAATTCACGTCTTGTTCCATATTTAATAGCTTCTGCAGGGCAATTCTCAGCACAGGCAGGAATTCCGCCCTTTTTTATTTTTTCGAAACACATGGTGCATTTTTGGATTTTAGGATTTGCACTATGGTATTCAAATTTAGGAACATCAAATGGACAGGAAACCATGCAGTACCTGCAACCCATACATTTGTCGCCTCGCCAGATAACAGGTCCTTCTTTTGTTTTATACATTGCTTGTGTTAAACAAGCTGCTGCACAAGCTGGTTCATTGCAATGCATGCACTGTGTCTTTACAAAGCTCTCACCTTTTGATGTTTTGTATGAATTCACTACAGTGCGGTGGCTCTCATCTGTTTTTCGCACTTCACCGATTTTGGGAGCACCAATGGGAGGAGGTAAACCATTTGTTTCTGCACATACAGTTTCACAAGTTTGACATCCAACACATTTTGTTGCATCATAGAGCATACCACGAAATTCAATATCATTCTTTTTCTTGTTTCCCTCTGCAAAAAGATCTGCAGTGCACAATGTAAGTCCTGCAACTCCGACTGTTTTAAAAAAATCTCTTCGATTTAAACTCATGATTTCAAATTTTAATAATGGTGTTCTTTATTACATAGTTTGTTATTTTGAAGTATTGATAAATTTTGCTTGGAATTCTTCCCATACTTCAGGCTCAAGGTCTTCAAGTAGATTGTCTTTGAGTTCGCCACCATCCTGAAGTATGATAGGTATAAGTGTCGTGCTGTTTTTTGTTTGAATAGTCCCCAAAAAATCTTTAAGCCTTGAAAATTCATTTTTTAACCATTCTTTGTATTTTTCTGACATAATTAAAAATTGTATTTCTCTCAGCCAGTTTGAAGGTTCAACCATATATACCCATCCTTCAGAATAAGGAGCGGCATTTAATATAGAACAATCTTCCAATAATTGATTGTTTTGAAGCTTAACGGTTCCCGTAATTGGAGAATTGATGGTGAGTTGCTTGCCGTTTCTGACGATAGATAGGGCAGCTTCTCCTTTGTAAATTTTATCGCCTGGACTTTTCATTTTAATCCGACTCAATTTACCAGTGATGTGTAAAAGAAAATCATCAATTCCGATTTTAACGACGCCATTTTTTTCCATAAAAGCCCAAGTATGTGTTTTGTCAAAATAAAGACCCTTTGGAGCCGATATTGAAGCTTCATTAAAAGTACGAGCAGAATTCGCAACTAAAATAGGCATTTTAGATTTTGCCTTTCTGCGTATAAGAACGATTGCATCTACTATGAAAAACATAAGTAAAAATGCGATTAAAATTAAGACTACCATGATTTCAGATTTTTAAATTGTGTTTGTAAAAACCTATATTCAAAAAATATGCCAATCATTAGTTGTTTTGTAATAAGCAGATATACAGCATGATAAAATATTACTTGTTTAAAAATTAGACACGGTTGTGTTTAATAATTCAACACTATTGTTTTAATATTAATGTAAAATATAGTAAATCAAGTGGTTTCGACACTTGTATATATTCTATACAACTGTTGAAAAATACAACACATTTCTTAAATCTATTAATTGTCAGTTAATTAATAAAATACAATACTAATTGGGAATTTGTATCGGCTGGAATTTGAAGGATGATTTTTAGAATTTAATTTATAAAGTTTGAATAATTTTAATTTTTATCTTGTTGAAATTTAATAATTTGGAATATTAATTGAATTCAATCATTATTTTACAAAGATTAGTTTTGTCAGGACACCATAATGGTCGGAAACATTTCCAACCACATCATTTTTGAATATTATCTGTGAATCGACAACTTTTAAATAGGCATTATTTTTAATAAAGATGTAATCTATTCTGCCCGGTAAATCCCCACCTATCGTATTGTATATACTTTGAGGAGGCTTGGAATTTGCAGCAGGATAAATTTCGAAAAAACTATCCTTGTAATCATTATTTTTCATCATCGTATTGTAGCCTTCACTCCAAGGGAAATCACTTGTGGGATTTCCATTAAAATCCCCACAAATAATACTGGCTTTTAAAGGAGTTAATGCTTCTTTTTCATCCACCATTAATTGAATGTTTTTAATCTCATTGTTTTGCTCTTCATCCGTTAATGAAGTTCTCCAATGCGTATGTGCCGAAAAAATATTAATCCTGCCTTTCGGTAATTGGTAGGTAGCATACATTGCTTTTCTTGATGATATATTATTAACGTCTGTTACGCTTGAAATATATCTGTCTTCGGAAGCTAATAATGGATATTTACTAAGTATTGCTAATCCTTCTTCCCATACAGTCCATCCGTAATGTGACCAATTCCATACATAATTGTAATTTGCATTGTATTTCTGTTTTAATCTGTCCGAAATAATCAAAGCCATATTATCTACTCTGACAATTCCTTCTTTGATAGCAGAAGATTTGTTTTGTGCACATTCCTGTAAGGCAATAAAGTCAATATCCATTTTGCCAATAATATCAGTTATAATATTAAATTTTTCATTCTGTTGAGTTTCCTGATAGGTATGCAAATTTAAAGTCAAAATGAGGTATTCATTTTTAGATTTTTTAAACATCGTTTCTTTTATACCTGTAAGTTTTGTTTCATTAAAATCAACTGTAAGCGGGAAAGATTGAGAAGTGCTATCACCAACATTATCTCTGGCGGTTATTCTAATAGTATAAATCCCCGGATTTAAATAGGAATGACTTAAATTGATGTTTGTCAATACACTGCCAAATAAATCATCCATATTGTTATCACCCCAAAATATTGTTATTTCGGAAATTTTTCCATCTGGATCATTGGCAGTGCCATTAATTGTAAGATTTAATCCATCCAAACTATGACTGATATTTATAATTGGTTTTTGATTAGTCATTTTAATATCTTTTGCACAAGCAGAAACTATTAAAATCATTCCTATCATTGACCAAATATGAATATAAATGTTTTTCATTTTTTAAAATTTGTAATATTAAGATAAAAACAAATGTTTTTATTTATTTGTCTTTTTATATTGTATTAAAAAATTGATATTCAGTTAACTATAAACCTGTAACAGAAAACCGAGAAGATTAATATTTCAGGCTCTAATGGGACGCAGATAAAGCAGATACGTTCCGTAAACACAGATATACGCTGATTTCAAATCCGTATTATCTTTTTACCTTTAGGAATCCGCATCATCAACGTTCTGTTTTTAAAATTTGAATATTCTGTTTTTGAATTCAAATCATCTCCTTGTGTGTTAATAATATTTATAACTATCAACCGACTAAACTACTTGGACTAAAGTCCTTCAGCTAATGAATACCTTATAAACATGGGCTTTAGCCCAATTCTTAAATTATTTAAACGGTCAATAGTAAATATTTATCATGAAAGTTTCATTTCTTATATTTAAATTTCAAAGCTGATTTTTAAAATTTAATTGTCAGAATCTTAAATTTTTTATTTATCCCTAGCCAAGGATGCAAATACGCCTAAAATACAAAGAAATGCAAATAAAATGAAAGCATACTGTATGCTATGCACAAATTGTAACTGGTTAGATGGTATTATATTCGATTCGCCAATAAATAAGTGCATAATAAGTGTAGCAATACCCATACTTATCATTTGCCCGGTTAATCTCATTGTACTAACTGTAGCAGAAGCTATACCTAAATATTTTTTTTCTACTGAACTCATAATTGAATTGGTATTGGGCGATGAAAATAATCCAAACCCCATTCCTAAAATAATTAAACTAATAATTAGATAAGAATTGCTAGTTGAACAACTTATAAAACTTAATAAAAATAAGCCCATCACAATGATTGCCATACCAATAGATGATAAGACCCTAGCGTTGTATCGATCTGACATACGACCCGAAAATGAAGCAAAAACTGTCATAACCAAAGGTTGTGTAACCAATAGCATCCCAGCATCTCTTGGTGTAAAACCCTTAACGTATTGCAGATACAAACTAAGTAGAAATGTAATTGCAAAAGTTGCTGCATAATTAATTAAAGCTGCAATATTTGAATAAGCAAATACTTTATTGTTTTTAAATAATTGGATATTCAAAATTGGGAATTGGGTGCGAAGCTCTACCTTGACAAACCAAATCATTCCCAAAAACCCTATGAAAGTAAATATTATGGCTATGGGATCTGGTAGTTTTGTGAAACCGACCATCAACATACTCATAAAGATCATGTAAATTGCCGAACCTTCATAGTCAAACTTTTCAGCTTTTGCCTCTGCCCATTCTGCAGTTAATGTGATTTTTGTAGTAATAATTATAAAAATTCCAATAGGAACCGTTATGTAAAATATACTTCTCCATCCTAAATATTGCGTCAATATTCCACCTAATAGGGGTGCGATTGATAAACCTAGATAAACTGATGATACGATAATACCAATAGCTCTTCCTCTTTTATGTGGAGGAAATGCAGAAGTAATTAATGCCATGCCTGTGCCAAAAACCATAGCTGCACCAATCCCCTGAATAAGCCTGGCAAATAATAATATAAATGTTGATGTTGACAATGCGCATATTACGGATCCTACTGTTATTATTATATTCCCAAGTATAAATATGCGTTTTCGGCCTACTATATCTGCAATCTTGCCCATTGGAACTAAAAATACAGCTGAAGATAAAAGAAAAGTCATGCTTACCCAACTCATGGTAATAGCATCCATGTTAAAACTTAGGGCAATTTTTGGCAAAGCAATATTTACAGCTGCTCCCAGAAAAGGATTCACAAAGGAAGTCAGCATTACCAGAAAAAGAAGGACATTCTTGTTATAGCTTGGTTCTTGTGTCTGCATAAAAATAGATGATTTATGAAATAGTAAAATGAATTTTTTCAAAAAAACTTAAGCTTGCTATCGATTAATTTTCAGATTAACAGCAAGCTAAGATACAAAAATAGAAAAATTTAGAATATATAATTAAAAAATGTTTTTTAATCTTCAGTTCAAAATAAAAAAAACCCCAAAGAACTTTGAAATTCAATGAGGCTTAATTTATCTATTTTCTCTTTTTATTATTGATTCCCTTTGCATAAATATTTTGTTACCAATTGTACATCGGATGCCGACATACTGGTTCTGGGAGCCATGGTGACTAAAATGTTTTTCCATTGAGAAGGTGTATAGGTTTCAGGCGCGTAAAGTGAATGGCATCTGTTGCAATTGTTTATATACAATGTCCGCCCTTGCTGCAATTCTGCTAAGCTTGCATTGGCAGTAACATTTGCTGAAGTAGGTGTATATAATGAGGCCGTAGTAGTATTCGTATTGTCTTTCTTGCATCCTCCAATAAAAACGATTGTGATAGCTAAGAAAATCAGTGGTTGGTAATATTTTAAAGTTTTCATGTTTTTGATGATTTTTTATAAGATAACGAATTGCTATATAAAAAATTGTATAAGATATTTAGCTTGTAAATTATTTAGAAACAAATTGTTATAAATCTTGATTTTAGATTGTTGGATTAGAAGTAAGGCTTAATGGCATTTTAAACAATCTTACTTCAAAATAGTTTGCCTTGGCAAATTATAAAGTAAGGTTTTGGTTTTTATTAGTTTCGGTTATTTCAAAAAATGAATGTAGATTTAAGATGCAATTTCCATTTTTATTTTTCTATTTTTTATTTTCTCAGCTTTGATGAGTTGGATGGTATGTAATATTTTAATGGCCTTTATGGCTGCATAAGCGGAGTGATCCAAAACTTCAATTTTTCCTAGTTCATCTTTATGTAATTGCCCTTTATGTAAAAGCATACCTACAATGTCCATTTTACTGATTTTATCCTTTTTGCCAGCAGCTATATAGAGCGTTTTCCATTCATTTGCATCAGGTAATACCAATTTTTTTGGTAAGATTTCTTCTTCCGGTTTTGTTTCAATAAATCGAGGTAAATATTCTTTTTGGTCCAATAAGAAATAGGCTGTACCATTGGCATTCATCCTTGCAGTTCTGCCATTTCGATGTATCATTATTTCTTCGGTAGGTGGGAGGTGATAATGAATAATCACTTCTAATTCGGGTATGTCTAAGCCGCGTGATGCTAAATCGGTGGTAATTAATATATTGACACTTCCGTTTCTTAATTTTATCAAAGCCTTTTCCCTGTCAATTTGTTCCAGGCCGCCATGGTAAAACCCATGTTCAATTTTAAGGTTTTTCAATTGGTCAGAAATTCGGTTAACCGTCTCACGATGATTGCAAAATACGATACAGGGTTTTGTATTGATTTTACCCAGCAATAAAATTAAAGCTTTTACTTTATCGTCACCATTCACATTTATTGACTTTAAAATCAAAGAAGATTTTAATTCAGGATGTTCGTTTGTAAAATTGATGGCTACACTATTCATTAAACCTACAAACTTTGGGATTTCATTTAAGGCTGTTGCTGAAGTTAATATCCTCTTTTTAAGTTTTTTGCATTGTTTGATGATGAATTCCATTTCCTCTTTGTATCCCAATTCAAGAGATTTATCGAATTCATCTAAAATTAAAGTGTGTACATGGTTAATTACTAAGCTTTTCTGATGGATGTGCTGAACAATTCTACCCGGAGTTCCAACCAATACTGAAGGAGGAATCAGCAGGTTGTTTTCTTCAATACGAACTGAATGACCTCCATAGCAACAGCTTATTTTGTGTGAAGTACTCATTTGTTTGAACACCTTTTCTATCTGAATGGCTAATTCTCTGGAAGGAACCAGTATCAATACCTGAACTCCCATCTGATCCTCTTTTAACAATTGCAAAATTGGCAGCAAAAAGCCTAACGTTTTCCCTGACCCGGTGGGGGAGATGAGAATGACATCATTTGGTTTGGGAATCGCTTCCATGCAGGCTTGCTGCATTTCATTCAATTCTGTAATATTAAAATTAGATAGGATAGAAGGATAATTCATTGTAAAAAAGTATATTGATTTATTAATCGGCAAATATACAACAATTTAAGTTGATGATAAGTAAAATTGCTAAACGCCTATGCTTTTATACTTGTGGTAAATTTAAATTAATGAATAATCCATTTCATTATTTGGAAACAGGCAATACAAAAGCTGAACCGCTGATTCGTTCTTCAGCATTTAAATCTAGCATCCATTTTGGATAAACTCTTGCAGGAGCACTTACACTATCCAATATTCCCATTTCTTCGAGGGTTAATTTTACCTCCACAGCTTTTAAGTTGTCTGCTAAATGACTTTCATTATTGCATCCAATAATAACGGAAGCTACTGATTTTTTATGTAAGAGGTAACTTAATGCAATTTGTGAAGCAGAAGTATTATGCATTTGAGCAATTTCTAATACTTTATCTAAAATTGCATAGCCCTTATTTTCATCTATCTGTATAAAATTTTGATCTTCCCGGTTTCTTCTACCTTCGCTGCTTCTGTCACCTTTTTTATATTTTCCACTGAGGAAACCACCTCCCAAAGGTGACCAGGGTGTGATACTCATTCCCTGATCATCGAGCAAGGGAATTAATTCTGTTTCTACATCTCTTGAAATTAAAGAATACAATGCCTGAAGCGTGATAAATCTTTCCAGGTTTTGCTTCTCTGAAATAGCCAGAGCTTTCATTAACTGCCATGCATAAAAATTGCTGCAACCCAAGTATCTTACTTTTCCTTGTCTAACAAGGTCATCCAGGGTTCTTAAGGTTTCTTCTAGAGGTGTAAGTGGATCAAAGCGATGAACGATATAATGGTCAATATAATCTGTCTTTAATCTTCTTAAGCTATCTTCACAGCTTTTAATAATGTGTTGTCGGCTTAAGCCTACATCATTGATTTCGTGACTCATTCTTCCCCTTACTTTGGTTGCAATGACCAAGCTGTCTCTTTTTTTGTCAGCTAGGGCTTTACCCAAAATCTCTTCTGATTTTCCATAAGAATAAATGTCTGCTGTATCAAAATAATTAATGCCATTTTCGATAGCATTATCAACCAATCTCTTGGCTGTGTCGAAAGCCAAGACACCTATTTTTTCCCAGTATCCTTGACCTCCAAATGTCATGCTTCCAAAACATAATTCAGAAACCAATAATCCTGAATTTCCTAATTGATTGTATTTCATAATGATATATTTTATTTGTAGATATTGATTTTTAAAATTATGATAATTATGTTGTCTTATTTAAAATTTAATTTATTGTAAGCAATATGGCATTGTGAATAAAAAAGTTAAATTAATATGCTTCAGTCTTTATCAATAATAAAGATTTAAAAAATACGTTTACAATTAACATAACGCTGTTAGCAAATTTAAGTTTTAAATGAATACGTATATTCATTTTTTTTTCTTATTTTTATAAATTAAAATTCTTTTACCATATTATTCGTAATATGTTGAAAATTATTTTTTTATATTCATTTTATTAATAGAATAATAAATGTTTCGAGGAAAGAACAGATTTTTTGGTATTTTTGGAACACTAGGCTTTCATGTATTGCTATTGTTGTTCTTTATTTTCGTAGGATTTACCACACCATTACCTATACCATTAATCGAAGGACAAGGTATGGAAGTAAATTTAGGAAACAGTGAGGATGGTATGGGTGATATTCAGCCTGAAGAACTTTCGGATAATACAGGAGCCATGCCTGAGTTAAATACTAACCAAGACGAGGAATTGCTTGCTTCTGAAAATAATACAGAAGAAGCTATTAAAATAATTGAAAAGAAAAAGGAAATCAGCACACCTGTTATAAAACAAAAGGAAGTTGTTAAAGAAGTCGTTAAAATTAATCCTTTGTCGCTATTTAATGTAAAAAAAGATGGTAAAAATGGCGGTAACGAAGGTACTACCGGCAAACCAGGTGATCAAGGAAATCCTTTTGGTGATCCAAATGCAACCAATCATGTTGGGAACCCTGGAAGTGGAGGAAACGGAAGTGGAGGAAACGGCAATGGCGGTGGAGCTCCTTCTTTTTCGCTTAAAGGACGTGTTTCTAAATCCTTACCAAAACCTGACTACAATTCCAAGGAACAAGGTATTGTTGTTGTAAAAATATGGGTGAATATCAATGGTGAAGTTACCAGAGTAGAAGCCGGCCAAAGAGGAACAACTTCCTCAGATCGTGCTTTGTGGAAACAAGCCGAAAATGCTGCTATGCGAGCACATTTTAGTCCTGATCCTAATGCTCCTGAAGACCAAACAGGTACCATAACCTATAAATTTATCCGACTAAATTAGTCCTTTCAATTTTTGATTTATTGTATTATTTAAACTTCTCATCTCCTTGTCTTTTTCTTAACTTTCCGTAAAGCTAAAACTTGATGAACATATTATGCTTGAGTATTTTATTAAAAATGAAATACTTATTCTTTTTGCTTAAAAGAATGACAAAATGAAAGACATTCTTATATTTGTTAAAATTAAAATAAAATTTTTACTGCTTATCATTTATAAAGGATTAAATTTGTAGGCTAAATTCAGAAAAATAATGATTTACGCTGCAGCTTTAGAATACATGTACAGCCAGTTACCAATGTTTCATCGCATTGGTGCAGCTGCTTACAAGCCAAATCTTGATAATTCACTTGCTTTATTAAAATTGCTAAACAATCCTCAGGAAGATTTTAAAAGCATACATATTGCCGGCACCAATGGAAAAGGTTCAGTCTCTCATTTAATTGCTTCTGTTTTTCAAAGCGCTGGTTATAAAACAGGCTTATACACTTCCCCTCATTTAAAAGATTTTAGAGAAAGAATCAAAATAAATGGCAAAATGATCGACAAACAGAAGGTTTGTGATTTTATTGATCAATACAAAGCTGATTTTAAAATAATAAGACCTTCTTTTTTCGAAATGACGGTTGGAATGGCTTTTAAATATTTTTCTGATGAAAAAGTTGATATTGCCATTGTAGAAACAGGAATGGGTGGACGATTGGATTCTACCAACCTTTTATCTCCCGAAATGTGCATCATTACCAATATTGGATTTGACCACACTCAGTTTTTGGGTAATTCTCTTAAAAAAATAGCCATAGAGAAGGCCGGGATTATCAAGGAAAATACGCCTGTTATCATAGGCGAAACACAATGTGAAATTACCAAAGTATTTATCGACAAAGCCAAAGAAATGAATGCCGGTATATTTTTTGCTGAAGAGATCTATCATACGGAATCTCATAAGTTGAAAAAAGTCAAGGAGAAAGGGATAGATAAGGTCTATTTACAAGTAATATATAAAAAGGAAAAACAACAGGAAACCGTTGAGGTCCTTTCAGAATTGATTGGTATCTATCAGCTTAGGAATATTAAAACAGCCCTTACTGCATTAGGAATGTTGAGTTATAAAGGATTTAAAATAAGTCATGAAGATATTTTAAGTGGCATTAAATCGGTTGTTAAACAAACGGGATTGATAGGTCGTTGGCAAGTTATTTCTGAAAGGCCATTAACTATTTGTGATACGGGTCATAACGAAAGTGGCATAGCGCTTGTTTTAGAACAAATCAAACTTACGCCTCATAAAACCCTTCATTTTGTGTTGAGTATGGTTGCTGACAAAGACATAGATAAAGTATTGGAGATGTTACCAAAAGATGCTGTTTATTATTTCTGCAAGGCGAATATTCCGAGAGGATTGAATCAGGATACGCTAATGGAACAAGCATACATAAAAGGTCTAAAAGGGAATTCATATTTAAGCATTAAAGAAGCTTTAGCTTCTGCTCAGCTACAAGCAAAGGCAAAAGACCTTGTTTTTGTGGGAGGTAGTACCTTTACTGTGGCCGAAGTATTGTGAGAAATATAAATGGGGTGACTTATCCCAACAGTTTTTTATAGCTTTACTGTTTTGCCTTCATTTTTTAAATGCTTATACATGCTTTCTTGAACACTATATAAAGGAGATGCCAATGCATTAATATATTGGAAATTACCATCTTTATTATTGTTAATTGAAAGTTGAATTGGGCAGGCTTCACTTTGTACGGCATTGGCTTTAAATTGATTGCTTTCAGCATCGAAAAAAACATAAGGTGCCCCGGAAGAACCAAAGCGAAAATAGCCTTTGATTAAATACCTTAAACCTTCTAATATATAGTTCCCTCCGAAACGATCTGTAAAACTACCATGATGGTCTAAGAATCCTTCGATTTTTGCCTTATTGAGGAGTCTGCCTAAAAATCCTCCGGGAGAACTCTGTAAGCAATAGAAATTTTTCTGATTGTCATCCAGTACCGTAAAATCTACCTCAA
Organism: Bacteroidota bacterium; assembly: GCA_037133555.1. Classification (GTDB taxonomy): domain Bacteria; phylum Bacteroidota; class Bacteroidia; order Bacteroidales; family JACABE01; genus JACABE01. The sequence goes on from JBAXNW010000037.1 coordinate 19,502, forward strand.
GTTGTGGTAAACGCTTGATAATATCCGGATGCGTATTTATAATTCTGTATAGTGCAATATCCTCACTGTAATAAGCTTCCACTAAATCCAGTTCTACTAAAAAAGTATGGCGGTTTAAACTGGGCTCTTGAAAAGCTGTATTCTTTGCTTTGAAGTAGGCCGTTAATTCTGAATCTTTGTAAAACTGAGGATCCTTAAATTGAATAATCAAATGAGGTTTGCAAAAGTCTCTGTTTGTAAGTTCAATCCAGCGCGTATCGAAATTTATATTTTTGAGAATTTCGGTTACTTTCTGAACATCGGTAGGATTTATAATATTGATATACCTTTTGTTCGTTGATAAATCTAATGGATAGCTTTGATTCAGTAAATGAGCTTCTTCTGGATTCAATGCGGGTATAATTTCAGTCTGGAAAATGGGTTCAGGAATTGATTTAAAAAGTTGAGATTCCGTTTTTAAATTATGTGCAACAGAAATAACAAAGCCATTGCCAATATGAAAAGCACTAATATTGTTATCAAAATGTCGTCTGTTGGGTTCTGAGGCATTATGAACCCACATTATCCTGAACAAAGGTGAGCTTTGTTCGTTAGTGAGTTCTAGTTTTTGTGTAATCATAGCTTAGGTTTTATTATAGGATGCAGCAATGGATTATACTACATGCAGCCTTGGCATTGTATGATAATCTCTACAAATAGCCTGGTTAGTGATAACGAGGAGTTAGTAAAGAAAATGTTTACAGATCAAAGAATTTTCAGCCATTAGAAAAAAAACTTATACTTTTTCTTTCTTTAAATCCAAGGGTAATACTCCTGCCATTTCGCCGATAACGTTTACCAGTTCGGATCCAGTTGGAATCACAATTTTGGCGTTGGTTTTAAGTGAATTTTCCATGGCTTCAAGCTTACGCAAAAGTTGTGCATTGCCGGTAAAGTATTTATCAGCCGCTTCATTCACTAGTTTTATGGCTTCCGCTTCACCTTCGGCGTGGAGGATTTTGGATTGTTTGTAACCTTCAGCTTCTTTTATCTTGGCACGTTTTACTCCATCTGCAACAGTTTCGGCTGCAGTGGCGTAGTCGATAGCGGCTATTTTTTCATTTTCGGCTTTCACTACCTTGTTCATGGTTTCCTGAACATCTTTTGGGGGATCAATTTCCTTTAATTCGGTACGGACAATTTCAATACCCCAACTCTTGGTTTCTTCGCAAAGTGTCCTGTGAAGCTCAGCATTGATCTTGCCACGTTCACTATTGGCTGATTTTAAGGTCATGGTACCAATGATATTACGCAATGTTGTACGGGCCAGGTTCACAATCTGCCATTTGTAATTGTTTACATTGTATTGTGAATTTTTTACACTTTCTTCGCTTTCGGTCACTTTAAAATATACCTGGGCATCTACCCTGGCGTTGAGGTTGTCGTTGGTGATAATTTCCTGTGGTTCTGCATCCACCATCTGCTCGGTAGTGTTTACCAGGAACATACGGTCGACAATAGGAATAATCCAGTGAAATCCTGGAATGGCATATTCATGATATTTTCCTAGTCTTTCAATTAAGCCCCTGTGGGTAGGTCTGATGATTCTTATCCCTGAAAATAAAAAAAGTAAAATACCGATAACGATAATTAATACTGTTGCTCCCATTTGTACTTCCATGACTTTATTTTTTTGATTGTTAAAATTTAGTGAATTGAATAAAGGACAAAGTTAGTACATTAAATGATAAATATCAGTTTTGTTGTGATTTTTTTAAAAATTCGAAAAATCTTTTGAAGGGTAAGTATATGAGGTAGTTACAGTGAAAAAGAAATGAGATTTGTCACATTTCTTTCCTCACTGTAAGTCTTTTGCTTTTTACTTTTTATTTTTTCTCTACCAGTTTTTTGAGTGCTTGCATACTGATATTGCCAATGGCCATTTGTTGCAATTGTCCCATGATCCAGTTGATTTCATTGTCTTTCAACTCGTTAAAACGAATTTTCGAAAACTTTTCTCTCAAAAATGGGATGTGTTTGGTAATATCTTCTTTGCTGATGGCTTTGAATTTAATACTGATCAGTACCGATTCCATATCCATTTTTGGGTGGACATATAAAATGACGAACATCTTTTTGGCCAGTTTAAGGTCGTATTTGTTTTTTAACAGAAAAACAAATAGGTCATAGACAATGTCGAAATTAAACTCGCGGCCTTTTTTATAATGTCCTTCTACAAATTTAATATAATGACCAAAGAAAGTACCCACGAAAACAGGATTTATTTTAAGATCGTTGACAATGCGCTCTATCAAAGGAAAAAGGTTTTTCTTGAAGATATAAGTATAGGTGTCTTCAGGAACATTCCATGTTTTCAACTGATTGTAACGATCAATAATTTCAGTAGGTATATTTTTCTTTAAGGAATCGATATAGGCTTCTTCCAAAGGAATAGGTTTCGAATCAGTATCCGGATACATGCGATCGGCACCCGGTAAAACGCGTTCAAAAATAGTAGTTCCGTCAATAAACGATTTTCGTGTTTCCTGAGGTACACCTATAAAAGCCATTCTGCAACGTTCGTCTATGGTTTCTATGGCTGTTTTAATATCGGCTTCAGGACCCCAAAAAATGATCTGAGCATCTTTGTCGTTTGCTTTGAATAATTTGCGGATGTAACTCTGGTCATCACCTGCTATCAATGCATTCACTTCTTCCGAATGCGTCATATTTGGGATGTCAATACAGGCAATTACTTTTAAGCGTTCGCTGATTTCGTTGGCAAACATTTTACCAGGTTGAGTAAAATAAGAAAGTATGCCTTTGAATTCTGGTAAATTGACTGCATATATTTTTTGTCCATCAGCTTTCGCAGTTTTAATGGCATCGCAAGGGAATTGAAGAGCATAGAAATCAAGTTCTTTGACATCCAATTTCCATGCAGCAATATCTTTAACTTTTTCTAGTAATAGTGCTTTGATCTGTAACAATGCCCATTGACGAAAACATTCGTTATGTGTTAGCTCAGGTATCCATTTGGTATGCGCCACGCCTTTTATTTCGACACGGGTGCCACCTTTACAGCTTACATTCACATCTTGGCGACCAGCTCCAATGCCTGTTCTGACCTTATTGGTAGAACGGTTGAGGAAACGGATGTAATTACATGCTTCCATCACTTCGTCGGGATTCATCATCTCAGGATAAGTAACGGTTTCAATTAATGGCATACCTAAACGATCGGTACGGTAAATTCGGGTATGACCTATGTCGGAAATTTCGCGGCAAGAATCTTCCTCAATGCTTAATTGTATCAAGCGGATTTTTTTATTCTTCAAGGGGATTTCGCCTTCAACACCAATAATAGCTGTTCGCTGGAATCCAGCAGGTATACTTCCATCAAGGTATTGTTTACGTGTAATATGTACTTCACCTACCAAACTGAGTTTTGACAACATCGAAATTTCGATGGCAATACCCAATGCTTCACGGTTGATTGGGAATGGAGGTGTGTCATCTACGTCGTAGGTACAGGTGGTTTCATTTTTAATACGATAAATAATTTCTTTTTTTGTCCTGAACTCCATGAGCGCAGTGCCATCATATTCTCCCAATTCACTCAAGGTAGGACGCATATGGCGGACTACTTCAGCATCCCATACTTTAGGTTTCTGGAAAACTCCTGCCGGACAACGACAAAATAATTTTTCTTTGGTTAAAAGCTGTTGATGAACTTCCAAACCCGACATAAACCCAATATTGGTGTAAGTTAGTTGTGTTGCCTCTTTACGAGGAACATAGCCAACATTAAGTTTAGAATCTTCGTAATTTTGCTTTGGATCGAAATGATTATTCATTAATTCTGATATTAATTGCATAGATGCTGCAAAGCTAATCATTTTCCATTTATTGACAAAGCCAGTAAAGAGAATTTAAAAAGAAAGTTTGAAGACAGAAGACAGAAGACGTAAGACCGAAAAACAGAGGGTGAGACGAAGAGACTGAGAGATGAAGAGACTGAAAGACTGAGTGACGAAGATACTGAGGGAACGAAGGTTGGGAAAGGAACATTTTTTGACATGCTATATGATGTTTAGTATCTCAAAAGATGACTGTTCTATAGAATAGGAGTAAGGTGCTTTAAATAGGGAAAATTGAGCTGAATAAAAAAGCGCAAGATAAATTCAATATTTGAATCCATCTTGCGTGATTTTTTTTTAATTTTGAAACCTATAAAGAGGTATGTAAAAATAGCTAAGTTTGATGGTTTTTGCCCGTCATTGATCGATATAGTCCTTGATTCAAAATAAGCAAAAATTCTGAAAATGAAGGATTTACTTCTTAATTTCTTTTACATCTTTTGATTCTTTAACCTCTTTAGGATCTTTTACTTCTTTAGGATCTTTTACTTCTCCGTCAATACGAAGGAAAGTATTTCCACTATCAAAAATTAACGTCAAATTTGGTTTTTTCTTTTTGGTAATAACAACTTCGTATATTCTTTCACCGCTGTTTTTGTCAAGAAAACCTATTTCTTTGATTTTATAACCTAAGTAAAACTGTGTTGTATATTCTTTTATTTTTTGTGGGGCATATTCGTTGGCAATGATCCATTTGGTTTGAAGCCAGTTGTTGTTTTGATATGCTACTTCCATACTATTACCATCATTGACAAAACTAACTTTAACCAGGGCATTGTCTTTTGCCCAAATCGCTTTTTCGGCTGAAGGAAATCTGTTTTTAAAATCTGTCGTAACTTGAGCAGCTACGTCGCTGACATTTAATTTCTGAGCAAATATTACTGTAGAAATTAACATTGTTAGTAAGAAAAGATTAATTTTTTTCATTTTGTTTTAAATTTAATTACAATGCAAACTTACACGATTTTATTATAGAAATCTAGGTTTTTAAGAAATTTTATAAAAAAGATTTGAAGAAGGCTTTAAAATCGAAATACCTAAGAGTTAATCCAAACTAATTAGTTTGACGATATTGATACTTTCAAATACTCTCACTTGCTTCATCAAAATTATCAGTAACTATTTCCCATTAACCAACTTGCTGTGTTTGTTTCCATAGGCAAAGTACAATACAAGTCCAACAAAAAGCCAAATAAGAAAACGCAGCCAATTTGTAATGCCTAACTCTGTCATCAAATATAGGTTGGTAAGCAAACCCAAAACTGGTATCAAGGAAAACTTTCGAAGTATGGCCAAAATACTTATGATAACAGCAATAATCATAAATCCAAACATAGGAATCTGATGTTTGAAGGTATTCCAAAAACCAATAGTATGATAGCGTTCTCCGCTTAAATCGAAAAAACGGAATACTCCTTCAGCATTTAAATAAAACAACGCAAAAAGAACCATTATCCATAGCATCGGCAATATATATCGACTGCTGACATAAGGTACGCGATAACTTCCGCCTTGCTGGAGTGTATTGCCATGTTTTGGGGTATCCATAATCAATACTCCACCCGAAACCAACACAAAAGCAAACAATGTTCCAATGCTCGTTAAATCGGTTACTTCGGTTAGATTTAAAAACAAAGAAGGAATGGCAACCAGTATACCGGCAACTATGGTTGCAAAAGCAGGTGTTCTGTATTTAGGATGTAATTTCGAAAAACGTTTGGGTAAGAGCCCATCGCGACTCATGCTCATCCAGATGCGCGGTTGCCCCACCTGAAATACCAACAAAACACTTGCCATGGCAATAATGGCACTTATTCCAATAATACCCGATAAACGTGTAAGATGAAGTTTTTCGAAGGCATAAGCCAAAGGGTCACCAACACCCAGCTCGGAGTAGCTTATCATCCCTGTAAGTACAAGACTTATTAATACATACAGAACCGTTGTAATAGAAAGGGCATATATCATGGCACGGGGCAGGTCTTTCTTAGGATTCTTGCATTCTTCTGCTGTAGTAGAAATAGCATCGAAGCCAATGTAGGCAAAAAATACACCGGCCACTCCTTTCATTACACCAGCTACTCCATTGGGTGCAAATGGCGACCAATTATGTGGATCTACATAAAAAGCACCTACACCAATTACTACCATAAGTATGATCAGTTTTAAAATAACCATTATGTTCCCTGCAACCTTGGTTTCGTATATGCCTTTGTAAACCAAATAAGTAATAAATACTACAATAGAAAACGCTGGGATATCTGCAATGAATCTAATGCCAAAAAATTGAGGTGCGTTTTGCCAGGCAGTATATGCTTCTTGAATACCTGAACTTAACTGATTAAATGGAATTCCATTATGCAGGCTTTCGAGGGCATTGTGATAGCCACGCGAGGCTGTCAAAAAATCTGTACTCATGTATTCGGGGATTTTCATCCCAATTCCATGCATAAATCCTGTAAAATAGTCGGACCATGAAATGGCAACAGCAATGTTGCCAACAGCATATTCCATGATTAAATCCCAACCAATGATCCAAGCGATTAATTCACCGAAACTTACATAGGCGTAAGTATAGGCACTCCCGCTGATTGGAATGCCCGAAGCAAACTGGGCATAACACATAGCCGAAAAGCCACAGGCAATTGCCGTAAACACAAACAACAATGAAACTGCAGGACCTCCATTGACAGCAGCGGTGCCTATCGTACTGAATATTCCTGCCCCTATAATAGCAGCAATACCCAAAGCCGTTAAATCTCTGACGCTAAGGTTTCGCTTCATGCCCGAAGAAGTCTTGGCTTCGATGTCGGCATGTTGGAGTATCATCTCTATCGATTTACGACGAAATAAGTTTTTCAAGTTTCTGTATTTTGTAAAGCAAAAATAGTTTTTTTTATTGATTGAGCCCATTCAATTGTAAATCGACATAGTGTCCAAAAATACTCATCTCTACAGCATTGTATGTAGCTTAGTTTCGTTTGTATTCTGTATTAAAAACCTTAAACCACTTATCATCTCCAGTATATTTCATTATATACGTGTTGGCATCAAAAAGCGCATTTAATTTGTCGACTTTTATCTGCATTTGTGCCAGTTTGAGCTGAATTTCTTTTACTTTTCCGGCTTGATATCCTTTGTTTTTCAGTAATTTTAGCGCATCTAGGCAATAGTTGAAATCATAAAATTCCAGAAAATAATTGGCCACAAACAAAATGAATTCTTCATTTGATTGGTAATTCAAATAGTCTAGAGTATTGTTGTTTGGAATACCCAACGTGTCCAGTTTAAATTGAAGGTAAACTTGATCGGCATGGTAATAATTTTCGGTAAACGATTTGCAATCCCTCATTTCAAAGGCAGTCTTGGCCATTTGTTTTAATTGAAAATAATCGCTTACAGGTTTTGTTGTTTTTAGTAACTGATATGTTTTATCTGAATTGAGGACACATTCCGTATGGTTTTTTATCAATACATTAGCTTCATTAAGCAGTCGTTGGGCTTTTTCAAAATCTTTTATGGCAATATAGTTTTGAGTTTTATTATTCAGCAAATCTATTTCATCCTGAATGTTTTGACAAGCTTTTTGGGCTATTTTATATTTAAATAAATCTAAAGAAACTTTCGTCGCAGCATCGTTTTCTAAATGATATTTTTGTTGCAATGAAATACAAAACAGATAAACAGTATCCGCTTGCGACAGTTCGTTGGCCCATATTAAAAAGCCGGCTATTTGTAACTGAGAATTAATAATATGATAGCTTGTTGCATTGATGATGGAATCCAAAACAAAATTCGGTTTAGACAATGCTGCTTTTTCTATCTCTTTGGCAGCCTGATATTTTATAAGTGCTTCCTCATATTTTGTACTATTTGAAAGTTCGTCTCCCAATTCTATTAACGAAAAATAGATATTGTAATCCCTGCTTTTTGTTTTGGTTTTTTGTTGAACGACTAAAACAGGAGTTTGCGTTTCAATTTCCTTTGGTTTTTCCTTTACAGTTTTTGTTTTCTTAATTTTAAAATGTTTCTTAAGCTTAGGATGCTTAGTATTGATTGAACTTTTTATTTTGTGCTTGTTATGAGCTAGAGGAATTGGCAAAGTCGCAATAGCTATAGTGCTATCTATTTGCGGTTTTGTTTCTGGGATTTTTACTTCTTTTTTAAGCAACAGCATTTCACATTCCTTATCTTTAAGAATACTACATATATTGTTTGATTTTTCAGCATAATAAGACGATTGGGGATTATCGGCAGTACGTCTGTAATACAATTCAAGTTCAATGTACTTTGTTAAAATTCGCTTTAGAAATTTATCAGCTTCTGCATCTGTTTGAATGGCTGCTCTGTTAGTGCTTGCATATTCCTTGGCTTTCAGTACAAATGTTTCTGCAATTGAATATTTGTGTTCATCCATGGCCTGATCGGCAACCCGCAAATAGGAACGATACAATCCATATTTTGATAACAGTATTCCATTTTTAAAATATTCGCAATCGCTGGATTTGAAGTAGTTGCAAAAACTGTCGGCTTGCATAAATATTTCAAGCGATTCGTTACAATACTCTGCCTTCAGCATTTTTTCGCCCCTGGTTTTATATTGTTTGTTTATTTGCTCGTTCATTGCTTTGACTAACATCCAATCGTTTCCGTTTGGATACAAATTCACTGAGACAAATTCTGCAACTTTTGAAGCGGATGCTGTTTGTGAATTTTTTAAATACATCATTGCTTTTTGATACAAGGCAGGCAGGTAAAAGGGATTGACCAATAATGATTTTTCAATTTTCTCAGACGCATTGGCACTATCCTCTTTGGCCAGATACTCCATTGCTTTTTTATAAAACCAAAAATCAATATTGCTTATATATTGGTTAAGAACAACTCGTAACTGAGCTGTTTGAGTGGTAGTTTCTGTAAAGTATTCGTAAATCGCAATTTCCTCTTTTTTCTTGAAATCAATCTGAGCGGCAATGTTTTCAAATTTAAGCATTTCCAGACAAGCTTCTATTTCATTTAATTTACAATCGTTTACCATCAACATATCTAAATCGCTGATATTGATCTGCTTCATTAAATTACAATTCGTTTTCAATATAGAATCCAATTGCGATAATGTGGGTGCTTTCTTTTGCTCCTGGGCAAAATTTGTTTGAAAGAAAATCAGTGTAAATGATAAGAAAAGTATCGCTTTTAATCGCATTAAAAAGTTTTGTTAAGTTATATCAAGCTAATTATTTTGATACCTATAAAGCCAATAAATCCGATTCCATTCCGATTGAATTTTCAGCGATTGCTAAGTATCATTCAAAATTAATGAATTAAAAGATGTGAATTTGTATAGCTTGCTTTTTTAATACACAAAGCATTGGGTACGTAAAATGTTTTAAACCTGTAATTTGCAAATAATTAATAACAATTTATTTCTCTCTTTGTCTAAGCTTATAAATTCAAATCCAATAAATTTAAGATTTTTTTGTATAATAAGTTCAATTCAAAAGCATTTTAATTTTACTTTTACGGTCGTTATAAATAAAATGAAAATGAAGCGCATCATCCTTCTCTTTGCTTTTTTAATCTTTTGCTTGACGGTTCAGTCTCAAACGAAAGCAATTATTACGTTTAAAAAGTTAAGTCACGATTATGGATCCATCAAAGCTAAAATTCCTGAAGTAAAAGCAGTATTTGATTTTAAGAATACTGGAAATGGCCCTTTATTGATACAAAGCGTTTATCCAAGTTGTGGTTGTACTTCTGTTATTTACCCCAAAACACCAGTTTTCCCTGGTGAAAAAGGACGAATAACTGCTGTTTTTCACACAAAAAATATAAGAGGTAAATTCGATAAAACCATTTTAGTATATACCAACGACAGTGCTCATAAAATAGTTATACTAAATATTCATGGGAAAATAATTCAGAAAGGTTTGTATATTGACGAGAATTATCCTCAAGCCATCGGTAAGCTTAGTTTTAAAACAAATCATGTTGCATTCAACAAGCTAAAAACAACTGAAATTAAAACAGATAGCCTTTGGATTTTTAACTCAGGCGCAAAGAAACTAAAGGTAGAGTTTATGAACAGCTATCCTTGGTTGACTTTTTCGAAAAATAAATGCAAAATAAGGCCTGGAAAAAAAACATTTTTCATAATAACTTATGATGCAAGCAAAAGAAATGACTGGGGCTTGAATTTTGATAAGCTTATCCTAAAGACCAACGACGATACCTTGGCTGAAAAAAACATTTTTGTATCTGCAGAAATCCAGGAAGATTTTTCTCATTTGTCAACGCAGCAACTATTGGATGGACCTCTAATCAAATTTTACGATATCAATTATGAATTTGGCGAAGTCAAAGCAGGCGTTAAGATTCAGCACGATTTCGTGTTTACTAATAACGGAAAAACCGATCTTGTTATTCGCAAAGTAAAATCGAACTGCGAGTGTGCAATTGTTTCAACTGATAAAAATCTGCTAAAGCCCGGTGAAAGCAGTAAAATCCGCTGTTTGTTTAATACCGAAGGCCTGGAAGGCGATCAGCAAAAAACGATTACCGTTATTTCCAACGATCCTCTTCAGTCTTCCATTTTATTGAGTTTAATTGGACAACTCAATAAGGATTGATTTTCACATAATATGTTTTTTCGAAATTCAATTGTAAATACAATTTGCTTTTTCATTATTTTGGGCTTTCAGTAATAATTTATTAAACACAAATTTTCCTGAAGTGACGGGGTGACTCCAAGTCACCCCGTCACTGACACTCATATAAAATCTTTTCCTAAAGCTTCAGGCTAGGTCTCTATAAAAAATTGAATAATTGTTTTATTTAAAGTAAGTATAAATTATGAAGGTTCTGTTTTAAGATAATGTAAAAAAATATAAAACCACAGAGACAAAGAGTTCACAGAGAAAAATGAAATTTTCTCTGTGTATCTCAATGATCTCTGTGTCTCTGTGGTTAAAAAACTGCTTATAATTTCATATTATGTGAGATTATCCATAATATTAGTAAACAGAACCATTATTAATATTAATAAACAATCTTTGCTTTAGCCTTAAACACTCGTTTCGCTTGCAATCAAAAAAGATTTCAAAAGACAAAGGGAATAAAAACTAAAACCGAATTGAATTGTTTTTAAAAAATATGCCTTTTAATTCAAATGATTTTATAATTTTGTTCACGCAAATAATAATCAAAATAGAATGAATAAAACAATAACACCCAGACTCATTTTCGTAATTTCCGTGGTAGTAGTAGCCGCTTTTTCCCGTCTGCTTCCCCATTTACCCAATGTAACGCCAGTAGCAGCCATTGCTTTGTTTGCTGGTAGTTTCATCAACCGTAAATACCTGGCATTCTTGCTTCCATTGGCAGCCTTATTGCTGAGCGATTTGTTTTTAGGGTTTTATACAGAAATGTACGCTATATACATTAGTTTTGCTATAACTGTGAGCATTGGTATGGTATTGAGCAAGAAAACCACAGCTGTAAATACAGCAATTGCTTCGATTGCTTCATCTTTGATTTTTTTTATACTAACCAACTTTGCGGTATGGATGAGCGGAAATTTTGCCTATCCATCGACGCTTGCAGGTCTGGCCCTTTGTTATGAGCTTGCGCTCCCATTTTTCAGGAATGAACTGTTCGGAACATTGGCGTATAATACTTTGTTTTTCGGAGCTTTGTATCTTGCAAAAATCAAGTTTCCTGTTTTAGCAAAAGCATAAAATATTTCTTTATCTCATTTAAGAAAGGCTGACATTTTGTTGGCCTTTTTTTGTTTGATTTCCCTCCCCTCATTATTATTTTAAATAGCCCATTTCCGCACAAGTGTGCGATTATTTCATATTTTTTGATTCTTTTTTATAGCTAAGTGCATAGGAAATACGTTAATATTAAAATAATGTATTTTTTAAGTAGCTATATAAGAAATAGATATGTATTATTTTGCTGCATTTCCACTATTGTTTTTTTTATTTGGCATAGTCTTTGCCTATAGCTTATTTTAATTATTAAAATTACTTGTTAATCTTTGTATTTGGATACAAAAAAGATGAAAACTGCCTGAACATTCTTGAATGCTTGAGCGGTTTAAGATATTTTAATTCAGCGTATTGCATTTATTGATAGAGATATAACTGCATTAACAAAACTTATAAGGACAAATGCACATTTTTTTTAATACACGATTGCAAATGGATTTATTTTGAGATTTTCAAGTTATTCATTTTCATTTTATTTTTTTTTTATAGGGAAATATCGACAGAATTTACGTAAACGGATTTGGTTTCAATTTTACCATTATTTCTTTTTGATAACCTTAGTATAGAGGTTTACTTGGGAGTAGATGAAATCAATATATTTTTATCTTTTAAATTTTAACGAATATGTTATTCTAATATTAATTTTAGGTTAAATTCAGGGTTTTCCCTAACATTTAATGATGTTAAATGTTGATTCTACTCTTATTTATGATAAAAATAAATTAAAAAGTTTAAATGTGAAAAAAATATATTCTTTATGTTTCTATATTGCAATATCTATTGAATTACTAATGGAATTAGTAATTTCGATAAGTTTCATAAAAACATTTTTTTCTCTTCGGTTTTCATTTATGAAGCTGCCTCATACGCTGACAGCTCATCCGATTATTTCTCATCATCAATTTTTCCCTACAACATTTCATTCTTCTCAAAAATATTCATTCATTCAAAATTCCCAATTATGAAAGCAAAATTTTTACAAACTATAACTATAATCGTGCTGATTATATTATTTTCGGTTTCTACTGCTAAGGCAGCTACTTACTATTCAGTAGCTACAGGTAACTGGGCAGCTGCCTCAACCTGGTCAACAACATCAGGAGGTGTGGCAGGTGCTGTCGGTGTTCCTGCAACAGGTCCTATTGCCGGAGATGTAGTTTTTATAGAAGGTGGATTTACGGTAACTGTAGCTGCCAATGCAGCTTGTACGAGTGTACAATTAGGGCATACCGGTGCAACTGCTTCAGCAGGCACATTGACCTTTTCTAACTCTGCTACCCTGAACGTATCTGGAGCAGTTTTAGTGGGGAACAATATTTCGGGAAGCAATGGAACCATTACCTTCACCAGTGGCTCAACACTGAATGCCGGCAGTTTAACCTTAAGCAGTGCAACGAATGGAGTAACAGGAACCATTACAATGACTTTAGGGGGAACCCTTAGTTTGGGAGGTGCGATTACATTGGGTGCCGGCAACGGAACCAAAACCTGGACTCCGGGAACAGGAACCGTTATTTTTACCGGCAGTAATACACTGCCTGCTACTATATTTACGACATTTAATAATCTACAGATAAATGGAGGGACTACCACCACGGCAGTTAATCTTACAGCCATTGCAAACTTAACGATTGGTGCAAGTGGGGCATTTGCCACCGCTGCAGCACATACTATTACTGCAACAAGCATTCTGGTTAATGGTACCTATAACAATGTAAGTACAGGCCTATTAACCGTTACAAATTTAACAGTGAACGGAACCTGGAATCATGCTTCAACTTCGGCTACATTGCCAAAAGGATCTGCCACCACCAGCTGGGCTGTCAATTCCAACCTGAATATTACAGGCACATATACAACAGCTACCGTTTTTGCCAATTTTATTGGTCAGACTTTTGGAAATTTTACTTTCAGCCCTACTTCGATGACAAATACTGTTTCATTGATAGGAGCTTCCGGTACCACCACCATAGCCGGGAATTTTACGATTACTTCCACAGGAAGCAATACTTTATATATGAGAATAAGTGGTCAGCAGTTCGCGGGTGTGATCAATATCAATGGCAACTTCAGCATGGCCGCCGGTATTTTCGACATGCACAATGGTGGTGCCACGCCTACCGTTGAAGCCATAAATCTAAAAGGTAACTTTACTTTATCGGGAACAAGTTTGCTAACACAAACTACCACTCAGGCCGGATCTACGGTTAATTTCAATTTTGTCGGTACCACTACACAAGTAGTGTCTATAGCTCCAACGACATCAATTACATCTCAGGCCACTACTGCTAGCTGTGCCATACAATTCACAGTTGCCAGTGGTTCTACAATTGATATGGGGACCTCGGTACTTACCGGAACCAACAACACTTCTTTTCTCTTAAATGCTGGTGCTAATATTATTACTGCGAATACTGGTGGATTAGCCCTGACCGGCGCAACGGGTTCGATACAGGTTGCAGGCCCAAGAACATACAGCACATCGGCCAACTATACTTACAACAGTTTGGTTGCAACCCAGGTTACCGGAAGTGGGGTAATAGGGGCAAACAACTTAACATTTAACAATACATTTAGTACCGGAGTTACCTATAGTAATGCTATAGCAGCTTCCGGAACAGTCACTGTAGCTGCAAGTGCACACGTTAATCTTGGAACTTATACATCATCCGCTTCTGCCCTTATTTTAGGTAGTTCAACTCAGGCTGTGGGAACTTCTTATGGAAGTACTTCTTCTGCAGCTGCAACAAAAAATGACACCTATTTTGGTAGCTCAACAGGAATATTAAATATTAATTTGCCACCACCTTCCAACCTGAGTTATACTTCACCTTTTGCATTTCCTTTAAATGTTGCTATAACACAGAAAGATCCAACTGTAACTGGTATAGTTACTAGCTGGGCCATCAGTCCTGCTTTACCGACAGGATTAAATTTCAATACTTCTACTGGAGCTATTACAGGTACACCTACCCTAGGTTCTCCTTCTAACATTTACACAGTTACAGCCACAAATTCAGCAGGGAGTACTACCTTTGGTATAGTGATGAGCGTGGGAAATTATCGTTATGCCATTTCTAGTGCAAACTGGAATGTTAATGGTACTTGGTCTGCGACTTCAGGAGGTTCTACATGCGGATGTATACCTGCTTCTGGTGATATCGTATTTATTAGTGAAGCTGCTACGGCCTATACGGTTACAATACCTTCAGCTTATGCTGCAGCTTGCGGCAGTCTTACCATGGGAAATTACAGTGCCGCTACTATAGCTACACTTACACTTACCGATGGTACAAGCACATTGACCATTGATAACGATTTGGTTATGAATCGTCCGAATGCGGCAGCTACCACAGTCCTAAATGTGAATGCAGGCAATTTAATAGTAGGAGGTATTCTCCGATTAGCTAACAGCGATCTGACACCCAATGCAGGAGCTACTTTAATTGACCAACTTAATATTTCGACAGGTACAGTAACGCTCAACGACCTTTTGTTCAACGGTCAGGCAGCTGCACAGAGTCAAATCGTATTCAGCGGAGCAGGCACTTTAAACATTCGTGGAAATATTACATTTGGTTATGCATTGGGTACCCTCACACCTTCAACAGGAACTGTTAACTTTAACGGAACTACGGTTGCACAAACTATTCCATTAATAAGTGCGGTTTCTTATAATAATATTACTGTAAACAATACCAATGCAGGCGGTGCAACATTAGGCGCTGCAACCACTGCTGCCAATGTGCTGGGTAATATTACGGTTGGAAACCTAAGTTCAGGAAGTTTGCTGAATACAGGAAATTTTGCCATGACCTTTGGAGCTTCCAAAACATTGACGGATGCTGCAGCTTCTACTTTGAATGCAGGAACCAGCGTTATCAGCTTCGGAACTACAGGTGCAGTTGCCATCAATGGAACATTTAAAACAGCCAATTTGGTTGCTTTTTCAGGAAGTGCAACGGGGGCCATCAATTCGACCAATACACCAGGCATTACACTCGGTACGGCTTCTACCATTGAATACAATGCTGCAACCACCCAGCCTTTTACGCTAAGGACCGATTATGCCAACGTCACCCTCACGGGAGGGTCTAAAACAATACCTATTGGTACAACAACCCTTTCAAAAAATTTAAGCATCAATACGGGAGCTACATACAATGGTGCAGCAAATCCAACCCTTAACATTGGAGGAAATTTAATCAATAGTGGGACTTTTACATCTGGCACTGGAGTGGTAACGTTTACGAATGGACAAACCGCCAGCAATACACTTACAGGTGCAACCACTTTTACCAATCTTACCCTAAACAATACTAACGGATTGGTGATTAACAGTGATGCAACGGTTACCAGTGCATTAATATTTACTTCCGGTATAATCACCACAGGAGCCAACCGCCTTATAGTGGGTAGTGCAGGAAGTGCAGGAACTGTAACAAGAACCGCTGGCCATGTATTTGGTAATTTGAGAAGGTATGTAACAAATGCGGCAGCACCTACTGTTGGATATGATATTGGGGATGCTAGCAATTATACACCTGTTTCTGTCATCTTTGCAGGTACTGTTTCCGGTTCAGGCTACCTCGATGTGAGTACATCAGCTTATACACCTCCTTTTGCTTCAGGCTTAAGTCAAACCAAATATATCAACCGTAAATGGACCATTACCAATACGAGTGTTGCCGGCTTTAGTTCTTACAGCCCTAGTTTTACATTTGTTGCTGGTGATAAAGTAGGAACTCCCAATACAGCCGCCTTGGTAATACGTAAATACAGCGGAACAGCCTGGTCGGTTACTACCACAGGCTCGCAACTGGCACTCTCAACACAAGCTACTGGCTTGACTTCTTTCAGCGATTTTGCCATCGGTGAAGATGCCTGTGCCGGTATTGCATTATGGTTGGGAAGTACCAGTACCGACTGGAATGTCGGGAGCAACTGGTGTAGCGGTTCAATTCCCACTTCTAGCAGCAATGTTGAAATTCCTTCGGCACCCACAAATCAACCGATTATAGGTTCAGCAGGTGGAGCGTGCAATAACATCACCATTGATGCCGGTGCTACATTGACCATGGGTGGGACCTATACCTTGACAGTAAGTGGTAACTGGGTGAACAGTGGGACATTTTCGGCCATAACAAGTACTGTTAACTTTAATGGTAGTTTTGCCCAAACCATCAGTGGAACTACAACTTTTTCAACACTTAAAGTAAATAACTTAGCAGGTCTTACGTTGAGCTCAACTGCTACCGTAAATAATTTAACGATTGGTGATGTTGTGTCAGGCAGTGTATTCAACGATGGAGGTTTTCAACTTACTGGCAGCGGCGCTTTCAACCTTATTTCAGGAAGCTTTAAACTGGGAAGTGGTGCAACAGCTTCTACTTATCCAAACTTTTCCAGCAGTAGCCTTGGAGCTTCAACTACCGTTGATTATGCTTCATCATCAGCCCAAACCATTGCAGCTGTTAATTACGGCAACTTAAGCAATTCTAACAACGGAAACAAAACATTGGCTTCATCAGGAAGCATTGGCATAGCAGGAACATTTACACCAGGTACGGCTACTTATACAATTACCTCAAGTACCGTTAATTTTAACGGAGCTGGAGACCAATCCATCCCTGCTCTTACCTATAATAATTTAAATACCAGCATTGGCGGTACCAAAACCTTGGGTGGTGCAGTAATCGTAAATACTGTTTTAACGGTTGGGGCATCGAGCACGATAGACCTCAGTTCACAAACCCTCACCCTTGCGGGCAGCGGCACCCCTTTGGTGATCAACGGCGCATTTACAGCTTCAACTTCAACAGTGACCTATAGCAGCAGCAGCCCTACAAACATCACTGCAGCGAATTACAATAATCTGAATATTACAGGAGGTGTAAGAACGCTTGCTTCTTCAGGAAGTATAGGCATAAAAGGAATTTTTACACCTGGATCCGGCAGCTTTACAGTCAGCGGAAGTACTATTGATTTTAACGGCACTGGAGCTCAGACTTTGCCTTCTTTTAACTATAATAATTTAAACATTAGTGGAGCCAGAACAACAAATAGTGTTACCCTTGCTTCAAGCGGAAACATTGATGTAGCCGGCACTTTTAGCCCAACGGCCAGCTTTAGTAGTGGGAATTATGTGAACACTGGCAGTACATTCAACTTTAGCGGAGCCAATGGTCAAGGTATTCCTGCTTTTAATTACAACGATCTCTCCTCTTCTAACAACAACAGGGTGCTAGCTGCCAGCGGAAGCATAGGCATAGCCGGAACATTTACGCCCAACGCAGGTTCTTATACAATTACATCCAGTACCCTTGATTTTAACGGCAGCGGCTCACAAAGTATTCCTGCATTTACCTATAATAATATAAAGACAAGTACTGGCGGTTCCAAAACTTTAGGCGGTACTGTTACCGTAACTACAGTAATGACTGTTGGATCAAGTTCAACGCTTGACCTTAGTACCCATACCTTGAATTTAGCAGGTAGCGGAACTCCATTGCTCATCAATGGAAATTTTACAGCCTCCACTTCTACAGTGACCTATAGCAGTTCCAGCGCAACCAATATCACTGCAGCTAATTACAATAATTTAGATATCACAGGAGGAAGCAGAACACTTGCTGCTACAGGCAGTATTGGCATAAAAGGATTATTTACACCCGGTTCGGGCGCTTTTACAATCAGCGGAAGCACTGTTGATTATAACGGCACAAATGGCGCAACAGCAGAGGGAATTGCTTCGTTTACCTATAATAATTTAACAATCAGTGGTTCGGGCTTGAATAATAAAGCAGCCGCAGGTAATATCACAGTGAATGCTATTTTAAATTTAAGCAGTGCCAATTATTCTTCCACTCAGGGTTGTCTGGCAATGGGCACTTATACCCTTAGCCTTACTACTTCGGCCACTACTATTGGAACAGGAGATGTAACAGGAATAATTGACCGTACCCAGACCTTTGCAACAAATACCTTTTATACTTTTGGAAATATCAATCAAGGAGTTATATTTCCAGTAGTTTCAGGTCAAACGCTTCCAAGCAGTATCACTTTGAGAGTGAGCATAGGATCTAATCCAGGTTGGGGTGGAACTCCTCCTTCCAATATAACAAACAGAAAATACGAAATGATACATACCGGTGGAAGTGGTAATAAAGCTATCTACCGAGTTAATTATTTAGATACAGAACTTGCAGGTGGAGTGGACGAAACAACACTTGCTATATTTAGTTATGTTCTCTCTGGTGATGTTGTTACAGATTTAGGTTGGTCGAACTACGACGCAACAGCCAATTACATTTCAGTCTCAAATATTGATTTTGCCACTATGCCAGGGACTTCTCTTGGAGATTTTCAAGTGTCAATCGCACCTACTACTGCGGAATTCCTGACATGGAATGGATCTAGTAGTACCGATTGGAATACACCTGCTAACTGGACACCTAGTGGGACACCTACTAGCACAATTGGAGTGCTTATTCCAGATCTTACAAGTATTACAAACAAACCATTATTACCAGCTTTTGGTTCAACTCAAGCAAGTTGTAAATTCATCCTTATTTCAACGGGTGGTGTTTTGAATGGAGGAACAGCCACTTCCACCCTTACTATTTCGGATGGAGTTGTTGGCGATGCGTGGGGCTGTGAAGTGGGGGGGGCGTTTAATGCTGGTAACAGTACAGTTGTTTTCGCAACTACCTCTGGAGAATTTGCTTCTATAAGTGGGAGCACAAATTTTTATAATTTATCTGTGAGTAGTTTGAGTGGATTAAGACCAGGTGCAGGCAGTCATATTGGTATTGCTGGGGTGCTTGATATGCAGGGGACCCTTGCAGCTGCTACTAACCTAAATACCATTGAATACAACGGTGCAGCTCAGACTGTGGTTAATCCAAACGGATCTTCGCCTGGTTATTCCAGTCTTATCCTAAGTGGAAGTGGCATTAAAACGATGCCTGCTTCAGCTATGAATATAGCAGGAAACTTCTCCATATCTGGAACCGCAACCGCAACAGCAGGAGGTGCTATTACCACTACTGGTAGCTTTAGTGTAGGTTCAGGAACTTCTTTCACAACGGGAGCTTACAGCCATTCTATTGCTGGAAATTTCTCGAATAGCGGCACTTTCTATGCTACAGGCAGTACAGTTGTATTAGATGGTAGCAGTGCACAAACCATAAGTGGTACAGTTGCTACTACATTCGAAAACCTTACCATAAATAATTCTTCAGGCGTTTCGCTTACTGGTATTAATGCTACTGTAAGCAATACATTAACATTTACAAATGGAAAAATAAACACAGGAGCGAATACCGTTATTCTTGGGAGTTCCTGCAACGCAGGTGCAATTACAGGAGCAGGAAGCGGTAAATACATCAATGGAAAATTGAGAAGATTTGTACCGAATGCTAGTTCACCATCCGTTGGATACGATATTGGTGATGCTTCAAACTATACACCCGTTTCTATTGATTTTGTGGGTACTACCACAGGTTGTGGTTATCTGGATGCTTCTACAGCAGTATCTCAACCACCTGTATCAACAGGTTTAAGCCAGACAAAATACATCAACCGTAAATGGACTGTCACCAATACGGATGTTGGGTTTGTTTCTTATAACCCTAGTTTCAGTTTTGTGGCTGGTGACGAAGTTGGGAGCCCAACTACATCAGCTTTAGTAATCCGGAAAACAGATGGAACACATTGGCATACTACTACTGCTGGTACACAAAGTGCTACTTTTACTCAAGCCATCGGCTTAACAAGCTTTAGCGATTTTACCATCGGTGAAGATGCCTGTTCAGGTATTGCACTTTGGTTAGGTGGAACTAGTACCGACTGGAATGACCCAACGAACTGGTGTAGTGGTTCAACGCCTAGTTCAACGGTAAATGTTGAAATTCCTGCTGGAACCACTTATCAGCCAACAATAGGTTCAACAGGTGGATTGTGTAATAATATTCTTATTGATGCCGGTGCTACCTTAAGCATGGGTGGAACCTATAGTTTGACCGTGAGCGGAAACTGGACCAATAATGGTAGTTTTGTGCATAGTACGAGTATCGTTAATTTTAATGGAAGCTCAGCGCAAACCATCAATGGATCCAATACTTTCTCAACATTAAAAGTAAATAATGCAGCTGGGCTAACACTTAGCTCATCGGCTACTGTTTCGAATCTGACGATTGGAGATGTAACCGCCAATAGTATTTTCAACGATGGTGGTTTTCAACTAACGGCTTCTGGCACACTTAATCTTGTTTCAGGAACTTTCAGATTGGGAGGTGGTGCAACGGCTACTACTTATCCTGCTTTTGCAACGAATACCATAGCTTCAGGTTCAACCGTTGATTATGCTGCTACATCCGCTCAAACTATTGCTGCGGTTAATTACAGCAATCTTGCCAATTCTGGAAATGGTGACCGTACGTTGGCATCATCCGGTACTATCGGAATATCATTAGCTTTCACTCCTGGCTCAGGAGCTTATGCCATATCAGGTAGTACTGTTGATTATAACGGAACTACTACTCAAACCATCACCGCATTTACATATAATAATCTGACCATCAGTGGTACAGGTAATAATCTTAAAATGGCTGGTGGCGATATTACGGTCAATGGTATACTTAGTTTAAGCAGTGCCAATTTTTCAAGTACAAGAGGTGCCTTGTGCATGGGGCAATATCCTGAACCTGAATATATTTTGTATATGGGTGCCTCCGCAACAACTACAGGTATTGGTGATGTAAACGGTTTTGTAAACCGTAATTCATTCAATATGAATACTGATTATACTTTCGGAAATCAGTTTACGCTGATGAACTTCACAGTTGGACCTTTACCTGGTTCGGTGACTTTAGAATTGTATTTAACCGATGCAGTTCCAGGATGGATGTCCTCAACAACTGGGATTAAAAGATATTATGATATTTCTCGTTCAGGAGGTTCTCCTGCAACACGCTTGCGATTCAATGTTCATTACCTGGATGCTGAATTGAATGGAGCAACAGAAGGCACAAATTTAGATTTATTCGATCACCATGTTTCGGATAATACCACTCACGACCATGGACATGCAGATTACAATACCACCGATAATTGGGTGGGATTTTCCAATGTAGGCCTTGCTTTCTTGAGTACAGCTTCTTTGGGTGACCATTTCTGGACCTTGGGTACTGATAATACCAGCGATATCTGTACCTGGATGGGTGGTAGTCCATCTGGTCCTACTGATTGGGAATTACCTGGCAACTGGATAGGAGGCGTTCCACTTTCTGTCTCTAATGTGCTTATTCCCGGTGGCCTTCCTAATTACCCAATTTTACCAGATGCAAAAACAATTCAAACATTAACTATTCAAAACGGGGGCGTTCTTAACGCTACAATAGCCAGCCCTACTCTCACCATTGCAGGAGGTAGCTGGACCAACAACGGTACACTGAACGCTGGTAGCAGTACCATCGTATTTGCAACTGCATCTTCAACCATTAGCGGCAGTACCGATTTTATGAATCTTACGGTTAACGGAATAACACTTACACCTTCAACGGGAAGTAGTATGCGAGTTGCAGGTAGTATTTCTTTGAGCAATTCAGGCATTTTGGATGCCCATACAAATGCCAATACGATTGAATACAATGGAAGCAGTCAGACGGTGTTGATTCCAAATGGATCTACTCCAGGCTATTCTAGTCTTGTATTGAGCGGAAGTGGCACAAAAACATTGCCTGGCTCAGCATTCAGCATAGCCGGAAATTTCTCTATGTCTGGAACTGCAGCTGCAACAGCGCTTGCTGCCATCACTACTTCTGGAAACTTCAGCATTGGCAACGGCACTTCTTTTACAACAGGCTCTTATACACATCCTGTTGGTGGAAATTTCTCTAACAGTGGAAGCTTTACTGCAACAGGCAGCACTATTTCTTTCAATGGCATTGGTGCACAAACCATAGACGGAACAACGGCTACTACTTTTAACAATCTTACGATAGCCAATTCAAATGGTGTTTCGCTTAGTAGTATCAACGAAACAATAAATGGAAGTCTTACATTCTCTACTGGAAAGTTAAGCCTCGGAGCCTATGATTTATTACTCGGCTCTTCTGCTTCTATTGTAAGTTTTGATAATTCAAAATATATAGTAACCGATGGAAGCGGTGCATTGAGTCAGAGAGTTACCAACAATACAACAGATGTTAACTATCCCATTGGATTGGCCTCTTCTTATTTGCCTGCTAAAGTCCAGCTTACTGCTGGTTCAACAGCAGATGATATCAAAGCCAGGGTGGCAGATGGTCTCAGTACTTCATATGATAATAACGATGTTGCCACTGGCTCAGCCATTACCAGCAAAGTAGTGAATAAAACCTGGTTTTTAAAAGAAGCTGTTGGAGGTGGTAGCAGTGCAACGATAACATTGCAATGGAATGCTTCAGATGAAACTTCAGGTTTTATTCGCTCATTGAGCGATATAGGACATTATACCGAAGGCAGCTGGGTTTATGCTGCCGGTACTGCAGCTTTAGGCAGTGATCCTTATACACAAAGCCTCAGTGGGATTTCTTCTTTTTCTCCTTTTGCCGTTGAAGGGCAAAATATCAGTTGTACAGTAATTGGTTCTCCATTCTGTGCAGGTTCAGCTGTTACGGTTGATTACGTGGTTTCAGGCGGGACCTGGAATTCAGGAAATGTATTTACTGCCCAGCTTTCAGATGCAAGTGGTAGTTTTTCTTCACCAGTTACTATTGGAACCATTTCTTCAACAACCTCAGGCAGTATTTCTGCCACTCTATCTTCCGCTACATCCAGTGGTAGTGGCTACCGTGTTCGGGTCGTCAGCAGCGATCCTGCAGGTGATGGCGATAACAATGGAACAGATATTGTTATCAATGGATTACCAACTATTTCCACGGGCGGAACAGCCACAGCTGTGTGCTTTAGTGAAAGTGGACAATCAACTTCACTGGCTTACAGTGGAACAACAAATTCACCAACTACTTACAGTATCGATTGGGATGCTGCAGCCAATATAGCTGGATTATCAGATCAGTCCAGCACTTCATTTTCATTCTCAGCGGGTGCTGGATCCTTAACAGGAATTACGATAGCAGCAGCTGTAACAAGTGGCACTTACTCAGGAACCATGACCCTCAGCAATGAAAATGGATGTACAAATATACAACTCATTTATTTGACAGTAAATCCTTTACCAACGCCATCAATAACAGGTGTTAGTGCAGTATGTGCCGGAACGACCGCTTCGATATATAGTGTAAGCGATGTAGTAGGAAATACTTATTCATGGACAATCACCGGCGGAACGATTACCGCAGGAGGAACAACAAACTCCGTTACCGTAAGCTGGGGCTCTGCAGGTGCAGGAACAGTAAATGTAATTGAAACGATCAGTGCAACATCCTGTTTCGCATCGGCAGTAGAGAAGAGTGTTGCGATTAATACAGTACCGACAGTCGCCACAGCATCCGTATCCCCATCTTCAGTTTGTGGA
>JBAXNW010000038.1:0-42263 GCA_037133555.1 Bacteroidota bacterium
GAACATACTTTATTGATATTCAGCACTATTTATTTTTTGTCATGTACTAAGTCATATATATTAACTGATATATTAAAATCCGCGTATATCCGAGTTTACGGAAGCTAAAGTGTTTTATCCCTGCTTTCAATCAATTTTACGGAATGTATGCCCTTGTTTTGCATTTAAAATTCATATTTTTTGTTTTTATCTAGATTTGCAACATAAGTGCTAAATTGCCAGAATTGATTCCGTAATAAAACTTTATTCCGTATTATTTGTTTAAAACAATAATTATTTGCTGTTTATTTCAATAATAAAGCAATAAATTTAAAATAATAGCATAAATTTGCAGATTATTGTTAATACAAATTAAAATATATCCTTTATTTATTCAAAAAAACAAAAATATGGGCAATACACGTTTTAAGGCATTGGAAATTGCAGGAAAAAGGGAAGTAAGCCCTGTTTTTATGCCAACTTATTCAAAAATATCAACAATTTTCGGTGAAATGACTTTCAATAACGAAAGAATGCAGCAGTTTCTGAGCGATGAAACCTATAAAAGAGTGTTAACTGCCATCGAAAGGAATGATAAGATAGACCGAAAAACAGCCAATGAGATTGCCCTGGCCATGAAAACCTGGGCCATTTCGATAGGTGCTACCCATTATACCCATTGGTTTCAGCCTTTAACCGGAAGCTCTGCCGAAAAGCACGATTCATTTTTTACAATTGACGATAAAGGCAAGGCAGTTGAGTTTTTTGACGGCAGCAGCTTGATACAGCAGGAACCCGATGCATCCAGCTTTCCAAACGGCGGTATTCGAAATACTTTTGAAGCAAGAGGCTATACAGCCTGGGATCCTACTTCTCCAGCGTTTATTATCGACAAAACCTTATGTATTCCAACCATTTTTGTTTCCTATACCAGCGAAGCCCTCGATTACAAAGCACCTCTGTTAAAGGCTCTTCATTTTATGGATACTGCGGCTACGGCAGTTGCACAATTATTTGATGTAAATATTAAAAGAGTAAAAGCTACCCTGGGCATAGAACAAGAATATTTTCTGGTGGATGAAGCCTTATTTAATGCCCGTCCCGATCTGGCACTGAGCGGACGTACTTTATTCGGTCATGCTTCGGCCAAAGACCAACAGCTGGAAGATAATTATTTTGGCAGCATCCCTGAAAGAGTAGTGAACTTTATGAAAGACGTTGAATACCAATCCTACTTACTGGGTATTCCCATCAGAACCCGTCACAATGAAGTAGCTCCCAATCAGTTTGAATGCGCCCCTTTGCACGAAGAAATCAATATTGCCATCGACCACAATGTGTTACTGATGGATATCATGAGCAAGACTGCGCGTCGTCACCACTTCAGGGTATTGATGCACGAAAAACCTTATTCTGGCATCAATGGTTCAGGTAAACACAATAATTTTTCGCTGATGACCGATCAGGGCGATAATTTATTGTCACCCGGAAAAACGCCAGAATCCAATGTTAAATTTCTTACTTTCTTTTTAGCCATCATTGAAGCCGTGAATGTTAAAAATGATTTACTCAGGGCTTCCATTGCTTCGGCCAGCAACGATATGCGACTGGGTGGTAACGAAGCCCCTCCGGCCATTATGTCGGTTTTTATCGGCGAACAACTTACGGCCATTCTCAATGCCATCGAAAAAAGTAAATTCCCTATTTTAGGCAGCGACAATACAAAGAATAAAAAACATCCGAGTCTCGCTATTTCGCATATTCCTGAAATTTTGCTGGATAATACCGATCGCAACCGAACTTCTCCTTTTGCATTTACAGGGAATAAATTTGAGTTTAGGGCGGTAGGATCTTCCACAAATTCTGCAGCTCCCATGATAGCCTTGTTAACGATGGTAGGCAGCCAGCTGACTGCATTCAAAGCCGAGGTCGATAAACTAATGGCCCGTAAAATGATCAAAGAGGAAGCCATTGTAAAAGTGTTGAAAAAATATATCAATAGCACCAAAAGAGTTAGATTTGATGGCAACAATTACAGTCAGGAATGGCTAGAAGAAGCGAAGGAAAGAGCCCTTTTAAACATAGCTTCCACACCTGAGGCGCTGAAAGCCTTTGTGGATGCCGAAGTTGTAAAAATGTATGAAGATGCAAATGTGCTTTCGCATCGCGAACTGGAGGCACGCATGGATATACAGCTGGAGAATTATACCAAAAAGATACAGATAGAATCAAGAACCATAGGCGATATCGCCATCAATCACATATTACCCGTTGCCATTCGTTACCAGAATGTTCTGATTAAAAATGTAAAAGGCTTACAACTTATTTTACCGGATGAACCACTGGGAATCATTGCCGGTATTCAACTGCAAAATATCAAAGATATTTCAGCTCATATTACACAAATTCATCTATTGGTGAATGAAATGGTGGAAGCCCGGAAAACTGCCAATCGTATGGATGATAATTATGTGAAGGCAAAGGCTTATTGCGAAAGGGTATTGCCCTTTTTCGAGCAAATCAGAAACCATGCCGATGCCTTGGAATTAATGGTGGATGACGAACTCTGGCCATTGCCAAAATACAGAGAACTCTTGTTTGTAAATTAAGGCTAAAAAATCAATAGCTTTTTTAAATAAAAAAGAATTAATCAGATTTGCTTTGTCTATGATCGATATGAATAGAGTAAGGTATTAGACTTTAGCCTTAGCTGTAGCGATGGTCATTTTAGTTTTCAGTTTGTTACCGATCGATAAAACGTTGACCAATTCCTGAATAGACAGTCCGTTGTCGATGCGAAGTACGATGATGGCATCCGCTTGTTTAGCCAATTCATTTTTAAGCAGGACTTCGATGCCGTCATATTGAACCTGTGTATTATTCACAAAATAGTTCAGCTCTTTGGTTACCGTCAGATTAATTTCTTTTTTATGTATAGATTGGCTGCTCTGCGTTTTGGGCAGGGTAACATTAATCATACTTGGATTTAAAAGGGTAGAAATGATGATAAAAAACAACATAAGAAAAAACATAATGTCGTTCATGGCCGAAGTAAATACTTCGGCATCCTGATCGTTTCTCTTACTGAAGTTTATCATTTTGAAGGTTCTTTAAGTAGTTCAATAAAATTCATTGCATTCCACTCCAGTTGATGTATGGCTTTGTTCAATACTCTTTTCAACCATTGATACAAGATATAAGCTACAATACCAACTATTAGTCCAGCGGCACTGGTAACCATTTTTGTATACAAACCTGCCGAAATACTACCAATACTAACATCGCTGGTCATTGAGATACCATAAAAAATCTTGATTACACCAATAATTGTTCCTAAAAATCCAAACATAGGGGCAATGCTGGCAATGATCGCCAATATATGTATGTTTTCTTCCAAATCGTAGACCTCAAATTTTCCGGCTATTTCGATAGACTCTTCGATTTCTTTGATGGGTTTTCCGATACGGGAGATGCCTTTTTCTATCATTCTTGCAATAGGTTCTTTGGTGTTTTTGCAGAGTGACAAGGCTGAATCAATTCTGCCATCGCGGATAAAGTCGCGGATGTAATTCATGAAATTTTCATCTGTTTTTACATAACGTCTGATGGTTAAATAACGTTCGATAAATACGTACAAAGCCACAACTGAAAGTATTGCTATCGGAATCATAATGATACCGCCTTTAACAAGAATGTCAATCAACGTCATGGGTTCAGGGATGGCTTGTTTGGGGAGTTCTGGAACAGTGGTAAGGGCTCTGTTTATTGTATCAACAGTTTGGGTAATCTGCAAAAGAATAGGAGTCATATAGCATTTATTTTATGTAAAAAAATACAAATAATTATATAGTGTGCAAAACTATAAATAAATAAATTAGGGTACAAGCATTATTTAAATATTATAATAACTTTAATTTGTGTAAAAATAGTATGTAATTATTATTTTTATTCATTTAAATTTTTATCAAAGTTTCGCAAGGTATATGATTTCAGGAATTTATAGATTTTGATCGGTAAAATATTTTATACGAATGAAGATATTCTCAACTAAATTCAGTAATAATTGAAGATTATTGTTTTTTAAAGATTTCCTTTCTCCTTCAACCATTAAGCTGACTAAATCAACCTTTAACTTTTTTGTAGGAGCCTTAAACTGATTTAGACTTTTTATTTTTGCAATTCAAACGTATATTTGTATCGAATTAAGTAAGAAATTATAAAAAAGATATGAAAACACTTGCTATACTGCCATTAATGCAGTCGTTTTATATTGAAAATGGCAAAAAAATAGTAAATACCTGCATACCCTCAGTAAATGAAATACTTAATCTGAACAAGGTGTGCAATTTACTACCAATAACTTTGTATTTTCTACCTTTAACTGGTTTTACCGAAAAAATAGCATTGTTTTTGGTTTTGATTAATATATTTTCCTACTTTTGTAAAAAATTTAAAACAATTTTTTTTTGGTTTTAAAGTTAATAGATTAATGGATTAAGAATACTGATTTTTTAAATCAGGCTTAATTTTAAAAGAGAAATTCTACAATTATTTAAATAAATACAAATTTTTATTAACAATTAAATTTATCAATAAAATGAAAAAAAACGATGAATTAGCAAACAATTTAAAAACCTGGTTTTCTGCTTTAGTAATACCATTATCTTTAGTGGTAGCAGTATGTATTTACCTTTTTATCTTAGGTAACGGAAGCAATTTTCAGGGAGGTGATAGTGCCAATGGGCCCTTACCAGGTAATTATCTGGCAACAGTTTACAAAGGCGGCTTTATAGTTCCCATTTTAATGTCATTATTAATCATTGTATTGACATTTACAATCGAACGTTTTTTTACAATATCAAAAGCTAAAGGTAAAGGTTCAGTTACTGCATTTGTAAAAAAGGTTAAACAATTTGTTGCGAAAAATGATATAGATGGAGCTGTTAATGAATGTAATAAACAAAAAGGTTCTGTTGCAAATGTGATTTATTCGGTTTTGATGCGTTACAAAACACTTGAAAACGACCAAACCATGAACAAAGATCAAAAACTTATGTCCATACAAAAAGAAGTTGAAGAAGCTACTTCATTGGAATTACCTGGTCTTGAACAAAATTTAGTAATATTAGCTACTATTACATCTGTTTCTACATTGTTAGGATTATTAGGTACAGTATTAGGTATGATCAGGGCTTTTGCAGCTTTGGCCAACGCAGGTGCTCCTGACTCAGTAGCATTAGCAACCGGTATTTCTGAAGCTCTTATTAATACTGCATTTGGTATTGGAACTGCTGCATTGGCGGTTGTATTCTATAATGTGTTTACTACACAGATTGACAAATTAACTTATAGTATTGACGAAGCTGGATTTAGCATCGTTCAGACTTATGCTGAAAAACATTAATAAATAAAAAAAAACAAAGTAAAATGCCGAAAGTAAAAGTAAAGCGGAAAAGTACCTGGGTTGATATGACTGCCATGTGTGATATGGCATTCTTATTGCTTACGTTTTTTATGCTCACTTCTAATTTTACAGTAAAAGAACCTATTCAGGTTAACACACCTTCTTCAATTTCAGAAATAAAAATTCCTGAAACGAATATTATGAAGGTTATTGTTGACAAAGATGGAAAAATATTCTTTGGAATTGATGGACAAGAAAAGAGAATCAATCTTTTAGAAAAGATTGGTGATCTTTACAAAATCAGTTTTACAACGGAAGAAAAACATCAATTTAGCCTAATTACAACATTTGGTATTCCAGTTGAAAAAATGAAAGCATTTCTTGCTTTAAGTACAGCAGATCGTGATTCAAAAGAAAGCGCGATTGGAATTCCAAGTGATTCGTTGAATAACCAGTTTAAAGATTGGGTAAAATTCGCACGAAAGGTTAATCCTGAATTAAAAATTGCTATAAAAGCTGATCAAAAAACGCCTTATCCAAAAATCAAAAATGTAATGAACACTTTACAGGATTTGGATGAAAATAGGTACAATTTGATAACCAGTCTAGAAGAGGCACCTGACAAATTATAAATAATTTAATTATTTTAATAAAATTTAAAAATGGCAGAAATAAATACAGAAGGAAAAGGTGGTAAACATAAAGGGGCTAAGAAAGTTTCTACAAGGGTAGATCTTACTCCAATGGTTGACTTAGCATTTTTACTAATCACCTTTTTCATGCTTACAACCTCAATGTTAAAGCCTCAAACAATGGAAATTAGTATGCCTTCCAAAGACAAAGTTGATATAAAAGATCAAACTAAAGTTAATGCACTCAAGGCAATTACCATCATTTTAGGAAAGAATGACACAGTGTATTATTATTTTGGGACAAGGTCTAAAGACAATATCGACCCCAAAGTTGAAGTCACTACTTATACATCAAGTGGAATCAGAAAAATATTACTGATGCGGAACACTGAAGTAATGGCTAAAGTTTCAGAATTGAAAGCACTGAAAGCCAAGAATAAAATTAAGGACGAGGACTATAAGAAACAGCTTACTGAAGCTAAATCACTTAAAACTGCTCCGGTAGTCCTTATAAAAGCAACGGATGATTCGTCCTATAAGAATCTGGTTGATATTCTTGACGAAATGCAAATTTGCAACATCGGCAGATATGCTATTGTTGATGTTACTACGTATGATCTTGATTTAATTAAAAAAATAAATATTTAAAAAAATGGCACAAAAAGTAAATATTTATTCAGATGAATGGTGCGACATGGTTTTTGAAGACAAAAACCAAGATTACGGCGCTTTTATTCTTAGGAAAGGTTCGTCAAAAAGACATTTGAAAGCTGTATTGATAGCTGTCGTCTTTTTTACCTTGGCTGTGAGCTCTCCGGTTATTTTAAAAACCATTCTTCCTGACAGGAAAGATAAAATGGTTGAAGTAACGAGTTTGGCCAATGTTAAGGTAGAACCAAATAAACCTAAAGATGAAAAGTTGAATGAAGAACCACCTCCACCACCTTTAAAAAGTTCTATTAAATTTGTTCCTCCAGTTATTACGAATGAAACCGTAAATGAAGAAGATCAACCGAAAACTCAGGAAGAACTGAATGCTTCTAAAGTTAATATTTCTGTTGCTACCGTAAAAGGTACTGATGAAGAAAACGGAGTTGATATTTCAACTTTAAACAATAACAAGATTACGGATGAAGGAAATGGTGAAGCACCTTTTACTGTTGTTGAACAACCACCTGATTTTCCTGGTGGAGATGCTGAAAGAATGAAATTTCTAAAAGATAATGTTAGATTTCCTCAAATGGCAAGAGAAGCCGGAATTGAAGGAACTGTTTATATTACTTTTGTTGTTGAAAGATCAGGAAAAATATCAAGTGTAAAAGTTTTACGTGGTATTGGTGGTGGCTGTGACGAAGAAGCTGTTCGTGTTGCACGTCTTATGCCAGAATGGAAACCAGGGAAACAAAATGGTCAAGCTGTTAGGGTTCAATTTAATATGCCCATCAAATTTGTTTTGCAGTAATGGGGAAACAATTGGGTGATACTAATAAATGGAAGAATAGCATACATAATTTCCTAGCCATATTTAGTTATGTGATGGTATTCTTCTATTTATCTCTTTCATTGATTTTATTATTTACCAATACATTTATTTATATTCTTACCCCCATCCAAAGGTATTCAATAGGAGGGATGTTATTGGTATATAGTATTTTCAGAGCTTATCGGATTTTTATATCTCAAAAAGAAGCAAAAAATGATGATGAATAGGTTTGCTAAAATGCTGTTGAATTCAGTTGTGCTCATTTTGCTCATATTTACAGGCTGTAAATCCAAGACGCAATACAATGACACACCTACTACAGGAAGTATATTCATTTCTGTTGACGAGACTTTTAAACCCATTGCTCAGTCTGAGATTGATGTATTTGAAGCTATTTATAACACTGCAACGATAAAAGCTGCTTATAATTCTGAAATTGATGCATTTAATAAATTATTAAAAGATAGTGTAAGGCTGATTATTAGTTCAAGAAAACTAACGGTTCAGGAAAAAGATTTTTTTAAAAGCAAAAAGTTTTTCCCAAAAGAAATAAAAATTGCGGTAGATGCGGTAGCCCTCATTGTTCACCCCAATAATAAGGATACCTTAATTAGTGTGGAGGTATTAAAGGATATTTTATGCGGAAAAATAACGGATTGGAAACAGATCAATTCGAAATCAAAATTAGGGAAGATAAAGCTTATATTTGATAATCCTAATTCAAGTACCTTGCATTTTATGTTAGATTCTGTTTGCAAGGGTGTCAAATTATCGGATAATTTATCTGCTTTAGAGACCAATGCGAATGTAGTTGATTTTGTTTCAAAAACTTTTAATGCGATTGGGGTCATTGGCACAAGTTTTGTAACTGATAGAAATGATACGACTTCACTTTCGTTCCTTCAAAAAATAAAAGTCATGGCAGTCAGTAAAGAACCAATAGCTACGTACGAAAATAGTTTTCAACCTTATCAGGCATATATTGCTACTCATCAATATCCTTTAACGAGGGATATTTACATAATTAATGCTGAACCAAGAACGGGTCTTGCATCAGGATTTACATCCTTTGTTGCCAGCGAAAGGGGCCAAAGGATTATTTTAAAATCAGGAATTTTACCTGCTACTCAGCCAATTCGACTCATTAAAGTTAATAACGATTTTTTAAATTAAAAACTATATATTATGAACGCTCTACAAAAAATGATAAAAAAATCAGCTTACATTCTTTTTATTGTTTTATTATTAAATCAGACTTCTGCTTTTTCCCAAACAGATACCTATGGTGAAAAGTTGTTGAAAATGAATCAATTCAAAACAGCTAAATCCTATTTTCTGAAAAAGAATACAGAAAAACCAAATGATATTTCTACACTTTATTTTTTAGGTGAAACCTATTATAATCTAGGAATATTGGATACGGCTGAGTTTTATTTTCAAAAAGGAATCGTATTGAATCCCAATGATATTTATACGAATATTGGAATGGGGAAAATCCTTTTAGATAAATCAAATATTCCTGAAGCCAAAAAAATGTTTGAAAAAGCAAATGCATTGGCTAAATATAAAGACATAAAAGTATTAGCTTCTATTGCTGATGCTATGATAAGTTCAAAAAACAAACAATATGACCTGGCTACTGAATACTTGCAGAAAGCAATTGAAAAAGATAAAACCAAGTCTATCATTCATATTGTTTCGGGTGATAAAAACAGTAATCAGGCAAATTTAGGTGAAGCTGCCAATGATTATGAAAGAGCTTTCTATTATGACAAAAATTGCACGGAAGCTTATTACAAATTAGGAAAGATCTATACAACGGCAAGAAATTATAAAGAAAGTATCAAAGCTTTTGAAAGTGCATTAAAAATAGATTCTGCCTACATTCCTGTATGGCGTGATCTCGCAGAAATGTATTATTCATATGGCCATTATCAGGATGCCAGTGATGCTTTTTACAAATACATACAATTGACTGAACCTGATTTGAATGATCATATTCGCTATGCTACTATCCTCTTTTTTAACAAAGAGTATGCTAAATCTTTAAGTGAAACAGAAAATGCTTTGTTGAAAGACCCAAAGAATTTTGTAATGAAAAGACTGAACGCTTATAATTTGTATGAAACCAAAGATTTCAGTAGAAGTTTAATCGCAATTAACGATTTTTTCAAAACAACGCCTGAAAATAAAACGATCGCTACAGATTATGAGTATTACGGGAAAATATTAAGTAAAAATGGCATGGATTCTTTAGCCATTATTTCTTTTGAAAAAGCCCTGGTTATGGATAGCACCAAAAAAGAATTGTATGAAAATATCGGAATTTCTAATGATAAATTAAAAAAATATGATAAATCAGCCAAAGCTTATGAAAGTCTGATATTATCAAAGGCCAATCCATTATCCTCTGAATTCTTTTTGTTAGGAAAAAGTACTTATTATTTCGGAGGTTCCATGGCGGATTTAGCCGATTCTTTGAACAAAAAGGCTTATCTGCAAAAGGCAGATACATCATTCTCTAAGGTAATTGAATTGTCTCCTAATTCTTTTTTAGGGTATTTTTGGAAAGCTCGTGTAAATGCACTGCTTGATCCAGAAACAGAAATCGGACTTGCCAAGCAATGGTATGAAAAAGTAGTTTCTATACTCGAAGCTACACCTGATAAAAATAAAAAAGAACTACTTGAATCTTATCAATACCTTGGATATTTCCATTATATAATCAAAGATAATGAAACTTCTAAGAATTACTGGAATAAAATACTTGCCATAGATCCAACGGATAAAAAAGCGCTGGATGCTATTAAAGGGATGAAATAATATTAATTAGAACCCTATTTTGTACTTTGGCTCATTGAATGCTGTTATTTAATTAATTGCATATCAATGAGCCATTTTATTTAGTATAATCTAGCCAAAGATTCAATTTAATTTTAAAAATTAACAGATTGATTTTCAAGAAAACTTCAAACATTAAATTCCATCCATCCATCCATCCATCCATCTATTTTCTGATAGCTGAAGATAAATAAAATTCCAATTGAATTGTATGCTATTTTTCTGAAAAATCTGTACATGAAATATTGATAAGTACATAATCCATATAAAACCAGAATGTTATTACAGGGCATTTTTTATAGCTAACAGTGGAGAGGTGGTAAGCTAGAATCTTGCCAATTTTTAAAAAAATAAAACATGATTTATTTTGTTAAAAAATCAACTTTATTTCTGTTGTTAATAAAAAAACAGTAATATTGTAAAAAATTTTATTACAATGTCAGAAAGTCATAATCATTTAGTTGACAACTCCTTATCTGGTAAAATTAAAAAAGACGTAGGTGTCTCGGTAGCTAGATGCTATCAATGCGGAAAATGTTCTGCAGGATGTCCTGTTTCTATAGATATGGATTACCCACCCAGTTTATTAATTAGGAAACTTCAAACCGGACTTCCCGAACATGATGAACAAGTGCTTCGTTCGAAAAGTATCTGGTACTGTTTAAGTTGCGAAATGTGTATCGCCAGATGTCCCATGGAAGTGGATATTCCTCCGATGATGGATTTCCTTCGACATGAGTCTATCCGATTAAAAAAAGTAAATCCCGCGTCTAAAAATATTATCAGCTTTCATAAAGCATTTCTGGATTCAATTGAGTATACTGGTAAATTGTATGAAATGGGTTTGATTGTAGATTATAAATCCAGGTCTTTTAATCTGATGCAGGATGTTGGCTTAGCACCCACTATGTTTGCAAAAGGGAAATTACACATTTTACCCGAAGTTGTTAAAAATCGTAAAAACCTGAAGCAGATTTTTAAGAATACCTTAAAAAATACGCAAAAGTAAAAATTAATAAGGAAAAAGATGAAACTAGGATATTATCCCGGATGTTCATTGGAAGGTTCTTCCAGAGAATACAACGAATCTGTTCAGGCTATTGCCGAAAAATTGGGAATTGAATTGGTTTCGATACCCGATTGGAATTGTTGTGGTGCCACTGCAGCTCACAATATGAATAAAGAATTGTCACTTTCGCTTCCGGCAAGAAATCTTGCATTAGCTGAAGAAGCAGGGTTGAAAGAATTAGTGGTTCCTTGTGCTGCCTGTTATAGCAGATTTACGACCACTCAACACGAATTGCTGCATGATGAAAAATTACATCAAAAAGTAAATGCAATTATTGGGAAAGAATACAAAGGGACGTTACGAATTTTAAATGTAATTCAATTTATCGAAGAATTTATTATAGATAAATTAGACGAAAATATATTGTTTGAATTCAACAAAAAAGTTGCCTGTTATTATGGCTGTTTATTGGTTCGTCCGAATAAAGTTTTAAAATTCGACAGAACAGAAGATCCTCAAACCATGGATGTGGTAATGAAGAAATTAGGTGCAGATTCAATAGATTGGGCTTATAAAACCGAATGTTGTGGAGCAGGTTTTTCTGTTTCTTTTACTGAAGCAGTAGGACGCTTATCGGGTAAAATTGTTGAAGATGCCGATTTTAGAGGCGCAGAAGCATTGATTGTTGCCTGTCCAATGTGTCATTCCAATCTTGATATGCGACGTCCTGAAATTGATAAATTCAATGGTAAAAAAATAAAAATTCCTGTTTTGTATATTACTCAAGCAATTGGCATTGCTTTAGGTATTGATCATTCAAAATTGGGCTTGCAGCGTCATTTTGTTGAAGTTAAACTGAATGATTTTAAACCAGCAGTAAAGAAAATCGAAGTCGAAAACCTACAAATATCGGAGGAAATATAATGGCACGTATCGGAGTTTTTATTTGTCATTGCGGAGAAAATATCAGTGCAACTGTTAATTGTCCTAAAGTATCGGAAGTAGCTGCAAATTTTCCAGGTGTAGTCTATAGTGTTGACTATAAATACATGTGTTCTGACCCAGGACAAAGTCTAGTTGTAAACGCAATTAAAGAGAATAAGCTGACAGGTATTGTAGTATCTGCTTGTTCGCCCAGAATGCATGAACCAACTTTTAGAAGAGCCTGTGCTGAAGCTGGCTTAAATCCATATTTATGCGAAATGGCCAATATCCGTGAACATTGTTCATGGGTACACGAAAAAGGTGACAGAACGGATCAGAAAGCGATAGATATCGTCCGAATGATGGTTGAAAAGGTAAAAAGGAACAATGCATTGATGTCGATTAAAGTTCCTGTTACCAAAACTGCCCTTGTAATTGGTGGTGGTGTTGCCGGTATTCAGGCTGCCCTAGATATTGCCAACGCAGGTCACAAAGTGATACTCGTTGAACGCGAACCTTCTATAGGTGGGCATATGTCGCAATTAAGCGAAACTTTTCCAACCCTTGACTGTTCTCAATGTATTTTGACGCCCCGTATGGTTGAAGTAGCTCAAAATGAAAACATAAAACTATATACTTACGCCGAAGTTGAAAGTGTTGAAGGTTTTGTAGGTAATTTTACCGTTAAAATCAGAAAGAAAGCCAAGAGTGTTGACGAAAGCGTTTGTAATGGATGTGGGATGTGTACAACTAAATGTCCTAACAAAAAAATCCCCAACGAATTTGAATTGGGCATGGGGAACAGACCAGCTATTTATGTTCCATTTCCTCAAGCTGTACCCAATATTCCTGTAATAGATAAAATTAATTGTACCTATTACAAAACAGGGAAATGTAAAATATGCGAAAAAGTTTGCCAGCCCAAAGCCATTCGTTTTGATCAGGAAGACGAAATTATTGAAGTTGCAGTTGGAGCGATTGCTATCTGCACCGGCTTTGATGTAAAGAAAACTGATTTCTTCCCTGAATATGGTTATGGAAAATACAAGGATATGATAGATGGGTTGCAATTTGAAAGAATGGCTTCTGCTTCTGGTCCTACATCCGGTGAAATCAAAAGACCTTCAGATGGTCAGACTCCTAAAAAAATTGTATTTGTTGCTTGTGCCGGTTCACGTGATCCAGCAAAAGGTATTGAATATTGCTCTAAAATATGTTGTATGTACACTGCTAAACATGCAATGTTGTACAAACATAAAGTGCATGATGGAACAGCTTATATTTTCTATATGGATATAAGAGCTGCCGGAAAAAATTACGATGAATTTACCCGAAGAGGTATTGAAGAAGATGGGGCTCAATATATCAGAGGCAGGGTTTCCAAAATCTACGAACGCAATGGCAAATTGATAGTAGTTGGAGCAGATACTTTAATGAATGCAGAGACTGTAGAAATTGAAGCTGATATGGTGGTACTGGCAACTGCTGGTGTAGCCAATTCAGGAGCTGAAGATTTAGCACAAAAACTTCATGTTTCTTACGACCAGCATAAATTCTTTTCGGAAGCGCATCCTAAATTAAAACCAGTTGAAACGAATACAGCTGGTATCTATTTAGCCGGCGCTTGTCAGTCACCCAAAGATATTCCTGAATCAGTAGCAGCTGCTTCTGGCGTTGCAGGTAAAATTGCATGCCTGTTTGCCAATAACGAGCTGACCCGTGAACCATTGATTGCTTTTGTTGACAGGACAGCTCCCCCTGATTATTCTTCCTGTACGGGCTGTTTCTTATGCCAACCCGTTTGTCCTTACAATGCGATTGAAAAAGATGATATTAAAGACAGAAATGGAAATTTGATCAAACAATTGGCTTACATCAATCCAGGTTTATGTCAGGGTTGTGGTACCTGTGTTGCAGTTTGTAAATCCAAATCCATTGATATTGATGGCTATACGAACTCGCAAATGTATTATGAAGTAGATGCTTTGTTGAATAGTTAAAAATTAAACGATTAACGAAAGAATTTAAATAAAATTTAAGATGTCAGAATTTGAGCCAAAAATTGTAGCTTTTGTTTGTAACTGGTGTACTTATGCAGGTGCTGATTTAACCGGAACAAGCAGAATTAAATATTCAGCCAATGTTAGAATTGTTCGTTTTCCCTGCACAGGAAGAATTGACTATATGTTGCTGACCAAAGCTTTTGCAAGTGGAGCAGATGGTATCATTGTATCAGGTTGTCATCCTAACGATTGTCATTACACTTCAGGTAATTTTTATGCCCGACGCCGATGGATCGTATTTAAAAAAATCTGCGACTTTATGGGAATTGATACCCGTCGTATTGTTTTTTCGTGGGTTTCTGCTGCAGAAGGTGGTAAATGGGCTGAAATCGTGAATACAACCA
This sequence comes from Bacteroidota bacterium, assembly GCA_037133555.1. GTDB lineage: Bacteria > Bacteroidota > Bacteroidia > Bacteroidales > JACABE01 > JACABE01. The sequence goes on from JBAXNW010000038.1 coordinate 14,680, forward strand.
ATGAAGAGATCAAAAAATTAGGTCCTTACGAAGCCTATCATAAATTGTCCACACAAGATATTTTGGAATAATATGGAAGAAATTAAAAAAATTGCAAGAGAATTGCTTGTTGAAAATAAGGTAGAATTGTTGGTAGGTTTCGAAAAAGGGACTGCCAGCAAAGTTAGACCAGCTTTTTTTACAAAAGCAGAAGATATAGATAAGCTGATTTACAATGAATCTTGTATTCATAATATTGCCTTGTATTTAAAAAAAGATATTTGTCAGAAAGCTAAATCTCTGGCAATTACAGCCAACCCAAATGTTGTAAGAAGTATTTTACAATTGGCATCTGAAAACCAGATAGCTGAAGATAAAATAAAAATCATCGGTATCTCTTTTGAAGGAAAATGTGTTGGCTTGCTCGATTTTAAAGCAGCTGAAGAATTTGCTAAAACCCAGCCTAAAGGATTAAAACCTGAAGATAAGGCGTTGATAGCTAAAATTCAGGCCATGTCACTTGAAGAAAGATTCGACTATTGGGTGGAAGCATTCAGTGCCTGCATCAAATGCTATGCCTGCAGAGCTTCTTGCCCTATGTGTTATTGTGGTAAATGCAATGTAGAGACAAATAATCCTCAATGGATACCAGTGGCTCCTCATAAATACGGAAATATGGAATGGCATATCATGCGAGCCATGCACTTGGCCGGAAGATGTATCAATTGCGGTGAATGCAACCGTTCTTGCCCTGTAGATATTCCATTGAATATACTTTCGTATATGCTTTCCGATTTTATTCTCGATGAATTTGATTCTGAAGCCGGCATGGATGCTGTTTTCACCTCTGCACTCTCTGTTTATACAACTGTTGATAAAGAAAATTTTATTAAATAGATTATGGAAATAATTAATAAATTAATTGATAAAGCGAATCTTACAGCTTTGATTGATAATTTTAATAAATCAGGAAAAAAGGTATATGCTCCTGTAACTAAAAATGGACTTTGCGATTTTGCTAAAGTTGAATCTGTTCAGGAAATAGATTTTGATTGCATCGCTACTATACAATCAGCAAAATCACTTGTTTTTCCAAAGGTCGAAAAATTACTAAGTTTCGAAAAAACTTATGATGATGTTATTGTAAAGGAAATTGATTTGTCTAAATTTCCGGAAGTAATTGCTTTTGCAGGTAGACCTTGTGATGCTGCCGGTTTTATTCCATTAGATGCAATTTTTACGACCGATGCAGTGGATGAGATATTTAAAACCCGTTTTGATAAACTATCAATTATCAGCATCAGCTGCAAAAAAGCAGATGATTTTTGCTTTTGTACTTCCGTAAATGGAGGACCAGGCAATACTGCAGGAAGTGATATCTTGCTGACGGAAATTTCTGCAACTACTTATTATGCTGAAATTATTACCGAAAAAGGAAAAGCCATACTTGATGCCAATGCTGAAGTGTTTAAAGATACTGCCCTTGTTGATAAAACGCCATTTATTGCAAAGATCGATCAGGTATTTTCTACTGAAGTCATCCATGAAAAGTTAAAGACTTTATTTGAATCAGATATCTGGGATCAGCAAGCCATGCGTTGTGTAGGTTGTGGTGCATGCGCATTTGTATGTCCTGCCTGTGGATGTTTCGATATTCAGGATGAAACCAAAGGTAAAAACGGAGTGCGTCACAGATGTTGGGATAGCTGCGGCTTCAAGATTTTTACGATGCATACTTCGGGTCACAATCCTCGTGAAAAACAAGCGCAAAGATGGAGACAGCGGATATTTCATAAATTTTCTTATCAACCTGAACAACAAAAACAATTCGGTTGTGTGGGATGTGGAAGATGTTCAAGAGCTTGTCCTTCGGATATGAATATTGCAGAGCATCTTACAGCTATAGCTGGCCAATAAAATTATTGATAAAGCGGAAAAACAAAATACGACATGGAAAAGAAGAATATATATTTCCCTTACAAAATGAAGATCGAAAAAATTACGGAGGAAGCACCTTTTGTAAAGACTTTTCGACTCAAATTTATGAATGATGAGGATGCTGAAAACTTTTCTTTCAGAACCGGTCAGTTTGGTGAATATTCAATTTATGGTGAAGGTGAAACTACTTTTTGTATTGCCTCATCACCCACACGCAAAGGATATATAGAATGTACTTTCCGTGAGGCAGGACGCGTTACCAAAGCCTTGGCCCATCTCGACGAAGGGGATATCATTGGATTCAGAGGTCCTTATGGAAATATCTTCCCCATTGATGAATGGAAAGGCAAGAATTTAGTTTTTATTGCAGGTGGTATCGCATTGCCTCCTATGCGGAGTGTGATCTGGAATTGCCTCGATTTGCGCGAAAACTTCAAAGATATTACCATTGTTTATGGTGCCCGTTCGGTTGCCGATTTAGTATACAAGAATGAACTGAAGGAGTGGGAGGGAAGAGAGGATGTAAAAATTGTAACCACCGTGGATCCTGGTGGCGAAACTCCTGAATGGACAGGCAAAGTTGGCTTTGTTCCTACTGTTTTGTCAGAAATTGCACCCAATAGCGAAAATACAATTGCCATCGTTTGTGGGCCCCCTGTGATGATTAAATTCACTTTCCCTGTACTTGAAAAACTTGGATTTAAGGAAGAAAATATTTATACAACCCTCGAAAACCGTATGAAATGTGGATTTGGTAAATGCGGAAGGTGTAATGTGGGTAAAGTCTTTGTTTGCAAAGATGGTCCTGTTTTCTCTTTAGACCAGTTAAAAGAATTACCGGCTGAATATTAGAATCAGCTCATAAAAAAGAAAAGCGAATTGATGCTATCAGTTCGCTTTTTTATTTTTAAGGAAATTATGCTGCTAAAGAGCTGGCTTGTTTATAACCTAGTGTAGCTGTTGTATTTAGCTGAAATGCTCTCCCTGTCAGCTAATTACTGCAAAGGTAAATCTGCTCGATTGCTTGCTTTTCTATTTTATTAATGTTAAAGATCCATTCAAAGTCTTCGATTGATTTGAAATTGACGTAAATTCAATAATCCAAAAATAGGTACCATCAGAGCAAACTTTGCCATTATATTTTCCGTCCCAGCCTGTAAATATATTATTTGTTTCAAATAATTTTCGTCCCCATCTATTGTATATGATAAGAGTGGCTTGTTTAATACCATTTACCTCTTTTGGATGAAAATATTCGTTTATACCATCACTATTTGGAGTAAAGACATTTGGTATCTCAAGAATTATATCGCAATCTTTTGATTCAATATTGATGCTGTCTGTTTTACTGCAATAGTTTACAGTAATTTTCACCCAATAAGTTCCTAACTGTGTAACAGTAAAACTTGGGTTTGAGGAATTGTCCTGCCACAAATAGATAGCATTTGAAGTTGTGGCGTTCAAAGTTAATCTTGCTCCTTGACATATGGTTGTGTCGTTGCCCAAATTAATGCTTGGTAATGGATTGTAATTAACATTAATTGTATCTGAAGTGCTGCAGCTATTTACTGTGATTTTCACCCAAAAAGTTCCTGGATGTGTAACAGTAAAACTTGGGTTTGAGGAATTGTCCTGCCACAAATAGGTTGCATTTGAAGTTGTTGCGTTCAAAGTTAATGTCGCTCCTTGACATATGGTTGTGTCGTTGCCTAAATTAATGCTTGGTAATGGATTGTAATTAACATTAATTGTATCTGTTGTGATATTACTATTTACTGTGACTTTCACCCAATAAGTTCCAGGCTGTGTAACAGTAAAACTTGGGTTTGATGAATTGTCCTGCCACAAATAGCTGGCGTTTGAAGTTGTGGCGTTTAAAGTTAATGTCGCCCCCTGACATATAGTAGTGTCGTTGCCCAAATTTAATATATTGCTAAATACGCTTGCACTTATACTATCCACATAAACGTACTGCTTACAACCTGGTGTTTGTTCCATTGTAAATACAATATAATTAATAACCATATTAGATTGAAAGAAACCGTTGTAATAATGCCATAATGAATCAGAGACAACATTAGAAGTCCATAATAGCATAGCCCCAGCTAGACTGGAAGTATGTATAAAATTATTATTTAAAGGAGGTTGTACGGTATAACCGTATAAAGTTATACCACCACAATTTTGATTGTAAGAACCCAAGGAAGATACACCTGAAGTTTTTTTTGCAAAAAGTCCAATAGAATAAATTGTGTTAGGCATAATAGGATTACTGGTAATATTTTGACCAATAGCCTCAGCTGAACCAATTAAATCACCGTATGTAGCAAAACCAGCATATCCATTCCCAGAATATGCACCGCCTATTTGAGGTGTCCATCCATTAAAACCCGTATTCATATAATCACAACTTACAATAACTTCATTCCATCCAATAGCTTTGGTTATTTCGCCATTAGTTGTGGGTAAAGTTGAATATTGTTCAAAATCATGATTTGAAACAATGTTTTGAGATTTTATACATTGTACAATGAAAATAAAATGTACTAATAATATTATTTTTACTGAAATATTATTTTTGTTCATAATCATTTTTTAGCATTGCATTACCACCAAAAGTTTGTATGTTTTACTATACCTCACAAAGCCATCCAAATTTGATTTGCTTGTTGCAGCTATTATTGCATTTTATTCTTCCACAAATATAAGAATTAATTATCAACGTAATTGTTTTGTGTTTTATTTTTTCGATTTCTAAATTAAACAATTCATCATTAAAATCTCTTAAGATTTAAAAACAGCGATTCAATCAATAGCTTTAATCCTTCAATCAGACGGCGTTATCAATTGGCGAAATGAAGTAAAGTATAGGTGAGATAAACCTAAGCGCTCGACTAAACAGCCGGGCTTCAAACTTAATAATTTTAAGTTTAGGGGATAGTGACGGGCTGACTCCAAGTCACCCCGTCACTTCAGGTGAATCAGCATTTAAAGCAGCCAACAATTACTGCAATGCTTGACTGTAGTCAGTCGCATGCTGTATTTATATTTTAAAAATTAAAAGACATATTTTGCAAATGTCATTTTATTTTCATTAAGCTTGTTCGATTTTTAAGGAGGTCATTGTCAATGAACCAGCCACTGCCTGGTCGTTGAAAAAACTTATTTTTTCATTTTCTGCTTTCAACGCAAGGCTATAGAGCAAGGGTAAAAAATGTTCGGGCGATGGAATGGCTAAGTCAAATGCTTTGCCTTGCGATTTAAAATTGATGAGGGCTTGATGATTGTTGGCTAATATGAATTTTTTCATTTGTTCGTTGGCTTCTAATGCCCAGTCAAAACCAAATGTCTTGTCTAATTGATCCCAGGCTACCATTCCAAGGTTGTGAACCATGTTTCCACTGCCAACAATCAAAACACCTTGATCGCGAAGCAATGCAAGTTCTTTTGCCAAATCGTAATGATATTGAGGTCCTTGAGTATAATCAAGACTCAACTGTATAACAGGAATATCTGCATTGGGATACAAATGCTTAACTACACTCCAGCATCCATGATCCAGCCCCCATTTATCGTCTAATCCAACTTCTGTTTTTTTGATCAGCAATTTTGTAGTATTCGCTAAATCAGGACTTCCAGGGGCAGGATATTGCACATCGTACAATTCTTTAGGAAACCCTCCAAAATCGTGTATGGTTCTTGGTTTTTCCATGGCTGTCACAAAACTGCCTTTTGTTTCCCAATGTGCAGAAATACATAAAATAGCTTTGGGCTTAGGAATGCTCTTAGCTGTGTTTCTGAATCCTGTTACAAATTCATTTTCTTGAATGGCATTCATCGGACTGCCATGTCCCAGAAACAAAACAGGCATTTTATCGGTTCTTTCAAAGTGTTTTGTTATCGTGTTCAGTTCGTTCAGTTTCATGGCTGTATAGCTTAAAGGGATGATTGCTAATGATTGTAAAAATTTTCTTCTTTCCATTTATTAGGTTCATTGTCTTTCCAAAAATATTCAATGCAGGAATTTTAATAGAATTCTTCTTGTAATTTTTTCTTTTGAAGAATATCCTTGCAATGCATTGGTTTATAAAATTATGACCTTTGAAAAACTATCAAAGGTCATAAGATTTAAAATCAAAAAATACGTATTATTGCTGCTTAGAGTTTTGTATGTGATCCATCGCAGTAAGGTTGATTTTTAGTGTGCTTACATCCGCATAAATAGGCAGTTTCTGATTTCTCAGCTGTAAAGCCTATGGGTACAAATTCTGTTCCCTGATGAGATCCATCGCAATAAGGTTGGTTTTTACTGTTACCACAGGCACACCAGTGATATTCTTTTCCTGCTTCTAATTCTACTGCAAAAGGTCCTTTTTTAGCAATTGTTGGCTCCATTTTTTTCTTTTTTTAATTTGATGAATATTTGATTTAATTATTTGATTGAATAAGCTTTGTATAATTATAGGTCTGTAAAATTAAGCACTGGTATTATTTAGTTTTTTCTATTTTAAACACTACTTAATCTATTTAGTTTGTAAAACAACACTTAGATCGTTTGTATAAATTAGCAGCTTGAGATTATTGTTTTTTCATCAATAAATTAAGACCTAAATTCATATCATCATAAATGGTTTTGTCGCCTAAATTATCGAAGAAAGAACCCGAACCATATTTCAGGTTAAATTTTGTACGATCAATCGTAATATTGGCATAAATTCTTTGTCCATCAGGTGTATCGGTAATAACAGCTTTGATAACGATAGGCTGAGTTACTCCTTTGATTGTTATTTTTCCATTGATATAGCTTGTACCTTTTTTAATAAGAGATGTTTTGTCTAAAACAAAGCTTGCAATTGGGAATTTATCTACACCAAAAAAATCGTCAGATTTTAAATGGCCTTCTAATTTTGCTTTGTAGCCTTCATCTGTTAAATCCACATCTTTTATCGATTTCATATCGATCTGGAAACTTGCTTTGGTCATCACTTCTTTGGTGATTGTATATTCGCCACCAGATAAATTGATAGTACCTGTATGTTCACCGGTAATTTTTTTACCCACCCAGGTGATTTTTGAGTTGGTCAGATCTGCTTTGTATTTAGTTTGAGCGTTTACAAATAATGTTGTGACTAATAAAATGGCGATGGTAAATAAAGTTTTAGTTTTCATTTTTTTAAATTTTTAAGGTTTGATAATTTTTAATTTGAGTTTAAGATTTAAATTATTTTAATGATGCAAAATTACATCGGATTCATTATGTGTGAAATGGATAAATAAAGGTAGCTATGGTAAAAATCACGGAAATTGAATTTGTTTTTTTATTATTTGATTTCTTCATAGCCATTTCGATACAATGCAAATCTTCCTTTTGAACGGGGATATACCTGACTGTGGCTTGGCCAGGGCCAGCCACCAAATTCAGTTTTACGGTAATCATCTATTGCTGTTTGTATTTCAGCCTGGGTATTCATTACAAAAGGCCCGTATTGAACAACAGACTCTAATATTGGCTTCCCTTGTAATAGTATTAAATGGCTATCCGAACTACCATTCGATATATTAACTGCAATGTTGGGCTTTAGTTCAATGGCTTGGTGAGTAGTAATTTCAATTCCATTGATAAAGATGGAAGAACCTTCGTAGAAATAAAGCATACGGTTAACTTCTTCAGTGGCCATTGGTATTTCCCATTTAGTTTCTTTGTCCATTTGGATATTCCAGACTGCTACTTCGTTATTAGGATCAGCTGCCCAAGAATCAGGAGCTGGATTCAGCGATTCAGTATCTCCAATTTTTCCAGCAATCACTTTTATGGATACTTTTTTCCCATTTTCATTTATTGTATTAAAGATAGGAATATCTTCTGACCATAACATCTTAAAATGGGGTTCTGCCATTTTTTTTGCTTTTGGCAAGTTGATCCAAATCTGAAACAATTCTGCAGGATTTTCTCCTTCACTGTTTAATAGAGGGAACATTTCTGAGTGTTGTAAGCCTGCTCCAGCAGTCATCCATTGGACATCTCCTTCTCCATACCTTCCAGACTGTCCGTGTGAATCGGAATGATCCACATATCCTTTAAGAACGACCGTAATGGTTTCAAAACCACGGTGGGGATGCACTGGGAATCCAGGCACAGTGTCACCGTGATACATCCGCCATCCATCTTTAAGGGTGAAATCGTTACCGATGGTTCGCCCTTGCAGGGAAACTACAGGACCCATTTTCTCATTTCCTGCTGGGTAATTGTCAAGATGATGGGCGAAAAAAAGGAAGGGATTTTTAACCGGCCACATAAATTCAAGTGCATTTATACTGATAATCGCATTATTTTCCATGATGATTGTTTTTTATAGATTCATTGGTACTTCCATTAACAATATCCTGGCATCTTTTGTTGCTATAATATTTACTTCCTCACATTCCCAGATGCCAAAACCATCTCTTTTATCAAGAATCTGGTCTTCGACTTCTATTTGACCGTCCAATAAAAAGATGTATAATCCATTTCCAGCTTTCTTAAAATGATAGGTTTCGGAATAGCCTGTTTTAAAATTCGCGATGTGAAACCAAGCATCCTGATAGATCCATACTCCCTGGTCAGTTGCATCGGGAGATAAAATCTGGCAGTAAGAATTTTCTTTAACAAGATTTTTGATAGATAGTTGATCGTATCGTGGTTTAACATTTTTTTTAGCAGTAATCACCCATATTTGTAAAAACAGTACCTCTTTTGAAGTGCTTTTATTGAACTCGCTGTGAAATACACCCGTTCCTGCACTCATTACCTGTACATCTCCTTCTTTGATAACGGTGACATTTCCCATATTATCCTTGTGTTCTAGATCTCCTTCCAAGGGAATGGAAATAATTTCCATATTATCGTGAGGGTGCATTCCAAAACCTTCTCCACCGGCTACTTTGTCGTCGTTTAATACCCGTAATGCTCCAAAATGCATACGATCGGCGTTGTAATAGTTTGCAAAACTAAAGGTATGTCTGCTGTGCAGCCATCCGTGATTTGCATCACCGCGGGTTTCTGCTTTGTGTAATATTGTTTTTGCCATTATATATTTTCTTTAATTGTTTATTGATGCTTGATTTTTTGATGCTGCAAAATTAGCATCGCTAAACAGTTCTGTAAATGGAGAAATTACGGAATGAATAGTATAATTAAAGGTAAATTTTCCTTGATAGCATCATGCTAGCTTAATTCGGATTTAGCTAGCTCAGGCTTGTTAATAGAAAAATTGTTAAATAAGGACAGTGCAGCTGTTTTGCTGAATAAAAATACCAGGAAAAACTAAGCTGGTTATGAAGGGTTTACTTAATGATACTCTTCTTGAAATCTTGAAGTGATTGACCTGATTGGATTTTGAAAAATTTACTGAAATGAGAAGGGTCTTCAAAACCTAAATCATATCCGATTTCTTTGCTGCTTTTTTCGGTGAAAACAGCCATTCTTTTAGCTTCAATAATCAGTCGGTTTTGTATAAAATCTTTGGCTGACAGTTGTATGGCTGATTTGATTACTTCGTTCAGGTAATTGGGAGTTACATTTAAAGCATCGGCATAATCCTTAACCTGATGCCATTTGCTAAAATGCTTTTCAACGATTGTTTTAAAATTCCTGACAAGGGTTTTGCCGACTTCAACAGATTGTGTATTTGTATCAATTGATAATGAGCAATGACCGTTGCACTCAATGAGAAATAATTTTAAATAAGCTCCGATAATATCTAAAAACAAATCGTTTTTTGAATGAAATGCTGCTATCATTTGATCAGCGAATATTTTTAGCTTTACTGCCATGTTGTCGCTTAGGGAAAGGGCATCTGATTCTCCGTTCTTTTGGAATAGTTTAAGGTTTGCAATAAAATCTGATTGTATGCTGTTTTTTTCCAGGAATTCAGGGGTGAAAAGCAAAACATAGCCAGTAGGATTGGGATCCGTTATAATTTGATGAACCTGCTCAGGACTGACAAAAAATATATGTTGAGGAAGTATAGGATATTCCTTGAAATCAACAATATGCTTGCCCCTTGAATTCACTGACCATATTACGGTATAATAATTATGTCGGTGAGGTTTGTCAGCAATGCCACCCAAGAATTCGTCTATTTCCTCTATCGTTTTGATAACAAAAGGCATAGGGATGTCGTTGTACATTAATTCATGTTTGTCAATCTTGTTGAGGTCAGACATAGGTATTGGTTTTAAAAGAAATAAAATCTATTTCAAATGTCATTTAGATGCTTATTTCCATCGTATTGCTCGGGATTAACAGCTTTTGTCACCCAAATATTTAAATTTCAAATTTTTATACATTCAGAGCTACAAAAATAATTAAAATTCAGTTAGGTCTAACTTAATTTTACAATCAAATTATACTTATGTCAAATATAATATGATACTTGGGTTAATTAAACAAAAATTTAGGTTTCTATGTTTTATATATTTGAAACTATTGTAATTTATTATTTTATATTTGCAAAAATAAAAACAGTTTTAGAATATTTTTACAATTCAATTATATATATATGAAGTTAACTACCAAATGGATACCTTTATTCGCCAGTAATTTTCTAGGTGTATTCAACAATAATTTTTTCAAGACCTTAATCTGTCTGCTGGCCATTCATTGGGTGGCAAAAGGAAACGAATCGCTGATTGTGTCACTGGCCTCGGGTTTATATGTCTTGTCTTATATTTTCTTTTCTCCATTGGCTGGTAGATTGTCGAAAACCATGTACAAGAAAAAAATTATGATGATCGCAAGGTTTGTTGAACTTTTCTTGATTTTAATTGGAAGTCTTGGGTTTTACATAGAAAGTGTATACATGGTGATGGCCTGCATTTTTCTGCTTGGATTGGTCAGTACCCTTTTTTCTCCTTCCAAGTATGGGTTGATACGTGATATTGGTGGTAACGAAGGTATTTCATTCGGCACTGGTACCCTGGAGATGTTTACCTTTTTTGGTGCTTTATTGGGCCCATTGTTAGCAACCATCGTTTCTGACCATTATAATTTTTATGCAATGTCAGCATTGTTTGTATTGATATCCTTAAGCAGCCTGTTCTCAATCTGGCGATTAAAAGTTCATGAAAGCGAGCCTGTTAAAAAGTCAGAAGAGCCAATTATCCCTTTTGTTTTCGAATATAAAGCATTTAAATTTGCCTCTTCTATCAAAGGTTTGAACCTTATTATACTGGGTTTGTCATCCTTCTGGATGGTAGGTAGTTTTCTTCAGATGAACTTACTGGTGCATTGTCCCAAAACTCTTGGAATGACCAATACACAAACCGGTTATATACTTACGGTTTCTGCCATGGGGATTGGATTGGGTAGCTTTTTGGCTGGTTTGATTTCGAAAGGAAAAGTAGAACTTGGGTTAACACCAATTGGTGGTTTTGGAATGAGTATCACGCTATTAATATTATTTTTCCTCCAACCAACAGGCATTTTGTTTGGTTTTTTAATATTTTTAACTGCTATGTTCTGTGGTATTTATATGGTTCCTTTGAGTGCTTCAGTCCAGAACAGTGTGGAAGGTCGCAAGCAAGGCGATATGATAGCCTATTCTAACTTTATGATATTTTTGTTGATTTTTATTTCTGCAGCTTTTTTTGCATTGATTACCAAACACTTTGGCACCAATGCCATATTTATTTTTCTGGTTATTCTTATTATGACCATGAGTGTATTAATGATAAAATACATTCCAACTATGTTTGTTAGATTTAAGAATTTATTAAAAATTTCAAAATAAATGACTATTTAAATTTTGGCTAAAGCCATAGAAATTTAATATTTTTTCAAACACGACATAAATGTCGTGCCTAATAAAATATTATGAATAAATGAATCAAACCTATTGCAATGAAATAAATAATTAGCAACGCCATTTATGGCGTTGTAAAAATGAAAATATAAATTAGGCTTTAGCCAAAAATATGTTTTAATCATGTCATATATAAAAATTTATGTCCATTATATCTGGACAACAAAAAACAGACAACACTTTTTATCCTTAGATATAAGGGAAAAGCTTTTTAAACATATACGAGAAAATGCCAAGTCGAAAAATATTTTTATTGATTTTTTGAATGGCTATTCAGATCATGTTCATTGTCTGGTATCATTAAATGATGATTTGAGTGTTGGGAAAATTGCACAATTGATAAAAGGAGAGTCATCTTATTGGATAAATAAAAATAAACTGACAAATACAAAATTTGAATGGCAAGATGAATACATGGCTATTGGAATTGGTGATGATAAGATTCAGATTGTCAGGGATTATATTGCCAACCAAGAAGAACATCATAAAAAATTAAGTTTTCAACAGGAATATGATAAATTAATTGAACGATATGGATTTACGATAGTTAAACAATAAATTTTATGGCAAAAGCCCTAGAAATTCGATATTTTTATTTAACATGACATAAAAGTCACGCCTAATAAAAATCTATGAATAAATGAATTAAAACAATTACAATGAAAAAAATAATTAGCAACACCATTTATGGTGTTGTAAAAATGAAAATATAAATTTGGCTTTAGCCAACATTAAAAATTATTAATATGAAAATTCTGTTTTCCATTTATCGTTTTTTTCTCTCATTGCGTTACAGCATTGAGCTGAAAGGTATAGAAGTTCTTCAAAACAAACAATCCAAACTTATTCTACCCAACCATCAGGCTTTGGTGGATCCGCAGATTTTGTTTACCCAGATTATTAAATACGCTAAAGTAGTTCCCGTTGCTTCTGAGATATATGCCAACAAGCCTGTTTTAAAACAGCTCTTCAATATGGTAGGTACGGTGATAGTGAGCGATATTACTTCGAGTAACAGGGATGATCAAGCTTTGAAAAATATATACAGCAATGTGGTAAATGCCCTCGAAAACGGGAAAAGTGTGTTGCTCTATCCATCGGGACAGATTGCAGGTCAGGGTTACGAGAAGATTTTTAATAAACAGAGCGCCTGGGCGATTGTAGATAATATTCCCAAAAATTCCCAGGTAATTGGTGTCCGCATCCACGGATTATGGGGAAGTATGTGGTCAAGAGCATGGATTGGCAAGTCTCCCGATTTTATTAAAACGTTTCTGAAAGCTGTCTTTTATGTGGTGGCTAATCTTATTTTCTTTTTACCCCGTAGAAAAGTGACAGTAGAATTTGTGGATATTACCCAAGATGCTATCAAAAAAGCCAAAGAGAACCGACTGGCATTCAATGTTTTTTTGGAAAGCTTTTACAATATAAAAGGAGAAGAAAAACTGCTTTTTTTAAAGCATTATTTCTACGCACCTAAACTTCAACGCGATCTACCCAATAGAATCGAAGGTTCGGTGGCAGATATGAAAAGAAGTACAGTAGTCTTTTCGGCCGATATTTCGGATGAAATCTTTGAGCAAGTAGTTGATATTTTACACTATACCTGCAACATTGCCCGCAATGATATCAAAATGCATTCAAATCTCAGCCTGGATTTAAACCTGGATTCCTTGCTGTTAGTTACAGTAATCGGGACAGTTGAAACCACATTCAAAGTAGTTTCTCAAATTGAAATTGAATATGTTACTACGGTTGAGGACCTTTGTCGTATAGCTATGGGGCAGGAGGTGAGTGAGGAAGTATTAAAGCCTAGTCATTTGCATCAAAGACTGGCACCCTTGAATGCAATAGCTGTTGATCCATCAAAAAATATACTCCAGGCTTTCCTCCATGTATTTAATAAGGATCAAAAAGAAGCTTTTGCCTATGATAAAATCATTGGCACTTCTACACGCAAAGATTTTTTGTTGAAAGCTTTTGTGGTTTCTAAAATTATCCGCAAAGAAGTGGAAGGGAAATATGTTGGGATTATGTTACCTGCCTTACAGTCTACTACCTTATTGGTGATAGCCAGTTATTTGGCTGGTAAAATCCCTGTGATGCTCAACTGGACAGGCGGCAAGAAAGTAATGGATCATTGTGTGGCAAAGGTGGATCTAAAAGTGATACTCACTGCAAAATCCTTTCACGATAAAGTCCAGGATCTTTTATCGGACAGTGTGAAGCAAAAATGTGTATTCTTCGAACAGAAAGTAAGGGAAGCAAGCCTTATAACCAAACTTTCAGGACTGTTGAACTTTTATATACAGTTTTCTCCTAAGTTGCAGCCTGATGATGTGGCTGTTATCCTCTTTACATCGGGGAGCGAATCCTTGCCAAAAGCTGTTCCGTTGACCCATCGGAATATTGTAAGCAATCTTTGGGGTGTTTTCGAGATCATTTCCATCAACAATGAGAATATATTTTTGTCCTTTCTACCACCCTTCCATAGTTTTGGATTTACAGTCCTGACCATACTTCCGCTTATATCAGGTATAAAGGTGGCTTATACACCCGACCCTACCGATAGCCGAGAAGTGTTGAAGATACTTAAACATACAACAGCCAATACACTCTTGGCTACTCCTACTTTTCTGAAGATGCTGGTTGCTGTTTCTACATCGGATGACTTAAAAAATGTAATATTGGCCATCACTGGTGCCGAAAGTTTACATGCAAGTATAATCAAATCCTTTTATGAAAAAGCAGCCAAAAATGCAAAACTATTGGAAGGCTATGGCATTACGGAATGTTCACCAGTGCTTACTATCAATCCTCTGGATGCACAAAAGGGAAAAAGTGTTGGCAGGTTTATTAAAGGGCTGGATTTTCTGATTGTTGATTACAATAATTACAAGCCCTTGCCTCAGGGTGATGAAGGTATGATTATGGTAAAAGGTGAAAGTGTTTTCAGCGGATATGCCGATGCAAACCTGGCTTCTCCTTTTGTTGAAATCAATGGTGCAAACTATTATAAAACCGGCGATCTGGGACGCATGGATGCAGATGGCTTTTTATACATTACCGGCAGGCTCAAACGATTTATTAAAATAGCCGGCGAAATGATCAGCTTGCCAGCCATCGAAGGTGTTCTCCTTAAAAAATACGGAAACGATGAAGAAGTAGTGCTTGCTGTTGAAGGCAACGATGCGATAGAGCCAGCCCAGATTGTGCTGTTTGCTAAAACAAAGATCGATATTCAGGAGGCCAATGCTTATATGAAGGAAAATGGATTTCCTAACCTTGTAAAGCTGAACAAACTCATTGAAGTGGAAGAAATCCCATTATTGGGATCCGGCAAGACAGATTATAAAGTATTGAAGCAGTTGATTGTTTAACGTTTAAGTGGAAAAGTCTTGCTAAGCTCGATTCATAAAAAGAGCAGATGATTCCAGATCATCTGCTCTTTTTGTGAATGGGTGTTATAGATAACAGAGCTCATCCCATCATCAAATTTATTAATATTCGAACAATTGATTGATAGTGTGAGTTTTACTATGAGGTTTAAACAATATTGGCATAGGATTTCATAAACTGAACCCTTTCGAGTATTGCAGGGTTTTTGATGTTGATTTGTGATAATTTTCCGCGAAATTCATCGATGGTTTTATAGTTGTGTGCATCCATCCATTGATTTAATCCATCAACTATATTTTTAATCTCATCAATTCCTTTTTCGTACAACACAGAAGCCAGTTGAACAGCATTGGAGCCAGCCAGCAGTAATTTTACAACTGTTTCGTAATTGTGAACTCCGGTAGAAGCAGCCAGATCGCAACCTACGCGACCCGATAGTAAAGCTGTCCATCTGAGAGAGCGCAAATAATCATCTTCAGAACTATAGATTTTACCCGAAGAAATTTCAATATCGTCGATATTAATATCAGGATTGTAAGGTTTGTTAAATAAAACCAATCCCTCTATGCCCGAATTGGATAATTCTGTAAAGGTGTTCATCAGACTTGAAGAATAATAGCTTAATTTCAAAGAGACCGGAATATTCACGAATCTTTTAACATCGGCTATTATTTTACGGTACATTTCGTCATAAATGGCAGCCGTTTTATTCACATCCGATGGAAGTATATAAATGTTCAGTTCCAGTGCATTTGCTCCTGCTTCCTGAATTCGTTTGGCAAAAAAGCTCCAATCATAAGCAGATACACAGTTTATGCTCGCAATGATGGGTATTTTTACGGAACTTTTTAGCAATTTAATAAAATCGAGGTATTCTTTTAAGGTATGTTCTTTGGCAAAATTAGTCATGTATTCCATTGCTTCAATGTAATCGTAACTTCTGTTCTCCAAGATATCGTGCAGACCTTTTTTCATTGCACTTAATGAATTATTGCCGCTATCAATGTAATTGTCAGCTTCAAAAACGATTTGTTCTTCAAAAATTGATTTCAATACCACTGCTCCAACATTAGCAGCTTCCATTTTTTGAATATTTTCTAAAGAATTTGTAAGTCCAGAACTACTTGCAATAATTGGATTTCGCAATGCTAATCCTAAATACCGAGTGCTTAAATTTGCCATAATGCTTTATTTTATAATGATTTGTATAAATATTTGTCAAATAAGTTTAGTGAGTAAAATTAACATTATAATTTATACTGTCAAAATAAATTTATATCTTTTTGAATTATTATTTTCAAACCTAAAAAGATGATATTTGTCATCATTTATATGATAAATAATACAAATACTGCGTATTTATTTAGTATTTTACAATGATTGTTTATTGAATATTTTTCTTAATATTGCAGAATTATTTATTCATTATAACAATATAGTATGAATAGTGAAAGTTTAATTCTATTTTTTATCGTAGCGGTAGTACTTGTTGGAGGCGCCTTGATTTTTTCAGGTTTTGTGTCACCACGTTCGTTTAATCCGCAAAAATCAGAGCCTTACGAATGCGGCATACCCACTCAAGGGAAAACCTGGTTGCAATTCAATGTTGGCTATTATCTGTTTGCCATTTTATTCCTGGTGTTTGACGTAGAAACAGTATTCTTGTTTCCATGGGCAGTAATCATGAAAACAGTAGGTTTGGCTGCATTTATCGAAATTCTTATTTTCTTTTTAATTCTTGGCCTGGGATTATTGTACGCCTGGAAAAAACATGCTTTGATATGGGAATAAAGTCAATGAAATACGAAGATTTCAACGATAATGAAACGTTGGAACTTTTCAAACAGACAGGTGGAAATATATTTTTTACAACTGTAGATGCGATTGTTAACTGGGGTCGTTCAAATTCTGTATGGCCATTAACCTTTGCTACTGCATGTTGTGGTATCGAAATGATGGCTGCAGGTGCAAGTCGCCACGATTTTGCCCGTTTTGGAATTGAAGTATACAGAGCAAGCCCTCGTCAGGCTGATGTTATCGTTGTAGCTGGAACTATTGTGAATAAGATGGCTCCTGTACTTAAACGATTGTATGACCAAATGTCGGAACCCAAATATGTAATTGCGATGGGTGCCTGCGCAATTTCTGGTGGTCCTTTTTACTATAATTCTTATCATGTGATAAAGGGTGTTGAAAATGTAATTCCTGTGGATGTTTACATTCCAGGATGTCCTCCACGTCCCGAAGCATTGTTGTATGGAGTGATGCAATTGCAACGCAAGATCCAGACAGAAACAATGAGAAATCCCCGTAAACAACCCGATACTTTTGCAACAGCAGAAGAAAAAATATAGTTTTCAATTCTTTAATAAACAAATTAAATGAATAACGAACAATTAATAGAAAAAATACGCTCGCTCGATTCAACTATAAATATAAGTGAAGGCCCTCAATATTTAACCTTAAATGTTGAAGCTGAAGCATTATCGAAAACAGCCTTCATGTTAAAGAATGATTCAGATTTATCTTTTGATTATCTTTTTTGTCTGACTGGTAACGATTTGTCGGATGCTTATTCGGTCGTTTATCATTTAGAATCTTCAAAACACGGACATGTGATTGTTTTAAAAGTGAAAGCAGTGAGCAGAGAGCTTCCTGTATTGGATACTGTAAGCAATATATGGATTACTGCCGATTTTCACGAACGTGAAGTTTATGACTTGATTGGTATTAATTTTACGAATCATCCCGATATGAGAAGAATATTCTTAGATGAAGAAGATTGGGTTGGACATCCTTTGCGCAAAGATTATACCGATAATAACATAGTTTCAAGGTAAATAATATGGAAGATCTTATTTTAGATAATAATACTATTCAGGAAGAAGAATATATTATAAATATGGGTCCCCAGCACCCATCCACTCATGGTGTATTGCGTTTCAAAGTTTCTCTCCAGGGTGAAACTGTTTTAAACGTACAACCACATTGTGGTTATATCCATCGTGGTATCGAAAAAATGTGTGAAAAGCTCACTTATCAGCAAATCATTCATTTAACCGATCGTATGGATTATTTATCCGCTCACATCAACAATGAAGCCGTTTGTTTATTGGTAGAGAATGCATTACAGATTGAAGTTCCTGAAAGAGTTCAATACATTCGGACTATATTAAGTGAATTGACCCGTCTGGCATCTCATCAACTTTGGTGGTGTGCTTTCGGTATGGATTTAGGTGCATTAACCACTTATTTTTATGGATTGCGCGACAGAGAACCTATTTTGGATATTTTTGAAGAAACCACCGGTGCCCGTTTGTTGCAAAGCTATAATACTCCAGGTGGATTAATGAACGATATTCATCCCAACTTCATTAAAAGAGTAAAAGACTACATCGTTTATTTTAGAAAAAGATTACCTGAATACGATGAATTGTTAACAGGAAATGTAATTTTACAGGAAAGAACCAACGATATTGGCCTCTTAACGCTTGAAGAAGCTATCTCTTTTGGTGTAACCGGACCATCCGGTAGAGCTTCAGGTTTTGCCTGTGATGTAAGAAAACATCATCCATACAGTGCTTACGGTAAAGTAGATTTCAAGGAAATTTTATATACCAAGGGCGATACTTTCCACAGATACAAAGCGAGAGTGGAAGAAATGTGGGAATCATTAAAGATTATTGAACAATTGATTGATAATATTCCTGAAGGTGATTTTGCCGTTAAAATGAAACCCATCATCAGATTGCCGGAAGGCGAATACTACCAGCGTGTAGAAGCTGCCAGAGGAGAGTTTGGCGTTTATATATTAAGTATGGGTGATAAATATCCTTACCGTGCTAAATTCCGTTCACCTAATTTTAGTAATCTATCAGCCATCAATAAAATGGCAGCTGGACATAAAATTGCCGATTTAGTTGCCATCAGCGGATCGTTGGATTTAGTGATTCCTGATATTGACAGATAGTCTATCAACTTTTAATTGTATCATTAACAAAAAAAGAGAAAATGAAATTTAATATTTACGATTTCACTTCGTTTAACCAATGGATAGATAAATTATTATATGATAATTTGCCTGCATTTTGGGCAATGATTATTGAAATGACCCTGATTGGGGTTGCTTTTCTGTTGTTTTATGCCTTGGTCGGATTGTTTTTAGTGTATGCTGAAAGAAAAGTCTGTGCGTTTATTCAGAATAGGGTAGGACCCAATAGGGTTGGGCCTTATGGTATTTTTCAGACATTTGCAGATTTTATCAAACTGCTGATGAAAGAATTGATACCCATCAACAAAGCAGATAAATTTTTATTCAACCTGGCTCCATTTATAGTAATTATCGCTTCATTTATGGCCATAGCTGCTATTCCATTTGGAAAAGGCTTGCATGCCATCGATTTTAATATTGGTGTTTTCTATGTGATGGCTGTTTCCTCATTAGGTGTTATAGGTGTTTTGTTGGCCGGTTGGTCAAGTAATAATAAATACTCCCTCATTGGAGCCATGCGAAGTGGAGCACAGATTGTCAGCTATGAGCTTTCGGTAGGTTTATCGATGGTTACCATGGTGATATTGGCAGGAAGTATGCAACTTTCGACAATAGTAGAAGCACAACGAAACGGTTGGTTTATCTTTACCGGTCATGTTCCTGCTTTTATTGCCTTCCTTATCTTTATCATTGCCAGTACTGCCGAAACCAACAGAGGTCCTTTTGACCTTGCTGAAGCTGAATCTGAATTAACAGCCGGTTACCACACAGAATATTCGGGTATTAAATTTGCTTTCTTTTTCCTGGCTGAATACATGAATATGTTTATTGTTGCTTCTATTGCTGCTACTATTTTCTGGGGTGGCTGGATGCCGTTTCACATTGGTGGTCTTGTAAAATTTAATGCAATTATGGATTATATTCCACCTTTCTTCTGGTATATGGGAAAAACGATGGTTGTCATCTTTATCATGATGTGGTTCAAATGGACTTTCCCTCGTTTAAGAATCGATCAGCTGTTAAAACTGGAATGGAAATATTTATTACCCATTAACTTGTTCAATATTATCCTCATGGCACTTGTGGTGTTGATGGGTTGGCATTTCTAAAAATATAAAAATTAATAGCGGTTAGAGAATATGAATGCTATCATAGACTATTTTAAAGAATTATTCGGAGGTATCAAAACCCTGCTTACAGGCATGAAGGTTACGGGTTATTACTTTGTTCATCCCAAAGAGATAACCACTCAGCAATACCCTGAAAACAGAAAGACTTTAATGATGTTCGACAGATTTAAAGGCGAAGTTACAATGCCCCACGACGAAAATAATCAACACAAATGTACGGCCTGTAGTATTTGCGAAATTAACTGCCCTAACGGAAGTATTGAAGTGATTAGCAAACAGGTGGAAAAGGCTGATGGTAAAACAAAAAAAGAACTGGATACTTACATCTACAGATTGTCAATGTGTACGTTTTGTGGTCTATGTATTAAAGTTTGCCCTCAGGATGCGATTGTTTTCAGTCAGGGATTTGAACATGCAGTGTTTAATAAAGAGAAATTAATTAAAACACTCAATCATGAAGGTTCTTCATTGAAAGAAAAAATTAAAGAATAAATCATTTCATTCATTTTATCAGAAAAAGATTTTATTATGTCAGGAAATCAAATTATGTTTATCGTTTTCTCAGCTATGATTGTGATATTCTCAATATTAACAGTTACCAGCCGTAGAATTTTGAGAGCTGCTGTATTTTTACTTATTGTACTTATTTCTACTTCTGCCCTCTATTTCATGCTGAATTACCAATTTCTAGCAGCCGTTCAGTTGACACTTTATGCTGGAGGGATTGTAGTGCTGATCATTTTTTCGGTTTTACTTACCAGTCATATCGACCAAAAATTTGAATCTCCTGCATTACTAAAAAGAGTTTTTGGTGCCATTTCAGCTATATTAGGTGCAATTCTGGTTATCACAACTTTATTAAGTCATAACTTTCTACCAGGTACAGAAATTCCTAAAGAGGTAAATATGGATCTTATCGGGAACAGTTTAATAAGTTGGGGCGTACAAGGATATGCATTGCCTTTTGAGTTAATCAGTATTTTATTACTTGCTGCTATGATTGCTGCCATTGTAGTTGCTAAAAAAATTAAAACAAAATAAAGATGAATACAGGAATACCAATAGAATATTTTTTAATAACAGCCAGCTTGATGTTTTTTGCAGGTGTTTATGGGTTTTTTACCCGTAATAACTTGATCACCATGCTGATGTCTGTTGAATTAATGTTAAATGCTGTAAATATTAATTTTGTAGTTTTTAACCGATATTTATTCCCAGGACAATTGGAAGGGCATTTTTTCACACTTTTTGTAATTGCTGTTGCTGCTGCAGAAGCTGCTGTTGCCATTGCATTGATTATTAATATTTACAGAAACTTCCAGTCAATTGACGTGGAAAAGACTGACGAAATGAAGTACTAAAAATAAATTATACTTAAATTATATGACAAATTTTAGTTATACAGTATTAATCCCGTTAATTCCACTCTTTGTTTTTCTTTTTGTTGGCTTACTAGGCCACAAAATGAAACCTATTGTATCTGGATTGATAGGAACCTGCGGTTTATTAGTTGCCGCCGTTTTATCTTATATTACTGCATATCAGTATTTTTTCAATTCGGTAAAAGTTGATGGCGCTTTCCAGAAAATTTTGGCTTTCAATACCGTTTGGTTGAAATTTACAGATAAGCTGCATGTTGATTTAGGCGTTCTGATTGATCCTATTTCGGTGATGATGTTGATAGTAGTTACCACGGTTTCGTTGATGGTACATATCTATAGTTTGGGATACATGAAAGGCGAAAAAGGCTTTGCCCGTTTTTATGCATTTCTTTCCTTATTTAGTTTCTCAATGCTAGGTCTGGTGTTGGCAACCAATATTTTCCAGATGTATATTTTTTGGGAACTGGTGGGTGTGTCTTCTTTTTTGCTGATTGGTTATTATTATGAAAAACCATCAGCCGTTTCAGCTTCTAAAAAAGCATTTATCGTAACCCGTTTTGCTGATTTGGGTTTTTTAATCGGAATCTTGATATTATCTTTCAATACCGAAACATTTGATTTTATTTCATTAACCAATATGCACGGTGCAGCAATTGTATCTGGTGCAGCTGCTTCCTTTATGGGATTATCGGTGATGACCTGGTCGTTGATATTCGTTTTTATGGGAGGTGCAGGTAAGTCGGCTATGTTTCCTTTACATATTTGGTTACCCGATGCCATGGAAGGTCCAACACCTGTTTCTGCTTTAATTCATGCTGCAACCATGGTTGTTGCCGGTGTGTATTTAGTGGCAAGACTTTTTCCTGTTTATGCGACGTCAGCTCCTGAAGGATTGATGGTTGTGGCCTATATTGGTTCATTTTCCTCGCTTTTTGCCGCGGTGATTGCTTGCACACAATATGATATTAAAAGGGTTTTGGCATTTTCTACCATGTCGCAGATAGGTTATATGATGGTTGGTTTGGGTGTTTCAAGATATGGTGGTGAAGAAGGCTTAGGATTTATGGCTTCTATGTTTCATTTATTCACCCATGCGATGTTTAAAGCTTTGTTATTCCTTGGTGCCGGAGCTATTATTCACTCAGTTCATACCAATTCGATGAAGGAAATGGGTGGTTTGAGAAAATATTTACCTATTACCCATATTACATTTCTGATAGCCTGTTTAACCATAGCCGGTGTTCCTTTTCTTTCCGCATTTTTCAGTAAAGACGAAATTTTAACAGCAGCTTATCATCATAATATGCCTATTTTTATTGTGCAAATGTTTGTTGCTGGTTTAACTGCTTTTTATATGTTCCGTTTGTATTTTAGAATTTTCTGGAATAAAGACACCCATTATCATCATACCCCTCACGAAGCGCCATTAACGATGACTTTTCCTTTGATATTTCTTGCCATCGCATCCATATTCTCAGGTTACATTCCTTTCAGTCAATTTGTTTCTTCTGATGGTATTCCTTTTCATTCAGAAATTGAATGGATAGTTGCGATACCTTCAATTATTGTTGGGTTTATCGGAATCGGGATTGCATTTGTTTTATATAAGAAAGAATCTCCTGTTTCACAAAAAATATCTACATCTTTGAGTTTCTTTTATGTAGCCATTTACAATAAATTCTATTTCGACGAGATTTACTTGTTTGTAACCAAGAAAATTATTTTTAACTATATTTCTCGTCCAGTTGCCTGGTTTGATCGCCATATTGTGGATGCTTTTATGAATAGTCTGGCATGGATAACCAATCAGGTGTCTTTCAAAATCAAAGGGTTTCAGTCAGGACAGGTACAACAATATGCATTTGTTTTTGTATCGAGTGCAATTTTATTAGGAATATTTTTCATTTATTTATATTCAATTTAATAAGCAAAAAATGGACATATTATCACTATTTGTTATTATACCGATACTAACCGTTTTCTGTATAATGTTTGCCAGAGACGCAAAATATACGCGACTAATTTCTGCTATTGGAATGGGTATGCAATTAATACTTGCAGCCTATTTGATATTTGCTTATTTAACAGCCAGAGCTGCCGGAAATACTGCAGAAATGCTTTTCCAAGCTAATTATGTTTGGTATGCGAACCTGAATATTCATTACGCTGTTGGTGTTGATGGAATTTCAGTAGCCATGATCGGACTTACTTCCATCGTGGTATTTGCAGGTATTTTTGCTTCGTGGAAAGTTGATTTTTTACCTAAAGAATTCTTTATTTCATTGATCTTGCTTTCAAGTGGTGTATTTGGATTCTTTATTTCGTTGGATTTATTTACCATGTTTCTTTTTTATGAAGTTGCGGTAATTCCGATGTATTTACTGATTGGTATTTGGGGCAGTGGTCCAAAAGAGTATGCTGCCATGAAATTAACATTGATGTTGATGGGTGGTTCTGCTTTATTACTGGTTGGTTTATTAGGTATCTATACAAATTCAGCACCCAATGGTGGTCCTCTTACTTTTAATATTTTAGAAATTGCGAAAGTGCATATTCCAATGGCAGCTCAACGAATGTTTTTTCCTATGACCTTTGTAGGGTTTGGGATATTGGGTGCATTATTCCCCTTTCATACATGGTCACCTGATGGACATGCTTCGGCTCCAACGGCTGTTTCGATGCTACACGCTGGTGTATTAATGAAATTAGGTGGTTATGGAGCTTTTAGAGTAGCTATATTTTTATTACCTGATGCAGCCCATGAATTGTCATGGATATTTATCATCTTGACTTCAATAAGCGTTGTTTATGGTGCTTTTGGTGCTATTGTACAAAAGGATTTAAAATACATCAATGCCTACTCTTCGGTAAGTCATTGCGGTTTGGTTCTTTTTGCCGTATTGATGATGAATAAAACGGCCTTGGATGGAGCTATACTTCAAATGATATCTCATGGTTTAATGACAGCACTTTTCTTTGCTTTAATTGGCATGATTTATGGGCGTACACATACCCGTATGATTAACGAAATGGGCGGTTTAATGAAAGTGATGCCATTTTTAGGTGTTGCATATGTAATTGCTGGTTTAGCTTCATTGGGTTTACCCGGATTAAGCGGTTTTGTTGCCGAAATGACGATTTTCTTCGGAGCTTTCCAACATGTTGATCTATTCCACAGAGTTGCAACCATTGTAGCTGTTTCTTCAATTGTAATAACGGCTGTTTATATTCTGAGAGTGGTAGGTGCTTTACTTTTCGGACCTATTACCAATGATCATTTCAATCATTTAGAGGATGCCAAATGGTTCGAAAAACTTTCTACTGTAAGTTTAATTGTTGCTATTGCAGCCATCGGGATTGCACCATTCTGGTTGTCAAACATGATAGGCGATAGCTTACAACCCATATTAGACAGAATAACAATGATTATTCCATAATGCAGTTCATCTTAAAAGATTCAAAAAAAATACGATATAGCTTATGAATTTACAAAATTTTTTATTAATGCGACATGAGATCGTTCTTTCAATTATTACTATTTTGGTATTAATAGCGGATCTTTCTTTTAATGACGAAAAGAAAAACAAAGTAATCTGGATTGCCTGTTTTCTTTTTGCCATCAATTTGGTTATTGGATTTTTACCTAATACTTCAGGTAATCTTTTTGGTAATATGTATAAGAATACAGATTTGCAATGGACAATGAAGAATATTTTAAACTTGGGTGTATTGGTGATTTTATTACAATCGGTAGAATGGTTAAAATCTTTAGATAATAAATACAAAATCAGTGAATTTTTTATTCTGATATTTTCAACATTAATCGGAATGCAGTTCATGATTTCCTCAGGTAGTTTCCTGATGCTGTATCTTGGCTTAGAATTAGCCACCATTCCTATGGCTGCATTGGCTGCTTACGATCGTTACCGTCATAATTCTGCTGAAGCAGGTATCAAATTGATACTTTCTGCGGCCATGTCTTCTGCTGTTTTGTTGTTAGGTATATCATTAATCTATGGAACAACCGGTTCTACTTATTTTGATGTAGTTGCCCTGAAATATGCAAATATTCCGCTTCAAACCCTAGCCTTTATCTTTTTCTTTTCGGGTATGGCGTTTAAGCTTTCATTGGTTCCATTTCACTTATGGACTGCCGATGTGTATGAAGGTTC
This sequence comes from Bacteroidota bacterium, assembly GCA_037133555.1. Taxonomy (GTDB): domain Bacteria; phylum Bacteroidota; class Bacteroidia; order Bacteroidales; family JACABE01; genus JACABE01. The sequence goes on from JBAXNW010000038.1 coordinate 40,513, forward strand.
ACCTGTAAATGTAACTTCTTATTTATCTGTTATTTCTAAAGGAGCTTCTGCTTTTATTCTGATTATTGTTTTGTTTACCGTTTTCAATTCCATTTCAATGATTTGGAAACCGCTGATGTATATTATTTCAATTTTGACCATGACCATTGGTAACCTTTTTGCCATCCGTCAACAGAATATGAAACGATTCCTGGCATTTTCATCAATTGCACAGGCTGGTTTTATTTTATTGGGTATCATTGGTGCCAGCGAAATCGGTATGAGTTCAGTAATTTACTTTGTTTTTGTATATATCTTCTCCAATTTAGGAGCCTTTGGTGTAGTTTCTGTTATCTATTACAAAACCAACAAAGAAAATATGGACGACTACAATGGCTTGTATCATACCAATCCTAAGTTAAGTCTAATCATGATGTTGTCATTGTTTTCATTAGCTGGTATTCCACCGGTTGCTGGATTTTTTGGTAAATTCTTCCTTTTCACAGCGGCTGCATCATCGGGTTATTACTGGTTGGTTTTTATCGCAGTTTTAAATGCAACCATTTCGTTGTATTACTATTTACTGGTTGTAAAAGCTATGTTTATCAATAAAAACGAAACTCCCATTGCCTATTTCAAAACCGATACTCCTGCTAAAATTGCCTTGCTAATTTGTGTTATTGGTATCTTTTTTATAGGTTTTTTCAGTATGATATTCCAATATATTCAATCTATTAGTTTTGGGATTTAATCTGATTTTTTAAAGAATATTTAAAAAAGGAATTGCAATTGCAATTCCTTTTTTTTTGTGGGCCATACTGAATTACGTCCAATGCGGATATTGAAAGCACTGACCAAATCAGCAAAAGCTGATGAACGAAGGATTTAGCTTAGCGTTTTTTATCGCTTAGCGGATATAAAAATATCTCCTTTTTTATCCGCTAATTAGCAAAAGCCGATAAGCGGGAGTGAACGTTGCTAACTTCTCAAAATTTCTTTATTTTTATTTGTTTGTAACACCTTTGAAGCATGCATTTTCAAAACGAGACGATTTTTCAAGGTTTTATTACCTTTAACTTTTAATCGTTGCTCGAGTTTTCTACAATATGCCTGTGGGTCAATGCATTCGGAGGGAATATCAACCATATCAACAATTGAAAAGTGCATTTTTCTGATATATCGTCCCAATGAGTACTAACTTGCTTTTGCTCAAATAATTTGATTGATGTTTCTTTTGTCATAGTTTAAAATCTTGTAATGTTTTTTTATAAGTAAATATAAATAAACAATTATTAAAAGCATTTATGGTTTTGATGGAAAAATGGCAAAATCTCAGAATGTTTTAGAAAGCTTATGAATTATCTCTTTAAATGCGTGTCGACCCAATGTTTTTGAGAGAATCTGTAAGCAACAGAAAACTGCATCAGTTGATTCCTGTAATCCGTTGAATAGCTGTACAAACTTGCCTTTATCCCTATTCTATTCAAAAACCAGGCTTTTGCTGAAAAGAAGCTTATTCCATCTCCATTGTAGCCAATTTGAATCCCACTGCCATCTTTAAATCCAAGTCCACTTCCAATGACAAATTGAAGTTCTTCGTCTGTTCTGTTTCCAATTTGATAAGGAAACATATCGTTGTATTGTAATTCTATGTAAAAAATATCATAAGGAAATAATCTTACACTTCCTGACCAACCTGAGTTGTATTTTGAATTATTATTTCACTAGTGTCCACTTTAAAATTAAAAAGTTCTTTGAAATCATTGTATATC
>JBAXNW010000039.1:0-41671 GCA_037133555.1 Bacteroidota bacterium
TTATTAACATACTTTGCTGATATTCAGTACTATTTATTTTTTGTCATGTACTAAGAAAAAAAAGATTTAAATATAAATTAATAGCTTTTGGTAGTAGAAGGATCGACCTCAAAGAATTTACGTAACAAAACAAGACATTAAAATAGCTTAGGCCATGCAGCAAGCAATACAGGAGTGGCAAATGATACTATATTATTCAAAGGCAAACTACATTTTTGCCACGGCTTGTATTGCGCAGGGGTTTTAATGTCGTAGTTTTGAAGTAAATTATTTGCAGTCTTGATTTTTTGTAACTTTTTGATCAAGCAAAAAGTTAAATATCAAATAATTATGACTTTTACTGATAGAAGTTTATTTTAAAACAAATGTATATATTTTGATTTTTAAACATATTTAAACTAATATTTAAGCCCTATGAATTTCGAATTAATAAATTTAGACAGTTTCATAGTATTTTAATCAAAGTGGAATTGCCGAATAATTCGATGTTATTAATATTTTTAAATGTATTGGTATTAAGTTATTTTCACTCGTTTTCTTTATTTTTTGAATTTTAACATACCAATTTTAATCTTCATATTTTTTTACTATTAAATTTTCATAAAATTTACGTTAAAATATAAAGTTTCATACTTTTTATATGTAGATTTGTAAAATTTTTCAAATGAATCTAAAAAACAACAATCCTATTAATAATTAATTTAAAAACATCATGAAAAAAACAATTACTTTTTTTACATCGCTAATAGTGATGATTATAATGGGCACAACTGTGAATGCTCAGGCATTGCTCATTGAACATTTCGATTATCCTATTGGAGATTCTTTAACAGCTCATGGATGGACAGCTCATAGTGGAACTGGCCCTATTTCAACTGTAAGTGGAAATTTATCTTATACTGGTTATTGTACACCCATTGGTCAAAGTGCTGGTATTTCAAGTGCAGCAGGACAAGATATTAATCATGCATTCACCGCCCCATCTTCAGGAAGTATTTATGCTGCTATACTGATTAATGTTACCAATGCAACCGTTACAGGTGATTACTTTTTCCATTTTATGACAGGTACTACAACTTTTGTAGGCCGTTTGTTTATTAAAAAAGATGCTACAGATGCTACTAAATTTACAGCAGGTGTTTTAAAAGGATCAACTGTTGCTAGCACTGTTTATTCGCCTACATTGTTAAGCATGAATACTACACATTTAATGGTTTTAAAATATACCATTAACAGTGGCGCAGGTGATGATGTTGTTTCATTGTTTGTTGATCCTGCAACTGCTGCTGAAGGAACACCTACCGTTGTTGCTGCTGATGTTGCATCGACAGATTTATCGCCTGTTGGAATTATTGCTTTACGTCAAGGAAGTGCAAGTGTTGCATCTTCACTTATTGTTGACGGATTAAGAGTTGCAACCAATTGGGCTGACGTCATTGGTTTTAACGGTGTGGTTACTGCTCCTGTTATCACAACCGGATCTGCAACTGGAATTACATCTACTACTGCAATTTGTGGCGGAAATGTTACTGCTGATGGTGGTGCTGTTGTTTCTGCAAGAGGTATTTGTTACGGAGCTACTGTTAACCCTGATATCACTGGAACAAAAGTTATTGCAACAGGTACAACCGGAGTCTTTACCAGCAATTTAATAACTTTGACTGCAGGTACGCTTTATCATTATAGGGCTTTTGCAACAAATTCAGCCGGAACTTCTTATGGTGCTGATTCTAGTTTTACTACTCCAATTGGTGCTGTTGCTCCTGTTGTTTCTACAGGTACAGCAATACCTGCTACAACAACTGCATCTGTTGCAGGAAATGTATCCAACGATGGTGGTTCTGCTGTTCTTGCAAGAGGAATTTGTTGGGCTATTACAGCTAATCCAGATACATCTTTAACGTCCACCCACACTTCTGAAACAGGCACAACAGGTAGTTTTATCAGTAATTTGACTGGACTAACTGCTTCAACTTTATACCATGCAAGAGCTTATGCCAGAAATGCTGTAGGTATCAGTTATGGAAATGATATTACTTTTACTACCCAGGTTGCTGGTATTCCTTGTGCCAATATTGCTGCTTTGTATGCAAAAACAGCGGATGGAACTACAGTTTATGAATTAACCGGCGAAGCTGTGTTAACTTACAAACAAGCTTATGGCAACCAAAAATGGATACAAGATGCTAGCGGTGCTATCATGATTTATGATGTTGTTCCAGCTTCAGGTTCAATAACTAATGTTTATAATATTGGTGACGGAATTACAGGTATTAAAGGAAAACTTGCAAAATATTTCGGTTTATTGGAATTTCTTCCTGTAGCAAATCCTGCTTTAGCCACTTCTACAGGAAATGTAGTAGTTCCTACTGTAATAACAGCTGCTGAATTGTCTTCTGCCGATACAACTACAATGTATGCACATCAATCAAAATTAATTAAACTGGCTGGTGTTAATTTTACAGATGCGAATGGCGTATTGAAATTTGGGACGAGTAAAAAATTCAGAATGACTCAAGGTACAACCACTGACTCTTTGTTTTATTGCAATTTCTTTGATGCAGATTATGCAGCAACAGCCACTGCAATGGTTATTCCTAGCGGTTCAGGTGATGTCATTGGTATAGTTGTTCTTACTAAAGGAAACTATTATATAACATCAAGATCAAAAACTGATATCAGTTTATTAAATGGTATCAATGAATTGGAAGCCAATAAAATTGGTATTTATCCAAACCCAAGCAATGGTAAATTTACTGTTAACATCGAAAAATATAACAATGGTGAGATCAGGGTATACTCTTTGGTGGGTAGTTTGGTAATGACACAAACTATTAACAAAGCCAGCAATGAATTTGATTTATCAGCTTATGGAAAAGGAATGTATTTTGTTCAATATTCTGATTTAAAATCAGGGAAATCATGGACTGAAAAACTGATCGTAAAATAGTTGAAATTTTGATTTTAAATTATTTCTATAAAAAGCACCGATTTTTCGGTGTTTTTTTTTTGTAAAATAACGGTATAAAATGAGAATTTGACAATGTTCCAGTACCTAAATACGATATTATCAAATACAATGGCCATTATTATACTATGCATAAAAGCAGGGAATGTTAATATAAATCATCATCATTTGAAAAAAATGCTTGGGTTAACTATTAAAAATACTATGCTAAAAAAACAAGAATAGATACATTAAATTGCAGATTTTAAGCAATATATGTCTTTTTTATCAGAATTCATTGCTGTTGAAATAGATGATAATTTGATAATAAATGCCAATATAGAGTTTAAACAAAAAAATGTTCATAACTTTTAAATGAAAATTCAGAGCAAAGCTTTTTTATAGGGTAAATTTGTGATACAATAAATTTTTTATAAACAAATAAAACAAAACATGAAAAAAACAATCTTTATTTTAATGCTGGTATTAGGTTTTACAACAATTGTAAGTGCCCAGTACAAACCAAGTAAAGGATTTGATGCTGAAGTGAACTTCCGTCCATTTAATGCCAATCCAATTTCAATCGACTATCTGAAAGTAAGAATGTTTCTCAACGAAAAAATGGCTATTCGTTTAGGCTTTGAATTCAATTCATATAGCGAAACCAATAAAGTAGCTATTCCTGCTGGATCAACCAATAAAGTTGAACAAGTTACTAATAATTCTTACTTTATTTTTGGTTTACATCCGGGTATCGAAATTCACATGGCAACAGATGCTGAAAGATTATCTCCATATTTTGGAGCAGAACTTAATTTCTCAATGAAATCAGCTTCTACCGATATTACGGGTGTTGGTAATGATCCTACTAAATCAGGTACTGTTAGTGGCGCATGGAATGGTGGTACAAATCCAGGATATACGATTATTGGACTGAATCTTCTTTTTGGAGCTGATTATTATATTGCAAAACATATTTACATGGGTGCTGAATTAGGATTTGGATTCCAATCTGCATCAGGTAAAGATATCGTTACTACTAATGTAGTTTCTGGTGTTAGCACAGCAGTTACCAATCCTGGAAGTTCTTCTTTTAATTTAGGCGTTAATTTCAACTCAGCTTTTCGCTTAGGCTGGTCCTTCTAAGTGTTAAGAGTGTGTAATAAAGAAGTTGCTCATCTTGTTTATTATATAAAATGCAATGCTGTAGTTTGTCTATTACACACTCTATATTGAAATTTATTGAGGGATTTCCTCATTTAATCATTTAACACAAACATTATGAATAAAATAAAATTAATTTACCTTAATAAGGTTTTCCTCTTTTTCTTTCTTACTTTAATTGTTTTTTCTTGCGCTAAAGAAGAACCTATTAAAACAAAGACAAATGATAAAGGAAGCTCTCCTGCTAATGAATTTCCTAAAGGGAATTCAGGAACTACTTTTGTATCAGGAACTACCGGAGGAAACTTTTTGTCTGGAAACGCTGGTGCTACCTTTGTAAATGGAACATCCGGTGCTCATCATTTTGCTGGAAATGGAAGTGTCAACAGTACATCTGATGATGCAACTTGCTTATGCGGCAATTGGATAATTGCAAGTACTACGTGTAATATTGGCTATCATCTGCTTTTAATTTTTTCAGCAAATGGAACAGGTGATGCGCTTCATCTGGATGAATTTCTTTGTGTACAGGATATGCACAGACATTTTACCTGGACGTTGTCAAATAGTGTATTGAAAATCCATTATATCGATGTCAACACTGGAGCTACTGATGATAGTGAAACCAATTTTTCTTGTCCTTCATCAACGCTTCATATAAAGTGGAATGGTGGAAACGACAAATACTTAACGAAGCAATAAAAAAAAAGAGGAGTTCAACTCCTCTTTTTTTATGCATTGTCATATAAATGAATAATTTCTTCCACTTTTTCTGCTTCCGTTTTTTTTCCATCTATCCAATGAATCTTTAAACCTTTCTTCTCCATTCTTCTGAACCAGGTCATTTGACGTTTGGCAAATTGATGGATGGCTATATTTAACAAGCGAAACATTTCGTTATATCTTATCTCATTGTTGATGAACATGGTAAGGTAGCGGTATTCAAGACCATAGAACATCAATTGTTCGGGTGTTAAGCCACTTTTTAATAAATCTTTAATTTCTTCAATCATTCCTGATTTTAAGCGTAGCTGTAAACGTTCGGTGATACGTTGACGAATGATCTCTCTTTCGAACATAATTCCAATAATTAAAGAAGGGATTTTAGGGAAATCTCCAACTAGGGAAGTTTTATCAGCAAAATTGGCAATCTCAAGGGCTCTGATTAATCGATCTCTATTGCTAACATCCGTTGTATTGTGAAGTGTTTTTCGCTGGGACAATGCTAACTGCAAATCTTCATTTGTTTGATTTTTTAAACTAAAACGAAATGCTTCATCAATAGGAGTGTTTACAAAATTGTAAGCTGCTAAAACTGATTCAATATACATTCCACTTCCACCGCAAAGTATAGGAAGCATTCCTCTTTCGACGATTTGTTGATAGGCATTTAAGAAATCTTTCTGAAATTTATATACATTGTACTCAGTTCCTGCATTTGCTATGTCAACCAAATGATAAGGTATACCAATTCCGTTTACGATGTAGTCTTGATAATCCTTACCACTGCCCACATCCATCCCTCTATATACCTGACGGGAATCGGCACTTATGATTTCACCATGCATGCGATCAGCAACCAAAGCCGCTAATCTGGTCTTGCCAGTTGCAGTGGGACCACAAATACATAAGAGCTTTTTGGTTTTCATCATATTGATTTTTTTTGATAATTTGTTTCAATTTCCATAAGATAATTCCTAATAGCATTCAGTTGGTTTACAGATAATTGATCAAATTTTATTTCCTTTTTTAATTCCAATAAAGTGATTGCTTCAGGATAAAATTTTGCGAAAAAATCAATTAAACATTCCTCGTCACTAAATTCTACAAGGGGTTGAGAACTTTTTAAGTATTGCAAGGTACGCAATCCATCTATTTTTTCGAAACAGGCTTTTACAAAATGAGCCCTGGTTTTGAAATTTTTCCTTAAAGATAACCACCACTTCTCATCCTTAAACTGTTCATTCAGAAAATTAGCTATCGGTAAATGAATATCATGTGAATACAATTCAGGCAATAGCTGATACGTCTTTTCTATAGAATCAAATAAAGAATAATGGTAGATTGGATAACTGCTCCAATCTCCATTATTGCCTTTAATCATTGCAGGTCCTGTGCCGAAGAAAACCCTGTCGGAAAACCTTGCTGCAGGATATGCTTTTTCTGAATTCCAATTGAGGATTTTAGCTGTTTTGCAAAATTTCTGAAGTAAGTAAAAATCTTCTCCGCTTTTCATAGGAGAAATTCCTCCAATCTTTCGGTAAGCCCACAATGGAAAAGCAATGGCTGAACCCAGGGCCGTAAAACTGAAAGGACTTGCAATTCGCCATAAGTTAATGACATAATACCGCATGTAAATTTCATAGCGCAATATTGCTCTGTTGGCTGATTCATCGGTGCTTAGCTCATGATAATAAGGCAATGATATTGCCATGGCTTCTTTGTGCAAAGAAAATGAATGGAAAATGGATTTAAAATAATCTTTATTAAAGTGTGTATCCACATCCATACTAACAATAATATCATTTGCATCCGCAACAACATTGATAGCATCCATCAGTGTTTTTCTGGCCCATCCCACACCCGATTGTTTTCCTTTCCAACCTTTTCCTTTACTGCAAAAATCCATTGTTCTTATTTCAATCTGCTTACTATCTTTTAAGTATTGAATAGAGAGTTGGTTGTTTTCGCAAATAGATCTTTTTTCTTCTTTATTCCACCATTCATCAGGCTGATTAACGCATACGTATAAAATAAAATTTTTAAAAGTTTGTTGTTGTAAATCGTAAATGAAAGAGGGGAGGAGCTCCATTTCATTGAGTGCAGGGAGGGCGATGTATATTTTAGGCGATGCTGTCATTTTTATTTTATTTTGCTGAGAATTTCCTGCTTTGAGTGTTTAAAATACTTGGGATATTTAGTGTATTTAGATTGTTAATTCAAATCATCAGATCAATTTTAAAATTAAAACTTCCAACCCATTGAAATTCCAAAATAATTACCCACTTCTCTGTTAGTGTAGATATGTTTTAAACCAAAATGAGGCGATATAAAGAAGGATTCAGTTGGCTTGAGGTAAATCTTCAACCCAACCGAAAATGTAAGTGTTGAACGATTGTTTGCTAATATATTGAAATCGCATCCCAAGGGGTTTACAAAAGGAGCCAGTTCTAGCCATTTTCGGGGGTAGGTATGAAAGCTTACGCCCTCTGGAATAATAAAAGTAAGGAATAACAAATACGCCCATCCATCTTCATTGGCACCAGAAGTAAAATAATAAGAATCTGTTCTGAACATTTCTACGAATGCTGCAACAGCACCAGGATAGTGTAAATAAGTATTCTTGTTTTGATTGCTACCTATTGAATATTGATAGTTCAAACTGAAATTTTTGTGAATAAAATATTCAACTGAAAAACCATAAGAAGTGAGAGTGCCTGAATTGAAGAATGAAACCTCATTGAGGGCTGCCACTCTAAAATCGGCTCTTCTTTGCGGAAAAGAGGAGAAGTTTAAAGAAAATAAGCAAATGCCAAACAATAGCCATTTTTTTATTTTCATTTTATTTGTTTTATAGTTTTTTGTCTATAATGGTAGCAGCAGCCTGTGCCGTAGGTACAATCAACATATCATTGATGTTCACATGTTCTGGCAAAGAAGCTACATAATAAATTGCATCTGCAATATCTTCAGCTTTCAGAGGCGTAAATCCCTTGTAGACATTATCTGCACGTTCTTGATCCCCTTTAAAACGGACTACAGAAAATTCGGTTTCAACAGCTCCGGGTTCAATCAACGTAACTTTGATGCCATGTTTTAGCAAATCTATTCTCATCCCTTTGGTAATAGCATCTACAGCAGCTTTGGTGCCACAATAAACATTTCCATTCTGATAAGCTTCTCTGCCGGCAATTGAACCAATATTTATAATGTGTCCAAATCCGTTTTCTATCATCAGTGGCATGATAGCCCTTGATACATAAAGCAAACCTTTAATATTGGTGTCTATCATGCGTTCCCAGTCATCAATAACTCCTTCGTAAATAGGATTTAAACCAACTGCCAGGCCCGCATTGTTGACCAATATATTTACTTTTTTCCATGCTTCTGGTAAGGCTTGGATTTGTTTTTCGACTTCATCTTTATCTCTGACATCCAGCTCCATTTTGTAAATTTTAATTCCATACATTTGCATTAAGAAATCACTGATTTCATTCAGTAAATCGCTTCTTCTGGCTGTAAGAATTAAATTGTAATCCAGTTTTGCAAATTTCTCTGCTGTAGCTTTTCCAATACCGGCAGTGGCACCGGTAATCATTGCAATTTTATTGGATGTATAATCGGACATAAAATATTTTTTTAATTTGGTATAGTTTAGAAAATGATAGTCAAAATGAATTACAATGGTCTTTCACACTCATTCGGAATGGAACAAATGCTATTCATCGCTTAATGCTGCAACAGGAAATTTCTTTTAAATGACTAAAAATCATTATTTTATAGCAATACATTCTATTTCAACCATTACCCCTAAAGGTAGTCCTTTAACTGCAAATGCAGCTCTTGCAGGAGGATTTTCGGCATAATATTTCCCGTAAACTTCATTCATACCGGCAAAATTTTCCATATCATTCAATAAACAAGTTGATTTGACAACATTGGCAAAAGTATAACCTGCTTCTGTTAGGATAGCTTCAATGTTTTTCATTACTTGTTCGGTTTGTTCTTTAATTCCACCTTCTACAACCTTGGCGATAGCTGGGTCAATAGGAATTTGTCCTGATATAAAAAGCATACCATTGGCTTCAATGGCCTGACTGTATGGACCTATAGCTTTAGGTGCGTTGGGCGTATTAATTATTTTTTTCATGCTTAGTTTTTTATTATTTTATTTGAGCAGCAAAGTTAGAAATTAAATGATTTTATTCATTATAATTTCAACATTATCTTCCAGATCTATCATTGAATTGATTAGGTAAGCCTTTTTGAAAAGATGAAGATCTTTCAGCTTAATATCTTTTTCGTGAATCTTCCCTTCGCGAAGTAATAGTTCTCGTTTGCAACCTTTTAGCAAAGGTGTTGAGGGTGTAATTAAACTGTTGCCATCACTAAAAACAATATTGCAGTAAGAAGTATCCATAATAAATTCGTTTCTAATAATCAATATATCATCGCATTCACCTTTTAATAAATACAAGGAGTTGATTTCATCCCGGTTTTCTGATTTGTAAGGATATTGAATATAATTATCGTGAACAATTTTTAAACTTTTAATATTTGGGATTTCATAAGCATTCATTTCGATCTTAGAAATGGTTTCCTTATACAAAATCCTGCATTTGTAAATTCCGTTTTCTGTTTTTTTTGATAAGTGAATTTCGTTTTCAAGAAGCAAAGCATCCTTCCTGCCAAATATCTCTTTTCTGCATCGATTGAAACGTTCGTTGTGAATGCTTATATTTTGCAGCCGACCTTGTTTGATTTTTATGGTTTCAAGAAATTGGTACATAAACTTTATCTGTTAATTCTTGATATTCTTTTCTTACGTCACTCTTTGCTGTAATGCCACCACCACTCTTGTAAATCAATCCCTCGGAGGTTTTTTCAATAAATCGAATCATAACACCAGTATCCAGTGTTTCTCCATCAAAATAACCAAATATACCCGTATAATAACCTCTCGCGTATTGTTCAGCTTCAGCAATTATTTCTATTGTTTTTTTCTTGGGTGCACCAGATATAGAACCCGCCGGAAGTAATTTGAAAATTAAATCGCCAATATGATTTTCGTAATCAACCGCTAACTCTCCACTTATTTTTGAACTAAGTTGCAAAAGATGTTTTTCGCTGGTTTTTAAATGTTCAATGTATCTGAATTTTTCAACCTTTACGTTTTTAGAGACTTTACTTAAATCGTTGCGAATCAGGTCGACGATGGTGTAATGTTCTGCGATTTCCTTTTCGTCTGACAAAATAATTTGTGCTGCGTCTGTTATATTTGCATCTATAGTGCCTTTCATCGGGAATGAAGAAATACTATTGTTTTTGATTTGAATAAATATTTCGGGCGAAAAAACAATAAACTGATCTTTATAATAGAGCTTGTATTTTGCGTGACTAAGATAAAAAATGTCTAATAACGATAAGTTGCATTCAATAGCTGTTGGTTGAGTAAGATTTGCCAGATAAGTATTCCCGTATTTTATATGTTCAATTACTTTATCAAAAGCTTTTTGATAGCTTGAAAATTTTACAGGCTTTTTATTGAGATACAAAAGTGAGGGAATTTCATGGAGTTTTTTTGATTTTACATTAGAAAACCCATTGATATCAAACATTACATCATCAGGAATTTCATCTAATTTGTAAACAATGGGTTGTTTCATTTCATAATCAATAATGAACAGAAAAGCTGATTTTTCTTTCCCTAAGCGATTCATTAATTGAATGGTTTTTTTCATTGAATTTCAGATAGTAAAAAAATCGTCCTGATTCATAGCTTTCATTTTAGTTAAGCAAATGAATTAATAAACTGAAAACCATTTTTTTAATGGCAGTTTTGCTCAGTATTTATAATTAGCAAACTTACATATTTTTTAATTCTAAAAAAATATCGTTTTAAAAATAGTGGAACTCAGTATGCTAGGCTGGTTTTGAGAATTAATGATAATAAAATGTAATAAGATTGTTTTTTTTTATAATTTTGCCATCAATAAGCCCAGGTGGTGAAATTGGCAGACACGCTACTTTGAGGGGGTAGTGACCGAAAGGTCGTGCAAGTTCGAGTCTTGTTCTGGGCACAGCCAATTTTTATTAAATTTTCACTCTCAGCCCGGATGGCGGAATTGGTAGACGCGCTAGTTTCAGGGACTAGTATTCGCAAGGATGTGCAGGTTCGAGCCCTGTTCCGGGCACCATAGCTAAAGAATAAGCATTCATTTTGAGTGCTTATTTCTTTTAAAATAATAATCATCCTCCTTTTTTAGCTTCAGCATTACAATGAGAAAACAAATTTTTCTAATCATTTCAATCGTACTATTAGTCAAATTTTCCTATTCACAGGATTATATAAAAGAGATTCAGTCGTTTCAGGAAGAAATGAACCTGGATTTTGCTGATTCTGTTAAGTCACCATTAACAAAAGAAGACCGAATACAATTTAAACAATTGGATTTCTTTACAATAGACAGCACATTTCGTATTGAAGCCAAATTCACAAGAACTCCTTTTGAGTTGCCCTTTCCTATGAAGACAACAACTCTTAGAGCACCCATGTATGTAAAATATGGGGAAGTAGTTTTTACATTAAAGGATGTAAAATGCAAATTAAATATTTACCAAAACCTTGATTTAATAAAAAAAGAAGGCTATCAGGATTATTTATTTCTTCCATTTACGGATGAAAGCAATGGTGATGAAACATATGGTGGCGGCAGGTATATCGATTTGAAAGTTTCAGGAAAAGATAGCCTGTTCATTGATTTCAACAAAGCTTACAATCCCTATTGTGCCTACAATCATAAATATTCCTGTCCAATCCCTCCCAGCGAAAACAATTTACAGTTAGAAATAAAAGCAGGCGTTAAAAAATTTCATTGAATTGAGGCAGATTGAATCTTCTCTTTTACATTCGATTTCTTCTTTATTATTTCTTTTGGTACTCAAATGCCCCAATGTCAAAATTCCCTCCGGAAGGACGATTTTGTTTATCGAAATCAAAATAGATACCATAAATACTAAGATTTTTGCCTTTATCTATTGCATCTGAAGTGCTTAATAATCTGAAATTATTGTTGTCGGCATCCTCGAAATCGAGATTCTTACTATTTGGGCTGAAGTAATTATTTGATTCAATACCTTTAGCTTTTGAAGCAAAATTAATATAACTATTTTCAGATGAATAGGATGAGTAGCTTCCCAATGAACCAGGATTTACAATGATGTTGTTGTAAAATCTATTGCTATCACTTTTATTGCAAACAAAACGAATTCCATCGGTTTTAGGATTGATGATGGTATTGTTGAAGAAATAATAGGAATAGGATGGTATTGTATATCTATCATCACAATAAATCCCATCTGCTTTTTTATTCCTTTCAGTTGGATAATAATTTAAACCTGCATTGATTATTAAATTGTTGTAAACATAATTTTCACCTAAACCAAATATCAGTATTCCATTCCCTGTTCCGTTTGCAATATAATTATTATAACATTTGCCAACAGATCCACTCATTTGAATCCCATTGTTTTGAGTGTTTATAGCATCGGTTCCGTAATTCGTCACTTTGTTTCCATAAATTTCACAATCTTTGAAGCCACAGCCTAACTGAATACCATCCCAATGCGTATTTTCGACAATATTATTGTAAATTCTTACACCGATAAGTAAGTGAGGAAAAAGTGTGTCTGCATGACCATTACATTTCGTCTGCCATCCATTATAAAATGAGTGTCCGATATAAAACCCTTCACCACCGGTATCGTGAATGTAATTATCGTGGAGAATTGTGTTGTACTGAACATAGTTTCCTCTATTACATGTGAGATCACATCGGGGTTCCGACTTAGTCATAATACCTGCAAACCCAGTATTTGAAACTTCTAAATGATCAAGTTCGAAGTTGGTGCTTTTGCTATCTACTGTTATTCCATTGCAGTCATGTTTTGTTCGAGTTACTTTAATTCCATAATGAATAGAAACTACACCTGTTCCACTAAAACGGAAAAAGCTTGAATTGCTTATTTTGATCCCAAAAGGACAATCGATGTTTTCTACAACAACGCTACCTCCATGGTTGACAAAAATAATATAACGATTGGAATCTCCATGAAAATTAATAAGTTTAAGATATTTCTTATTGCCTTTTTCAAGGAAGATTGTATCACCGGGTTTTGCATTCAGCGAATTTCCATCTACAGTAAGTTGTTCTGTTGGGATTGTAAAGCTGTAATTTGAATTTTGAGCGTATTGAATTTTGTAAAAGACAACTAAGATCACCGTCAATACTATCAATTTCTTCATTTATAATTGAATAAAAGGTATGAAAATATTATCTTCTGAATAATAAGGTCGGAAAAATAAATTCAAGATATTAATTTACTTATAATTGAAAGTTCAGTGCTTTTCTTATTACTTCCAACGTAATCAATTGCCTGTCGCCAATTGCTCTCCATTTTCTTTCGTCAAAACGTAAAACTATTCGGTTTACAGCATCGATGTTTAAATCATAGTTGCTTAATTTTGTTGGAATCCCGAATGATTCAAAGAAAGTGATCGTTTTTTGAATAGCAGTATCAATTTTTTCATCATCGGAACCTTCCACTATATTCCACACTCTTTGAGCATATTGTAAGAGTTTTTCTTTCTTTTCGTTTTTAAGTGCTTTCCATATTCCAGGCAAAACAATAGCAAGTGTTCTCGCATGGTCAATTTCATAGAAGGCAGTTAATTCGTGCCCTATCATATGAGTAGACCAGTCAGAAGGAACCCCACAGGAAATGCTTCCATTCAATGCCATCGTTGCACACCACATCAAATTTGCCATGGCATCATAATTTCCGGGATTGGCATATACTTTAGGCCCTTCTTCAATCAATGTCAGGAGAATTGATTCAGCAAAACGGTCCTGCAAAGGAGCATTTTCAGGATAATTCATGTATTGTTCAATTACATGAACATAGGCATCAACAATTCCATTGGCAACCTGCCGTTGTGGTAGTGAAGCGGCTGCCTCTGGCATTAATACAGAGAACTTTGGAAAAGACAATGGTGTTAAAAACGAAAACTTTTCATTGGAGGATTTTCTTGTAATAACAGATCCCATATTCATTTCAGAACCTGTTGCAGGTAAGGTGAGGACGGTTCCAAAAGGGATGGAAGCTTTTACTAAAGCATTTTTAGCTAAGATGTCCCAGGGATCACCGGTTTTATATAGTGAAGCTGCAGCAATGAATTTAGTAGCATCTATTACAGAGCCAACTCCAACTGCCAATAAGAAATCAATACCTTCTTTTTGAATGATTTCAACTGCTTTCATTGCTGTTTCGTAATGCGGATTGGCTTCAATTCCACTAAATTCAATAACATTGTAGTCTTTCAATGCCATCATGACCTTATTGTAAATACCGTTTTTTTTAATACTGCCACCACCATAAATCATCATAACTTTATGTCCAACAGGGATATGTAAAGGAAGTTTGCTTAATTGGTCTTTGCCAAATAATATTTTTACAGGATTGTGAAATTCAAAATTTTTCATTTTCTATTTTTTTTATTGAAATAATAACGCAAATTTATTGATTTATTACAACAAAGAATAAAGAAAATAGCTTTTCTTTCGGTAATTTTTTTAAAAAATTTGTATAACTTTGACGATTAATTCCAACCTATGCAAATTAAAGAAAATTATCTGTTGAAAAAATTGAATACTTTTGGTATTCAGGCTATAGCAAAGTATTTTGTTGAATTAAATTCGATAGAAGAAATTCAGGAAATTTTACAATCAACACTTTTTAAAGAAAACCCGTTTTTATTACTCGGAGGAGGTAGTAACATATTATTTACCAAGGATTTTGAAGGTATTGTATTGAAAATTAATACGAAAGGTAAAGAAATTATTGGTGTTGATACAGAAAATGTTTTCCTTAAAGTTCAGGCAGGAGAAGTCTGGGAATCTTTTGTAGATTATTGTGTGTTGAATAATTGGAGTGGTATCGAGAATCTGGCATTAATTCCTGGTATAGTTGGAACAGCACCTGTTCAAAACATTGGAGCCTATGGGGTGGAAGTAAAAGATTGCATCGAAAAAGTTGAAGTAATTGAGATCTCAAGCGGGGAAATTAAGGAGTTAAACAATCTCGAATGTAAATTCGAATACCGTAATAGTATTTTTAAACAAGAAGCTAAAAATAAGTACATTATAATTTCTGTCACTTTTAAATTTTCTAAAAAACCTAATTTGAATACACATTACGGTGATATTTTAAAAGAATTAGAAAACATGTTCGTGACTCCCAGTCTTGAAAATATAAGCAATGCCATTAAAAATATACGGCATCGTAAGCTCCCAGATCCAAGTATAACGGGCAATGCAGGTAGTTTTTTCAAAAATCCTTTAGTAAGCAAAGAAAAATACAATGAATTACTAGTTGATTTTCCTAAAATCAGGGCTTTTCCATCAGGAGATGCATATAAATTAGCAGCTGGTTGGTTGATTGAAAAAAGTGGATGGAAGGGGAAAACATTAGGAAATGCTGGAGTACACCACAAACAGGCATTGGTTCTTATCAATAAAGGAGGTGCTACTGGAAATGAGATAGTTGCATTGGCCAAAGCTGTTCAACATGCTGTGTTAAGTATGTTTGGTGTCGAATTGGAAATGGAAGTAAATCTTGTTTAAAAATTGGAATTGCATTGCTTATCTTTGTGGATAACTTAATTCCTAGAGTCATTTTGTCTGTAGCATTCAAATGCTTCTGTCATTGTGTCATACTTTTCTATTTTATTACCGTTGGCATTAAGTTTGCGAAATCAAAAAAAATGTAAACGATGAACTTCAATAATTTTACAATTAAATCACAGGAAGCTGTTCAAAAAGCAATGGAAATTGCGTTGGAGCATCAGCATCAGGCTATTGAAAATGTTCATATTCTGAAGGGTATGATGCGGGTTGATGAAACCCTGGTTCCATTTTTGTTGAAAAAACTAAACGTAAATACGGCTGTTTTTATTCAATCGCTTGATAAAATCATAACATCTCTTCCAAAAGCAAATGGAGGAAATCCTTATCTTACCAACGATGTAAATCAATCTTTGATAAATGCAGCAAATTATTTAAAAGAATTTGGGGATGAATATGTTTCAATCGAACATCTATTATTAGGAATTCTTAATTCAAAAGATACTGCTGCTAAACTTTTGAAAGACAACGGTGTTAATGAAAAAGACTTAAAATTAGCCATTAAAGAACTACGGAAAGGAGGAAGCGTAAACAGTCAAACGGCCGAAGATACTTATAATACCCTTGACAAATATGCCCGTAATCTCAATCATCTAGCCAGTATAGGCAAACTGGATCCTGTAATAGGTAGAGATGAGGAAATTCGCAGAGTGCTTCAGATTTTGTCACGCAGAACAAAAAACAACCCCATTCTTATTGGAGAAGCAGGTGTTGGGAAAACAGCTATTGCAGAAGGCCTGGCTCACCGAATTGTAAATGGAGATGTTCCAGAGAACCTTCAGTCGAAACAGATTTTTTCCCTTGATATGGGTGCTTTAATTGCTGGAGCAAAATTCAAGGGTGAATTTGAAGAAAGATTAAAAAGTGTAATCAAAGAGGTTGTTGCCGCTGAAGGCGAAGTAATATTGTTTATCGATGAAATTCATACCCTGGTAGGAGCAGGGGCTGCTGGTGAAGGTGCCATGGATGCTGCTAATATTCTGAAACCAGCACTTTCACGAGGCGAATTACGTGCCATTGGTGCAACCACCATCAAAGAATATCAACGTTATTTTGAAAAGGACAAAGCCCTTGAACGCCGTTTTCAGGTAGTTTTAATTGAGGAACCCGATACATTGGACGCCATTTCTATCTTACGAGGATTGAAAGAACGCTATGAAGTTCATCATAAAGTTAGGATTAAAGATGAAGCAATTATTGCAGCAGTAGAACTTTCGCAACGTTACATAAGCGATCGCTTTTTGCCCGACAAGGCGATTGATTTAATGGATGAAGCGGCCTCAAAACTCAGAATGGAAATTAATTCTGTTCCTGAAGAACTGGACGAAAGTGAACGTAGAATTCGTCAATTAGAAATTGAACGTGAAGCAATTAAACGTGAAAACGATACGATTAAACTTTCTCAGTTAAACGAAGAAATTGCTAATTTGACAGATGAAAGAAATCTCTTGAAATCGAAATGGCTAGCCGAAAAAGAATGTGTTGAAAAAATCCAACAAAAGATTAACGCAATCGAAAAATATAGATTTGAAGCCGATCAGGCAGAACGATCCGGCGACTATGGTAAAGTTGCCGAAATTAGATACGGAAAGATAAAAGAAGCCGAAAATGATGTTGTCCTTTTTAAGCAAAAACTATCTGAATTACAGCTGGGTACTGCAATGATTAAAGAAGAAGTGGATAGTGAAGATATTGCTCAAGTAGTTTCGCGCTGGACAGGAATCCCAGTCAGTAGAATGCTACAAAGCGAAAGAGAAAAGTTGTTGAATCTCGAAAAAGAATTGCATAAAAAAGTTGTTGGACAGGATGAAGCTATAGAAGCCATCTCCGATGCTATACGTCGCAGCAGAGCCGGTTTACAAGATGTAAAACGCCCTATTGGATCATTTATCTTTCTAGGAACAACAGGTGTAGGAAAAACAGAATTAGCCAAAGCCCTCGCAGAATTTCTTTTTAACGATGAAAATGCCTTACTTAGAATTGATATGTCAGAATATCAGGAACGTCATACCGTTTCCCGTTTAATAGGAGCACCTCCTGGCTATGTTGGATACGAAGAAAGTGGCCAGTTAACAGAAGCTGTCAGAAGAAAACCATATTCAGTGGTATTACTCGACGAAATTGAGAAAGCACATCCTGATGTTTTTAATATCTTGTTGCAGGTGTTGGACGAAGGTCGTCTTACTGACAATAAAGGAAGAACGGCTGATTTTAAGAATTCGATTATTATAATGACTTCAAACATTGGCTCCCATTTAATACAGGAAGGCATAAGCAATATCAATGAATTTAACAGAGCAAAAGAATTGCTAAAAACAAGATATGAAGTAATGGATTTGCTAAAGGCAAGCATACGTCCTGAATTTTTAAATCGAGTTGATGAAATTATCATGTTCAGTCCACTTACTAAAAACGAAATCAGAGAAATCGTTTTATTGCAGTTCGGATTACTGAGCGAATTGCTTGCTAAAACTAATATACAAATAAGTGCAACCAACTATGCCATTGATTATTTAGCTGAACTTGGCTTTGACCCTCAATATGGAGCCCGTCCATTGAAAAGAGTAATGCAAAGAAGAATCCTCAATGAATTGTCAAAAATGATATTGTCGGGCAAAGTTTTACCTGAGCATAAAATTGTTGTGGATATGTTTGACGATACTTTTGTATTTAGGAATACATCAGTGTAAAATGTTAACAATCAATTGGTTTGATGGGTGTTAATTGATCGATGGATTTATTTCAGTTTAATAGAATCTTTGGCAGCATTGTTTTTTGCCTCAAAGCTTTTTATTAAGGCATCTAAAGGAATGCCCAGATTTTCAATGGCAGCTTTGGCAGAGGGAGCCAATTCGTGTGAAGGGTATTTTTTTAAAAATTCCTGATAAAAAAGTTTTGCTTTATCAAAGTCTTTGTTTTGATTTTCATAAATGAAAGCCTTCAGGAATAAACAATCAGGAAGTTTTGAAAACATAGGATAATCAAGCAAAATTCTGTCTAATAAAGAAATAGACATTGCTGGCTTCATACAATTCATCGAAATATCAGCAGCTTTTAATAAATAAACAGGAGAAAAGCTGTCGGTTTTAAATTGATCAGCATAATTTACATATAAATCAATTAATTGCTGAGCTTTTGTACTATCCATTTTAGCGGTAGCTGATAACAATTCTTTTTCCAAAATGGTAATTTCTTCAGCTGCCTTGTTTTTTGCTGATTTACAGCCTGTAAATGCAATTATCAAAAGCAAAACAAAAGAAAGAATTTTAATTTTATTCATTTTATATTTTTTTAATCTTGTAGAATATACTAAAACAATATTAAGTGTGAAATTACGAATGGTAAAAAACTATCATAAGGCACTATTAAAAATTTAAAAATTGCTATTTAGTTTTCTTACGGTATTGAAATGGAAACTTCATCCGATAATCAACTTTTATATTTCCTTTTGAAATCTCCAGTAACTTCCTTTTTAATAGCATTTTTTTTAATGAAGTCAATCTTTCAACAAAAAGTATACCCTCTAAATGATCGTATTCATGTTGAATGATACGTGCTATCACGCCATCAAAAACCTCATCAAAGGCATTAAAATTTTCATCAACATATTGAATTCTAATTTTAGGTTTTCTAACCACATCTTCACGGATATCAGGTACACTTAAACAACCTTCATTAAAACTCCATTCAAGGCCTTCCTCTTCAATGATATGCGCATTAATCATTACCTTTTTAAAATTCTTTACTTCAGGATAATCTGTAGCATATGGACTAGCATCAATGATTAAGAGGCGTATGGATAAATCAACCTGTGGTGCAGCAAGGCCAACACCTTTTGAATAATACATTGTTTCAAACATATCTTTTATGATGACATCCAGATTTGGATAGTTTTTGTCAATATCAAGCGCAGTTTTTTTTAGCGTAGGATGACCATATGCAGTTATTGGTAATAGCATGTATTTCTTTATATTAAATTAAAATTTAAAATTTGTTTCCATAAAAGATTGTAAAATAATAGTAGCACTAATCGTATCAACCAAGGCTTTGTTCTGTCGGTCTTTTTTCTTTAAACCAGCCGTAAGCATGGTCTGAGAAGCAATTTTAGAAGTAAATCTTTCGTCAATTCTTTCAATAGGAATTTCAGGAAATATTTTCTTCAATTGTTTGATAAATGGATCAATAAATTTAACAGATTCAGAAGGTAAATTGTTCATTTGCCGGGGTTCACCCACAACAAAACAATCAACTTTTTCTTTTGAAATATAATCTTTTAAAAAAACGAAAATATCTTTGGAATGAACAGTAGTCAATCCATTCGCAATAAGCTGAAATTCATCAGTTACAGCTATTCCAACACGTTTTTGACCGTAATCTATTGCAAGTATTCTTCCCATTTTTATTTTTTGCAAAAATAGTTGTTTTTACCGAGATATTAAATTTTCGTTTGTCAATTTTTTCTGATCTCATAAAGCGTCCAGATATTGGTTCTAGCCATCCAATTATTGATGTTAAATTTACTCACCCATTCTGGATAAGTTTTGTAAATTTCAGTAAATATTAAAGGATGATTTTCGTTAGCAAAGCTTACATTAAAGTTTTTTACTGCAAGAAAGTATGAAGTTGTGTCAGAAGTGAACAAACTATCATTTAAAACAGACTCGTTTTGTATATCAATGAAGGATAGCGTTTTTGATTTATAAAAACTAATTGCCAGTTTTTTTCCACCTCTTAAAAAAGGGTTTTCGTCTCCAACGATGATTATTTTCGAATTCTTGTCTAAAGATCTGTTATATAAACATTTATAAAGTGAAATAAGCTCATCGGCAGGTTTAAAGCACATAATTATCAAGACCATCAAATTTAGTGCTAGCAAAAGATAAATAATCTTTTTCAGTATTGTGTTTTGAAGTAATTTTTTTAATAATAGCGATTTTTGTAAATCAGAATAAACAACAGTAAAACATAAGGGAAGCAATAACAATAATGGATAAAGAAACCTAAGTTCTTTATGCCCAATAAATAAATGAGCAGCTACAAAAGGGATTGATATCCATGAAATAATATTTTTGGCATGTTTATACCAAAAATACAGTAACGAAAGAATGATGGCAAGACCAATAGGAGGGGTAGCTTTTAAAAAAATACTTTCTAAATAAAACCACCAGGGTAAAATGCCAAATTCTGAAACCTTGTCTTGTAAAATGTTTAAATCAAAGTAATTCCAAAAACTGAGTATCCATTCACCATACAACCATCTGTCAATTATTATTCCAATTAAAAGTGCCAGCATATTGCCAGTAGCAAAAAACAAGATTCTTTTAAAGCTTTCTTTCCCAATTATTAGCATCCAAAGACCTAAGCCAATAATCATAAATGCTGACTGATACCGAAATACGAATGAGAATCCTGTTAATAATCCTACGAATAAAAGCTTGTAAGTATTTTTGTTTTCTCGGTTGAGCAAGTAAATGGCTAAGCCAAGCATAAATGCCAAGCCTGACCAATTTTCTGATGAAAATCTGACAAAGTTGTAAGGAAGAAACCAAATGAAAAAAGAAAATAAATACAAAGTGGATTTCGAAAACTGAGTTGAAGAATAACTTATGAAAGCTTTTGTTAATAGAAAGATTGTTAATAATATAAGCGCTGCTGAAAGTAATCTTAAAAATAAAGAAATGACAAAAGGATTGCAAATATTGAAAAGATTGCAAGTAATAATAACAGCGTAAGCTATAGCAGGTTGTAGGCCTGGACGCATTTGTGCATGAAACTCCCAGGGCAGGGTTGTAGCAGTTGTATTTCCGGCTTTATAATTGGCTATTTCTAAAATTTGAAAATGTTCATCTGCAAAATCATAACCCGTACTAAAAAAAGAAGTCGTAAATAGAATTAAACCACCCCAAAATAAAGGATGGGTGAAAACCTGCTTTTTAATAAGATGGATAATATTCATGGCAAATTATTTTAGCAAAAATAAGTTTTAATAATTGTTTTTTCATAGATATATTTATAAATTTGCATCTTACTAGCGGTAGTAGCTCAGTTGGTAGAGCATCAGCTTCCCAAGCTGAGGGTCGTGGGTTCGAATCCACTTTACCGCTCACGAAAAAAGCTTGTTTTACTAAGTAGAACAAGCTTTTTCTTTGTAATTATTAGGTCTTCAAACTTCCGACAATCTAATGTTTCATTTTATTACCTATGGCGTTATCGTAAATTGATTTAAATTCATCTATCATGCCAAAATGCTGATCATCAATTACAATTTTCCCTTTTGTTATATGCCCAATTACGGAAAAAGGGAATTTTATTTTTACCATAAAATCTAAGAATTTTTCTTCATTGTCGCGGTCAACACTCACAATTACCCTGCTTTGAGCTTCACCAAAAAGGAATGCATCTTCACGAATATCACTTTCAGTTAAAACATCAAATCCTAAATTTTTAGGCATTGCCGACTCTAAAAGCGTAATGAACAAACCTCCATCTGAAATATCATGGGCTGATTCCAGCATTTTTAATCGGATTAATTTTTGAACAATGGCTTGTAAAACATATTCTTCGCTTAGATTAAATACGGGTGGGGGCGAAAGTTTTATATTGTGATAAGAATATAAATATTCAGAGGAATTGATGTCGTTTTTGGAACTGCCGATTAAATAAATGATATCACCTTTTTTCTTAAAATCCAACGTCATCTGGTGTTCTTTCTCCAATAACCCAATCATACCGATGGTGGGTGTAGGATGAACTGGTTCAACCTTTCCGTCAATTGAAGACTGGTTGTAAAAACTTACATTTCCACCGGTTACAGGCGTATCAAATTTCTTACAAGCATTGCTCATTCCCTTTATAGCTCCAACAAACTGCCAGAAAACTTCAGGATTGTAAGGGTTGCCAAAATTAAGACAATTAGTGATTGCTAATGGTTTGCCACCAGAACAACTTATATTACGGGCAGCTTCAGCTACAGCGATTTCGGTTCCTATTTCAGGATCGGAATATACATAACGAGAATTACAGTCAGTTGTCATTGCCAAAGCTCTATGAGTACCTTTGATATTAACAATAGCAGCATCAGAAGGAGCATTGGTGCTCATATTTTTAGTGCCAACCATGCTATCGTATTGCTCATAAACCCATTGTTTGGAGGCAATGTTAGGATGCCCTGTTAAATGCAAAGCAATGGCTTTCAAATCCTGTGTTTCGGGTATACTTTCTATTTTAAATTCTTTGGTTTTTTGATAATAGGCAGGTTCTTTATATTCTCTGTCATAAACGGGAGCACCTCCACCTAATACAAGGTAGGGGGCTGGAACATCAGCTACCAGTTCACCATGCATGTAAAAATGCAATCGATCGCCTTCGGTTACTTCACCAATGATAGCACAATTCAAATCCCACTTATCAAAAATAGCTTCAACAATCGCTTCTTTACCTTTTTCAACAACAATCAACATTCGCTCTTGCGATTCAGAAAGGAGAATTTCAAAAGCCTCCATATTTTTCTGACGCAAAGGCACTTTGTCAAGATCTATTTTCATGCCGCAACCACCTTTTTCTGACATTTCGGAAGTTGAACAAATAATTCCTGCAGCACCCATATCCTGCATTCCAACAACAGTTTTTGATTTAATTACCTCCAATGTGGCTTCCAACAATAATTTTTCCTGAAAAGGATCACCCACCTGAATGGATGGAATGTCATCAGCTGAATCTTCAGTAATATCTGCTGAAGCAAAAGTAGCTCCGTGAATTCCATCTTTTCCGGTTGCTGAACCAACAATGTAAACTGGATTACCCACACCTTTTGATACTGCAGAAACCAGATTTTCTGTTTTCATTAAACCAACCGACATGGCATTCACCAAAGGATTCTGATAATAACAATCATCGAAAAAAACTTCACCACCAACTACAGGGACACCAAAAGCATTTCCGTAATTTGCAATGCCTTTCACAACTCCATTTACCAACCATTTGGTTCTATCTTTATCAATATTCCCAAATCTAAGTGAATTTAACTGTGCTACAGGACGAGCACCCATGGTGAAAATATCGCGATTGATGCCACCAACACCTGTAGCAGCACCCTGATAGGGTTCAACAGCACAGGGATGATTGTGGGATTCTATTTTAAATACACAGGAAATGCCATCGCCAACATCTACCATCCCTGCATTTTCCTGCCCGGCTTCGACAACTATTTGTTTGCCTGTACGTGGCAATGTTTTCAACCATTTGATGGAATTTTTGTAGGATGCATGTTCTGACCACATTACTGAGAAGATACTAAGTTCTGTGTAATTAGGTGTTCTGCCTAAAATTTCTATTATTTTTTCAAATTCTTCGGGCAGTAAACCTATTTCTTTGGCAGTATCTACTGTAATTGTGTGTGTTGTATTCATTTTTAGGATATGAAATTTGATTTTAAATTCACAACAAAACTACAATTTATTTTTGAAATCACTTTATAGAAAATGAAGTATTTAAATTTATTGGAATTATAATGAATAGCTAAAGAAGTGAGCGTTTTTTAAAATTGAATTTTTAGTTGAAGAAATAGGTAATTAAAGCATGTTTAAATATTAGATAGCTGATTTTGAAAATTAAATTCAGAATATTTAGCGTTTTAGATCGATGTTAAATTTCTATCAGCTTATTTCTTATTGCATACAATACCAGATTGATCGTATTTTTTGAATGGGTCTTTTCAAGTAGTCTGGAACGATGTGACTCGATTGTTTTTATGCTTCTGAATAGCTTTTCAGCAATCTCAGTGGCGGTATAACCTTCACAAAAGTATTGAAGAATTTCAAGCTCTCTTTCTGTAAATTTGATATCAATATCAAATGAGTTGATAGAAATGGGTTGTTTTTTACCCATGTTTAAAATAATTTCGCGTAATAAATGATTAGAAAAATAACTTTCTCCTCCAATCACAGTTTTGATAGCTTTTTCTAGTTCTTGTTTTCCAGATGTTTTTAAAATAAACCCCATGGCTCCAGCATTTACCATTTCTGTATAATTTTCTTTTTCGCTCAACATGGTAAGAACTAAAATCTTTAAATCGGGTATTATGGCTTTAGCTTTTAAACAGGCTTCTAATCCACCCATAACTGGCATGTCAATATCCATTAATACTAAATCGGGTTTGAGGTTTTCAAGTAAATCAAGAAATATCTGACCATCTTCAGCTTCTGCAATAACTTCACCCATCCCTTCTTTTTCAATTAAGAGTTTCATCCCTTCGCGAAACAATAAATGGTCGTCAACAATGATTATTTTTGTATTAGGGTTCATATTTTTTTATATTTGGTTGTTTGTCTCAAATCTTTGTAAACTTTCGTCTGTTGGTAATTTTATAAATACTTTTAATCCTTTTCCAATTCCTGTCTCGATCTTCACATTACCTCTAATGATTTTTATTCTTTGTTGAATGTTCATCAAACCTAATCCCTTACCCGTTTTTTTGATACTCGCTAAATCAAAACCTATGCCATTATCTGTGTAAACAAAATTAATCATATTTTTTTCTTTATTGTAAGTAAAAACTATATCAACACTAGTGGCATGAGCGTAGGAGATTGTATTTTTAATCAGTTCTGTTGTGATTCTATAAAGTGTAGTTTCTAAAAAATCACTAAACCTTTCCTTGGTATTGAATTTGAATTTGATAGAAATTGTTTGTAAATCATTTATATTTTGGGTAAAGTTAATTGCAGCATCTACGTAACCTGATTTTTTCAAAAAGAGTGTACTTAAACCTTGCGACATTTCACGTATGGTTTGTATCGCACTTTCAATATTATAATTGCCTTTTTCGGTAATAATTTTTATTTTTTCAACATCATCAGTTTCTGATAACCATTGAAAGTAAAGTTTGATAGTAGATAGGAGTGGACCCATTCCATCATGTAATTCCCTTGAAAATTGGTTGCGTTCACGTTCTTCAACTTCAACTGTTACTCTTAATAACTCATTTTCGATTTTTATTTTTTCAGTAATATCTCTGTTAGAAGCTCTGATCCCTAAGTATTTGCCATCACTGTAAATACTTCTGCAAATATGGTCAATCCAACGTATTTTACCTGTTTTTGTTACGATTCTGAAATTTAATTCAGTATTTATTTCATCAGCTAAACCAAGATGTTCTTCTTTATTGTGCTTTTCCCATAGTTCAAAATCAGATTTGTAGATTATTTTATCAATCAATTTTGAATCATTGATGAATTCTTCTTTTGTATATCCACTTACTCTTTCACAGGAAGGTGAAATGTAGTTGTAAGCATCTTCAGGGTTAAGCCAGTATTCCCAATCGTAAGTGTAATCAGCAACAGTACGGAATTTTTCTTCAGTTATTCTTAAGACTTCTTCAGCCTGTTTGCGTTTTGTAATATCATTGACAACTGTAAAACGGATTTTTTTATTTTGTAAATTAATATTGGCTGCTGACAACATCACATGCCTAATTTCTCCGGTTTTAGTTTTTAAATTAGCTTCTGCATTAAAAATATTACCACTGATATCAGTTTTTTGGATTACTGAATCTGATATTTCCTTAGTTAAGATACCTAATTCTTGTGCGGTTTTTCCAATTACTTCATCTTTCCCAAATCCAAACATTGTATAAAATGCTTCATTTACTTCAACATATTTACCTGTAATCAGATCGCTGAGACCACATGCCGAAGGATTAATGTAAAACACTTTGGAAAATTTTTCTTCAGATAGAATAATTTGAGAAATGTCTTTAGAGACTAAAAAAATTACAGGATTCTCATCCCAAAAGCCATGAGAAACTCTAGTCTCAACCGAAATTTCAAGCCCAGATGATGAAACAATTGGGACTGGACAATATACCGCTTTACCATTTAAGATGTCGTTAATAATGCTGCTAGCTTCATCTTGTCTTTCAGGAGGATGGAGTTCTAGAATTGATTTTCCATATAAAATGTCTTTAGCATATCCTAAACGGTTAATCGCTGTAATATTGGAATGAATAATATTCCAACGTTCGTCCAATACAAAAAGAAATTCATCAATTGTATTGAAAAAAGTTTCGTAATTATATCGGGTTTGAAGAATAGTAGCATTCGATTTTAATAGCTCAGAAGTACGTTCTGTTACACGTTCTTCAAGAGCTTCGTTCAGTTGTGTAAGTTCTTCTTCGGTTTGTTTCCGATCAGATATATCGGTATAAGCACCTAACATCATTAAAGGCTTGCCATCTTCAGTGAAAGTAACAACACGACCTCGATCTTGAATCCAGACCCAGTGTCCGTTCTTATGTTTCAACCTGCATTCAGCATTGTAATAAGGTAATTCCCCATTGAAATGACGACTTCGCAATTTGTCCAAATTATTCAGGTCGTCTGGATGAATTAACATTCTCCATTTTTTAATATCGATAGGGGCAAGCTCCTCGAGTGTATAACCTATAATTTCAGCAAAAATTTTATTGAATACAGTTTCTCCTGTCTGTATATTCCATTCCCATGTTCCGGCATGCGTACTTTCAATGATACTTTCTAATCGCCAATATGATTTATGTAAAGTTTGCTCTACTTCTTTGCGATCGGTTATATCGCGAACAATAGACCACATGTAAGTTGGCTGAGCTTTTTCGTCTTTAATTAAAAATGAACGTATTTCTACAAAACATATGCTTTTGTCTTTTCTGTAATATTCTTTCTCATAAAGATCAGAATAACCTCTCTTTAATAATTGATTGGTGTAAATATTTATTTCTTGTTTTACCCATTTCTCAGGAGTTAATTCTAGGAAATTAATATTCACTAATTCATCGAGCGAGTATCCAAGCATATTTTGAAATATTCTGTTCGCACTAATAATTTTACCGTTTATGTCTGTTGAAACAACAGCATCCATAATTGACTCGTAAAATTGTTTGTATTTTCCTTCACTTTCAAGTAAGAGCTCTTTTGTTTGTTTTCGCTCAGTGATATCTCGAATAATCAATTGTACAGCCGTTGTTTTGTTAAATTGTATAGGTATTGCAATTACTTCTACTTCAACAGCCGAACCATCGAGGCGCAAAACTTTTTCCTCAATTAGCGGTAATATTTTTTTATTATTTGCGACTTCTTTCATTCGATTGTTGACAAATGATCGATAATCAGGATGAACAAATTGAATAACAGCTTTCCCTTTTAATTCTTCTATTGATTCATATCCAATCAAATGAAGACACTTCTCATTAGCAAAAACAATTTTTTCATCAACATAAATTACAATCGCATCCAATGAATTTTCAATTAATTCAAGATATTTAGTTTCACTTTCTTTTAATTCATCTTCGAAGGTTTTACGCTCACTAATATCAATTGCTGTGATTAAACATTCCTTTTCATTTTTGTCAAGAATACCATTTAAATGAATGAAAATGGATGGTTTTTCGTTTATTGACAAAGCAATTTCACAACTTGCTTTTTCTTTGGTCTTAAATATATTATGTAAGAAGTGATTAAAAATAAGTCTTGAATCATCGGATACAAAAAATCCAAACTGTCTGTTAATTAATAGTGAGCGTTCTTTGTTCAGTAATTCAGAGCCATAAAGGTTTAACTTAATAATTTCACCTTCTTCAGATAGTGTATAATAAGCGGATGGTGCAAAATCGTATAATTCAGCATATTTTTCTCTGGCTTCTTCTGCTTGCTCTTTTGCAAGTAAAAGTTCTTTGTTTTGTAATTCCAACTCAATTTGGTGTACCTCTAATTCATGAATGAGTTTAAGCGTTTCGAATTCTGTAAGTTGTAAAATAGTATCAGCCGATTTCATTTTTATGAACTCAGCTGGATTTTGGTGAGGGATTGATAATTTGTTAGCAGTATTGCTTCTTTTTTTCATCTTAATTACAGCATTCAAGTTATAAATTCAAACTTTTGCGATGACAAATATAATCATAAAATTAAGTAGTTGTTAAAAATTTCAGTTTTTTTCTTTGAATAGGCATATTCAAGCTTAAAGCTCTTTGGAATAATTATAAGGTGTAATTATAAGATTTTTAGCGCCTATCTGTTTTTTACAACACTTATTATATCTAGGAATTATGTAAGAATGGGATTATTTTATAAATACTTTCTCAGCGTAAATATTTTTCTCAGTTACAACTTTTACAATATAATATCCATTGGCATTGCCATTTAGATTAATTTCGAATTTCCCATTCATATTTTCTGCAGTTTTGATGAATTGACCAAGGGTATTAAAAATGGAAATTTTACGGATATTTTCCATAGTATTCACATAAATAATATTATTATAAGCATAAATCTTAGAATTCTGATGAGGTTCACTTAAAATATTTAAAGGTGTTGATGCAAACAATAATTGAAACCGATTTGAATTGTCATTTTTTGTTGCTGAAAATGAATATATTGCATTTTGATTCAATTCTGTAATTGTATTGCTTAGCAAATCTTTTAAATAAACATAAGTAGTAGTATCAAAGCTATTTAAATCAAATGCCTTAAGCGTGAAATTTCCATCTATTCCAGCTTTAAACCCAATTTCAACCACAGGGTTTTGTGAAATACTCGTCAAATTGTTAATACTCCAATCTTTATTTGATTTTACTGAAAATAAGCTTGGAGCGTTTTCGCACATACTAAACATTTTTTCAGCACCATCCTGATTGTTGGAATTGCCAAAGCTGATGATAATCTCATCGCTAAATAACTTGTCCAAAGCTGTAACTTTCAACCGAATCATTTTTGATGCTGTTGTTGAAGATTTAAGCGATAATTGGCTAGAATGCTCTCTAACATTATTATTTAAGCTAAGAATTCCAGGGCTTAATGCTTTTACCCAAAACCCTTGAGAAAATGCAATATGCTGGTTTACACTATTGGTGCCCATGCTTGCATTTGAAATATATACGCCGTAATTCCCCGCAACAGTATTCCATACCCAAATTGCTTTTTCGCCTCCAATATTTGCATTCGCTAAGTTATTTCTGCTCCACCCAATGCTAGTATTCCAGTTGACAGCTGATGGATAGGGGTTAGCAATAAAATTCCACCCACTATACATTCCAGGTGTAACTGTAAGTGGAATATTTATAATTCCTTGATTCAGCGTGCCTGTGAAACTTTTCGTTACTACATCAGGGTAAGAAACTACATATCCTTTACCGGGAATAAAATTACTTCCGCTATTGGCTGAAATGAAAGATATTGTATCTGAATATTCTAACCAGTTTGAGCCAATTTCATTCCATAAGTAAACCCCAGATTGCTGGTTAAAAATTGGACTTATCGCCTGAGCAAGAACTGGTGATGAAATACTGTGAAATTCATCTGTATTGGTATGAGGGATATATCTTTCAACAATTGTTGAAAATGAAGCTAAGCTGCCATAATCTATTAATGATGCAGTTCCTGTAGAATCAGATTGTAAAGTTAATGTTCCGTTTACCATTAAATCTTTTGCAGCATTAATGGTTAATTGACCTAAAGGAGCTATGGTTAAATTATTACAAACAGCATGGGTCCTAACCTCAATTATTTTGTTAGCAGCTATCGTAACATTGTCAGTATTTGTGGGTATTCCATTGTTCCAGTTTCCTTCGGTATCCCAATTGTTATCTATAGATCCATTGAAAGTAGTTGCATTTACATTTACAACAATAGCAGCCTGTGCCGAATTTACAGCAGCACAAACGCCACTTTTTACAACTGCAATGTAATCGATAGTACCCAATGTATCCGGTGTTTCTGTATATGGATTTGCTGATGAAGCAATATCAGTCCAAGAATTTCCTCCATTATTTGATTTTTGCCATTTTGTGATATTTCCTGTATTTCCTGTTAAAGTAAGTTCAGCATTTTGCCCTCCTAAAATTGGATTTGCCGTTGCAGTTATACAACCTGCAATTGATGGAGGATAATGTGTAACACTAAGTTGTGCCGAATTTGCTGCACAATTTCCATTGCTGATGGTCCACTGGTAAACATAAGTTCCATATGTATTTGGAGTAGCTGTTGAACTTCCTGAAGTTACAGTGCTGAAGTTAACGGTACCGGGACCACTGATCTTTGTCCAAATGCCATTTCCTATGGATGGTGTATTTCCCCCTAAAGCTGCACTTTGTAATGTTCCGCAAATATTTTGTGTTGTTCCAACCAAGGCTGTAGTTGGACTCTGAGTTATTGTTACAGAAGTTGTTACGGGTACTGCTGCACAACCTCCGGAAGCTGGTATCGTATAAGTTACAATATATGGAGCTGCAATACTTGTATTTGGCGTAATACTTCCATTGCCAGAAGCAATACTTAAACCAGGTGTAGAACTATAAATTCCTCCTGTGTAATTTCCAGATCCGTTTAATACAAGCGATTGTGATGTGTTTAGGGAAATACAATAAGATGTATCTGAATAACTTATTGTTGCAGTAGGTACAGTTGTAACGGTAATTGTTGTCGTAGCTGTATTCAATATAGCACATGTAGTGCTGGTTATTGCACAATAGATTGTGGATGTCGAAGTAAGATTAGGAGGCGTATATGTATTTGTAGTAATTCCAGTACTTAAACCGTTTTTATACCATAAATAAGTGTAAGACCCGTTTCCCCCACTGGCTGTTGCAGTAAATGTTCCTGCTGAAGCATTGTAACATATTGGCGAAGTTCCACCACTGATAGCAGCTGTTAAAATAGGATATACTGTGATTGTTTTGGTGGATGTATTCAATGTTCCTGCTGCTCCACTGCTGATAGCACAATAAAATGTAGAAGTTGAAGTTAAGTTTCCAACCGTATAAGATTGGGTTGTTATGCCAGTTGAAACTGCGTTTTTATACCACAAATAGGTATAAGACCCGGTACCACCGCCACCGGTTGCAGTAAGACTTCCTGCTGCAGTATTGTAACAGATGGGTGTTAATCCACCACTGATTACTGCCGTTAAAGTAGGATATAAGCTAACATTTATTGTATAATCTTCCACTTCACCATAAGAAGAATTTCCACATGAAGTGGCATTTGGGCCGTTACCAGGTGTGTGTAATCTGATTCTCATTCTGCATAACCCAGCTGTCGTACCTGAAGGAGGTGAAAAAGCAGAAGAAGTATGAGGACTGCTAAATCCACTACCACTTGAAGTATATACATTTTCACCTGCATCTGTAAAATCACCATCCCTGTTCCAATCCACCCAAATTAACACCTGGTCAATTGGGAAAGGATTTGTAACTTGAATACTAACAGTTTTACTAACTCCAACCTGCATATCAGTTATTTGAGATGTGAAATTCTGATAACCTGAAGTTCCTCTGGATGATGTTTGGTTGATAGTTCCTATGGTGATTTTTGAAATATATTCATCAGTTGTTGCTGTTGATCCTGCTGCACAATAAGGAGGAGTCCCTGATGTGGTAGTATTTCCTGTTAATCCTGTATTTATATAGCAGTTTAGTGTGTTAGAATATTCATAAATAGCATAATAATAGTTGGTGCCAGATGTAAGATTGGTTATGTTTACAGAAGTTCCTGTACCATTGTAAACTACATAATTTCCAACTCCAATTTGTGTTCCGCTTCCAAAACTAGCATTGGCAGTATAAGCAGTTCCATTCATCGGGAAATCGTTCACTGCACTTCCTTGCTTTGCAATTACCAATACTGCATTTCCATTACCACGTGTAAATCCAACTGTCATCGAAGCATTCGTAATTAATGATGAAATGAATGCAGTTGACGGAGTGCTTGGTGGTGTGCAAATAATGGGCAAGCTTACGTTAAAAGAAATTGTTGTTCCTGCTGTTGTTACGTTAGAAATATTTAAGCCGCCTATACTTCCGTTTTGCAAAAAACTACTTGGATTTGTAAAATTATTAATCGCAGTTCTTCCTACTGTTGATGAATAATTGGCATTGTAAATGTTTCCATTTACAGCTGTCGTTCCATCCGGTCTGTATATGTAAATTTCATCGGGAGGGCCACTGGCATTGCCTGTTACCCTAGTATCGATTCTGTATATAATTAATCCAGAACCTGGGACATTTATTTCAAATGTTCCTGATTTATTTCTGTATTCCAATACAAAATATTCATAAATTGAATTAGGGGAGGCTATTTTATAGCAATTATTTGTAGATGAGCTTACAGGATTTAAAGTATAGGTTCCACTAGCTGTTATTTCCGGAAGGCTGCTAATCCAAGTGTGATTAGAATATTTCCATTTCATATAGGCTAGCATATGTCCTCCGCCGCTTTCCATCAAATCCCATGATCCGACAGGGGAAATAACTCCCTGATTGGTATAATGGTATAAGTCAGGAGCACCTAGTGAATGAAACATTTCGTGACAGATGGTAGTAACTGCAACTTGACTTTCGGGCTGAAATGTATAATCATAAACCCTTTTCCCGTTAATATATACATTTTGTGTGTATAATGACCATCTGTGCGCCCATAAAAGTTCTGCCCATGCATCATTACTTCCTTTTACAATAAAACAAACATTATCAATGTTATTATCCCCATCTCCATCAATATTTAAAGATGCTGAGACCGATGAGTTGATATTTATCCAATTTACGGCATCAGTTAATAATTGATGTTCTCTGGCTGTTCTGTCTGAACCATTGGCTCCTCCACTGTAACCTCCTGGATTAGTGGTTGCATTATAAGGTTGAAAATAACTGCGTGGATGTACGTCCTGATATGACAAATTAGTGGTCATTGCGCAAGATGGGTAGTGAGAACTGCTGATCGTTAGTATGTTATAAGAAACTTCCTTGAAATATGATTTAAGTGAATTGCCTGTAGAGGGGTTGAATTTATCATCATATGATTGTCTGGTTGTTGTGAATTCAGCATCATCCGAAAAACGAATATAAATTACAATGTTATTCAGCGTTCCTGATTGAGGGGCATAAGTCGGCTCTGAATTTATTGTATTTTCGTAACTAAACATTGCATCATGCCTGCGTTGATACTCCGCACTTGAGATTTTTGCCCATTTTTTTATTCCGACACTTGCAGGATGTACACTATTTATTAGAAATTTAGTGGGTTGTACAGTATCTCCATTCACTTCACCGTAGTAAAAATATCCATCAGAAGCTTGTATAATGGTATATCCTTCCTCATCATGTATCCAGTTAAATAATTCATCACCTGAGACATAGCAATTGTATGATATTCCATTTGGTTGGGTGATTTTGTAAGGGATTCTTTCAAAATAAGCTGCTCTAACTGTTGTTATAACTAATAACATCGTTAAAATTAGAAATGTTATTTTTTTCATGATGATCATTCATTTTTTCAATGAGTTCGAATAAATATTTTTATTTAATAAGTCTATTTAAATTCGAAATCATATTTGTTTAAATTGATTTTATTTTATGCTATTCATTTAATAAGTTAGTTTTTAGATGTTTATATATTTTCTCTTTTTTCTTGGTTCTAGTTCATCTCTTTCAATACCATTTCATTTAATACCAGCGATACTTTTTCAAAATCTTCAACTTTAGAAAAGAAATAATCGGCACCAATATTTAAAGCCAATTGACGATAATATTCAGAGGAGCAAAATGTAAGGATGATGAATTTGAGGGCTTTGTCTTCGTGTCGGATTTCTGTTAATACCTGTAAACCACTTAATCCCGGCATTTTAAGGTCTACGATTGCCAGATCTGGTTTTAGCTTTCTTAATGCTTGGAGTGTATCTTTTCCATTCATATATGAACCTATAATCTCTACCTGTTTGTTCAAGCTTATCATCTCTTCTAACCTCTCTAGAATTAATCCTGAATCATCTGCTAATATTACTCTCATGGCTATGTATTATTTGATAGTCAAAAGTATTACATAAACAAGGGATAGCTTGTAAGATATTGGATAAAAGAATGTAAGGAAATGGCTTGACTTCTTGTAGGGGAATTCTGACAAAGAATGGATTTTACTTGGCCAAAAAGTTTGTTTTAATTTAGTTTTTGTACCTGGGAATTGACTTTTATTGCGTCATTTTTATATAAAATGAGGCATTATTGACATATAGACAGTCTCAATTTTGCAGAATAATACTCCATGTAATATCATTCAAGGTTTAGGATGATATTATTATGTTTGATATTTCTTAGTAAGTTTAATGTTATTTATGAATAGCTTGTACTACCCATTAAAGTAATAGGAGGGAGGATGAAAATCAGATTAATTTAAAATAAAAGGAGTTTTGTTTTTGTTAAATAAGCTTGTTTTCCATACAATACTTTGTAAGCTCTGTATTCTTAGTTAACTCCATTTTTTCCATGATACGGCTTCGGTAGGTACTTACAGTTTTACTGGAAATAAAAAGTTCATTCCCTATTTCCTGAAGGGTTTTCCCATTTGATAGCTTAATCATTATTTCGAATTCTCGTGCTGAAAGGTTGTCATGCTTTTGCTGTTGAGAATCTTTGTCAATATACAAAGCGAAATTTTCAGCAAGAGATTGAGAAATGTATTTTCCACCTTCAGAGACTCGCTTAATTGCTAAAATTAGTTCTTCAGAAGCAGTTTCTTTGGTAAGATAAGCTGATGCTCCTAGTTTAAGTGCCCTAATTGCATATTGTTCCTGAGGATGCATGCTTAACATCAGTACGTTTGTTAATGGACATCTTGCTTTAACCGACTGTAAAACCTCTAAGCCACTTCTATCGGGTAGTGAAATGTCGAGCAACATAATATCAAACACCTCTTTTTTTAGAAGTGCAAGTGCTTCATTCCCATCTCCAGCTTCCTCAATTAATGAAACACCCTGTAGCTGTTGAAGTATTTGTCTGAGTCCGTCGCGAACAATCTTATGATCGTCACAAATTAGAATTTTCATTGTCTTTTTTTTAAATTTCAATATATCCTGGAATATTATTTTTAGCTTTTATTAATTGGTAAAATAAGCTGAATGATCGTTCCATTTTTGTTTTCACGATAAATATCAAAACTACCTCCAAGAGAAGCTGCTCTTTCCCTCATACTTATAATTCCAAAAGATTTTTTTGATTTTATTTCGATTTCAGATATCCCGATTCCATTATCCCTAATCTTGAGGCTTGAAGCATCTGCGGTTTGGCTTAAACTGATATTAACAATTTTTGCTTGAGAATGTCTTGAGATATTTGTCAGCGATTCCTGCATAATTCGGAAAATGATTAATGAAGCTTCAGGGGAGATTGTTATTTCTGGATCTAAGTTGAGGGTTATTTCAATCCCATTTCTTTGAGCAAAATCTTTAGTATACCATTCTATTGCTGCTACTATACCTAAATCATCGATTATTTCAGGTCTTAATTGCGATGTAAGTCTCTGAACAGTTTTAATAGTATCACTTACCAAGACAGAGACTTTATTGATTTTGGAAATTACAGCAGTT
This sequence comes from Bacteroidota bacterium, assembly GCA_037133555.1. Classification (GTDB taxonomy): domain Bacteria; phylum Bacteroidota; class Bacteroidia; order Bacteroidales; family JACABE01; genus JACABE01. The sequence continues at coordinate 35,953 of JBAXNW010000039.1, forward strand.
TCAGTAATACTTCTGCTGATCGTTCCCAAATCAATTTTTACTGCAGTAAGCGCCTGACCTAGATCATCATGAAGTTCACGCGAAATTGCTACTCTTTCATTTTCTCTCACTTTTTCAATATATTGAGTCAATTGGTGTAATTGCTCAAGTGAGTTTTTTAATTCTTCTTCAGCTAGTTTCCGCTCAGTAATGTCTTTGGCAAAACCAAGAAAACGTTTTTCGTTGAGTTTTACTTCATCAACTGACCACCATCTTATGCTTCCATTTTTATGTTTAAATTGTAAATTTGATTTTGCACTGCCCGTATTTATTAATTGGCTGAAATGTGCAAGTCCTTCTTTATGGAATGATGAAGGAATAAGATCAGAAATTGACATCTTTAAAAGTTCCTCTTTAGAATATCCAGTAATCCTACATGCTGCTTCGTTTACTTCAAGGTACCTGCCTGTTTCATCTTCAATAAAAACGCCATCTGGAGCATTGTCAATATAGCTTTTGAATTTTTTTTCGCTTTTAGAAAGTGCAACATTCACTTTTCTTAATTCATCGGACGACTTTTTTAAAAGAACTGCATCTTTAATAATGGCCTGTTTGTGGTTAAAAAGATCTAGGAATACATTGATTTTACTTAAAAGTATATAATTGTCAACAGGTTTAATAATATAATCTACGGCTCCATTGTCATAACCCTCAAATACTTCTGATTCGTTGATGTTGTTGGCAGTTAAGAAAATCACAGGGACTTTATTCGTAGTTCTTTCTGCATTTATTTTTAAAGCAAGCTCATAACCGCTCATTCCTGGCATACGAACGTCGATGATAGCTAAAGCAAGTTCCATTCCACTGGTTTTTTTCAAAGCATCAAATCCTGAAAGTGCTTGAATAAGATTGACTTTCATTTTCTTTATAACGATTTCGAGCAATGCAAGATTAACAGGGCTGTCATCAACAATTAGCAGGTTGGGTAGGTTTTTCATGATTGCATTAATTTAACTTTTAAAAATTTTTTTATTAGTATGTTTATACATTAACTCCAATAATAATTTACTGTCAATAGGCTTTGCAATATAATCGTCACAGCCAGATGTTATTGCTTTTTCTTTGTCACCAGATAGTGCAAAAGCTGTTTGACCAATTATTATCACATTTTTGTTAAAATGTCTTATCTGGCTAGTTGCTTCAAACCCATCCATATCAGGTAATTGGATATCCATAAAAATCAGATCAATATCAGGGTTGAGGTAGGAGGTTTTGACAGCTTCAACACCGTTACGAACCCTTATGATTTCTTTGCAGAATTTTTTTACTGCCATTCTAATCAGCATTTCCGATACATCGTCGTCTTCTACAATTAATAGTTTAAGTTTTTTAATTTTATTTTCAGCATTTTGCAGTACAACAGTATTGCTTTTTATTTTGCTAATATTCGGATTATCATTGCATGGAATCGTAAAATAAAATTCGGATTTTCCTGGTTTGCCTGTTGAAAGATCTTTTTCTAATGTTTCTACCCAAATTTTCCCGCCTAGCATTTCAACATAAGCTTTTGATATGGCAAGTCCTAAACCTGCTCCTTCGTAATTTTTGGTTAATGATTCGCTCCCTTGTCTGAATCTTTCAAAAATGATAGATTTCTGTTCATTGGGAATGCCCACTCCGGTATCTTTAACAAAAAATTCAATAAAATTATCTTTCTTTTCACAGCCCAATTCTATACTACCTGAAACAGTAAATTTAATTGCATTTTTCACTAGATTCGTAAGGATGGCATATACTTTCTCTCTGTCAGTATTAATGATTATCTCATTCGAGGCTAGTGAATCTTTTAATAAAAACTTTAATCCTTTTTGCTTAATTTCTGGATTAAAGAAAGCGTAAATGTATTCTATTTGCTCTTTTATGTTTGTTTCAGAATATGTAAGTTTCATTTGTCCAGATTCTACCCTGGAGATACTAATAATGTCGTTGATGATATTCAGCATCCTTTTTCCGCTTTTTTCAATGATACGGATATATGCTTGTTGTTCTTTGCCAGAGAGTTTTGGAGTATTTAGTAATCCCGCAAAACCAAGAATCCCATTCATAGGCGTTCTGATTTCGTGTGACATATTGGCAAGAAAAGCTGATTTCAACCGATCGCTTTCTTCTGCTTTTTCTTTAGATCTAATTAGCTCTTTTTCAACTTTTTTGCGTTCTGTAATATTAGTAGTAACCACTGCACAACTTGCTTCAAATAAAGACAAGGGAGCTGCACTCACTTCAGTCCATATAACATCTCCATTTTCATTTACTACACCAACTTCAACATTTTCAATATTTTTCTGTTTTTTCAAAGCAAGATTACTTGGAAATTCTGAAACTTCCATTTTGCGATTGTCCGAATGAATATATTCCCTTTGCGAATATATTTTATTATGCATTTCGTCTTTTGAAAGACCTAATATCTTTTCAAGGGCTGGATTAAATTCTGCTATATTTCCATTTTGATCAAGAATAGAAACACCTACAGGTAATATTTGAAAAAGTTTTTGCCATCTTTCTTCGCTTTTAAGTAAAGCTTTTTCGCTATTTTTTCTGGCAATGTTCTCTATTTTTAATTCTTCCAATAGTTTAATACTTGATGCGTAAGCAAGTTTTAGCTCGTGGGTTTGCTCTTCAACCAAAATTGCAAGTCTTTCTTTCTCGTTGTGTTTTTTTATATTGGCAGCTTTAATTTTAACCATAGCGCGAATCTGAGCGATAAGTTCATATTCATCAATAGGTTTTAAAAGAAAAGCTTCAGCACCACAATCCAGGGCTCGGATTCGGCTTTCTTTGTCGCTTTTAAGTGCAGTAACAAAAACAACAGGTATATCGCAGGATTTTTTGTCAGCTTTCAGTTTCATGCAAACTTCGAAACCATCCATACCAGGCATAATAACATCAAGTAAAATAACATCTGGATTTTCACTAACTGCTAGCTCATAACCTTTTATACCTGTTTGAGCAGTGAGGATTTTCGCATCAGCAAAGGCATCAGCAAGCATTGCTTTTATGCTAATTAGATTGTCTTTGTTATCGTCAATTGCCAGTATTTTAATTATTCTAGTTTCCATAAAGCAATGCATTTAACTTTTTGGGAAATTAAAACTAAAACGAAGATTGTTAGCGCAATATCTAAATAAATAATGGGCTCTTGAAGTTTTGATTTGATGGTTTTTTTTGAAGGCTGAATTCATCAATATGTGCAATTTTAATTGTTTGACAAATATAACCCAAAAAATCAATAAATGTTGAAAATTAAATGATTTTTAAGCTCATTTTTTTTGCAAATCTAAAAATACTTAGAATTTATAAAAATACTAGCAAGTATAGTTCTATGCATTTGATTTGAAATTAAATGGGCTTAATTTAAAACTCAATTTTTGAGGAATTTTCAAGAATTAAACTTAGAAATTAAACAATGCCCAATTTCAGCATATTGGTAGCTCCTTTTTCGCTTAATGGAGTACTGCCAATGTTAACAATTACGTTGCCTTCTGTAAGTAGATTTTTTTCTTTAAGTAATTGCATTGAATACTTTATGGCATCATCCATGCTGTTGAAATCATCACAATGAAAAGCTCTTACACCCCAAACCAGTGCCATTTTCCGAACTAATATTTTGTTGTTCGTAAAAGCAAAAATATCTGCCTCAGGTCTGTGACTTGAAATTTTATAGGCTGTATATCCGGAATGTGTAAAAGTGATAATTGCTTGGGCCTTGGTTTGATGAGCTGATTTGCAAGCCTGGTAACAAATAGATTCTGCTAAAAATCGAGGTGTTTGTTCGTTTGGAGCATGTTCTTTATTGTATGGAAAGCCATTGTTTTCTGTCCAGTCGATGACTTGTTGCATACTCCTAATCGTTAAGGCAGGGAATTTTCCAATAGAAGTTTCTGCACTGAGCATCAACGCATCAGCACCATCCAGCACAGCATTTGCAACATCATTGGCTTCGGCACGAGTTGGTCTGAAGTTGGTTATCATGCTTTCCATCATTTGCGTAGCAATAATTACAGGTTTTGACTTACTGATACAGCTGTTCACGATGTTTTTCTGAATCAACGGAACCCTATCAAAAGGAACTTCAACGCCTAAATCACCACGGGCAACCATGATGGCATCGGCGATTTCAATAATATTTTCTAAATCATTGAGTGCGTCTGGTTTTTCAATTTTTGCAATCACACTTGCTGTACCGTTGTTACTTTTAATCAGTTCTTTCAACCCTTTTACATCTTCGGCATTTCTAACGAAAGATAGGGCAATCCAATCAACTTTGTTTTTAATAGCAAATATAGCATTGGCAATATCTTCTTCTGTCATGCTGGGCAGCGAAATTTTAGTATTTGGCAGGTTGACACCTTTGCGGGATGAAAGTGGCCCTCCGTGAATTATACGTGCTTTGACAGTATCTTTTCTATTTGTTTCTAGTACTTCCAATTGAATTTTACCGTCATCAATCAATACTTTGTCACCAATTTTAACATCCATGGGAAATTCAGCATAGCTCATGTACAATTGTAGATTATTGCCCACACATTTTGTCGTAATAAAATTTATGGAATCGCCATCTATAAGCTCAATATTATTGTTTTCTATTTCCCCAATTCTAAGTTTAGGGCCTTGTAAGTCAGCAAGAATGGCAATATTGATATTGTATTCTTTATTTAGCTCGTTAATTGTATCTATTATTTTTTGATGTTCAGCTTGATCTGAATGCGAAAAATTGAGTCGAAAAACGTCCACACCTTCTTCTATCATTTGCAATAAAACTTCTTTGCTTGAACAAGCAGGACCAACAGTAGCTATTATTTTGGTTTGAGATCTAACCTTACGCATATCATTATATTTTTAAGATGATGCAAAGGTAGTATCAAAAATGGGATTTATAATTATGGTTTTGTATTTTTTTTTGACAAATAAAAACAAAAAAAATGGAAAGATTTAGTTATTCCCCTTCGTTATCATACAATTTATTTTTAGCACGTAGTTCTTTTGTTTTTGAAGTGTATTTTTTTGTAATTAATCTTCTTTTTATAGAACCCAATGTAGGTTTACTTGATTTGCGAAAGCTTTGTTTCTTAAGGGCTTTCATCAGCAATAGGTAAAAACGTTCTTCGGCCAGTTCTTTATTGGTAAGCTGGCTGCGACTTTCTTGTACAATAATCTGCAGATAACCTTCTGCATTTATTTTTTGATGTAAACGGGATTTTATTAAATATTTTTCTTCATCACTTAACAAAGCAGAATCTTCCACATTGAATCGTAATTCTACTTTGGTTTCGGTTTTGTTGACGTTTTGCCCGCCAGGACCACTGCTACGGGAGGTTTTGAAAAAATATTCCTTTTCAAAATGCCTGTATTTTAAATATTTAACAGCTTCGTTTTGGTGAGTTGTATGTGTGTTCATTTTTTCGATTTAGGGAAATTATAAAAATTGCATTAATCTGTATTTGGTTTTAATTTTTCCAATAATATCCTAAAATAAGCTAATGAGGTTTAATTTGCTAATTTCTCGTTTTCTACTAAGGTTTAACGAAATATTTATATATCAGTTATTTAAATCATTAGAATTAACCTTATATAATTAAAAACCTTAGTAGAGAAAAATTTATATATAAATAAACCTTATTATAATTATATAAGTAGTAGTTAAAATATAATGTCGTATTTATATCCAAAATTATTCAGTATA
>JBAXNW010000040.1:0-41319 GCA_037133555.1 Bacteroidota bacterium
TGTGTGCGCCCTGCATGAGCAGAGCACACCCACCGAAAGCTCTATAAATATTTCAAAAATACAAATTTAATTTCATATAGCAAGAAGTTGGGTGTTAATTTTTCCAGAGGGTGTAAATCCCTTATGTGCGGGAGTAACGACCCGAAACATTAGCAAGTCGCAAGGTGGTTTACTGTGAAGTATGCACTGAAGGAAGCGAGACTGCAAATTCTGGTACTGACGAACAGAAACGGTATATGAGGCTATTATACGAGGATAAGCAAGCACAGCATTGTAAAGTCCAAAGAATACAAACATCGTATTTTAGTAGATACCGCAGTCATTGGATGAAGGAAAAGGCTCTTACCAGGGGAGGTCTTGAAATAGATTCGTTTTCTATGGGTCAAGAAGTCAGCAGAGGTCATAGTAGTTGTAGTAAACGAGCTGCGGACAGATACCGCAGAAGTCTCACTGAACAATGAAGGACTGAACATTAAGATGTTTCAAATGCAATGTGGAGGCTTGCCAGCCACATTATAAGCGGAACAGGGTTAAACAAGTAAACAGAATGATAGAACAAGTATTAAACCGAGGCAATATTATGAAAGCTTACCGTCAGGTAGTGTCGAACAAAGGTTCGGCAGGAGTGGACGGTATGCCAGTAAAAGAGCTATACGCATATCTGACCAATAACAGACTGCGAATAGAATCAGAATTACGCCAAGGCAACTACCTGCCACAAGCCATTCGAGGGATTGAAATCCCCAAAAGCAACGGGAAAACAAGATTATTAGGTATTCCCACAGTAATTGACCGACTTTTACAACAAGCAGTCGGACAAGTAATAGCCATCAAATTTGAGATGGAATTTGAGGACTACAGTTATGGTTTTAGACCCAATCGCAACGCTCAACAAGCGGTACTAAAAGCACAGGAATACATCAATTCAAGCTATCAACACATTGTTGATATTGATTTGAAAAGCTTCTTTGATGAAGTTGACCATTGTATATTGTTGCAATTATTGTACCGTAAGATTAAATGCCCTTTAACTTTACGCCTGATTCGCAAATGGATGAGAGCCCCTATACTTATTAACGGGAAACTCATCAAACGCAGAAAAGGAGTGCCACAGGGAAGTCCGCTGAGTCCTTTACTATCCAATATCATGCTGAATGAGCTAGATAAAGAGATGGAAATGCAAGGATTACGTTATGTTCGTTATGCAGATGATTTTAGTATTTATACCAAAAGTAATCATACAGCCCGAAAGACAGGCAACAAAATATATTTGTTTCTAAAAGACAAATTAAAATTGCCCATCAACAGGGAGAAAAGCGGCATACGCAAACCTGTAAACTTTGTCATCCTTGGCTTCGGATTTGTACCTACTTACAAAAAAGGGGATAAAGGCAAATATCAGTTGATAGTAAGCGAAAAACGATGGGAATCATTAAAGCAAAAACTCAAGACCATCACAAGAAAAACTACACCCAGTTCATTCGACGAACGGATTCAAAAGCTAAAAGATGTGCAAAGAGGCTGGATACAATACTTCCGTATGGCAAGTATTCACGGCAAACTTAAATCGCTGGACAGTTGGCTGAGAAATCGTTTGCGGTACTGCATCTGGCATCATTGGAAGAAACCCGAACGGAAAAGGAAAAACCTGTTTCGGCTGGGCGTCGACCATGAGCATGCCTATTCATGGAGTAGAACCCGAATGGGAGGATGGGCAGTCGCCCAAAGTCCTATTTTGGTTACAACTATTACTTTAGACCGTTTACGCAAAAGAGGTTATGAAGCGATGCTTGAGCTTTATGAGAAAATTGCTCCACATCTTAATGAACCGCTGTATACGTGACCCGTACGTACAGTGGTGTGAGAGGCTCTCCCTGTCAGTTAATTACTGGCAGGGCAGTCTACTCGATTAGCTGCTGGTGTTCTGTCTGTCGTTGCTCTGTTGTCAATTGTTTACTGCTGTCTTGGTGCGTTGGCTTGGTGGCTCTTTTGGATTTTTTAGCGTTGGTCTGTGCGTTTGCAAAAAATACAAATGTGCCACCAAATGCGTTGGCGTTTTCTTTATTTATTTCCTTTTGCTCTGTTATGTGATTTACACAACATTTCACAATTCTTTGTGTCTGTTGCTCCGCCTTTACTCCAAGCTGTCACGTGGTCTGCGTCCATTTCAGCAAGTTTCCAAATTTTAGTTTTGTTAGCATCGTGTCCGATTGCACAAAATGAACAATTTGAAACTCCTTTTTTCTCTGCTTCTGTTGTCTGAATAGCGTATTTAGATTTTTTGGTCGCTTCGTCAAAAACTCGAACTTCTAAAAGTTTTGTGTCCGTTGAACCACCTAAAATATATTCAAAAACTCCTTTGCGATTTTTTATATAAGGGTCGGCATACAATTTTTTTACTTGCTCTGAAACAGTTTTTTTGTTGTAAGGTTTCTTGCTAAAAGTTTCATAAAGTCGTCCCCATTCAAGTCCTTTCATTTCACTTTCAACGTCTGCAAATACAGTTGAAATCCAATCAATGACACTTGTGAAATAATTTTTTAATTCTGTAATGTTGTTTTCAAATCTATGTCGGCTCATATAGTCGCCTACATTGTCTTTGCTAACCCACTCCAATGCTCTTTCTAAAAAGTCTTGTCTGTTTGCACTGCCTGAAATATAAGCACTCCATTTTTGAATGTTTGCATTTTGGCTATTGCTAAATTCTGCTTTCCCAAGTGTTACAAATGGACCAGAATAAACTGCGTTTAATAATTCTTGATTTGTCAATGGAACGCCTGAAATATTTATAGTTCTAAACCATTCCTTTATTTCACTTTCAGTTCCTTCGCATTCATAAATTAGGAGTTTTGTTTCTAATATTTTTTTTTGTTTGTCAGTTGCAATACCGCTAAAATATTGCTCCATTCCGTTTTCGTCTTTTATGGCGAATTTGTTAGTTACAAATCTTCCAAAACTTGTAATTCGTTGTTGTCCGTCCAAAACTTCAAGGCTATCTTTGTTTACCCGATTGAAATAAATTAAACCTAATGGGTATCCTTTTAAAATGCTTTCTATAACTGCAACATCTCTTTTGCCGTCAGCATAAATGTAATTACGTTGGTATTCGGGTTGAATTGTCAAAGTCCCAGCAAGCCCAAACAAGCCTTTCCCTTCAAGCTCGTTATACATAAATCCATCACAAATATCTTTTACAGTAATGTCTATTCTTAATGTTGTTATCATTTTACAGCTTTCTTGTGTTTAATTAGTATTCTGCCATATATTCTATTTCCTTCAATATATCCCCTGTCTATTTTTCCTGTCCATTTTGGGTTAACTAAATGAGGTAATTTACCTTCTTTTACATCTGTGTCACTTCCAACAATTTCAAATTGTTCAGGCGAATATTTGTCAAGGAAACTTATTGGAACTCCCATAACTCCATCGTAATCACTTGGAATTGCATCAGTAAAAGGAACTTCAATAGCTTTGTAATTGTCGTAAGTTTTGTAACCAATTCCTTTTATATCCTTGTGTTTACTAAATTTTAAATTATCTTCCATTGTCATAAGTGGCATTGGTTGGTGTCGTCTTCCGTGGTCTATACTTGTATACCAACAACAGTTTCTAAATTTCACTAATCCAGTTTCAGAGTTGTAAACTCCGTCCGCATACTCTTTTGCGTTTGGTGTTGCAAAAAAAGCGTTACCAGCTTGAAAACCATTACCAAGCCAAATTCTATTTTCTTTTAATAACTGAAATACTTCTTTGTAAGTTATTGCATTCATACTGCCAATTAAAACTAATTGCTTGTCGGCTTCAAGAACCCAACTAAGGAATTGTCTGAACAAAGAAAATGGTGGATTTGTGATAATTATATCTGCTTTGTCTCTTAACTTCTTAATTTCCTCACTTTTAAAATCACCATCACCTTTTAAATATGTCCATTCTAAATCATTTACATCAATTTTTCCGTCACCTGATTTGTCTCGGGTTAGAGTAAATATTTTACCGTTTTTTACAGTTTTATATTCGTCAAATTGAGGGTCGTTAACTTCAAATAGAGTAGGTTGATAATGGCTTTTGTAGTTTTTGCTGTCTGGTGCGTAACTTGTGCTTATGAGTTTTTTAAGTCCGAAACGTTCAAAGTTTTGTGCAAAAAATTTAGTAAAGTTGCTCCATTCAGGGTCGTCACAAGGCATTAAAATTGTCTTGTCCTTAAAAACTTTAGGGTTGAAATCTAAGTATGCATTGATTTCCTTTTCTATGTCGTGATATTGAGTGTAAAACTCATCGTTCTTTGCGTTTTTTGCACTTGCTAAATTACTATTCGCCATTAATTTATTGTCTGTTCGTTAAGGTCGTAAAGATAAGTTTTTAAAATGTTTTTGCGTCTCAAACTACTTTCAATTTATCAACCGTCCACTTGTCGGGTGGTGGGTGGGCTTTGGGTGCGTTTGGGTAAAATTAAATGTGCTGCAAAAGCGTTGGCTTGTGTGTCGGCTTGCAGCTCTTTTAATTTTACGAAGCGTTGGCATTTTGTTCACTGTTTTTCTGTTCGTTTGTTGTCGGTTGTGTCGTCCGCTACACTTGCAGCTAACTTGTTTATATGTTTAGTAAAACTGTTCTAAAACATCCAAATTTGGTTGGCTTTGTGCAGTTTTTAAATATATATTGTATACAAAGATATACTTTTTTTTAGTTGTTAAATTTATTTTAACAAAAAAAAAATTTTCACAAACTGTCAAAAGGGGAGGGGATTTGCTGCAGGCTTTTCCGGCTTACATGGGTATATATCTCTGTGGTCTTGCTGCTTTTATGCCCTAATAACTCCTGTATGTATCGTAAATCAACCCCGCTCTCGAGCAAATGAGTGGCATAACTGTGCCTCAACCAATGCAAACTCACAGGTTTCTTGATGCCTGTTTTTGCTAAAGCTTGTTTTAATACCGACTGCAAACTACTTTCTGTATAGCTTTCTCCTGCATGCTGTCCTTCAAACAACCAGTTAGTAGGCTTGTACATTTTGTAATACGTACGCAACATTGCTATTAATTTTTCTGAAATAGGTACGATGCGATCCTTCTTGCCCTTAGCATTCAGTATCATCAGCAAACCCCGCTTACTATCTACATCCAAGGGCTTGAGATGGAGTAATTCACTCCTGCGCAAACCACAGGCATAAATCAATGTAAGCATCATCCGATGCTTTGTATTGGTGCTGGCCTCAATGATGGCTTTTACTTCTTGTTTACTCAGCACATTGGGTAACTTATGTTCTCTGCGGGGGCGCTCCAGGGCTTCTGTCTGCAATGGGCTCTTTACTATTTCCCTGAAAAATAATTTGCAGGCATTGATTACCTGGTTCTGGAACGAAAAACTTAATTTGTTGACAATAAGATAGTCATTTACAAAACGGATGATATCCTCATTATTGGCTTCAGTAGCCGATTTCGGTTTGATAAACTTCAGGAAAATACAGATGGCTTGTGTATAAGTCTTTATTGTTGATTCACTATACCTTTTATGAGCCATCCACTTGCTGAAAGTTTCCACTTTCTCGTATTCTGCCCTCTCAAGCTGATTAATAGCGTAGCGTGATTGTTTTTGCTGTCGGACGGCTTCGGTTTTGTTTTGCTTCAGTATAACAATCGGAGCAATACCATCAAATGCAACTAAAAGTGCTTTGTATGCTTCTTTGGTAAACGGAAGATGCCAGGCCTGCAGACTATTACTCCACTCTGCATCTTGCAACTGCCTCACAATCGTATTGTATTCTTCATTTGCAGGGAAATTAAGCTGTATGCGATAGGCTCCGTGATGGAAAATTTTACTGGCTTTCATATATCTATTTTTTGTAATACTGTTGAAGAAAGCATCATATTAATTACGAATTGTAAATTACAAATTACGAATGACAATAAGGCTTGGACGTTTATTCTCTTTTATTATGCTGAACGAAGGAAACATCATTTTAATTCCTAATTCCTAATTTCAAATTCCTCATTCTTAATTCCTAATTAAATTTCCTCTCCCTTAAAAAACTCCCTCCAATCAATGAATGAAGGGAGTTTTTTTTTAATTTTAAGCTAACGTAACACTTGGATTTCCTCCTTTTGATTTGCGTTGAACCAAACTGTCGGAATAAGCCTCAATACGAAGGTTGAGCTTATTGACAAAACTTGCAAAAGCTGCTTCGCCCTTTACTATTATAAGAGCATTGATACGTTCTGCAATAGCATGGTAAGCAGCATCTGTTTCAACTCTTATTTGTTTCATTCTATAAGGTGTTTTGACGTCCTTCTCATCATAGCGTTTGATCATCAAATCATCAAAAGCCTGGTTCATGAACTTAAGCTCCGTCACCCATTCACCCATGCCCAATTTTGATACATCAGCAGCATAACTTCCTTCAAGCTCGGCTATGAGTTTGATGACAGCTCCCGATTCTTTTTCATAGTTTTTAGTTGTAATATTGCCAAAAGTATTCCATAATATAATTAAACGTTCGGCAGCATCCCTTATTTCGGGTTTAAAATGCAGCAAGCCGCTTTCTATTATCTTTTTCATGCCTTTCAGGCAATTATCGCGCAATAGATCGGCATCCTGCAATTTTTCGGAAAAACTACTCTTGCGTATAAATCCCAATGCCTCTTTTTCGTTTTTTAGCATCTGGACATAATGCGGATGTTCGGCCTCTGTCAATAAAACTTTGGGTGTAAATGATTCCATCAAACCGATAGCATCGGTATGAAACTTAAAATGCTCTTCATTGGAAAGCGCATTTAAATATAAACTGATAATTTTCATACACATGTTTTTTAAATGATGAATAAAATAATTAAATTTGTATTGGATGAAGGGTCCTAAATGACCGTAATTTTGATTCAGTATCCTTGTTGATTGTTTTATATTTTATATCCTGCCAATAAAGGCCTTGCACTAAGGAATTTATTCCATTTGTTTCGTTCACAACATTGTGAATGACTGAATGGATGTTATTTTGCTCGTTCACAACATTAAGAACGAATGAATGGATGTTATTTTGCTCGTTCACAACATTGAGAACGAATGAATGGATTTCATTTGGCTCGTTCACATACCTAAGAACGTATGAATGGGTGTTTTTTGAATTTAAAAGACCCTTTATCCCGACTGTAATTGCATCATTTTGTTCAGGATGCCTATCCGTATGGATGAATGTTGATATTTTATGCTCAGTTGCCATATATAAAAGATCTGAGAAATTTTATATTGATCGTTTAGCTTAATAATATTGAGGGACAATACAGCCTCAAATATACAACAGTTTGTTAAAAAAAACAAGGAATATTTTTTAAAAATGGGAATTTGAATTGTATTGGGTTAAGTTGGATAAGTTTGTCTTGTCCTGAAATAAGTTGACAAAATAATCGAAAATTGGGAACTTAATAAAAACTTTCAGTTTAATAGGGTGAGTCAGACAATTCAGACATTAATACTACCCCTCCCTTCCTCCCCTAATAGGGGAGGTGATTGGAAAGTGAAAGATTTTGAATGAAACTGTGATGTGGCTATTTTTATTTAAAGAATTTGAAGAATTGATAAATGGAGTGCGATTTCAATTAATGTACTACCCCATCCCATCCCTTCCCATAAAAGGTGAAGGGAAATTCTTTGATTTTGTTTTTAGCTTAAAGCATAGGAATCTTAATATTGGAATGTTTTTATTAATAAACACTGCACGAGTTCCTCCCCTCTTATAGCCTGTCCAGATTTTTCATCGGGAGGAGGCTAGGAGGGGTTGCTTGAAGTTGGTGCCTTGTCCTAACCTGGGTTGACAAAATAATCAAGAAAATGTCAACTTAATAAAAACTTTCAGTTTAATAGGGTGAGTCAGACAATTCAGACATTAATACTACCCCTCCCTTCCTCCCCTAATAGGGGAGGTGATTGGAAAGTGAAAAATATAATATGAAGCTGTGATGTGGCTTGTTTTTGTTTAAAGAATTTGCTAAATTGATAAAAGGATTTCAATTTCAATTAACTCAACTCTAGTTCCTCCCCTCTTAGAGCCTGTCCCGATTTTTCATCGGGAGGAGCTTAGGAGGGGTTGTATGTTAGGAGGGCTTGCTTGATGTTTCCTATTCTTGTTCTTCTTCGTGAGGCTAGGAGGGGTTGTATGAACTTGAAGTTTCCTGTTTTTCATCCCTAGGATGTCAGAAGGGCATGCGTGAAATTATGCTTAAACCTATTGCCCTCCTTGTAATACATTCAATACACTGTCGACTTTTATACTAAACAACCCAGCCCCCAAGGCATTCAAATGATCTCCATCTCCATAACATTTCATGTCGAAATCGAGGGTGTGGAAATCTAAAAACGCTATGCGTTGTTGAATACTTGAAATATAAGCATAATAATCATTTATAAATTTCTCAGGAATTTTAGCGTAATAAGCTTTACTAAGGGGCGTATTGATGATCACCAGTCTCACTTTCTGCTGCTGGCATAAATCAACAATCTTATTTAAATAGTATTTCTGATAAGCAGAAAAACCCTGTTCTTCACCATTCTCTTTGTAATAATGCCTTTTAACAGACTTGTTTATCGTAGTATCGTTCAAATTACTCTTACTGCTTTTGTAATACCTGCCTGTAAAAGGATAATCCAGATAGGATGTTGAATGATGTAAGATAGAGCTAAACATCTTGTCATATATGGTTGATGCCGATTTAACCATGCCAGAGCCATTCTTAAGGGCTATCTTCGCAATAAATTCGGCATCGAGTAGGGGCAGATACCTCAGATACATACCCTGGGCTTTTTCTTCTTCAAATAAATAGTTATCGTAATTTTGATGAAAAGAATGAAAAGAACATCCCAATAAAATGGTTTTGATTTGGGTGTTGTGTTTAAGGATATGGTTTAAAATACTATAGGTGTATAAATAATGTTCTGAGCTGTTGGAGATATTGATTGAATGAAGTAAAATACTGTCGTTGATACCACTCTCGGTATGTGAATCCCCACATATTACGATGGAAATTCCTTTATTGAAGCTTGAATGCTCAACCCTGTAATAATACATCAACCAGGTAGCAATGATAACAACTACCGGCATTAATATAAAAACACTGATGTCTTTTAGTAGCTTCTTCATGCTTTCAAAGGAAATGAATACCTAAATTTGTTAGCTAAATGGTTCAAAATTAGGCTATCCATACATTCCTCAGGATTTGTCTTTATTATTTGTTTTCTTATAATCTTTCTTCCTGAAAAATTTTCTTTTTTCATCAAAGCCGGGAACTTTATCTTCCCAATTCGGTAATTCGCCTAAGTCCGTTGGAGATGCCAGTTTAGGAATTAAATTATCGATTAATTTTTCAATTTTCCTCAACTTATAAATCTCTTTGGGTGTAACCAGCGTAATGGCTTCACCCTTGGTGTTTACCCTGGCAGTACGACCTACACGATGAACATAATCATCTGCATCATGCGGCACATCAAAATTAATCACCATGTTGATCTCTTTCACATCAATACCCCGACTCATAACATCGGTAGCTACCAAAATGCGTATTTTTTTAGAACGGAATCCTCTTAAAACTTCTTCCCGCTGATCCTGTTCAAGGTTGGACGAAATGCCCTGAGAAGGGAAGCCATATTTGTTCAGAGCTCTTACAATTTCATTTACCTTGCTTTTGGCAGAAGTAAAAATAAGTATGCTGTCGAAATGCTTGCGTTCGAGTAATAACTGTTTTATCAATAGAACTTTTTGTTCCTCAAAGATTAAATATACCTTTTGGTCGACTCCTTCGGCCGGTTTCGACATAGACAATGATATTTCGGCAGGATGATGCAATGTTTTTTGAGCCAATGAACGGATGCTGCCCGGCATGGTAGCGCTAAACAGCAAGGTTTGACGTTTAACAGGCAGAAACGAAATAATGGCCATGATATCATCAATAAAACCCATGTCCAGCATTCTGTCTGCTTCGTCCAGCACTAAATGCCGCAGGCTTTTAAAATTGACGTATCCCATTTTGATATGCGACAATAGTTTACCGGGGGTTGCAACAATAATATCTGTCCCGTTTTTTAAGGCTTCTTTTTGTGCTTCCCAGTCTTTGCCATCACCACCTCCATAAACGGCGATCGATCCAGCCGAAACAAAATAGGAAAACCCCTGTATCTGTTGATCAATTTGTATAGCCAACTCTCTGGTTGGTACAATGATGAGGGTGTCAATTGAATTATCCTGTTTGCCAATTAATTTATTGAGTATGGGTAAAACAAAAGCTGCTGTCTTGCCGGTACCCGTTTGAGCACAAGCGATTAAATCTCTGTTTTCGAGAATAATTGGGATTACTTTTTCCTGAACCGGCGTAGCCGTGTCAAAGCCTAAATAGGAAATGCCTTCCAATAATTGCTTGTCAAGTTTGAGTTCTGTAAAATTCATAGTTTGCAAAGGTAAGTAATTTTAATAGAAATACTTCTAAGTTTCGTGCCAATTGTATTTGCTGCGATATTTAGTTTGTAGCAATTTATTAGCCCCGACTTTTAAGTCGGGATTAATAAATTAGGGGGAAAAAGGGCTTTAGCCCAAAATTGAAGCATTTATTTTCAAAACCTAATAGTAAGGTATATCTGTATCCTAAACAAATGAATGTTTTTTTTTTAATTTATCCTGTTTATTTAGCAAGCTTGACTGTATTGGCTTTACTGCAATCCAACGCAAAATGATGGAGGTCATTTTCATAAAGATAATTTATATTAAAACCATATACTTCGCAGATATTCCGGACGATGGCCAAACCTAAACCAAGGGAATCTGGCGAAGAAGATTGCTTGTGAAATCTTTCGAACAGCAAGGCCTGGTCGATGCTCAGTTCAGCTCCTGAATTGGAAATCTTAATCAATTGATGGGTCAGGCTGATGATGAGCTTGCCCCCGCTTATATTATGTCTGATGGCATTTTTAATGAGGTTGGCAAATAAAATCTCAGCCAGGTAAGGATTCATCATCAATACCACTTCATCCTCATACTGACGAACAATTTCTATCTTACGGGCATCTATTAAATCTTCCAGACTTTCGAGTTGATGATCGATGATAGTTTGTGGTTGGATAGGTTTTGATTCGGGAAACTGTCGGTTTTCAATTTTGGCTAGCAACAACAATGTTTTGTTAAGTTTCGAAAGTCTGTTGGAGGCTTCATAAGCATCTACTATGTCTTTCATTTGCTTTTCGTCGAGGTTAACCGATTGCATCAGCAATTCCATTTTCAGGTTGATGATTGCCAAAGGGGTTTGAAGTTCGTGAGAAGCATTCTCGGTATATTCCTTCATATTGGAATAATCTTTCTTGATACGGTCGGTCATGGCAATCAATACCCGGTTTAAGTCATCAAATTCTTTTACCTCAGTTTGTTTCAACGAAAACTCATCATGCGCATTGATGTCATAATTATTGATTTTCTTGATGGTATCGTAAAATACATTCCATGCTTGCAGCGTTGTATGACGCACTGTTATGAGTAGGGTGATAATAATCAGAAAAACCAGTAGGGTCATGCTGATGAATATCCTCACAATAAGGTTGTCTGTTTCTTCCATCGACTTGAATATCTGAATATAATAGGCTGTATTGTTAAAATTGGCTACAAACCCAAGCTGACGAAAAGGAACGTATTTTTTGTCGTGAAATTCATACAACAAAGTGTCGTAAAAGTTTAATTGAGGTGCATTGATAGTTTTAAGTGGAGTAAAAATAACTTTTTCGTTCTGATTGGGAGGCGAATAAACATCAGCATGTGCCGAAAGTAGTTGATTGAGGATGGACGTTTTTCGTTTTTCTAATTCAATATTGATATTTTGGTTTACCTGATGCCTGAGCAAATAATAAAAGGCAATGGTGGCAAACATAAATACAAATAGAGTAACCGACAAATAGTTAAGACTGGTTTTTGTTAATAGTTTCATTGCTGTAATTTTATAAGGCTTTAGCTCAGATCAAATTTATATCCAACAGCATATACCGTTTTGATATAATCTTCGCATCCTTCTTTTAATAGTTTACTCCTCAGGTTTTTGATATGCGTATAGATAAAATCGAAAGAATCGGCTGTATCCATATAGTCGCCCCATAAATGTTCGGCCAGGCTCGATTTGGTGATAACTTTGTTTTTATTAGAAATAAAAAATACCAGTAATTCATATTCCTTCTTGGTAAGCTTGACTTCTTTATCATTCACAAATACAGTGTGTTCGTTGGGCAGTAATTTAATCTCATTTACGATTATCTCCTCGTTACCATTGAAATTGATTCTGCGGTTGATAGATTTTAAATGTGCATTAAGCTCAGCCAGGTGAAAAGGTTTGGTGAGGTAATGGTCGGCTCCGGTATCGAGGCCTTCGATTCTGTTTTCCAACGAATTTCGTGCAGAAATAATTACAATACCCGGTGATTTTAAAGATTTTTTTAAGCGTTTTATGATATCGAGACCACTGCCATCAGGAAGATTAATATCCACAACAATACAATCATAATTGTACAATTCAATCTTCTCCACCGCATCATTGTATGTATAAACAGCTTCGCAAACATGACCGTCTTCATGCAAATATTCCAGCACTGAATCATTCAGGCTTTTTTCATCCTCTATGATTAATATTTTCATTTGTTATTTTATTACCGGAATTCGAAATTATAAAAATCATTCAAATGATGAGTTTTTAGGATGTAAATCATTTCCAATTCAACCAATCGGGAGAATAGGATTGCAAATTTAGTAAATAATGCACAAAGTACTAAAAATAATTTATTCAATCATTAGAATGATACAATTATTCATTTGATTTAATATTTTGAAACAAGCCAGCCTAGTGTTTTACGATAGCTTTTTTATTGGTGTAAGTGACGGGGTGACTCCAAGTCACCCCATCACTAGATCAAGTCCACATTTACTTAAACTAAACTAAACTAAACTAAACTAAACTGCTTATCAAGCTAGCTTTATTCTTTTTTTATTTTAAGAAAGTAAAAGACCATATTAAATTTCAATCAATACTTAAAATGCAACATTCTAGCATTTTACGATAACGTTTTTTTTAATTGGTGTAAGTGACGGGCTGACTTGAAGTCAGCCCGTCACTTCTTCTAAATCCACGTTTGTTGAAGCTAGCCTATATTTCCCAACCAGGCAATGCATATTACTTTTATTACTTATTACTAACAATAATAATAAAAAATGCAATTCTTGACCTGTTAAATTTGCTAAAACCTACTGTGAAATAATAATATATATAAATAATTATTTAATTTATTGTTTCTGTTATTCAAATAACAATAATTTTTTTACTTTTGCATTTTTAAAAATATAAGCATAAAGCAAGATTTAAATAACGTTTTACCTATAAAAACCCTCAATTGTAAAAATAATCATTAATTTATTTAAGTATGAAAAGAACGTTGATAAGCTTTTTTTGTTTTATATTACTAACAATTTCATTCCATCTTCAAACAAATGGACAAGAAATTAATTGCATTGATTGCCACGAAAATTTAGTAGCCAATACCGTTCACGATAAAGTTATCAAATGTGGCGATTGTCATAACGATATATTGACTGAAGAACATTCAAAAGCAACTGTAAAAAAAGTAGATTGCAAAAAATGCCATGCAGCATTAAATGCACAAATGCAAAATGATGTACATCGCAAATTAATGCACATTAAAGAAGAAAATGCGCCCAGTTGCAAATCCTGCCACGGTACCCACAAAATTGCTTCCCCAGCAAAAGCGGTCAGCAAAGAAAAAACCTATTGTGGTAAATGCCACAAAACAGGTATCATGGTGGTCCCTTATCATACAGTTAGTAAAACAAGCGAAAGTTGTGCTGTTTGTCATACCAAGAAAAATCACAAAGAAGAGTTATCAAAATCAGTCCACAAGAATTTATCTTGTTCAAATTGTCACAGTTATGTAGTGAATAACCTGAGTAATCATCAGAAAGGACCCAAAGATGGTGTGTTGGCTGATTGCTATTTATGTCATAGCGCCATAGCCAAAGACCATAAAGAAAGTATTCATGGTTTATCCTTAACCGAAGGTATTAACGAAGCCGCACAATGCTGGAATTGTCATGGTTCACACGATATAAATTTTGTAAAAGATAAAAGCAGTAAAGTTTATGCTACAAATCTTGTTGCTACCTGTGGTAAATGCCACGACGATACAGCATTTATTAAAAAGTATTCATTATCTATCAAACAACCTGGGAAAATGTATTCCATGAGTGTTCATGGTAAACTGGTGATGGCTGGGAGTAAAGATGCACCAACCTGCCTGAGCTGTCACGGAAAGCATGATATTATGAACAGGGTTCAGCCGGGTTCAAAAATTTCAGCTATCAGCCTGCCCAATACTTGCGAAAAATGCCACAAAGAAATCACTGAAGATTATAAAAAATCCATTCACTGGATAGCCGTAAAAAAAGGAATCCGAAGTGCTCCTTCCTGTAACGATTGCCATAGCGAACACAATATACAGGCAATTAATACAGTAAACAAAAGAGATAAGATGAAAAAAATCCAGGATAATACCTGTTTGCAGTGTCATCAGAACCTATTGCTCTCCCAACGTTATGGTATGGAGAATATGAATGTAAAAAACTATCAGGACAGTTATCATGGTCTGGCTTCATCACACGGCGATAAAAAAGCAGCCATGTGTGTGGATTGTCATAATGTTCATAAAATATTACCTAAAAACCATATAGAATCTTCTATCAACAAAAAGAACATTCTAAGCACCTGTAAAAAATGCCATCCTGAAGCTACCGAAACTTTTGCTAACAGCTATTCTCATACTACTCAGGAAAATTCAGCAGCTAAAATTGAAAACATCGTAAGAACGGTTTATTTCTGGTTGATAGTTGTGGTTGTAGGCTGGATGTTTTTCCATAACTTATTGATTTTTATTCACGAATTGCGTGCTCGCTATAATAAATCAAAAAATGAAATCAGAATTCCCCGTTTTACTAAAAATGAATTGATACAACACACGATGCTGCTGACTTCATTCATTACATTGGCAATTACTGGCTTCTTATTGAAATTCCCCGATAGCGTATTGGGCGACCTGATGTATTCTTTGGGATTTAATGAAGTGATCCGTCAATGGGTGCATAGAATATCAGCGGTAGTAATGATAGTATTGTCGGTTTACCATGTTGTTTATTTGTTGATTACTGCTCGTGGACGCGACGTATTGTTCGGTTTGTTCCCCAAATTAAGCGATATGACACAGTTGATAGATACCATGTTGTATTACCTCCATCTTAAAAAGAAACATCCGGATTTTGATGACTATAATTACATGGAAAAACTGGAGTACTGGGCATTGATATGGGGTACAGTTGTAATGGGATTCACAGGATTAGTACTTTGGTTTCCAACCATCGTAGGAAACTGGGCCCCTGTATGGTTTATTAAAGTAAGTGAAATCATTCACTTCTATGAAGCTATACTTGCAACGCTGGCAATTGTTATCTGGCATTGGTTCTTCGTAATTTTTCACCCAAAAGAATATCCTGTAAGCTTTACAGCTATCAATGGAAAAATGACAGTGCATCATTACAAAGGCGAACACCGTTTTAAATACAACAAAGTTATTTTAGAATACCTTGAAACCAAGAACGGAAAACGCGAAGCCAAAAAAATGAGCAATTTTACCAAATTATTCGTCAAAGCTATTGAAAGCAATGGCCTCAATATGGATGAGTTTGTAGCTTCAGAAATGGAAAGCGATACTGAATTAAGAGCTTATGTTGCAAAACACGAATTAAAATAAGCAACAATGCGCTAAATGTAAAAGAGGCTGTTTCAGTGATGAGACAGCCTCTTTCTTTTAGTAAAGGAAAAAGAAATTGGATGGATTTTAATAATTTCCTAATTATTTTTAATGTGATGCTTCACTTCGTTCAGCATAACAAAAAAAAAGAGCGTCCAAGTCTTTTTGTTATTCGTAATTCCTAATTCCTAATTCGTAATTTAAATGATGCTTCAATTCGATCAGCATGACAAAAGGAAATGAGTGTCTATATCTCTTCGTTATTCCTAATTCCTAATTCCTAATTGATAAATTTCATTAGTTCTCTCAGTCTCTTAGTCTCTCCCTCGCTTTTTCATCTTCGGTCTTCCTCTAAAATTCTTCGCCTCTTCTTCCCCCCATTGGCATGCCCATCATCCGCTCTCTTCGGTCGGGTTCTTTACCGCTAAATTTACTAAAACTATAGGAAAAACTAAGCATAAAAAATCTTGATAGGGCATTAACACGGCCATCTTCAATGTAATTTTCTGTGGTAGTCCGGTAAACACTCTTATTGTCTTCTAAAATATCAAATACCTGTAATTTTAGGAGGCCTTTCTTGTTTTTAAATACCTGCTTTGAAATAAATGCATTCCAGTTTGTGGTTGTTATATCATATCCCGAACCATAACCACTGTTGGAGGTGTATTGAATGTCGCTTCCGATTTTGAAATTCCAGAACAAATCAAGTTGAGCATCAAAGCCTAAGGTATAATTGGTATAAGCTGTATTGGAAATATTGGCTAATGAATACATGGCCTTGGTATAATTGATTTTGACGATAGGGGCTGCTGTAATTTTATTGCCATTGTAGTTGAGTCGGGTATTGATGCCCAAAATTAAGTTTTTGGTCATATAACTATTATTGTTTGAATAATTAACATCATTTGAAAAACCGGCATTTCCAGCCAGGTTGATAATAAATTTCTTGATCGGTTTCGCAAATCCTGTAAATACATTGATAGAATAATATCCATTTACATTTACAGGGGTTGAAAGTTGTCTTCCTAAACTATCATAAGCATTCTGATTTGCTATCTTGTTGATGGTGTTTTCGGCCATAATTCCTGCGAAAATAAAATTCATGGAAACAAAGTCCATCGCATTGTAATTAATATTGAGGTTGTTGTTGAACTCAGGCTTTAAATTGGGATTTCCATTGACGATGTATTGAGGATTTGAATTATCAGGTATGGGTTGCAATTGTGAAAGGCTGGGTTGATTGGTAGATCCACGGTATCTGATTTTTAAGTTCTTTCCTTTTGTAGGCTTGTAATTGATATTTAAGGAAGGTGAAAAATTTACTACGTTTTGTTCAAGCACAGTATTTTTATTTACAGAATTACTCCTGATTAAAGAAGGTTCTATGCCTATCCCGATAGTGTAATCCCAAAGATTTTTGAAGATTCTGAAATTAAGGCCCGCTCTATGATTGATATAGGTGTTTTCATAATGATTGGTATAAGTTGAATCAACACCAACGTATTCATTGGTGATTGGATTGAAATTAAGGGCTTTCCTATCAGAAGTACTGTTGTTGGTGTAAAAATTATAATTTAATTCCATGATAATATTTGATGTCAGTGGTTCTGTATAGGAAAGTCTGGCTTCAATACCCTTTTCGTCAGAGTTGGCTGTTTTTTTCTGGTCGATACTATCGTTTTTCCAGAAATTCATTATAAAATATGAACTATTGGACTTGTCATAGCCGTCACTCTTAGACGATTTATAGCTGGGTTTTACCGAAAGTGAGATGGTGCGTCTTTTTTTAGAAAACCGATGTCTGAACAGTAATTCGCCAGATAAGCTCAATGATTGATTGTCTCTTGATGTATAACTGCCACCTTTGTTGAAATCTAAACCGGAAGCCCCAAATGAATTGAACAAGCTGTTATCATCGCTGTAAGAGTTGGTAATTCTTATTTTAGGTGTGAACAATATTGAATTCATAGAATCAATTTTATAATCAAATTCCATATTAACATTATGGTTATTGTTTGTACTATTGGTTTTAGCAGTATTGTCATACATAAAACTGGAATCTTTCAGAAAAGTCTCACGACTGCTGATTTGTTCTTTGGTATTATTGGAAGCTGTAAACATATAACTTCCTGTAAAACTGATTTTTTTTCCGATGCTATCTCTGAAATTGGTTCCTGCTGACCAGGAAGAATTAATCCCTGAAGCATTTATATTGGGTATGTTAGCGCCACCTCTGCCACCAAAAAAGCGGGACCCACCACTTGCACCACCTTTAGCAAGAAAATTAATAGAACCTGTGAGTTTACTGTTTTGATCCATCGAAACAAAATCGGTAAATCTTATGTTGTTGATATTGTTGGCCGTTCCAATAAATGAAAGCTGTCTGCCACCTTTGAACCAGTTGATCATACCACTTCCATCGTACCTGTCTTCAGTTCCGACTCCAGCTGTCACTTTTCCGAAAACTCCGTTTTTCCGGCCGGGTTTAACAACCAGGTTCAGTACTTTTTCAACATCTCCGTCATCTATTTGGGTAAATATGCTTTGATCAGATTTTTTATCGATAAACTGTACTTTATCTATCATGTCAACAGGCAAGTTCTTGGTTGCTGTTTTAATGTCATTGCCAAAAAAAGGTTTCCCATCAACATAAACCTTGGTTACTTCTTTGCCAAAAGCTGTAATTTTCCCATCCTTGTCCACATCAACACCGGGTAGTTTTTTTATTAAATCTTCTACTACAGCATTGGAATCGGTAACAAAAGAGGAAGCTGAAAATTCCACAGTGTCTTCTTTAACCTGAAAAGGAATGGCTTTTCCCTGAATTTCGGTGGTTGTTAACTCAATGTTTTTTCTTGGAAGCTTAATGGTTCCCAGATTTTTTAATGAATTGCTGGTTTCAAGTGTCAATATATTTTTATAAGAAGCGTATCCTACATTTGATATCAAAATCAAATACTTGCCTTTTGTCATATTTTCAGCTGAAAATCCGCCTTTTGAATTGGTAACCCCTCCGTTTACCATCTTTTGGGTTTTTGGATTAATAATGCTGTAGGAAGCAAATTCGATGGGTTTCCCGTTTGAGCTATCGCAAACGATACCTTTTACCTGATATTTAATATTTTGTTCTTTCAGGTCCTGGCCATAAATAGCAGATGAAGCTATGATTAAAAAACAGTTTAAAATAATGCTTAAAGAAAGTTTAATTCTATGATTCATATTTAGTTAATTTGAGTTGCAAATTTAATGTTTAATTCTAATTATGAAATGATTTTCAGTTATATATTTATTGTTTCCAGAATTCTCTATAAGTAATCGTTTCATTTTACCTCATAAAATCTTGGATGTATTGATTAAGTGTTCAATGTGTAAAAAATATTTCATTATTCTGCTTGTTTTTACAAATTTTTTTTTAACTTTGCTTAAAATATTAATTTAAAAATTTTATGAAGAGAAAAATTACACTTTTGTTTATTGTAATCGTAATGATTAGCAGTCAGTTAATGCTCAGCAAAACAATTCAAGCCCAAACTGCAGGAATTTTAACTTGTACTTATACAACCGTTTCCTCTGGAGGTTATACACCAAAAAACTGTTTAGCTGCCTGGATAGAAACCAGTAGTGGTGCGTTTATTAAAACTAAATTTAAATATTGTTCAAATAGTAATATTGACCATTTGACAACCTGGAGTGGGAAGTCTGCAGGAAATGTTGTGGATGCAACTACAGGCAGCACCAGAACTGTTAATGGTGCCATGACGCTATTATGGAATGGGACAGATGTTGCTTCAGCAATTGTTGCAGATGGTGTTTATAAAGTATGGATTGAATTTTCATGGGCTTCCAGTTTGACAACTGGAAAAACGACTCAATCTTTTAGCTTTACAAAAGGTGCAACAGCTGATCATCAGCTTGGAACAGCTACTGCCAATTTAACTGGGATTACACTTGATTGGGCCCCAGCTGTGGGTATAAGCGAGATTCAGGATAAAGAAATTTTTTCGGTTTCTCCGAATCCTATCACTAGTGAAAGTACTATCAATTATTCATTATCGGCTTTATCAGATGTTACTATCAGTTTGTATGATATTTGCGGGAAATTGGTAGATGTATTGATAGATGATATGCAGTATGCTGGAAGTTATAGTCTTCCTTTATCAAGGAATGCAAATTTAAAAGCAGGCATTTATTTTGTAAAAATGAATACAGGCAAAACACAGCATACTTCAAGAATCTTGATTACTGAATAATTTCAGAACTTTTAATCTTATGCACTGGTTTTAGAAAACCAGTGCATTTTTTATTTAAGGCGTTGAGCCAGAAATTGGTATTATTTTCCCATTCATATAATGATGGGCATTTTCTGCAAACTGTTTGATAAAAGCAGCCATCTCTATCGCTTCCAAAGGTGCATGATAGGATGGAAATGCTTCCTTGAGCATTTCTGTGTTTACTGCACCCAGCGATAAACTGTTGACTTTAATATTTCTTTCCTTTAGTTCTTCGGCCAGGCATTCGGTAAGTGTATTTAAAGCTCCTTTGCTGGCACTATACAAGGATAGCCCGCTAAACTTGGCACTCCCTTGAAAACCGCCCATGCTGCTGATATTCACTATATGTGCATTGTGTGAAAAAAGAGGAAGAAGTTGTTGAACAATCTTAAAAACACTCTTTACATTCACGTTGAACATCGTATCAAAATCATCATCACATAGGTCTTCAAAAGGCTTATTGACTAAATAGCCAGCATTGTTAATCAATATATCTACTTCCTTCAAATGCTGACTGATTTTTTGACTGAAATCAACTTGAACAGAAGAGAGGTCGTATTGAATAGGCGTAAATTTTGAATTTTTACCTATTTCATCCATAATAATTGAATTATTATTGGAACGGGAAATGCCAATTACAGAATTATTACTATCTTTGCAGAATAATTTCGCAAGTTCTAATCCTATTCCACGGCTGCTGCCAGTTATAATTATGTTCATCGAATATTTTTTGTGATTTTTAAGCAAAAGTAAAACAAATTTTAAGGTAAAAGGATAAATCTTGTAAAATTAAAAAACAATTGAAGTTTTTATTGAACAGATTTACAGTTGGTTAATAAAAAGGACAATGAATTAAAAAAAAATGCTGCAAAAACGTTTTAGTTATTGAAAAAATGTTTATCTTTGCAAACTCATTTTTAAGACCAAACAAAATTATATCTTAGAATATGCAATTCAAAACAGGAAATACAAAGGAAATTTTTAAAGAGTACGGTAAATCAGAATTTGATACAGGCTCTACAGAAGGTCAAGTGGCTTTATTCACAAACAGAATAAAATATCTTACCGAACATTTAAAAGTAAACAGAAAAGATTTTGCAACAGAACGTTCATTGGTTTTGTTAGTAGGCAAAAGACGTAAATTGTTAGCTTATTTGAAAGATAGAAATATCGAAGGATATAGAGAACTAATCAAGAAGTTAGGTATCAGAAAATAAGTATACTTAGTTTTTACAAAAATTTAAAAGGCAATTAGACTTATAATTGCCTTTTTTTGTATTGAAATAAATTTAAAAGTGCTATTATGCAAGTAATTACAAAAAAAATCGAATTAAAAGATGGTAGAATCATCACCATCGAGACCGGTAAATTAGCCAAACAGGCTGATGGATCGGCACTGGTTCGCATGGGTGATACCATGTTGTTGGCAACCGTTGTTGCAAAAAAAGATGCCGCAGAGAACGTTGATTTTATGCCACTCTCCGTTGATTATCAAGAAAAATATGCTTCACTGGGTCGTTTTCCCGGTGGTTTCTTTAAAAGAGAAGCCCGCCTTTCAGAATATGAAATCTTAATCTCACGTTTAGTCGACAGAGCTTTACGTCCATTGTTCCCAAGTGATTTTCATGCTGAAGTTCAGGTTCAGATTACTCTTATTTCAGGTGAAAAAAAT
The DNA here is from genome assembly GCA_037133555.1 of Bacteroidota bacterium. Taxonomy (GTDB): domain Bacteria; phylum Bacteroidota; class Bacteroidia; order Bacteroidales; family JACABE01; genus JACABE01. Next base: position 21,760 of record JBAXNW010000040.1, read on the forward strand.
ACTGCACCTGATGCATTGGCTGCTTTAGCTGCTTCTGCTGCTCTGTCTGTTTCTGATATCCCATTTAATGGCCCAATCTCAGAAGTACGTGTTGCCAAAATAAATGGTGAATTTATTGTAAATCCTTCACTCCTGGATATTCCTACTGCAGATCTTGACTTAATGATAGCTGCTACCTACGAAAATATTATGATGGTAGAAGGCGAAATGAAAGAAGTTCAGGAAGAAGATATGATAGAAGCATTGAAAGTTGCGCATGAAGCAATCAAAATTCAATGTAAAGCTCAGATGGAACTTACCGAAATGGTTGGTAAAACCAAAAAACGCGAATATTGCCACGAAAACAACGATCTCGATTTTAAAGAAAAAATGAGATCAGCTGTTTACGATCAGTTATATGCCATTGCCAAACAAGGAATTGCTGATAAACATCTTCGCTCCTCAACTTTCGAAGCTGTTAAAACAGCTTTTGTTGAAACCTTAACCGACGAAGAAAAAGAAAAGAAATTTCAAATATCACGTTATTTCCACGATATCCATAAGGATGCTGTAAGAGATATGATATTGAATGAAAGAAGCCGCCTTGATGGACGTAAATTAAATGAAATCAGACCTATATGGTGTGAAACCGATTTTTTACCTTCAGCACATGGTTCTGCTTTGTTTACCAGAGGTGAAACACAATCCTTAACTACCATTACTTTGGGTACCAAAATGGATGAACAAATCATTGATGGTGTTGTATTTGAAGGTAAAAACAAATTTTTATTACATTATAATTTTCCTTCTTTTTCTACAGGTGAAGTAAAACCTAACCGTGGAACAAGTAGGAGAGAGGTTGGACACGGAAATCTGGCTATGAGAGCCTTAAAGTTTACTTTACCTGCCGATAATCCTTATACCTTAAGAATAGTTTCTGATATTTTAGAATCAAATGGTTCTTCTTCTATGGCAACTGTTTGCGCAGGAACCTTGGCCTTGATGGATGCAGGGGTTAAAATTAAAAAACCTGTTTCTGGAATTGCCATGGGCTTAATAACCGATTCAGCAACAGGCAAATATGCCGTTCTTTCTGATATTCTAGGTGATGAAGATCATTTAGGCGATATGGATTTTAAAGTAACTGGTACCAGAGATGGTATTACTGCTTGCCAGATGGATATTAAAGTAGATGGATTGTCACATAAAGTGTTGGCAGAAGCTTTAAGTCAGGCAAAAGAAGGCAGATTGCATATTTTAGGTGAAATGGCCAAGGCTATCACTGAACCTCGCGAAGATTACAAACCTCATGTTCCACGTATTGTACAAATGTCAATTCCTAAAGAATTCATTGGAGCAATTATTGGACCTGGTGGAAAAATTATTCAGGAAATGCAACGCGAAACCGGAGCTGTAATTGTTATCGAAGAAGTTGGCGAATATGGTATTATTGATATCGTAGCTGTTGATAAATCTTCTATTGATGCAGTAATCCTTAGAATTAAAGGAATCACTACCTTACCCGAAATCAACGAAATTTATGATGGTGTAGTAAAGAATATTCAAGCATTTGGTGCTTTTGTAGAAATTCTACCTGGCAAAGACGGTTTGCTTCATATTTCTGAAATTGACTGGACCCGTCTGGAAGATGTAGAAAGTGTACTTAAAGTAGGTGATAAAATTCAGGTTAAGTTAATAGAAATTGATAAAAAAACAGGCAAATTAAAACTTTCACGCAAAGCTTTATTACCACGCCCCGAAAGAAATCAATAATTACGCATTAAGATATAAAATGCTGTACTTTTGATTGTTGAAAGTACAGCATTTTAGTTTTTGTATAATTTTTTTTTTATTTGTAACATTTTTCATTTAATAACGTTTATATTACGCTTTCCTTTAATTAAAATATATAATGCGGCAATTAAAAATTACTAAACAAGTAACCAATCGTGAACTTGCTTCTCTTGACAAATACTTACAAGAAATAGGTCGTGTTGAACTTATTTCAGTTGAAGAAGAAGTGATATTGGCTCAAAAAATCAGAGCAGGAGACCAGGCTGCCCTCGAAAAACTTACCAAGGCTAATTTGCGTTTTGTTGTTTCTGTTGCTAAACAGTATCAAAATCAAGGTTTAAGCTTACCCGATTTAATCAATGAAGGAAACTTAGGACTGATAAAAGCTGCTCAACGTTTTGATGAAACCCGTGGTTTTAAATTCATTTCTTATGCAGTATGGTGGATTCGTCAATCCATATTACAAGCTTTAGCTGAACAATCAAGAATCGTAAGATTACCGCTTAATAAGTTGGGATCTATCAATAAAATTAAGAAAGCTTCTGCAAAACTGGAACAGGAATTTGAACGTCCGCCTAATGATGGTGAAATTGCCAAGTTATTAGAAATCTCTGAAACGGAAGTGAGAGATACGATGCGCCATTCCGGTAAACATCTTTCGATGGATGCTCCTCTGGTACAGGAAGAAGATACTACCATGCTGGATGTCTTTAAAATGGAAGACAATCCTACTCCAGAAACAGATTTGTTGTACGATTCATTATGTAAAGAAATTGAAAGAGCTGTTTGTACGCTTACTCAAAGAGAAGCTGATGTAATCAGGTATTTTTACGGCTTGAACGGTTGCCAGCATTTAACGCTCGAAGAAATCTCCGAAAAATTTGATTTAACCCGCGAAAGAGTTCGTCAGATTAAAGAAAAAGCCATACGCAGACTTAAAAATACTTCTAGGAGTAAAATTTTAAAAACCTATTTGGGTTAGAAATTCATTTCATAAAAAAGGCTCTCAATGTTGAGGGCCTTTTTTATTGTAAAAAGTTGAATTCTTGAAAGATTGAGCGATATAAATTCTTTATTTTAGGACACTTAATTTATTGAAAATTTTCATTTCGGCTTCAGCTTCTTTCGTCTTGCCCATCTGAGAATAGACTACAGATAAGTTATGATGCGATTGTGCATGATTGGGAGCTATCTTAATATTTTCAGTTAAAAGGCGAAATGATTTTTGTATATCTTTATTGTTCAGGTAGGAAGTAGCTAAATCGCATCTCACATTAACATTTTTATCATCCAATTGAAGTAGTTTTTCGTAAGTTTCAATCGCTTTATCGTTCTGTTCAGCATCATAATAGATATTGCCCAACGTAATCAATGCTTCAGTATTTTTATGGTCAATCCGACAAACAATAAGCAAATGCTCAATGGCTTTCTCAAATTGTTTCTCGGTATAATAATTGATAGCAAGTGCAAAGTGAAGTTCTGTATTCAATGAATCCGACTTCAATACATTTTCATAAAAAGCAAAGCTGTCAGCAGCGAAAACATTTGATTGAGCGACGGAATCTTTATCTGGGTTCATTGCAGTATTCTGTGTATCTGTATTGCAAGCTGAGAAAGCTAGAAACAAGGCTGGCAGGATAAAATAATAAAACGAAAATTTATTACACATAAGCAGTATTGAAAACTAAAATTAATAAGAATAGGACATTATTTCTGGTTGATTTGGCTGTAAAAAAGCAATAAATATGGTAGGATTAAAAACGTATAAAAACAAAAATTGCTTTTCCATTGGTAGTTTCAACTAGTTCAACCAACAAAGAAAAAGCAATTTTAGGGATTCGATTATTTTATAATTTTCGCGTCTTCCATCAATACTTCATAGAAATAAGAAAAGCCAAAATCTTTGTTTAAGGCAATTTTGCCTTCAAGGATAACAATGTCACCTACAGCAGCAGTTAAAGCTGTTGTAACGGTAAGATCATATTTACCATTTGATTCGGTTCCATCTTGAATATGAATCCAGTTTTTGCCCATGATTTCTGGACTGAATTTAGTTACCTTACCTTTTACTTTAATGGTTTTACCTGAATAATCAGCTTTTTTTGCAAATAAATCAGCTATTGTAATTCCACCGGCAACAGCATCAATTTTTACTTCAATTTTAGCAATGTTTGGCTTTCCTGCCATGGCTGAATCTGAAATATTCATTTCGTGATGTTCTGAACCTTCAGCTGAACCTTTAGTAGCGAATTCAGATGATTTGCTGATAAAGTCAAGAAACAAAACTTCTTTAAAAGTCTTATTAAGTTCTTTACTTGCAAAATCTTTCATTGGGTAGCCACCTTTGAAATATAGAGTATCTCCGATTTTTGATTCCATTCTGGTAACGGCACACCATAAAATGTCATTTTCTTTAACAGCAGGATTGCCTTCTTCTTTGTAACGAAGATAAGTATATTCACTGGTATGAACAACTTCCTGAACGATAATAGTATGGACACCCAATTTTAATAATTCAGATTGTTTTGAATTATTCGATTTGCAAGCGACTAAAGCTATTAAAGCTATAAAAATCAATTTTAAAAATTTTGAACGCATTTTCATTTTTATTTAATTATTAATTTATTTATAAAGTTTGTTAATTTAAAAAGTGTTTATTTTGAATGATTTATGTAAAATTATCTTTTATTCAAAGGAATAAGATTCTATTGGCAGAAATTACGTTTTATAAAAAGACCAACGCTAAAATCGGGATTAAAAGACCTGCTAAAACAAACCATACACCTCTTTTGCTTAAGCTATTTTTGCTTTTGGCTATTATAAACAAACCACTAATTGCGATAATGATCATGCAGAAGCAAAAAATATCAGAAAACCACATCCACCAATTACCCGGATTGTAATGCAAAAAATTAACTTCGAAAAAAATAGGTCTTTTTGAAATTTTCTCAATATAACCTTCTTTTGATTCCATGTTAAGTGAAACAGAACCATTGTCGATAAATATCTTCAAGGTACGTGCATCAGGAAAAAAGAATTTTTTGTAGTGATTTTCTTCGTGATAGTTCTTTAATAAAGCCAACACCCATTCGGTATTTACCATTGATTTGCTAATACTATCATTGATGGTAAAGTCTTTGTATTTAATGTCGTAATTAGGATTCCAGTCTTTTTTATGGTTGAGTGCAATACCCGAAACACAATAAATCAAAGTCATCCCGAAAAAGAAATATCCAATATCACGATGCAATATTCTGTTCCATTTACGGAAGATTCTTAAACTATTTGAAGGCATAAAGAAAAGGGGTGTTATTGGATAATTTTATTTTTTAACTTCTTTCATGGTTTTGCAATCAATAGCATAAACTGAAATATAAGTTTTTCCACTTTTTTCCAATTTTTGACGGAATTCTTTTACATCAGCATAGGGATCATTAGAAGCTTCCTCTGTTTTTGCTTTCGTGCTGGTTTGACCACTGATAGCTTTATTTTCTTCGTTGCAAACTTTTTGGTCTTTATCAGCAACCATTTTTTTGATATCTGCTTCCCATTCATTCAAATAGTTGGCGTCAATTTTTTCGTCTTCAATAACAGTTCCAGTAATTTCAACATCCATACCTTCATATTTGATGTCGAATGTTGCAAAATCACCACCGGTATTAACTTTAACAGTCTTTTCTGGATTCCCACCAAAGAGGAAAAGTTTTTTACCACTGTGTCTGCAAACATGAGAAACAGTTCCTGCAATAATAATGTCTTTGCCTGCATATTTTTCAGGAGCTATCAAAAAGCTATCGACTGACATTACACTCACTTTTGTTGAGTCTGTTGTTTGTTTATTTGAATTTTTGCATCCGCTATTGCTTCCAATAACAATGGCAGAAATTACTAATAATAAGATTATTTTTTTCATAGTAATATACATTGATTATTTTAATTAATTAATGTGCAAAACTAATGATAATTTTTGGAAAAAGCATAAAAATAATTTCAATATATTAACTTTGCAATAACAATGAAACGCATGATAATATTAAAATCAAATACTAATAGGATTTTAGGCACCTAAATTTTAAAAAATGATGATTTTTATCATAGAAATACAGTAGAAATAACATTAAATCTACTTTAATGCAATGATGATAAGCCAGTATTTAACTATGATATATGTCGTAAATTATGATGATATTAATCACAAAAAATAATATTGTAATTTGCTATTTCCTACTGTAAAATATTGTAATATTGTTATTTGAATTTTATGTATTCTAAAATTTCTAGTATCATTCTTTAAATTCATTATACATCTACCGTAAAATTTAAAAAGCAGATAACTGATATTGCTTTTTTATTTGTAATATTGCAATAGATTCAATAAAATGTGAATTTATAATATTATTTTTTTATGAAAATTTTTCTAAAGTCTTTTTTGTCTTCAAAAGCAACTATTATTCTACTCATTTTACTTGCAATTGCTATGGCAGTTGCAACGTTTATCGAAGATAAATATGATACTGTAACAGCTTCCGTTTTGGTTTACAATACGCTATGGTTCGAAATATTGTTCTTTTTGTTAGTGTTGAATTTCTTTGCTCATGTTAAAACTTATAACCTTCTTTCTATCAAAAAAATAGGTGGTCTTATTTTTCATACAGCATTTATAGTTATGATTATCGGAGCCGGTATTACAAGATACATAGGATACGAGGGCAGTATGCATATTCGTAAAGGAGAAATGTCGAATATTGTCTACAGTTCTGAGCCTTATTTAATGATAGCTTATACCGATAATGATGGCAGTTTTACAAAAGATTTCCCAATGAGCAATGGTTTCATTAACAAAAATTCTTTTCATACCAGTATTCCTGTGTCGGGTAAGTCCAATATTGAAATTAGATACAAAGAAACCCTCAGAAATGTTGTTTCTAAAATGGAAGAAAATATTGCTGGTGGAAAAGATATGATTGAACTTTCGATACCTACACCTTCAGGTTTACAAAGTTTACGCTTCGAAAAAGGAGAAGTTAAAAAGCTTGGGGCAATTACAATTGCTTTTAACAATAATCAAAACAAGGATGCTGTTCGCATTAAAGAAAAAGACGGATCTCTGGATATCGTTTCCCCTTACGATCTTGTTCAGACCACCATGCGCGAAACGGAAGCAGATACTATTCCTAAAGACAGCCTTGCTTCTTTCAAAGAAAATTATGTTTACCATACCAATGGTGTAATCTTCTTTTTTGCCAAATATTATAAAAGTGCTATAAAGAAATTAGTTGCCTCAACATCTGAAGAAATGGGCAATGGGACGGATGCAGTTGTATTGGATGTAAGCGTTAATGGGAAAAACTTTGAAGCAGATGTCATTAATAATTCAGGCTATTCTTCTGCATTCGAAGAGTTTAACTTTGATGGAAATAAAATAAAATTTGCATATGGTAATAAACCACTTGTATTGCCATTTTCGTTGTTGCTAAAAGACTTTATTTTTGAAAAATATCCAGGTTCCGAAAGTCCATCTTCCTATAAAAGTGAAGTTACCCTGATAGACCCAAGAAGTAATTTGAACGAAGATCATAGTATTTATATGAACAATGTGTTGGATTATAATCAATATCGCTTTTTTCAATCATCTTATGATACCGATGAACAAGGCACTGTATTATCTGTAAACCACGATTTTTGGGGTACAACTATTTCTTACCTTGGATATATATTATTAGGAATAGGATTTTTGATCACATTATTAAGTAAAAATTCCCGTTTTAATATGCTGAGAAAATCTATTAACGATCTTAGGGCTGAAAGGAAATCATTGCTTATTACTATCGTATTTATATTAGGATTCAGTGGACTTGCTTTTTCTCAGACTTCAAGCAATACTGTTGTGGATGCCAAGCATGCTGAAAATTTAGGCAGTGTGCTCACTCAAACTTACGATGGTCGATTTGCCCCTGTTCAAACCCTTGCGTTGGATCTGATGCATAAAATATCTAAAAAAGATAAATTTGATATCGAAGGAAAAGGGAAAATGGATGCGATGCAAGTTTTTATAGATATGATGGCTGAACCTGCATTCTGGCAAAAACAAAAAATAATTTACATCCCTCAAAAAGCTATCGGAGAATTAATTGGTATTACTACAGAATATGCTTCTTTGCTCGATTTTTTTGATGCAAATTCGCAATATAAGCTCGAAAAAAATATCAATGATGCATTCAGGAAAAAACAATCTGAAAAGAATAAATTCGACAAAGAAATTTTAAAAGTTGATGAACGATTAAATATTCTCCACATGATTATCAATGGAAGTATTTTGAAGATATTTCCTGAACAAGGTTCAAAAAACAATAAATGGATCAGCTGGGACAATAATGCAGCCCAAGTTCCTTTAACAGGTTCCATCACTATTATTAATCAGGATTTGAAATTAAACAGTTTTAATTATTCAAGTATCATGCAAGCATACATCTTAGAGGTGATGAATGCTATGAAGACAGGCGATTATACAAAAGCTGATAAAATTATTTCCTATATTTCTCAAATTCAAAAACAAAATTCAGACGCTAGCTTATTACCATCTGAAACTAAAATAAAAGCAGAAATCTTTTATAACAATGCCGATATATTTATTCTTCTTAAATTTGTGTATGCAGTATTAAGTGTATTGTTACTTCTGTTTGCATTTATTGAAAATGTAAAATCGAATAAGAGCAAATCTATTGAATATACGTTAAACGCTTTAACCGCAATATTAGGTATTGCGTTCTTATATCACACTGTAGGTATGGGACTTAGATGGTATATTACTGGACATGCACCATGGAGCAACGGTTACGAAGCTTTAATTTTAGTTGCCTGGGGTGCTTTATTGGCAGGTTTCAGCTTTGCAAAATATTCAAAACTAACATTGGCAGCTACTACCTTACTTGCATTCTTTGTTTTAATGACTGCAAGCCATAGTAGCTATGATCCCCAACTAACTAACCTCCAACCAGTGTTGAAATCTTTTTGGTTGATTATACATGTAGCGACCCTTACTATTAGTTACGGTTTTCTGGGGCTTGGTTTTATCCTGGGTTTGATGAACTTTTTTATTTATTTGTTCAAAAACAATCATAATTCAAACCGTCTTGATTTGCTCATAACTGAAAATACCTATATCATTGAAATGAATCTAATTATTGGCCTTGTTTTAGCTACGCTGGGAACATTTCTGGGTGCTGTTTGGGCCAATGAATCATGGGGAAGATATTGGGGATGGGATGCCAAAGAAACCTGGGCACTAATTATAGTAGTGACTTATTCTGTAGTTTTACACATGCGGTTAATTCCTAAATTAAAAGATAAATTTACGTTTAATGTTGCTGCAGTCTTAGGTTTTGCAAGTGTTATTATGACATTTGTCGGAGTTAACTATTATTTGTCAAAAGGAATGCACAGTTATGGTGCCGGTGATACACCCATTTTTCCTTTATGGGCTTGGGGCACGATTTTTGCTATATTTATATTAATTATCATTGCAGGAATAAAAGAGAAAAACAATCGATTAAATTCAAAATAAATTTCATTATTAACCTTAAAAAAAAACAAAAATGAAAAAACTATCAATTGTAATGGCTTGTATGCTGTTTTTATTTAGTAATGTTTTGTTAGCTCAAAACAAATATGTGGGAGCTAAAAACTGTAAAATGTGTCACATGGCAAAAGGTAAACAATACCCTAGCTGGAGTGAGTCCAAACATGCAAAAGCATTTGAAACCTTAAAGGGAGAAGCTGCTTTAAAAATTGGTAAAGCAAAAGGTATTGCTAGTCCTTCAACTGATCCAAAATGTTTAAAATGTCATGCTACTGCTGCTGCAGTTCCAGTAACTTTAAATGGTGGAATTAAAAATGAAGAAGGTGTTAGCTGCGAAACTTGTCATGGACCTGGTAGTGCCTATAAAGCACCTGCTATCATGAGAAGCAATGAAGCAAGTAAAAAGAATGGTTTGATTACTCCAAACGAAAAATTATGCTTAACATGCCATAATTCTGAAAGCCCATCTTTTAAAGGATTCGATTTTGCTAAATACAGCGCAAAGATTGCTCATAAAAATCCTAAATAATTTAAGGGATTAAAATTTAAAAATATTTTTTCCATATTCCATTTTCAAATGGAATATGGAAAAATATTTTGTTTATTATAAATAATTTAAAATATTTTTCATGAAATTTCCACGTTCGTTTTATAACAATATTTCCTATTTAGGAGCAATTATAGCCCTCATTGCATGGGCTACTTTGATATTTTTTGTTATTCAGATTTATTTTTTCAAAATAAATAATGTATATTTTGATTTATATACTTTTATAGTTACTCCTGCTTTTCTTGTATTGGGGCATGTTCTCATACCAGTTGGGATGTATTATAGAAGAAAAAAAATTAAACAGGGTGTTCAAATTTCAGATGAAAAATTATTGGTTTTAAATTTAAGAGATCCAAAAACCAGAAATGCAATTTTGATATTCTCATTTGTATCCATATTTTTTGTGGTATCGACTATAGTAGGAAGTTATAAAGCTTTTCATTATACAGAATCTGTTGAATTTTGTGGAAAACTTTGCCACAAAGTGATGGAACCTGAATTTGTAGCCTATCAGAATTCTCCTCATGCTAAAGTTAAATGTGCTGAATGCCATGTTGGAGAAGGTGCTGACTTTTATGTAAAATCAAAAATGTCGGGTATGCGTCAGGTATATAAATATCTGCTAGGAACTTACCCTAGACCAATTGCAACTCCAATTGAAAACTTGCGTCCTGCAAGAGAAACCTGTGAGAAATGTCACTGGCCACAAAAATTCTATACGAATGCTTTACGTAAAGAAAAATATTTTTTAGCTGATTCGGCCAATACCGAATGGGATGTTACGCTAAATATGAAAATAGGAGCTAATCACCAAGCCTTAGGTTTAACCGAAGGAATACATTGGCATATTAATCCTGATATACAAATAGATTATAAGTCGAATGCAAAACGTGATCTTATCAATTGGGTAAAAGTTACCAATAAAAAAACAGGTGTAGAAACTATTTTTAAAGATGATGCCACAGATGTAAAATCTGATCCCAAAGATAAAATGGAAATTAGAGGTATGGATTGTATGGATTGTCATAACCGTCCTTCTCATGAATTTCGTTCTCCTTCAAAATATGTTAATGATTTACTGGCTTCTCAACCTAAATTAGCTGCATTACCCTGGTTGAAAAGTGCTGCAATGGAAGCTTTGAAAATAACGTATTCGACCAATGATTCTGCTGCTTCAGAAATTAAGAAAAAGATTATTAATTTTTACAAGGAACAATATCCGGCCATATATAAACAGTACAATAAAGAAATATTAGCTGCAATAAACCCAATTATGGGTGTATATTCTAAAAATGCATTTCCTGAAATGAAAGTTGATTATAGTGCATATCCTCGCCATATTGGTCATCTTGAAACCAACGGATGTTTCAGATGTCATAACGAAAGATTTAAATCGGCATCCGGTAAAACAATTTCAAAAGATTGCAATTTATGTCATACAATAGTTGCACAAGGTAAATCTCAAAGTGTTAATTATATCGGCATCAATGGAAATTTAGGATTTGTTCATCCTGTTGATATTGGAGATGCTTGGAAAGAATCAAATTGTATGGAATGCCACAACAAATTATATAATTAGTATTTAGATTGATTTTATTAATTTAATTATATTCAAATAGTTAAGAGTTTTAATATATTTGCATAAAGAATTATTCATATTACGTTTACATAATAAATAAAGCTTATGTCACGACAAATAAAGGGAGTTTTTATTGTTTTTTCAATTACGCTGTTCAGTTATTTTGTTTCTTGTAAAAGTGATTCAACAGAGAAACATAAATTAACGGAAAAATTTATTTCCAAAGTTGAAAACAAAATTGATACTACTCATGGGGATGCTATTTTACCTCCTCCTTTTAGTGAGGGAATATTTCCATGTTCGGGCTGTCATAGCGTATTGGAAACCAATCCAGTTAGAAGAAAATTAGAAATGCATGATGAAATTGATCAAATGTTTAGTCATGATAAAGAAAACAGATGGTGTCTGGATTGTCACGATAATAAATTCAGAGATTCTTTGAAACTTGCAAGTGGTAAACGATTGGATTTTAAAGAATCATATAAGTTATGTGGTCAATGTCATGGTGATAAATATCGGGATTGGAAAGTTGGTGTTCACGGGAAACGTATAGGCATGTGGAATGGTAAGAAAACCTATTTCTTATGTGTGAATTGTCACAATCCTCATTCTCCTAGATTCAAACAAATCAAACCATTACCACCTCCTGTCAATCAAAAAAACATTAAATGATAATTATTTAAATTTTATTTTAAATGCAGAATAAAGAAAATAATTCAAGAAGAGACTTTTTAAAAAAGTTGCCCATTGCAGTTGGGTCATTCATTGCTTTTTCATCTTTTAGTTTTAATAAATCCGAAAAGATTTCTCATCAGAAATTTAAAACGATATCGAAAACTGAAACGAATGAGATTATTAAAAACAATAATTTCAATTTATCACTAAAGCTAAAACCTGCTCCAGCACCTATTGGCAAAAGAAATATGAATTGAATAATTTTATAAATTTTGAAAATAATTTTGTAAAATATGCAAAAAGAAGAAAAAAATAATTCTAGAAGGAGTTTCTTAAAAAAATTACCAGTATTGGCTGTTGGTACCGCTGCGCTCGTTGGTTGTTCGTCAGATGACTTAGACGAATTTTTCCAAAAGAATTTCAGGACCTTAAGCAAAGCTGAAAAAGATGAAATTGTAAAAAGTCTTGAGCATAAGTATACTGAAAAATATGGAGAGAAATTTACAGTATCAGATAAGCCTGCTGACGAAGGAGTTTTGTTTGGATATGCGCTTGATTTATCACGATGTATAGGATGCAGAAAATGTGTATATGCTTGCGTAGGAGAAAATAATCAATCACGTGAACCACAAATACATTGGATTCAGGTACTCCAGATGGAAAAAGAAAAAGGTATTGACTTTGCTCATTCAGATGTTCATTATAATCCAGAAAATGTACCTGAAGAAGGACATTTTTATCTGCCTACAGCTTGTCAGCAATGTAGAAACCCTCAATGTACCACCGTTTGCCCTGCAAAAGCTACCTGGCAAGAAGAAGATGGAATTGTTGTGGTAGATTATAACTGGTGTATCGGTTGCCGTTATTGTATGGCAGCTTGTCCCTATGGTGCTAGACATTTTAATTGGGGTGAGCCTCATGTTCCTGCTAAAGAAATTAATCCAGAAACACATTATCTTGGTAACAGACCCAGACCTAAAGGCGTTGTTGAAAAATGCACTTTTTGTATACAAAGAGTTAGGGATGGCAAATATCCAGCTTGTGTCGAAATTTGTCCAGTAGGTGCCAGGAAATTTGGAAATTTACTAGATCCTGAAAGTGAAATCAGGTATATTCTTGAAAACAAACGCGTACTTGTTTTAAAAGAAGAACTCAATACTCAACCAAAATTTTATTATTTCTTTGGTGTGTAATAATTATCGTTTAAAACTTGATTTTTAATAGTTGCTAAATTCGAGTGTTCTTTCTAGTTGCTAAAACAATAACAAATTAAAACTTTTACAATATGAATTTCTTTCAATTTTTACTTGGGTGTTTTAAAATTATTATAAAAGGTAGTAAAGTATATTATTCATTTATATTTCTCCTGTTGGCATTAATGGTATGGGGGGGAAGTGGCTATTTTAGCCAATTGAGTGATGGTTTGATTAAAACAAATATGCGTGATTCTGTATCATGGGCTTTCTATATCGGTAATTTTACATTTCTGGTCGGAGTAGCTGCAGCTGCCGTTTTATTGGTTATTCCCGCTTATATTTATCACTGGAAACCTATTAAAGAAATTGTTATTTTTGGTGAAATATTAGCCATTTGCTCAGTGATTATGTGCTTGTCTTTTATCATGGTTGATATAGGAAATCCTCAAAGATTCTGGCATATGCTCCCATTGGTTGGTACCATTAATTGGCCATCCTCAATTCTTTCATGGGATTTCTTTGTGCTGAGTATATATTTTACACTTAACTGTATTGTCGTAACTTATTTGTTATACTGTGCTTTTTATAAAAAAGAATACAAACAAAATATTGTATTGCCTTTGGTTCTTCTGAGTATTCCCGCAGCGATTGCAATTCATACTGTAACGGCCTTTCTTTATAATGCTTTACCAGCCCGTCCATTCTGGAATAGTGCGCTTTTAGCTCCAAGATTTCTGGCTTCTGCATTTTGCTCTGGCCCAGCTTTGTTAATTCTTGTTTTTCAAATTCTTAGAAAATATACTAAATTTGAAATTAAAGATGAAGCTTTATGGCGCATTGCTGAACTCATGGTATATGCTATGTTTATTTATTTGTTCTTCACCTTGGCAGAGCTTTTTAAAGAATTTTATTCAGATACTGAACATCTTATTTATTGGAAATATCTTCTTTTTGGTATTGAGAAAAACAGAGAGATTGTAATCTATAGCTGGGCTTCTATATTTATGGGAACAACTGCTTTTGTGTTATTTTTAATTCCCAAAACCCGAAAGAATTTCCTTACTTTAAATATAGGGGCCGTTCTTATCTACTTAAGTGTTTATTTTGAAAAAGGAATTACATTAATTATTCCTGGTTTTACACCAGACGTATTGGGACAGATGTATATCTATACTCCTTCATTCACCGAAATTAGTACAGCAGTGATGATCTTTTCATTCGGTTTTCTCCTTTTTACATTTGGTATTAAAATAGCGATAGCCATTTTGTTTGAAGGCTTTAATTTTGAAAGTTTTAAAAAGAAATAATCACTAATAATTTGATTTACTAAATTTTAAATGAATGTAAAATCATTTTTTGCATTTTTATTCAATATATATTAATTATCAATTCGTTCATTATTTGTATTTCTGCTTGGTCTAAGCTTTTTTGAAATAGCATACTGAATTGAATAATTTGCAGTAAGACAAGTATTTTTTTAAGCTTGTTAGTGTTTCTATATAAAATAATGTTTAAAAAGTGAATTATGTCAGAAAAATCCGATGAATTTGGAATGAGTGAGAAAATTCAAGACAGACTTGATTATCTTGAAAGAAGGATTGCTCAGCTTGAGACCTTGTTAGGTGTCAGAAAAGTCAGCCAGGATGAATTTATAGCCTTCGAAAATGATAAAACAGCAGAAGCTTTAAAAACAAAACCTACCGATGCAGAAAATGAATCTGCAATGGAAACCAAAATTGGAGAGTTAGGTTTAGGCTGGCTTGGAAGTATTGTTCTTTTGTTCGGAATTTCTTTTATTACTCAGTATATTCAGAGTAATGGACAACCCTTGTTTTCAACCCTCTTCGGTTACTTTGCCGTTGGAATTGTATTTTTCATCTCTCATTATATCCGTAAATCAATTCCTGATTTATCATCAAAGTTGAATATAATAAGCTATATTTTACTATTTTATGTTACTTTACGATTGCATTTCTTTACAAATTTTCCTTTGATTTCTGAATCATTTATCCCTTTGATGCTATTGGTAATTATTAGCGCTGTACAGTTTTATATGGCAAATAAAAACCGTTCTGAATTCTTAGCTATTATTGCACTTATTTTGCTTTTGGTAACAGCCAACATCAGCAATACCACTCATTTTATGCTTATTCTTGTTGTATTGTCGGCTATGTTTTCTGTTTATCTTTTATATAAAAATAATTGGTGGAAACTAATGTTGACTTCACAAATGCTTACATATTTATCCTTTGTTATATGGTATTTGGTGAATGTTAATACTGATAAAGTATTGCCTAATTTACTTACAGATCATAACAGCATTGCCTATGTTTATATTAGTGTGTCTGTTTTTTCATTGATTTCGTTGTTGAAAAAAAGACTCAGTATTCCCGATGCCTTCTTCTTTATTTCCATAATTCTTAATGGATTGTTGTTTACATTTATACTTACCATGTATGTTGTAACTTTTTACTTGGCAAATTATATAGGTATCTTCCTAACGATTTCAATAATATGTTTGCTTTTTTCAGTTTTTCTAAAAAAATATTCCGAAATAATCTATGCACCAGCATTGTATGCGTTGTATGGCTTCGTTTCAATTAGTACAGCCATTTATGGGATTTTTGGTTTACCCTTTGCTTATTTTTTGTTATCCATACAAAGTTTATTAGTTGTTTCGATGGCGATTTGGTTCCGTTCGAAAATTATCGTGTTTATGAACGTTTTCCTGTTTATTTTCTTATTGGTAGGGTATTATGCTTCTTCGGAGTCAATCCATTCTATAAACTTCTCATTTGCTGTGATAGCTATTGTATCTGCCAGGGTTATTAACTTACAAAGCAAAAGACTAGATATTAAAACAGATTTGATTAGAAATGTGTATCTAGTTATTGGTTTTTTTGCCATGCTTTACGCATTGTACAAAGCGGTCCCATTGCAATATGTAATATTGTCATGGACCATAGTTGCAGTTGTTTATTTTATTTTAAGCATTTTGATCCACAATATCAAATATAGGTGGATGGCAATCTTTACGATGGTAGCAGCTGCAATTTATCTTTTCGTTGTTGATCTTGCCAGTGTCGGAATTATCTATCGGATTTTTGCTTTTATGTTTCTTGCTGTCATTTCTATTGCAATCTCGGTTTATTACTCAAAGAACAAAAAGAAAAGTATAAGCGAAGATACTACAGATAATCAGTCTGTTTAAATACTCAACATCTATACTTCATTTATATTCTTAGCTTTGATTTAAGCTGAATATAAATTTCTAAAATAAGAAGTTTTAATTTTATGCTTGATTTGATTTAAAAACCGTATTTTTGTGAATAATATAAAGATGCTTATTTCTATTCATTTTTGCATTGAATAAGCTTGAAAACATAATATAAACGTTTAAAATTTTACATGATGATATTATTGGGAATTTTTGGAGGTCAGGAAATTATTCTTGTAATCATTGCTATTCTGATATTGTTTGGGGGTAAAAAAATCCCTGAATTAATGAAGGGTATTGGTAAAGGAATCAATGAATTTACCAAAGCCAAGGATGGAGCATACAACGAAGAAGATAAGACAGATAAAGAAGATCCTAAAACAAGTATTAAAAAAGATTAATTGCTTTCATAATTTACTTTGCATTGGAAATCCAAGAAATCGGTATTTTGATTTCTTGATTTGTGTATAAATAATGGAATTATTTCAAAATGATTTTGTAAATTTGAAAATAAATCGGGGGAAGTGCTTGTTATACAGGAGCAACTCAAGCTTAGATTTAGGTTGATAGGATAGAAAACAGAAAAAGGATGGTATAAACCCATCCTTTTTCTGTTTTAAGCAATCTGTCATAAAATTATAATTGATTAGGATGCTTTACTAGCAATTAGTAATTGCTAGTAAATATTGTTCATCAAATAATTATAAAGAAGTTCGTTATCAGATATCGTTGAAGTTTTATTTATTCACCTGATACGTCTTATCACCTTTTTTGATAAAATCAACAATCTGACGGGCAGCAGCCAGGCCAGCATTTACATTGGCTTCAGAGGTTTGAGCTCCCATTTTTTTAGGTGTAAAGAAAAAACGTCCAGAATACTTTTCAATAATTTCAGCTTTACAGCCAGGTTCAATATCTGATACATATTTGAGATCGGCTCTGTCTGCAAATATTTTTAACAACCCATCTTCATCAATAACTTCTTTACGAGCTGTATTCACCAAACAGGCATTTTTAGGCATTCTTGATAATAGCTCGAAATGAATGGATTTTTTGGTTTTGTCATTGGCTGGAATGTGCAGCGAAACATACTGGCAAGTTGAATATAATTCTTCCACAGTATCCATACATTTGATGCCGTCTTTGTTCATAACTTCTTTACTGACATATGGATCGTAAGCATAAACGTCCATACCAAATCCTTTGGCTATGAGGGCTACATATTTACCAACATTGCCATAAGCATGGATGCCTAATTTTTTTCCTCTCAATTCGGTGCCAGATGAACCATCGTAATTATTACGGGCAGCCATCACCATCATTCCAAAAACTAGTTCGGCTACAGCATTGGAATTTTGCCCGGGTGTATTCATGGCTACTACGCCTTTTGCTGAACAGGCAGTTAAATCAATATTGTCGTAACCTGCTCCGGCACGAACAATGATTTTCAAATTCTTAGCAGCTTCAATTACTTCTTTGTCGGCTAAATCACTTCGGATAATTACAGCATCTACATCAGCTATAGCATTCACGAAATCCGATTGTGCAGTGTATTTTTCCAGCAATTCAAATTCAAAACCTGCATCTACAGTAATTTTACGGATACCATCTACTGCAAGCTTTGCAAATGGCTTGTCGGTAGCAATTAATACTTTTGTCATATTTATACTATTTAAATGGTTTTAAACATTAAAGCTTGAGAAGTAAAAAAAATACTCCCCAAGCTTTTTATAAATTAATTAAAATTAGGCGTTGGTTTTTTCAAATTCTTTCATACAATCAACCAAAGCCTGAACACTTTCAATAGGTAATGCATTGTAAGTGGAAGCGCGGAAACCGCCTACTGAACGATGACCTTTAATGCCAACCATTCCATTTGCTTTTGCTAAATCCATAAATGCATCTTCTTTGTCCTGATACTTTTCGTTCATTACAAAACAAATGTTCATTAAAGAACGATCTTCTTTTTCGGCAGTGCCTTTAAACATCGAATTACGGTCAATTTCATTGTAAAGTAAATTGGCCTTTGCTTTGTTCATTTCATAAATTTTTTCTACACCACCCAAGGATTTAATCCATCTAAGGGTTTCTCTTACTGTGAATATGGCAAAACAAGGAGGCGTATTGAACATGGAACCTTCTTTGATATGCGTTCTGTAATCGAGCATGGTTGGAATGGGCCTATCAACTTTTCCAAGTATATCTTCACGGATAATGACAAACGTAACACCGGCTGGTCCTAAGTTTTTCTGAGCACCACCATAAATCATAGCATATTTAGAAACATCAACAGGACGGCTTAAAATGTCGGATGACATATCTGCAATCAAAGTTACAGGGCTGTCGATATCTGTATGAAGTTCTGTACCGTAAATGGTATTGTTGGTAGTGATGTGGAAATAATCAGCATCAGTAGGAATAGTGTATGTTTTTGGAACATAACTGAAGTTTTTGTCAGCAGAAGAAGCAACAATGTTTACTTCTCCAAAAAATTTAGCTTCTTTGTTTGCTTTTTTTGCCCAAACTCCGGTTTCGAGGTAAGCTGCTTTTTTGTTTAAAAGGTTGAATGGGATCATACAGAATTGCAAACTAGCGCCACCACCTAGAAATAAGACCTGGTAATTTTCGGGTATGTTTAACTGTTCTTTGAATAATGCAACTGTTTCGTCCATAATGGCTTGAAATTCTTTACTCCTGTGTGAGATTTCAATTAAAGACATTCCGATTCCATCTAATTCCAAAACAGCTTTGGCGGTGTTTTCAATGGCTGATTTAGGTAAGATGCAGGGTCCTGCATTAAAATTATGTTTTTTCATAGTATTTGTAATTAATTGGTTGTTTCTTTTTTTGATTGTTAATTCCGGAACAAAGGTATAAATTATTTATACCTAAATTGTTGAAAAATGAGAATTTTTTTATTAAAAAAAAGACTACTTTTCCTGTTTTGTGCGAAAGACACCCATTTTCAGAATTCATTATTTATAATCGATA
>JBAXNW010000041.1:0-39930 GCA_037133555.1 Bacteroidota bacterium
GTTATAGCACTGGTGCTTTTACAGCATCTTTTACTAGCTTAAACCCTAACACCCGATACAACACCAGAGCTCATGCAACTAATCTATACGGAACAGCCTATAGTAGTAGAACAGATTTCCGCACTCTGGCAAATGTGCCTGATGCACCAACAGTGAACAATCCTACTGCAACAAGTTTAGATGTAAAGGTGAATATAAATAGCAATCCTACAACTACCGAATTTGCTATTGAGGATTCAATAAATGGCTCTTTTGTGCAAGCAAGTGGAGCTATGGGGGGAAGTGAAGTATGGCAAACTGCTGCAACTTGGGGAACTACAGCTGTTACAGGTTTAAGCACAGGAGTTACCTATTATTTTAGAGTTAAAGCACGTAATGGAGATAATATTGTAACAGCCTATGGTTTGGCTACAGGACAAAACACTTGTTCTAACCCAACCACAGGCGGAAGTATAGCTGCATCGCAAACCATATGTTATTCAACTGCAGCAACTGCACTTAGCAGTGTTTCACTTCCTGCTAACTATGGAGGAACTTTGGAATATAAATGGCAGTATGCAACCACTAGCGATTCAACAGCATTTAGTGATATTGTACTCACCGATTCAATTGGTCATAATCCAGGAATTCTTACTGCTACCAAATGGTTCAGACGTCTTGCTCGTGTAAATTGCAAGACTGACTGGGTTGGTGCTGCTATATCAAATGTAGTAAAGATAATAGTTCGTCCAAATTTTATCGTTGGTGCTATTTCTATTACAGGGCAGACAATCTGTTTCAACGGAGATCCTTTAGTGATTGGAAATGTTACTCTGGCCAGTGGAGGTAATTCAAGCATCACTTACCAGTGGCAGGGCAGTAACGATGTTGGATTTAGCTCACCCACAGATATCAGCTCTAATACATCCACTTATATGCCTTCTTCAGGGCTTACTAATACTACCTGGTACCGCCGTCAAGCAAAGGATGGGCTATGCAACACTACATTCATGTCTTCAACCAATGTCTGGAAAGTAACCGTTCGTCCTGAATTTACTGCTGGAAGTATTGCAACTGTGGGTGAAGCTGTTCCTTATGATGGAAATCCCTCACTTATAAACAACGTATTACTTGCCACTGGTGGTGATGCATCGATTACCTACCAATGGCTAAGCAGCACCGATAATTTTGCTACTACATCGTCCACAATCAACAGTAGCAATGCTGCAACCTATGACCCACCTGCTAATATTACTGTATCTACCTGGTATCGCCGTCAGGCAAAGGATGGCAGTTGCAATACAGCCTGGAATAATTCATCAGGCTTATGGAAAGTAAGTATTGGTTGTGCATCCATCGTGAATGTTTCCAATAACCTGAACAGTGGTTATGGTTCCTTGCGGACTGCCATTGCCAATGTCTGTGAAAATGGGACGATTACATTCAATGCTATCAATGGTCAAACCATTGCCCTGTCTTCATCTCTTATTATTGATAAAATAATAAGTTTTAACAACAGCAATCATGCTTCAGGGATTACAATCAGCGGAAGTGGGGACAATATTACGATTAATGCTGGTAAATCTCTTACTTTTACAACAGGCAGTAAAATTACTGTTTCGGGAGGAATTAAGAACAATGGAGGAAAGGGAGGTTCGGGTTTGGTCATTGCATCAGGTGCTTCGTTTATCCATAATACCGTTGATTTACCAGCTACTGTTCAAAGAATCCTAAATCCGGGCTGGCATTTATTTGGTTCACCGTTTAAACAAAATACGGGAGCCTCTTTGGCTGCACTGATACCTGTTGGCGGAAGTGTTCAAATGCTTCCCTATACCAATGGCATCAATTGGGGAACTGCGGTTAGCTCGCCTTATTACTATTTCTTGCCTACGGTGGGCTATGCTGTTAAGCCAAGTGCTGCTGTTACTGCCACTTTAACTGGAAATTTGTATTACAGTCCTCTAGATTATACCATACCTTTAATTTACAACGGAACGGCAGCTACGCAAAGCTGGAACCTGGTGGCCAATCCTTATACTTCTTACATCAACTGGAATTTATTGGGAAAAACCAATCTGAACACCAGCTTTTACCTATGGGACAATGCATTGTATCCTTTGTATACGCCTGTGACCAATGCTGCTTATTTCAGAACCTACAACTCCTGCAACAATGTGGGTGTTCCTGCTGGTACAACGCCCTATATAGCCCCGTTACAAGGTTTCTTTGTAAGAGCAGTGTATACCGGACCTAAGTTGAGTTTTTTGCCATCAGCCCGTTTGAATAGTTCAACTGCTTTTTACAAAGGAGTTTCTAATACTGAAATCCTCGTCCGTTTGAAAACAGAAACAGATAAAGGAGCTGATGAATTGGTGATTTGTAAAAATCAGGATGCAACAAATGGTTTTGAGCAATTTGATTCTGAAAAGCTCTTTGGTGGTTTGCCTGTTGAATTTTACTCACAATCAGCTACAGGCGAAAAACTGGTCATCAACAGTATCAATACAACGCTTACCACTATTCCACTTGGTATCAATGGAAGTGCCGGAGCCAAAGGCAGGATTACCGCCTTTGCATTGGAAACTGCTGAGCAGGTTTACCTGGAAGATCGCCTGAAAGGCAAATTCATCAGTTTGACCGAAAACTCAACGTATGATTTTGAATTCCCAAGCGACCAAGTTGTAGGTAGATTCTTTATCCGTTTCGGAACAGTCAATCCATCGCCTATGACTTCTGATGTAAAAGTCTTTGTGAACGAGCATCAGCTCAATGTAATTGCACAGACCGGTGAAGAAATACAAGGTGTTGAGGTATTTACTGTAAGTGGAGCCCGCGTTTTTAAAACTGAAACCGCCAAAACCAATGTCTTTACAACAGACTTAGAATTGGCGCCGGCCATGTATCTGGTAAAGGTTAAAACAAATTTGACAACGCAGATTGTGAAAATTAGGCTATAGGTTAGTAGGCTGTAAGAATTTAGATCATAGCTTATTAGCTTATTCGTTAATTTTGATGAAAGCATCTCAATAAAATTGATTAATTATTTTATTGAGATGCTTTTTAATTTTGCCCTGAATTGTTTTTTGTTTTTACTTTATATACTTTATAACTTTATAAACTTTATAAACTTATTATATCGCATTTTAATATTTTTTGTAAATTTGTAGGTCATAAGTAAAATTTTTATACCAAAAATTATGACGGATAAATTCGCTATACTTTCTCTTAAAGAACTCATACAATTTATATTACACAAAGAAAACCAAGGCGAATTGCTGGGTATTCCCAAAGATGTTTTTTATCATCCTACCGATACCCGTTTTCAATTAAATCGGTATAAGCAGCTGTTGGATATACCTTTAGGCGTTGCAGCCGGACCTCATAGCCAGATGGCTCAAAATATTGTGGGTGCCTGGCTTTGTGGTGCAAGGTATATCGAGTTAAAGACCATACAGACTTTAGACGAATTAAACGTAAGTAAACCCTGCATCGATGCTGCTGACGAAGGCTATAATTGCGAATGGTCTCAGGAACTGAAAGTTGAAGAATCTTATGATCAATACTTGAATGCCTGGATTATTATTCATTTGTTGCAACATAAATTCGGATGGAAAAGTATTGGCTGTATTTTTAATATGAGTGCCGGATACAATATGCAAGGCATTCTAAATGAAAATGTACAATGGTTTTTCAATAAAATGAAAAACTGCAGCTTCGAAAAAGCTGAAAAAATAAATTCAATTCTTGGCATTTACCCATGGGCTAAAGACGTAAACATTCCGGATTGTATTTCAGATAATATTACCCTTTCAACCATGCACGGCTGTCCTCCGGAAGAAATTGAAAAAATAGGGCTGTATCTGATCATAGAAAAGAAATTTCATACCACTATTAAGCTAAATCCGACCTTGTTGGGTAAAGAAAAACTGCGTAAGATATTAAATGATGATTTGGGCTTTAAAACCATTGTTCCCGATGAAGCTTTTGAGCATGATTTAAAATACCCCGATGCCATTGATATCATCAATAGATTAACGGAAGCAGCAGCTTTCAGTAATGTTGATTTTAGTATTAAACTCACCAACACTTTAGAATCCATCAATATTCGTGGTGTTTTACCTGAACACGAAAACATGAATTATATGAGCGGTAGGGCTTTACATCCGATCAGTGTACAATTGGCGGCTCTTTTACAGCAAGATTTTGAAGGAAAACTTGATATTTCATTTTCTGCAGGTGCCGATTGTTTTAATTTCCCTGAACTGATTGCCTGTGGCTTAAAACCCGTTACTGTTTGCACCGATTTATTAAAACCGGGTGGCTATATGCGACTGAAACAATATACAGAAGAACTTTCTCTCGCTTTTAACAACTATGATGCTAAGTCAATTGATGAATATATCCTTCAATACAATAACAATAAAACGGATCACATTGCAACGGCTGCACTCGAGAATTTAAAACGCTATTCAAATAAAGTAAGCGACCTTGCTGATTATCAGAAAACGAGTTTAAAAGACCTTGGTATTAAAACCAATCGTAGTTTAGGCTATTTTGATTGCATAGCAGCTCCTTGTATCGATACTTGCCCAACCCATCAGAACATTCCGGCATATATGTTTCATACAGCTACAGGAAATCCTGATTTAGCTTATGAGGAAATCATTAAAACAAATCCATTTCCTACGGTTACCGGCATGATTTGCGACCATCCCTGTCAATTAAAGTGTACACGCATAAACTACGATGAAGCCATAAAAATCAGAGAGATAAAACGATTTATTGCCGAAAATGCGCATTTTTCAAATAAACAACAAATCGAAAAACAAGACATTAAGGTAGCCGTAATCGGAGCGGGTCCTTCAGGTTTAAGCTGCGCCTATTATCTTGCCTTGGCTGGTTTTCGGGTAAATGTTTATGAAGCAAAATCAAAAGCCGGAGGTATGGTTCAATCGGTCATTCCTGGCTTTCGCTTAACGAATGAAGCCATTGATATAGATATTGAAAGAATACAACAAGCCGGTGTTCATATACATTATAATCAAAAAGTTGACAAAGCATTTTTCAATGGACTATGCAAAGAAAATGAGTTTATTTACATAGCCACAGGAGCTCAATTGTCCAAAAAAATAGATTTTGCACCAACAGAAGCTGTTCAAGGATTACTCGACCCATTGGTGTTTTTGTATTTGTCTAAAACCAATCAAGAAACAGGTATCGGCAAACACATTGCAATTATTGGTGGAGGAAATACTGCCATGGATGCTGCCAGGACAGCTTGGCGTTTAGTAGGGGAGGAAGGAAGCGTTACCATAATTTATCGCCGTACCATTGCCGAAATGCCTGCCGATGCCGGAGAAATTAAAGCTGTGATGGAAGAAGGAATTAAAATTCTGGAACTTACACTCCCCGAATCTTTGATTCTTGAAAATGGTTTTGTAAAAGGCATCTGTTGCGCTCCAATGGAATTCAAAGGTATAGGATCTGACGGCAGGTTGCAAACTGTAAAAATTGAAAATGCTGGGTTTAATCTTTTCTTTGATACCATCATTCCAGCTATTGGGCAGGATTTGGATATTGATTTCCTCGATCAATCGATGTTGAAAACGAATAAAGCTGATTACAAAACCAAAGTTCCTGGAATTTATATTGGGGGTGATGCCTTAAGAGGTGCTGCAACAGCTATTAATGCCATTGGAGATGGAAGAAAAACTGCTGAAATTATTATCAAAAATTCAAAAATCAAAAATGAAACACTTGATAATACAAGTAAAAAAGAATTGACGTATCACGAATTGATGATGAAAAAGTCAAAACGTATTAAAAGCGAACCATCTCACGAAAAGCCTGTAGAACTAAGACGAAATTTTGAAGCCGTTGATTTTCCCTTGACTGAACATGAAGCTGTTGCTGAAGCCGCTCGCTGTTTGTTTTGCGACGAAGTTTGTAATATTTGTGTAACGGTTTGTCCTAATTTTGCCAATTATGCTTACCAGGTTCAACCTCAAACTATTCATTTGCCTAAGGCCATTGCCACTGAAAATGGGATAGTCCTAGAAGCTGATAAAATTTTAGAGATCAAACAAAGTACTCAAATTCTCAATATTGCTGATTTTTGTAATGAATGTGGAAATTGTCAGACATTTTGTCCTACTTCTGGGGCTCCTTACAAAGATAAACCTCATTTTTATCTGAGCGTCAAGAGCTTTAAAGATGCCGAAACAGGCTATTTTATCAATAAATTGAAAGATAGAAATGTATTAATATTTAAAGAAAAGGAAGCTATCAAAACACTTACTTCTATCAATAATACCTATATTTACGAAACCAATCAGATTCTGGCAGAAATCAGTGGGGCTAAGTTCGAAGTTGGGAAAGTCGTATTCAAAGCTGGCTGTGTAAAAGAAGCTTATTTTGACTTTGCCGCAGCAATGTATGTTTTGATGAAAGGAGCTGAAATAATGATAAATAATGAATTTTAAATGATAAATAAGAGAAAGTGATTTGTGATTAGTAAAAATTTAAATAAGTTATAATTATATATTACACCACTTTACAAACTTTATAAACTTTATAAACTCAAAAAATGATCCAACTAATTGATAAAGTAATAAATCCTGCAGTCCGCGACAATGCAGTGAAGCGTTTCAAAGAAAAAGGCATAGTTCTTCCTACTTTCGCTCAAATGAACAATCCCGATTTAATTCCGGAAAGCATCAAAGAAAAGCTGAAAACCATAGGTTTATGGGAATTGAATCCATTGAATTTATTCAGAATTTCATGGAAAAACGAAGCCAAGGAAAAAGGCGGCTTGTATGGAAATGTAAACTATCTGGAAATTCCTAAGAAAATAAGTGGCATTGATAGCCGTATTATTGTTCTAATCGGCAAGTGGTTCCCGACCGGTGCTCATAAAGTTGGCGCAGCCTATGGTTGCCTGGCTCCTCGCATCATAACTGGCGAATTCGACCCCAGTTACCATAAAGCAGTTTGGCCCTCAACTGGAAACTACTGCAGAGGAGGCGCTTTTGATTCCGAAATAATGGGCGTTACGGCAGTTGCCATCTTACCTGAAGAAATGAGCAAAGAACGTTTTGCTTGGCTTAAAGAAATTGGTGCAGAAGTAATTGCTACACCTGGTTGCGAATCGAATGTGAAGGAAATTTATGATAAATGCTGGGATATTAGAAGAAATCGAAAAGATTGTGTAATCTTCAATCAGTTTGATGAATTTGGCAATCCAGCCTGGCATTACAATGTGACAGGAAAAGCTATACAGGAAGTTTATTTGCAGATTGCTGACAAGAAAACCCGCTTGGCTGGCTATATTTCGGCTACTGGTTCTGCAGGAACTATAGCAGCCGGAGACTATTTACGTACCCTGCATCCCCATGTTAAAGTGGTAGCTTCCGAAGCTTTACAATGCCCGACCTTGTTGAGGAATGGTTTTGGAGGTCATCGCATCGAAGGTATTGGCGATAAACATGTTCCATGGGTTCACAATGTAAAAAACACCGATGTTGTGACAGCCATTGATGATGAAGATTGCATGCGTCTGCTTCGTTTGTTCAACGAAAAAGAGGGAAAAGCTTTTTTAAAAGCCGAAGGATTTGATGATAAATTTATTGAAGATTTAGGACTAATAGGAATTTCAGGCATTGGAAATATTCTGTCAGCTATTAAAACGGCCAAACATTTCGAAATGACAGCTGATGATGTGATTTTCACCTTGGCTACAGATTCTGCTCAAATGTATACCTCTCGTATTGAGGAATTAGAAGCTGAAAATGGCAAGTATTCTATATTGCAAGCTGCTAAAGATTATGAGAAATGTATGTTGGGTCAAAGAACTGACAATATGAAAGAACTTACTTACAATGATAGAAAAGCAATTCATAATTTAAAATACTTTACCTGGGTTGAGCAGCAAGCCAAAGAGATAGAAGACCTTAATCAATTATGGTACGATCGCGAAATTTGGGATAAATTATTCCATCAAGTAGATAAATGGGACGAAATGATTATGGAATTTAATGAAATGGTGAAGAAATAATTTTAATTATTTTCAGCGTAAAAATGCAATTTTTGTTATCAATCATTTATGTTTTGATGAATCACTCTTTATCATGCTGGCTAAGGAAGTATCTCTTTAAATATGAAGGTTTTATTTGTTGAGATTCCTCGTAATCACTCAGAATGACAAAATGAAATGATTGCTAATATTCAAAATAAATCCTTTTTCAAACATTCAATTATGAAAAAATACTATTTCCAATGCACAAATTGCGGGAAATCCTATCAAAAGGAAGAAGTGCAATACCTTTGCCCTGTTTGTGATGCAATGAATGATGACAAACATCCCCCCAAAGGTGTTTTGAAAACCTTGTATCATTATGATCAAATCATTGAAAAGTTCGGAAAACTAAATTTGTTTCAAGAATTATCAAAAAAAGGATTTATAGATTTATTACCCATCCATTCATTACATAGCATGGGGTATTTAAAAGTGGGGCAAACACCCCTTTACAACATTGATATACTGCAAGATGAAATCTTGGATTTTTCACTTCTTTTGAAGGACGATGCTCAAAATCCAACAGCTAGTTTTAAAGACAGGGCTTCTGTTTTGGTTTCTGCTTTTGCCAAAGAAAACAATATTGATACGATAGTTGCCGCATCTACCGGTAACGCGGGATCTTCTCTGGCAGGAATCTGTGCTTCACAACAGCAAAAAGCAATTGTTTTTGTACCCTCAACGGCTCCATTGGCTAAGCTTACGCAAATTGTGATGTACGGCGCAACTATCATCCCTGTTGATGGTAATTATGATGCAGCTTTCGACCTGAGCATACAAGCAAGCAAACATTTTGGATGGTACAACCGCAATACGGCCTTCAATCCTTTTACCATCGAGGGGAAAAAGACAGTTGCATTTGAATTGTTTGCTCAGATGAAAGAACAGATTCCTGATCGAATTTTTGTTCCTGTGGGTGATGGCGTTATTATTTCAGGTGTTTACAAAGGATTTGAAGATTTATTTCAACTGGGTATTATTGATAAAATGCCAGTAATTGTAGCTGTTCAATCGGAAGGAAGTAGAAATTTGATTGAAAATATGCTTTCAGATGATTGGAAATGTATCCCATCAACTACTATTGCCGATTCAATTTCGGTGGACATTCCCCGCAATTTTTACATGGCAAAAGATTATTTGTTGAAATACAAAGGAGAATGGATAGCTGTAAGCGATAATGAAATTATTGATGCATCGGGGATATTAAGTAAAAATACAGGAATCTTTGCAGAGCCAGCTGCTACTGCTGCATTTGCAGGAATGTTGAAGTATAAAAAAATGAATAAATTTAAAAATGAAAGTAAGAATGTGGTATTACTTACCGGCTCAGGTCTAAAGGATTTGAAATCTGTGGCTAGTTTGGTGCAAATTCCAGAAGCAATACCGGCAACCTTAGAAGCCGTTTGTAAACTCTTTTAATAATACTGCTAATATATTATTTAAATTCTGCTCAAATTAAATTTATTCCCAATAAATTCAAGGTAGTGCTGGTTAGAAACATCATAGCTTTCCCGATTGGAATCAAGTTTAATTTGGTTTGGCTATCGATAATGATAACGGCAAATAATGCCAGAGAACCATATTTGTAAATAGCATGCTCTGTTTTCTTGCTGATATTTATGGATTTAAGAATCAAATGTGACCCATCCAATGGAGGCAAAGGAATCATATTGAAAATAAACAAACCAAAATTAATATAAATTCCTGCAAGCATCATTTCAAAGAAGATCCCTTCAACTGCAATCATTAAACTGGAAAGTTTTAAAAGTACTGCAAATAAGATAGCCATTATTAAATTTGCAAAAGGTCCGGCTATAGCTATCAGCATTTCGTCGCGACGGGGTTGCTTTAATTTTCCGGGATTAAACATCACGGGTTTAGCCCATCCAAAATGAGCAATCAAAATAAATACAAACCCAATCCAGTCAATATGTTTCAATGGATTCAGTGTTACCCTTCCGTCGAGGTAAGCTGTGTCGTCTCCCAATAAATGCGCAACTTTAGCATGCATATATTCATGAAAAGTCAAACCAATCAATATGGCCGGTAAAACAATAATTATACTTTCTAGGTTGATGGGAGTCATTTTTATTTAATTTGCAATTAATCTGCAAATGTAGTTTATTTTACTTTGTACTGTGAAGCTCCCTCTATTTTTGTAAATTTGCATTTACTAATTTGTAATTTAATTAAAACGAATGAAACTTAAACATAATACAATTAAAAATATATCCAAATACAAACATTTTATTTTCGACTGGAATGGGACCCTACTGAACGACCTTTGGTTAGCAGTTGATGTCATTGATAAAATGCTTGTCAAACGTAAACTCCCTGGTATGAGCATTGAACGCTACTGTGAGGTTTTTGACTTCCCGGTAAAAGATTATTATCAAAATATTGGATTTGATTTTAATAGGGAATCCTTTGAAATTGTAGGTACTGAATTTATTGTAGAATACGATAAACGGCAATATGAATGTCAGTTGCAGTATGGTGCAGTTCAGTTGATTGAAAACATCCATCTTGAAAATTTTCATCTAAGTATTTTGTCAGCTAGGGAGCAGTCAATGTTGGAGCAAAATTTAAAACATTATAAGATTAATCAGTATTTTCCGGTAGTTGCTGGCTTAAAAGATCATTATGCCAACGGGAAACTGGAAAGTGGATTGCAATTGATTGAAGAAGCCCATATTCCTCCTTCCGAAACATTATTGATTGGCGATACTTTGCATGATGCCGAAGTTGCCAAAGAAATGGGGATAGATTGTGTGTTGATAGCATCGGGGCACCAGGCAATTCATCGCCTAGAAACAGCAGGAATTCCCATTCTTAATACCTTAAATCAGATTAACATTTAATTATTAATTATATTTTGCTTTTTAAATATAATCTACTGATAAAGAATGTCTTATAAAATCAGTGTTAAAGTTTTCATATTTAATGCTTTTAGTATTGTTTTGGTTTTTTTTGTTGTACTTTTGTTTAGAATAATTCTAAATAACAACAACAATGAAAAAAATAATATTACTATTTGTATTGGCAATCAGTTATATATTGGTTGTTGATGCGCAAGTGAGCAATAATTTGCAAACAATTTACTTAGGCCAATATGCTCCTGCTTTTAAAGCGATAGCTACTACTGGTCCTATTAATTTCCCTGATGATTTTTTTTCTAAATGGAAAATATTGTTCAGCCATCCTGCAGATTTTACCCCAGTTTGTACAACAGAAATTATGGCATTGGCCGAAAAACAGGAAGAATTCAGAAAGCTGAATACTGCTTTAGTCGTCATTTCCACTGATGGGCTAAACAGTCATATTGAATGGGTTAAATCCATTGAATCGATTTCTATTGAAAGAAAAAAAACAATTAAAATTAATTTTCCTTTGGTTTCTGATGTAAGTATGGAGATTTCGAAGAAATACAATTTATTAAGAAAAGATACGATACTTACAAAAGATATGCGGGCAGTTATTTTTATTGATCCTGACAACAAAATCAGGGCCATATTAAATTACCCACAGAACATAGGTCGGAATATTGATGAAGTAGAACGCATTTTAATTGCACTGCAGACTGCAGATAATCATGAAATTTTAACTCCTGCAAATTGGAAACCAGGTGGAGATGTATTACTGCCAAGCCCTAAAACGATGGAAGAATCTGAAAATTTAAAGGCTAAACATAAATCAGATTTGTATAATTTTGAATGGTATCTATGGTTTAAGAAACTTTAGTTTATAAGTATGTTTTTTTAAGCGGGTTTAATAAATAATGTCGATCTTTTTCAATTGAAATGATCGACATTGTTTATATTTATGCTTTTATTCTTTATCCATTTAAAACATTAGCTTTGTTTTATTAAATTTGCAAAAAATACCTGAATGATAAATTTCACTTTAAACGATCATAAAATTTTTTATAAAGGAGATGGCGAATTGAGCTTGCTGAAATTCCTAAGAAATGAACTTAATATTACATCTGTAAAAGATGGTTGTTCAGCTCAGGCTAGTTGTGGAGCTTGTATGGTTGAAATCAATGGGAAACCTCGTTTATCCTGCACTACTAAAATTAAAAATCTTGAAAATTCAATAATTTATACAATGGAGGGTTTCCCTCAATATATTAAAGAAACCCTTGGGAAGGCATTTGTGGAGAAAGGTGGAGTACAATGTGGATTTTGTACACCTGGTTTTATCATGAGAGCTAAAATATTATTGCAGGAAAACCCTGCTCCAAGTTTACAGGAAATTCGAAATGCATTGAAATTAAACTTATGTCGCTGTACTGGTTATAAAAAAATTGAAGAGGCCATTGTATTCGCGGCTGAGCATTTGCAATTAAACAAAGAAATTGAAATATTGCCACAAAGTGGAAAAGTCGGGACTGCTTATCCTAAGTATAATTCCTATGAAACAGCTATTGGTGAACGGAATTTTGTAAACGACATTAGAATTGACGGAATGTTGCATGCAGCTTTACGTTTCAGCGATTATCCCCGTGCCAGAGTGATGAAAATCAAATTAGAAAAAGCCCTGGCTTTGGAAGGTGTTGTTAGAATATTTACGGCTAAAGATATTCCTGCTGCTACTAAAATTGGACTTATCTATAATGATTGGTCAGTGATGATTGCAGAAAATGAAATGACACATTATATTGGGGATGTGATTGCTGGCGTGGTTGCTGATACCGAAGAAATTGCACGCAAAGCTGTAGCTCTTATTGAAGTTGAATATGAAGTTTTTAAGCCGATTACTGATGCAATAAAAGCTTTGGATGCTGATTCTCCTCAAGTACACGAAAATCACATCAATTTATTGGACAATTGTATCATCCAAAGAGGGAAAGCAGATGCAGTAATTGCCAAGTCTCAATATGTATCAAATGGCAGGTATCAAACCCAACGTATAGAACATGCATTCATGGAGGTGGAAGCAGCTATTGCTTATTCAGTCGATAATGGTATTGAATTAATTTCACAGAGTCAGGGTGTTTACGAAGATAGAAGACAAATTGCAATGATATTGGGTCTGCCCGAAGAAAAAGTAAGGGTAATTCTAGTTCCCAATGGTGGTGGTTTTGGAGGCAAGGAGGATATGACAGTTCAAGGGCATGTGAGCTTGTTTGCCTATTTATTAAAAACCCCCGTAAAATTATGCCTCTCTCGCGAAGAATCCATCATGATGCACCCCAAACGTCATCCTGTAACGATGGATATAGAACTGGCCTGTAATGAAAAAGGGATGCTTACAGCTATTAAATTAAGAGCTGTAGGCGATAGCGGTGCCTATGCATCTGTTGGGACCAAAGTGATGGAACGTGTTGCTGGTCATGCTACTGGCGGGTATTTCGTGCCTGTAACAGACATTGAAGCCAAAACAGTCTATACCAATAACATACCTTCGGGTGCCATGCGAGGATTTGGAGCTAATCAGGTAGCTTTTGCTTTAGAAGCCTGTATAGACGATTTATGTAAACAAGGTGGTTTTGACCGTTGGCAATTCCGCTATGAAAATGCCCTAGTAGATGGTCTTACTACCGCGACTGGGCAAAAGTTAAACAGTGTTGGTATCAGGGCTTGCTTAGATGCTTTAAAAATAGATTATGAGAAAGCAAAATACAAAGGGATTGCCTGTGGTATCAAAAACAGCGGCATTGGGAATGGAATGGTGGATTTTTCCAATGTAATTATTGAAATAATCTCAACCAAAAAAGTACTGATACAACATGGCTGGACCGAAATGGGGCAAGGTATTGATACCATGGCTTTGCAAACTTTGTGCGAGGAAACTTGTATTTTACCTGAATGGATTGAGGTAAAAGTAGATTCTGCTGCTCAAATTCTAACAGGGATGACCACTTCTTCAAGGGCAACAGCATTGCTGGGAAATGCCATTATCAATGCCTGTATTTCATTAAAAGAAGACTTACAGAAAAATTCGCTTCAGCAATTAGTAGGGAAAAAATACCTGGGTGAATGGAAGTGCGACTGGACAACCAAACCTGGTGCCGATGTGGATGAAATTATCACACATTATTCTTATGGTTATGCTGCTCAATTGGTTGTGTTGGATGAAAATGGTAAAATCGAAAAAGTGGTAGCTGCCCACGATGCTGGGAAAATTATGAATCCTATGCTTTTCGAAGGTCAAATACAGGGTGCTGTTCACATGGGGCTGGGTTATGCCCTTTGCGAAGATTTACCTATGAAAGATGGATATCTGATTAGTAAGAAACTAAGAGATTGTAACATACTTAGAGCCCATGAAACGCCCGAAATTATAGTTAAAGGCGTTGAAGTTGCCGATGCAGTGGGGCCTTACGGTGTAAAAGGTATTGGTGAAATCGGGCTTGTCCCTACGGCTGCTGCAGTCGCCAATGCATTTGCTGATTTTGACGGCATTAAAAGATATACCTTGCCGTTGAGAAAGAATTAATTTCTTTCTTTTTCAATTCATCTTAGCATCCTATTGTGATGCAATATTATAGGCATGATACCGATATTTTAATACTAATTATAAATGCAAAAAAAAAAGATGATCTATCTTAAAAACTGCACCTATATTAACGAAGAAACCCTTGAATTTCGTAAAACCGACATTTGTGTTGAAGAAGGTTTACAAGGGGATATTCATTTTTATAATCAAAAACCAAATGACTTAATTGTCAGCCAAACGATTGATTGTAAGGAAAAAATTGTGACCCATGCTTTTGCCAACGGACATCATCATGTATATTCTGCTTTGGCCAGAGGAATGGGTGCTCCAAAGAAAAACCCCTTCAATTTCTATGAGGTGCTCCAATACATTTGGTGGACACTGGATAAATGTCTGGACAAAGATATGATTAGAGCCAGTGCATTGGCAACAGCCATTGCATCTGCCAAAAACGGGGTTGGTTTCGTTATTGATCATCATGCTTCACCCATGGCTGTCGAAAATTCACTGCAAATTATAGCCAATGCTTTTGATGAGGTAGGTGTTTCGCATTTATTATGTTACGAAATAACGGACAGAGATGGAATGGACAAAGCTGCAAAAGGGCTGGAAGAAACAGAACGTTATCTTCAGAAAAATCAAGCTTTGGTGGGCTTGCATGCTTCTTTTACGGTGAGTGACAAAACCTTGCAAAGTGCTGTAACGCTTGCTGAAAAATACAATTCAGGTATACATATTCATGTCGCTGAAGATGCTTACGACCAGCTACACTGTTTGGACAACTATGGTATGCGGGTTGTTGAACGTTTGCAAAAACATGGAGCTCTTGATCTTGATAAAACGATACTAGGGCACTGTCTGTTTTTAAACGATAAAGAAAAAGAAATCATTGCCAATTCAACGTCCTGGGTAGTGCAGAATATGGAAAGCAATCTCAATAACAGAGTGGGCTATTTTGATGGAAGTGGAATGGGAAATCGGATTATGTTGGGAACCGATGGTATGCATAGCGATATGATACAAAGTGCCCGTTCGGTGTTTTTAGCTGGGAAAGATCACGAAATGCTCAGTCCTGATGCAGTATACCAAAGATTCAGAAATTCACATCAATTCATTAAATCGAATAATTTTAAAGGAGATGCTGCCAATAATTTGGTAGTAATGGATTACGATAGTCCAACAGAAATCAATAGCAGTAATTTTTCTGGGCATTTTGTCTATGGAATCAACTCAAAGCATATACAACATGTGATTTCAAACGGCAAACTTATCGTTAAAGATGGCTGTCTTACAACTGTTAATGAAACTGAAGTCTTGGGTTTTTGCAGGGAAATGGGAAAAAAACTTTGGGTAGCTATGCAGAAATAATTAAAGGCATGATTGATTGCATTTTAAATTATGGTTCACGCTTTTTAAAATTCACAGGCTGACTTTAAGTCAACCCGTGAATTTTGTTTTAGGGCATCAATTCGCTCAGCTTTTTTTCAAGGTCTTGGCCTTTTAAATTTTTAGCAATGATGATGCCATTTTTATCAATCAATATTGAATGAGGGATAGAGTTGATGCCATACATCTTTCCTGCTGCACTTGCCCAACGTTTTAAATCAGACACATGATGCCAGCTTAATTGATCGTCTTTAATTGCTTTTATCCAGTTCGCCTTTTTTTGATCTAATGAGACTCCTAAAATATCAAAGCCTTTATTTTTAAATAATTGATAAACTGCCACAACATTCGGGTTTTCTTTCCTGCAGGGACTACACCAAGAGGCCCAAAAGTCGATCAGTATGTATTTCCCTTTCAATGATGAAAGTTTAAACATATTCCCGGAAGTATCAGCCATCTCAATTTCAGGCGCAGGCATTCCTATGTCAGTTTTTTTCAATGTTTCAACCCTATCCTGCAATTGTTTTACATATAAAGAAGGGAATATGCTTATATCGAAATTTCTCGTAATTGAGTCGAGCATTGGTAATTCGATATAATATACTAGCTGAGTTAAAACAATATAGGGAGACACTACGCTTTTGTTATTTTCTATTGCAAAATTACATAAATAGCTGATCTGATGATCGAAAATACTGTTAGAAACTGAATCGTACATGGCTATCATTTTGCTGTCGTTTTTTGCCTGAGCTTCTTTGTATTTCGTATCACATTCTTTTTGTAAATAAGAAAATAAATTTACTTCGCTCATAACACTCATATATATTTTTTGAGTGTTGCTGCCAGTATATTTAACTTTTTCGAGTGAGTCAAGTTGACCAGTAATTTGAATTTCTGAATTTTCGACAAAAAAGCTAAGCTGTTTTTCTGAATTTTCGAAAATTATTCTACATACATCAGGTATCTTCATTACCCCTTTTAA
The DNA here is from genome assembly GCA_037133555.1 of Bacteroidota bacterium. GTDB lineage: Bacteria > Bacteroidota > Bacteroidia > Bacteroidales > JACABE01 > JACABE01. The sequence goes on from JBAXNW010000041.1 coordinate 16,866, forward strand.
CGTAAAAATACCTGCTTTACTTATTGTGGAATCAATCACCTGAGCTTCATCGCCCAGTTTACTCATCATAATTTTTACTTTAGAATCTTTTAATCCTTTGATGTTTGCTTTAATACTAAATGATTTTTCGGCATTGTCTTGAGCGATCAATCCAAACCCAACAAAAACCAAGACAAAGAGTAAAACTGTTTTCTTCATTTGTAGCTATTTTTCTGATTTATTTTTTAACAAAAGTACTATTAAATAGGACGCTGAATAATATTTAACGATTCAATTACAATTAAACTTAAATAAAACTAAAAAGAACTTACTGCAGCTGCTGTAAGTTCTTTTTAATAAAAGCTTATATATGAGACTAAGCTCCCAAAGTGGCAACCATTACTGCTTTAATCGTGTGTAAGCGATTTTCTGCTTCGTCGAATACAATTGACATACTTGATTCAAAAACGTCTTCAGTAACTTCCATACCATCTAAACCATATTTCTGGAATATATCTTCTCCCATTGTAGTTTCGCGGTTATGGAAAGCTGGTAAGCAATGCAGGAATTTTACGTTGGCATTTCCTATCATTTTTACAACTTCCATATTGATTTGGTAAGGTCTTAAAAGTTGAATGCGTTCTTTCCACACTTCTGCAGGTTCTCCCATTGAAACCCACACGTCAGTATATAAGAAATCAACATCTTTTACACCCTCTGCTACGTCTTCAGTAAGGGTGATTTTTCCTCCTGTTTCTTTTGCAATTTCGCGGCATTTTGCTACTAATTCTTCTGATGGCCAGCAAGCTTTAGGGGCAGCAGCGCGGAAATCCATGCCCATTTTGGCAGCACCTACCATCAACGAGTTGCCCATATTGTTTTTGGCATCTCCCAGGTAACAGAAGCTAACTTTATTTAAGGGTTTGTCGATATGTTCTTGCATGGTTAAGAAGTCAGCAAGGATCTGGGTTGGGTGAAATTCGGTGGTTAAACCATTCCATACAGGAACACCTGCATATTTTCCAAGATCTTCAACAATGCTTTGACCGTATCCACGGTATTCGATGCCATCGTACATTCTGCCCAATACGCGGGCTGTATCTTTCATCGATTCCTTTTTGCCAATCTGTGAACCAGAAGGTCCCAGATAAGTTACATGCGCACCTTGATCCAAAGCTGCTACTTCAAAAGCGCAACGTGTACGGGTTGAGTCTTTTTCGAAAATAAGGGCAATGTTTTTGCCTTTTAGTTTTTGTTGTTCAGTACCTGTATACTTTGCTGTTTTTAAGGTAGCTGCCAATTCTAATAAGAATTTTATTTCCTTAGGAGTAAAATCCAATAATTTTAGAAAATTTCTGTTTTTTAAATTAAAAGCCATTTTTTATTATATTATTGAGTGATTATGTTATTGCATATTAGGATTTAGGAGTTTAGACTATAGGTTTTTTAAATGAATTCCTAATTCCTAATTTCTAATTATAGATGATAGTTCCGCCATCTTTTTTACCTAATTCGCTGGCTGTAGTTATGATGCATTCTTTTCCTCCGTTTTCGACGAAATACAAGGCAGCTCTAACTTTAGGAGCCATACTTCCTTCAGCAAAATGTCCTTCAGCCAAGTATTGTTTGGCTTCAGCAATGGTGATTCTGTCTAATCTCTTTTCTTCTGGTTTGTTGAAGTTAATACAGACTTTAGGTACATCTGTCAATATGTAAAATTCATCCGCACCAATCTGAGTAGCTAATAATGATGATGCTAAATCTTTATCGATAACAGCATCTATTCCTTGTAATTTGTGAGGTTCAACATGAAAAACAGGGATGCCACCTCCACCTACTGTAATGACAATTTGACCATCTCTGGCCAGTTTTTTAATGGATTGAATATTGTTGATTTTCATTGGTTTGGGTGAAGCTACTACTTTGCGAAAGCCTCTTCCTCTTGGGTCAGCTGCAAATTTTGCACCTGTTTCAGCAGCATATTTATCAGCTTCTTCCTGGGTATAATAAGGGCCAACTGGTTTAGTTGGGTTTTGGAAAGCGGGATCGTTTTTATCAACTTCTACTTGAGTGATAATGGTGATAATATCGCGTTCCATTTTTTCTTTTTCTAAAACGTTGCGCATTTGTTGTTCTATCATATAACCGATAGAACCTTGTGTTTCAGCTACACAAAAATCAATTGGCATAGCAGGGATTCCAAACATTTTAAATCCACCTTCGTGTTGTAATAATACATTCCCAACCTGAGGTCCATTGCCATGACCAATTACGATATCGTAATCTTTTTTTAATAATTCCAATAACTGGGTACAGGTATTAAAAACATTGGCCTCCTGTTCATCAATGGTTCCTTCCTGGTCGCCTCTTAAAAGTGCATTCCCTCCAAATGCAATAACTGCTAATTTCTTCATTGTTTAAATTATCTTTATATATTTTTAAAATCTTCTTTTTCTGAAAAAAATAACAGACTTTCTTAGCCTTATTGTTCAGAATGAACGCATAGTATAAGCAAGCCTGCAATTGTAATGAACTCTTTAATAAAGAGTAAACTTATATTTTTGGCAAATTTACATATTTTTTCAGAATACAGCAAAAATTTCTCAGTTTACGTATTTTTAAGAAAAAGCAAATGAAGATTCAGGTATATAAACTTACTACAAATGGGAAGTTTCGCTTTATAATAAAACGTCGCATCCCATTCGTAATCAATTTGTTGGAACAAATTAAAAGTTTACCGATAGTTGATAAACTATGTTATTTTTGTTGTCCGGTAGTTACTTTTCCAGTATTGGTATCTAATTCGGATCCAAACATGCTGTGCGGAATCATATAAACAGCGAGTAAAATTACCATTGCAGCTATTGCAAAGCCTCTTTTCTCACGGTTTTTAAATAATTTATAGGCAGCTAATACCCAAAATATAAAGGCAATGGCGGTTTTGTTATCCGTAAGATCTCCACCAAAAGGCCATCCAGTCCAAAAAGCGCCAAATGCATATTTTTGAACAATAGGTCCTAATATTACGCCTCCCAGAAACAAAGTAATGACAGTAACCAATGCATAATTAAAACAGTGTTTGCCTTTAATAAGGGCTTCTATACCGGTACGGGTCGAAAAAAGCATGGCTAAAAACATAAATAAAATATGAGGAAATAAGATGTACTTAGGAACAGCTCCCGTAAATCTGATAACGACTGGTTCTGTGTTTACCGCAAAACTTTCATTTCCGTATTTAAGAAACACCCTGTACTCTAATTTTCCGGCAGCAGGTTGTAATGGTAGATTCCCTTGAAGTTTATCTCCATTTTGAATCATTTGAACTTCTGTCCAATCTTCCAGCTTTTTGTATTTTTTATATACAATTGAACCGCCATATAAATGTTCACTGTTGTCAATGCTGATTATGGCATCTTGTGTGTTTTCCTGCGAACGCAACAATTTAAATTTAACCACTTTGCCTGCGATGCTAATGTTCCCTTTTTTCGGATAGGTAGGTCCGGTCATTCTCTGATAAAAAGCGATAGAAATTGTAAATATTACAGCAAATATCCAAAAAAGTATTGATTTTAATTTGTAACTCATGATTTCTGATTTTTATTGTTTATAATGATTATTTAGATGTATTTTCTTTTAATAGCTTGTAAATTTGCTGGTGAATATCAGTACGGATATTCATTTTACTTAATTTTCCGTTTGCAGCATCTGGATTTACTCTGTTGGAAAGAAAAATATATAAAAGATGATCAACAGGGTCAGCCCAAACGTAAGTGCCCGTAAATCCGGAATGCCCAAAGCTAAGTTGAGATGCACTTATACATACAGGCCCGTTATCTGAGGGTAGTAATAACTGACGGTCAAAACCCAGGGCTCTGCGATTAGCACTTCCTTTATATTGTTGTGCAGTAAATGCAGTAATAGTTGTGTCGTTTAGTAATCTTTTCCCGCCATATTCCCCATGTTGCAATAAAAATTGAAAAATAATAGCAAGGTCACCTGCGTTTGAAAACAAGCCTGCATGACCCGAAACGCCTCCCAGCATCGCAGCAGCAGGGTCATGAACATATCCCTGTAACAATTGCTTGCGAAAGATTGTATCATTTTCGGTGGGGATAATATCTTCCAATTTTTTATTTTTAAATGGATTAAAACAAGTGTATCTTAAACCAAGCGGTACGTAAAATTCATCATTCAAAAATTGCTCAAATGGTTTTTTTGTGATTTTTTCAATTAATTCTTTAAGCAGTATAAATCCTAAATCGCTGTATTCGTATTCTTCTTTTTCATTTAAATCGGATTCTATGATGGCACTCAAAATTTTCTCTTTATAACTGTCCAGGATATACATGCTGTCAGCAACTTTCGTATTATGTCTTCGGTCGGGTGATTTGCTATAAATAATACTGTCAGGAATTCCATTTACCAAAGTTTCCTTATAAAATGGTATCCATGGTTTTAGTCTTGCCTGATGTGTCATTATCTGACGAAGGGTGATATTTTTTTTGTTGGAATTCTTTAAATACTTTAAATAGTAAGCTAATTTTTTATCTAAATTTATTTTCCCGTCTTCATATAGCTTCATCATTGCCATGGTAGTGGCTGCAACTTTTGTGACAGATGCAAGGTCATATAAATCTGCATTTTTAACAGGAGTGGCATTTTCATAGGTTATAGTGCCGAATGATTTCTGGTAAAATATCATTCCATCTTTTGCAATTAATATCTGACAACCAGGATAGGCTTTATCTCTGATTCCTTTCATAGCAATAGAATCGATACTGTTTAATTTTGCTGAATTGATTTGAATCTCTTCGGGCAAACAATTACCCAATCTTATTTTGGGTGTAATAATCTGGGTATTCAATGGGAACTTTTCTGAAATTGTAACTGGAAGCATACCTGATACCTGATACCCTCCAAAAATTAATTCTGCAGATAATTGTTGCGCTTCTGTTTTGTCCTGGTTAGATACAAGGATGGCCAATGCATTCAAATTTCCGTTAAAAATACTCAACGCATAGGGATAAGCAAAGAAATCAAGAATTAGATTAGTTGTTCTTGAAAGCGTATCAATTAATTTAATGGTTTGTTTTGAAAATCCAAAGTTTTTCGAAGCCAAACTACTGGTATTGTGAATACCAACTATCATTAAGTTGTGTCTATAAATTAAATTTAAAAGACTGTCTTTTTCAGCTTCACTAAAATCTTTGGATAGGTTATAGTTAGAAGTATTGGTGTAATTTTCAATGGATTTTTGGAAATCTGTTTTCAAAGTATCTCCTATTGAAAGAACACCAATATTATAGTTTTTTAAGTCTTTCAATGGAAGAATATGGTCTTCATTCTGGATAATGCAAACAGCCTTTCGATAAAGTTCAAAGTTAACGATTGCATTGTTTTTAGTATTTAGGTTTTGAAATAAGTTTTCGAGATGAATAGGTTTGTAATTGTTCAACCCTGCTAAATATTTGTATTCCAATACTTTTTTGCATTTTTCATTCATTTCAATTTGGCTTAACCAATTGCTGTCAATAGCTGTTTTGATGCTGCTTATGGCGAGGGTAAGATTTTCGGGTAAAAGCAGGATGTCGTTTCCTGCTTGTAATGCTTTAACTTCAATAACACCGGGTTTGAAATAGTTGGTCACACCTTTCATTTCCAAACCATCAGTAATAACCAATCCTTTGAATCCTAATTTGGTTTTTAATAAATCTGTTACTATATTTTTCGAAAGGGATGAGGCTGTATTTATCAACGTATCATAAGAAGGAATAAATAAATGCGCAGCCATTACACCGGCAACGCCATTGTTTATTAATTCTTTAAATGGATAAAGATCCAGTGTGTCGATGGTTTCTTTTGAATGCCTGATAACAGGTAATGTAATATGGGAGTCAGCATCTGTATCCCCATGACCCGGGAAATGTTTTGCAGTAGTTATGATGCCATTGTCCTGCATTCCTTTCATATACATTATTCCTTTGCTGGCAACTTTCCATTTATTCTCACCAAAGGAACGGCTGTTGATAACGGGATTTTTAGGATTAGAGTTGATGTCAACTACGGGTGCAAAATTAATATGTATTCCCATCGTTTTGCATTGTACTGCTACTTCCACACCCATTCTATATATTAAGCTGTCGTTTTCAATGGCACCCAACGTCATTTGCCTGGGAAAGGAAGGCATGCTGTCTAAACGCATATTTAAGCCCCATTCTCCATCAATAGATATGAAAAGCGGTGTTTTCGCCGATTTTTGATAATAATTGGTGACATTAGCCTGAGCTACAGGACCTCCTTTGAAAAAACAAACACCCCCAATGTTATATCTTTCAATAGATTTGGCAATACTATCATAATAAGACTGATTCTGATCAGAATTTGATCGAATGATAATTAGTTGTGCAATTCGTTCTGTGGAAGTAAGTGTGTTAAATACAGAGTCAACCCATTTTGTTCTTGCAATATCGTTGGTTAAAGGCAAGCAAATTTTTTGGGAAAAACTAATATTGGATGAAAAAAGTATAAGTATTAAAAAAATGTTTTTTAGGTTCTTCATTAAAATAAATATAGGTAGCAAGAAGGATAAGTTTATAGCGACAAAGGTAAGTTATCTCTTTTAAATTTGCAAACCGTATAAGTTTTGATTTATAACAAAAAAAAAAAGTCCCGTTGAATTCGGGACTTTTTTTTTGATAAAGAAAAAATTATTTTACTTTTCCAGCTAAGTCATTTCCAGCTTTGAATTTCACTACTTTTTTAGCAGCAATTTTAATTTCTTTACCAGTTTGAGGATTACGGCCTTTTCTTGCAGCTCTTTTAGCTATTGAAAAAGATCCAAAACCTACTAATGCTACTCTATCACCTTTTTTCAATGATTTAGTGGTTGCACTTATGAAAGCGTCTAATGCTTTTTTTATGTCAACTTTGGTCAATTTTGCCTCAGCTGCCATTGCGTCAATTAATTCTGCTTTGTTCATTTCTGTAAATGATTTAATGATTAATAATTATATTAACACCACAAATATAAGCATAAAATTACGAAAGTCAAGTGTTTTATGAAAAAAAACAACAAAATGTTAATAAAATAGGCGTTTTGTTAATAACTTTCGGAAATTATACCCCAAAATAAAGCGTTTTAGGGTTTTCCCTTAATGAAAATACCCAATTAAAAGGCTTTCCAATTGTCATTAACAGAATACCCTCTTAAAAACTCGAGAATTGACATTTTGTTTTTTCCGGAAACCTGAATTTCTGTTAAAAAAACATAGCCATCAGTTGATGCTATTTTAAGAAAATTTTTGTGATCAGTTCTAACTTGACCCGCAATAGCTTCGTGCTGAGCGATTTCTGCTTCTGCTTTAAAAATCTTAATATAATATTCAATAGCTTTATCTGATACTAGGATTGTATTTGCAGCAGGACTAGGGCTTAATCCTCTGATTTTGTTGTAAATATCTTTGCTTTTACGCTCCCAGTTAATTTTGCAATCGGGTTTTAATATTTTAGGGGCATTATTTAGTGGGATAGTTGGTCTCAATAAGTTTTTTTGATCCATAGTTTCAACTTTATTCGAAAAAATTGTTTCTACTGTTTTAAGTACTAATCGGGAACCTAGTATTTTCAATCTATCGTATAATTCTCCAAAAGATTCCTCTTCACCAATATTTGTTTTTTCAGTATAGATGATTTTTCCTTCATCAATTTTTTCGTTTAAAAAGAAAGTAGTAAGACCGGTTTCTTTTTCACCATTAATAATAGCCCAGTTGATAGGTGCCGCTCCACGGTAATCGGGTAGGAGAGAAGCGTGCAGGTTAAATGTACCTAAACGTGGCATTCCCCATACGCTTAGTGGAAGTTTTCTAAATGCTACTACAATAAATAAATCTGCATTCAACGTTTCTAAATGATGAAGAAATTCTTGATCCGAAAGATTTTCGGGTTGAAGTATCGTTAATTGATGATCTAAAGCATAGTTTTTTAAAGGAGAAGCTGTGATTTTTTTTCCTCTGCCTGAAGGTTTATCTGGTGTGGTTACGATGGCTTTAATAGAATAATTCGCATTCAACAATGCATCTAGAGAAGCTACTGCAAATTCAGGTGTTCCGAAAAAAATGATAGATTGCTGGGAATTCATAATTAGCTTTAGCTTTTAATAGTTTGATTCCATGTCTTGTTGTAAAGCTATCATCTTAATAGCTGTAATGGCTGCTTCTATGCCTTTGTTGCCATGTTTGCCGCCAGAACGCTCTTGAGCCTGTTCAGCCGTATTTGTCGTTAAAACACCAAAAATTACGGGGGTGTTATAATCTGTATTTAATTTCATAATACCTTCAGCAACGGCATTGCATATAAACTCAAAATGACGGGTTTCACCTTGAATAACACAACCTAAACATAATACTGCATCAACGTCGGTGTTTTCCAATAATAATTGAGCGCCAAAATTTAGTTCAAAACTACCAGGAACATGTTTTATGATGATGTTTTTCAATTGTGCACCATTTTCAATTAAACAATCAATTGCTCCTTTACAAAGTGATGCTGTAATTTGATCGTTCCATTCCGAAACAACAATGCCAAAAAGCATGTCTTTAGCATTTGGGATATTTTGAACATCGGTGCTTGCAGTTTTTTTAAGATTTGTAGCCATAATTTTTGTATTAAAAACAATGGGCAACCTGCTTATTGTATGCAAATTGCCCATTGTTTATTGATTAATATTGTATTTTATTGATTCAACATTCCTTTTGCTTTTGCAATGTATTTGTCAATTTCTCTGCTTTCCTGAGATTTGAAGTATTCTTTTTTAATTTTTTCGTACATTTTTAGAGCATTGGTCCAATCGTTTTTTTCTTCGTAAACAAAACCAGCTTTCATCAGATTCTGAGGAGAAGTGAAATTGTTTGGATTTTGATCAGCAGCCTTTAAATAATATTCCAGCGCTTTTTCTAAATTGTTCAATTCCATATAGGCATCTCCAATAGAGGAAGTTGCTATTGCAGCGATTATTTGATCATCACCATTAAAACCTTTTAAGTAAGTAATGGCTTCTTCATATTTTCCTTTTTTAAGATAAATAATCCCTGTATAGTATTTTGCCAACTTAGATGCTTTTGTAATACTATAATTATCAATTACATCAAGGAAACCAATATGTTCACCATCACCGTTTAATGCTAAATCGAGAGAATCAAGTTCGAAATATTTTTCAGCATAAAACATTTCAGCATGTGCTTTGGTTTCTTGTGGTTTAATATAAAATTGTTTTACACCAAAATATCCTAATACCAACGCCATTATAGTTGCTAAAACAATAATGATAATTTTTTGATTTTTTTCAATAAATTGTTCAGTTCTGCCTAAAGCCTCTTCTACTGCAATGATTTTTCCTTCAGTACCGTCTTGTTTTTTTGCCATTTTATTTTAAATTTAGGTTGCAAAATTATAAAAAAAAATAGAATACCTAGCAATATTTTTATTTTATGCATTTTTTAGTGTAAAAATTTTAACTAAAAATCTGAAATTAAATGATTAACTACTTTACTATAATAAAAGGTATATTTGATAAATTAATTAAAAAAACGAATAATCTTTGTGAAATCAGTTTTTTATTTAAAATACTTTTCTTAATTTTGCACTCCAATTTTTGAATTTCGATTACTTAGTATTAATGTATTCATATTCTATAAATTGCGTATAATTAATTTATTTATTAACCAGGTAGTTTTTACTACCATAAAAAAAATGAAATGACAGACGAATTAAATGTCAATCCTGACGTTGAAGAAAACGAAGAACCCACCAATCAAGTTGAAGAACAAATTGAAGCGCAAGCTGAAGTAAATGAAGAACTTGCATCTGAAGCAAAAGAAGAAGCAATCGCAACTGCCGAAAATATTGCTGTCGCTGAAGCAGAAGTTGAAACAGTTGAAGCAGAAGTTATCGCAGTAGTTGCTGAAGTTACTGAAGAAGTAATTCCTCAGATCCCTACAAAACCCCGTTACGTTAAAGAAGTAATTTCTCTTGAAGATTTTGACTGGGACGCAATTGGAAAAAAAACGTTGAACTATTCTTCTGATGAAAGAAAAAAATTAGAAGAAGTTTATGATAAAACATTTAGCCAGATTGTTGAACAAGAAGTGGTTGAAGGTATTGTTGTTGCAAAAAACAATCGTGAAGTTGTTGTAAATATCGGCTTTAAATCGGATGGTGTTATACCAGTTTCTGAAGTTAGATACAATGCTAATCTGAAAATTGGCGATACTATTGAAGTATATGTTGAAAGTCAGGAAGATGCTAACGGTCAACTAATCCTTTCACATAAAAAAGCAAGATTGCTTAAATCATGGGATAGAGTCAATAAAGCATTTGAAACACAGGAAATTATTACTGGTTATGTAAAATGCAGAACCAAAGGTGGTTTAATTGTTGATGTATTCGGAATCGAAGCTTTCTTACCAGGTTCTCAAATTGATGTGAAACCAATCAGAGATTATGATGTTTTCGTTGAAAAAAATATGGAGTTCAAGGTTGTAAAAATCAACCATGAATACAAAAACGTAGTTGTTTCTCATAAAGCCTTGATTGAAGACGAAATTGAACAACAGAAAGCTGAAATTATCGCTAAACTCGAAAAAGGACAAGTACTGGAAGGTACTGTTAAAAATATTACTTCTTATGGTGTATTTATCGATTTAGGCGGTGTTGATGGTTTGGTTCATATTACCGATTTATCATGGGGTAGAATTAATCATCCTGAAGAAATTGTAACTTTGGACGAAAAAATCAATGTTGTTATTCTTGATTTTGACGAAAACAAAAAACGTATTGCTTTAGGTCTAAAACAATTAACTCCTCATCCATGGGATGCATTGGATGCAAATCTTGCAGTTGGTGATAAAATCAAAGGAAAAGTTGTCGTGATAGCCGATTATGGTGCATTCATGGAAATCGTTCCTGGTGTTGAAGGTTTAATACATGTTTCTGAAATGTCTTGGTCACAACATTTAAGAACAGCTCATGATTTCCTTAAAATAGGAAATGAAGTAGAAGCTGTTATTTTAACGTTGGATCGCGAAGAAAGAAAAATGTCTTTGGGTATCAAACAATTGATTCCAGATCCTTGGACCAATATTGCTGATAAATATCCTTTGAAATCTAAACATACTGCTATCGTTCGCAACTTTACCAATTTTGGTATTTTTGTAGAATTAGAAGAAGGTGTTGATGGTTTAATTCACATTTCTGATCTTTCATGGTCTAAAAAAATCAAACATCCTGCAGAATTTACCAAAATAGGTGATTCAATTGAAGTGATTGTATTAGAAGTGGATAGCGAAAACAGACGTTTAAGCTTAGGTCACAAACAATTGGAAGAAAATCCTTGGGAAATATTCGAAACAGTATTTACTGTTGACTCAATCCACAAAGGAACCATCGTAAGTTCTTCTGATAAAGGTGCTATCATTGCTTTACCTTATGGAGTTGAAGGTTTTGCCCCACTTCGTCACCTTGTAAAAGAAGACGGAAGTAATGCTAAAACTGACGAAACTATTGATTTTAAAGTTCTTGAATTCTCAAAAGACAGCAAGAAAATCATCGTTTCTCACTCTAAAATAAATCAGGATGCTTCTAATGATGAAAAATCAAAAGCAGATTCTGAAAGTAAACGTAAAGAAAGAGATCAGAAAAAAAGCGTTAAACAAAATAACGACAATATAGAAAGATCTACGTTGGGTGATATCGAAGCTTTATCAAACCTGAAATCTGAAATGCAGAAATCTGAAATGGAAAAATTAGATGCAATGACTAAAAGAGAGCAGGACAAAAAAGTTAAAAAACCTAAAGAAGTAGCTCCAGAAGTTGAAGTAAAATCAGAAGTTGAAGCTACAATTCAGGAAGAAATTGCTCCAGAACAAGAAGCAACTCCTGATGTTGAAGCCACTATTGAATAAATAATACATTTATTATCCTTTAAAAATCCCGGTTTGCCGGGATTTTTTTTTGATTTTTTGTTTAAAAAACCGTAGGTTTGTAAACTAAATTCAAGCAAATGAAAGCTTTTTCAGTAACAATACTTGGCAGTGGTTCTGCTACTCCCTCAAAAACAAGGTATCCAAGTGCACAAGTGATTAATATTCATGATAAATTGCTATTGCTCGACTGTGGTGAAGGTACACAGATGCAAATGCGTAGGTTTCATATTAAGAACAGCAGAATTCATCATATTTTTATCAGTCATTTACATGGCGATCATTACCTGGGTTTAATGGGATTGTTGTTTACGTATCATTTACTTGGAAGGACAGAAGCCATGCATCTATATGCTCCGCAAGAGCTAAAATCAGTGATTGACTTGCAATTAAAAGTTTCAAATTCCAACTTATTATATCCTTTAATTTATCATGAGCTTACTTCATCGGGTAAAGCATTGATACTAGAAACGAATACTTTTAATGTTTTTTCTTTCCCATTGCAACATAGCTTAGCTTGCTGGGGTTTTGTAATTGAAGAAAAAGAATGGGGCTGCAAAATTAGCAAAGAATTTATTCAGCAGCAAAATCCAAGTGTTGAAGCTATTCACAAAATTCAACAAGGTGGCGATTACATAAATTCAGGAGGAAGCATTTTTTGCAATCAGGAAATTACTTTACCCGCTGATCCATTGCGCAGCTATGCCTATTGCTCTGATACTTTGTATGATGAACAGCTGGTTTCATATATCGAAAATACTACGGTCTTGTATCATGAAGCAACTTTTACACATGATAAAGCAGCAGTTGCACGTCAGAAATTTCACTCAACAGCCCAAGAAGCAGCCCTTATTGCAAAGAAGATAAAAGCTAAAAAACTGATAATAGGTCATTTCTCTGCAAGATACGATAGCAATGAACCTTTATTGAACGAAGCAACTGGAATTTTTGCAAATACTATTGCAGCTGAAGATGGGAAGGTGATTGAGTTGTGCTAATTTTCTGATTTCTAAATTAAAATTAATAAAAATTTATCATTTATTAAAAATTAATTTTTAAGTTTGTAGCAGTATTAATTTAAATTTATAAGCTATGCATTTAATGTTTGTAATTCTTTATGTTTTATTTGTTTTGGTAATCCTTATCAAAACTTATGGTATTATCCAGATAATAAAGGGTTTTATCAGTAAAAATGAAAAGCAATGGGTAAAAGGCTTCTATACAGTAGCCATTGCTTGTATCCTTTTATTAACAACTTTGGCCTATGGCATACATGGCTGTCCAAAGTTTAATAAGTGTAAAGGCGATGAATGTAGGATGAAAGATGACAGTTGTATGACAAACTGTAAACCTATGAATCATTGCAAAATGTTTTGCGTGGAAGTAAAAGAAGAATGTGTTGAACAAGGAAAACAGGATTCAACAGCTTCATGTTGTGATAAGAAAGTAATGTGTAAAGAACACGGAAAAAAAGAAGACAAAAATTAATTTTAATAACAAATGGGAGAAGCCGTCAGTTATATTATTGACGGCTTTTTGCATTTTATCTGATTGAAATTAAAATTAAACTGACTATTGAATCAATTCATCACTTTATCAAGAAAATAACAACTGATCATTGAGCTGATAAATTTTTATATTTGCAAAATTAAACAACAAATCACTAAATCTAATGCAAACACTTAAAGGAAACAATATACAACTCAGGGCTATGGAACCTGAAGATATTGATATGCTCTACGATTGGGAAAACGATACCAGTGTATGGCATATTTCAAATACGACGACTCCTTTTTCTAGATATGTTATTGAACAATATGTGTTTAGTGTTCAAGATGTTTTTGTAAATAAACAAATCCGTTTGATGATAACGGTCGATAATAAACCTATAGGCTGCATCGATATTTTTGACTTCGATCCCAATAACAGAAAAGCAGGCATTGGTATCTTAATTGCAGGTGAAATGCGAAATAAAGGCTTTGCATCGGATGCGTTGGAAACGCTTATTAAATACTGTTTCAATGCATTGCAACTACATCAGTTGTATTGCAGTATACTTACCGATAATGAAAGCAGTTTAAAATTATTCAAAAAGCATGGATTTGTTATTTGTGGCAGCCGGAAAGATTGGGTAATGCTCAACAATGAATGGAAAGATGAGTACTTTTTGCAGTTAATTCAACAATAGACAAATCCTTTTAAACATAATTTTTTAACTTTGCAGTTCGAATTTACAAAGCATTAAAATGAAGAAAAAGAAAAAATATATTTTAACTGTCCTTGCCATTCTGTTTTTGATGGCTTGTATAATTGGATTTGTTGTCTATCTAAGAATGTTCGCTCCCAATGTGGCAAAAGAAAAAACCTATTTATACATCCATTCTCACGACAATTTTAATGATGTTATTCAAAGTTTACAACAAGAAAATGCATTAAAAAATACATCTTCTTTTGAATGGCTTGCGCTAAAAAAAGGCTACGATAAAAACGTGAAAGCCGGAAAATACCTTTTAAAAGCAGGTATGAATAATAATCAGATCGTAAATATGCTTCGCTCGGGGCGACAAGAAGCTGTTAACCTGGTTTTTAATAACATCCGCACCAACGAGCAATTGGCAGGTAAATTGGCCAGGCAAATAGAAACCGATAGTGCAAGTTTAATCCTTGCATTCAATAATCCTGATTTTTTGTCCAATTACAAAACATCCGTTGAGGAGCTCCGGTTGATATTTATTCCAAATACCTATAAGATTTGGTGGAATACAACTGCAGCACAACTCTTGGAACGTATGCAGAAGGAGTATGATAAATTCTGGAACGATGACCGCAATGCTAAAGCCTATTCTGCCGGCTTGAGCCGTAAGGAAGTGGGTGTAGTTGCCTCCATCGTTGAAGAAGAAACCAATCAAAAAGCTGAAAAGGCAACAGTAGCCAGTGTATATGTCAATAGAATCAGAAAAGGAATGTTGCTGCAAGCTGACCCGACTGTAAAATATGCAGTTGGTGATTTTACCATCAAACGTATTTTGAACAAACATTTGGCTATAGATTCACCTTATAATACCTATAAATACGGTGGCATTCCTCCTGGTCCTATTTGTATCCCTTCTATTTCCTCTATTGATGCAGTATTGGCAAACCAAAAGACCGATTATCTGTATTTTTGTGCAAAGGAAGATTTTTCGGGTTTTCATAATTTTGCAAAAAATATGGAAGAACATATGGCCAATGCCCGTAAATACCAACACGCTTTGAATCAACATAAAATATTTTAAATTCAAATTGGGATGTGAATAATATCCCTTAAAATAAATAACTTATAAACTTTAATACAATGAAAATTTTAACTTCATTTATCATATTATTACTTTTGACTAGCTTCTCATTATTTGCCCTTAAACCTGAAAAAGAATACAAGGTTTTGCCTGATGAATTTGGACTTACTTACGAAAAATTAAATATCCCAACCAAAGATAATATGGTTTTGTCTGCATGGTTTTATAAGGCCACTGCTGAATCTAAAAAAATAATCATAATTAGTTGCAATGGGGAAGGTAATATGTCGAAAATGATAGAAATGGCAAGCCAATTTTTAACATTGGGTTACAATGTAATTACCTATGATTATCGTGGTTACGGCGAAAGCAGCGATTTTAAAATCAACAGTAATTTCTATATGTATGCTCAGTTCGAAAAAGATTTGAATGCAGTAATAGATTATACCCGTAAATATTATTCAAAATTTCGCCAACTTGATTTATATGGTCAGGGAATGGGAGCAGGCTTATCCATTGCTATTGGTTGCAATCGTACAGAAGTGAATAAAATAATTGCCGATTCTCCCTATAATACATTGGAAAGTGTTCAGAAAAGAATTAAAGAAGTTCATAATCTGGATGTTATGATACCTTTGGCTTTTGATAAATATCTCCTTGAACCTGAATATGCTGTGGCTGAAAGAGGTAAAAATTTATCAGGCATATTAATTATATGGGGTGAAAAAGAAGAGGTTTGTGCTCAAAAAGATGTGCGTGTTCTCCGCAAACTTGCAAAATGTCCGACCGATGATTATAAAGTGATAGGAGGGACCGCAGAAAACACTTTTTCAATCAATAAGGCAAAATACCTTGAAGCACTCAAAAACTTCACGAAATAAAAACGGTTTTAATATGCGTGTTTTTTGTTTATATAAATACGAATTATTCCTTTACTAATTTACAAATTGAAATGAACGCATTTAAAGCTTATGATATAAGAGGAGTTTATAATACAGACTTCGATAAAAATGATGTTTACCGTATTGGTTTTTTCTTGCCAAATTTACTAAAAGCAGAAAAAGTATTGGTGGGAAAAGATGTCAGGGAATCATCCCCAGAGATTTTTGAATACTTATGCAAAGGCATCACCGATAATGGAGCCGATGTGTATACAATTGGCTTATCAACTACACCCATGGTTTATTGGGCTACAGCCAAATATGCTTTCGATGCATCAGTAATGATTACTGCATCCCATAATCCAAAAGAATACAATGGCTTGAAAGTTTCTCGCACCAATGCCTTGCCGGTAGGTTTCGATGCTGGTTTGGGTGAGTTGCAAAAACTCGTTGAAACTGCAGATATTAAAATAGCTGCTCAAAAAGGTAAGCTGATAGAATTCAACATAAAAGACGACTATCTTGAGTTTCAACGTCAGTTCCTGAATGATATCAGTAATCTGAAAATAGCTATGGATTGCTCTAATGGGATGGCGGCTCTGTTAATCAAAGATATTTTAGGAAATCAACCTATTTATATATATGATGAACTGGATGGTAGCTTTCCCAATCATGAGGCTAATCCTTTGGAAGCCGAAAATATTGTAGATTTACAGAAATTAGTTGTTGAAAATAAAAGCGATATCGGTGTCATCTTTGATGGGGATGCTGATCGGGTTATGTTTGTAGATGAAAACAGTAAATTTATTTCTCCAGACCTAATTATAGCACTTTTGGCTGAATATTTTCTTGTAGAAAAAGGCTTGAAAGGAAATGTTTTGCAGGATATTCGAACCTCAAAAGCTGTAGGCGAAACCATCCGTAAATATGGCAGTGTAATGCATACATGGAAAGTTGGTAGGGCTTTTGCATCATTGAAACTTCGCGAAATTGATGGTATTTATGGTGGAGAGCTTGCCGGCCATTATTATTTTCGTGATTTTTATTATTCCGATTCAGGTATTATGGCTAGCCTTATTGTATTAGAAATTGTTAGTAAACTCAAAGAAAAAGGAATCAAGCTTTCTCAAGCTATTGCCAATATTTCTAAATTTGCCAATTCCGGAGAAATTAATTTCAAAATAGAACAAAAACAAGAAGCAATGGATGCCATCCGCACGCATTTTTCAAATCTGGAAAATCCGACAGCCTTTTTTGATTTTGATGGATACAGGCTGGAATTTAAAGATTGGTGGTTCAATGTTCGTCCTTCCAACACAGAACCGTATTTAAGGTTTCTGGCTGAAGCAACTGATACTAAAATGCTTGAATGTAAAATTGCAGAGGTCAGGGAAATTATTGCTTCTTTTAAATAGTTCTTATTTTTCTAATAATCTTTGGTCACTTTACGAACGTTTGAAATGTATAAAAATGTAAACTATAAAAAATGATCAGTTTTTATTCCCAATTAAACCCTTATCTTTTGCTCAAAATAAAAAGGATAGTTGTTGCTACGAAAATAACTGCATTGATTTTTGTTTTCTTATTTCTGAATGCAATTGAAAATTATGCTCAATCCGCTTCTGCAATACCTGATACGATTCCTGTTAATCAATGCCGACTAAAAGCTGTAGTTATTTCTGAAAGTGTTTTGATAGCTGGATCTATGACCGCTTTATATACACTTTGGTATAAAAATTATCCTATGAATGGGTTTCATTTTGTGAATGATAACCGAGAATGGTTGCAAATGGACAAAATGGGACATGCCTTGACTTCTTATTATTTTGGGAAAATTGGTTATACAGCATTGAAATGGTCGGGTGTAAATGAAAGCAAGGCAATATGGTATGGAGGAGGAGTGGGTTCTGTATATTTGCTTACTATTGAAATATTAGATGGCTTTTCAAAAGAATGGGGTTTTTCGTCTGGAGATTTTGTTGCCAATACCTTGGGTTCTGCAATGTTCATCAGTCAACAGCTGGCCTGGCACGAACAAAGGATATTGTTAAAGTACTCGGCTCATACTACTGATTTTGCTCAATACCGACCTGATTTGTTAGGAGAGAATCTTCCTCAACGCATTTTGAAAGATTACAATGGTTGTACTATCTGGCTTTCTGGGAATATTTATTCTTTTCTGCCAAAGACTTCCGTCTTTCCCAAGTGGTTGAATATTGCTATAGGATATGGAGCTGAAGGCATGACCGGAGGGTATGGAAATCCTGAAGTATATAACGCCAAAGTATTGCCTCATTTTGATCGCTACCGTCAGTTTTATCTGTCTTTAGATATCGACCTAACACATATTCCTACAAAATCAAAAACCTTAGCACTCATCTTCGATTTGCTAGGGTTTATTAAGATTCCTTTACCAACCTTGGAATATAATACCAAGGACGGATTTAAAACTCATACATTGTATTTCTAAAAAAAAAAGCTGCCCTTTGAGGCAGCTTTAAAAGATTAAATCAATCCTTCTTTGTGTTTCTCTCCAATGACTTTCAGCATATCCTGCGTCATGGTGTCAAGATCGTAAGCAGGCTCCCAGCCCCATTCTTCTCTGGCACAACTGTCGTCGATAGAATTTGGCCAAGAATCGGCAATTGCCTGACGGAAGTCTGTTTTGTAAGTGATTTCGAAATTGGGCATGTATTTTTTGATGGATGCTGCCAATAATTTAGGCGTTACACTAAATGCAGCTACATTAAAGTCGGAATGGTTTTTTAATTTTGAAAAGTCAGCTTGAAATAAATCAATAGTAGCTTTCAGACAATCAGGCATGTACATCATTGGTAAATTAGTATCTTCGCTTAGGAAACATTCATATTTCCCTGATTTTACAGCTTCGTAATAAATGGCAACTGCATAATCAGTAGTTCCACCACCGGGTAAAGTTTCGTTACTGATAATACCAGGATAACGTAAACCCCTGATATCCATTGAATATTTGGCTACATAATAATCGGCAAGTAATTCCCCTGCAACTTTTGTAACTCCGTACATAGTGGTTGGTTTCAATATAGTTTTTTGAGGCGTATTGTCAACAGGTGTTGTAGGCCCAAACGCTGCGATAGAACTAGGAATTAGGATTCTGTTTATTTTTTTCTCACGAGCAAGTTCCAATATATTCACTAAGCCATTGATGTTAACATCCCATGCAAGCATAGGATTTTTTTCGCCTGTGGCTGATAAAATGGCTGCTAAATGTATAATAGCATCTATCTTATATTTATCAATTACAAAAGCGATTGCATCGCGATCCAAGACATTTAATTTTTCAAATGGACCACTCGCTTGAATTTTTTTGCTTGCATTTTCACATTTGTCAGAAGCAATTACGTTTTCTCCACCATAAATAGCACGAAGCGCAAGTACTAATTCGGAACCAATTTGACCAGATGAACCGGTAACTAATATTTTATTTATCATTATTTGATTGATTTTGTATGTTTTGCAAGTTTTTTTTAACTGTCAATTTGTTTGTTTTTCTAATCACAAAGGTAAGAAAAATGTTGAAAATCAACAGTAAAAATCAAAAATTTTTCTTAAAAATCGATAAAAGATTTATGCGGTTTGTTTTTGAAATAATGAATACACTCGGCTGTTTGTATAAACTTGTTAAAAATTCACAAAAATAACAATCTTGCTTTTTTTTAATATGCTTTATAGTAATTTTGGCATAAATATTGTTATTGAAATATTGTTATTAAAATTGCTGTTTATGTTTTATTTATTTATAATTTTGTAAACTAAATTTTAGACTTTAATTCACTTCATTTAAAAACGTTAAAATTAAAAAAAATGAAAAAAGTATTCTTTTCAATTATTATGTTAGCATTTGCATTTTCAACAATCAATGCTCAGGATGCAGCCGTACCTCAAAATCCAAACGGTCCGGATATTAAATTTGTAAATGCTGTTCACGATTACGGAACAATTATTCAAGGTGCTGATGGTAATTGCGAATTCAAATTCAAAAACACAGGTAAAGAACCTTTAATCCTTTCTAATGTTGTTTCATCATGTGGCTGTACAGTCCCAAGTTGGAACAGAGAACCAATTATGCCAGGAAAAGAAGGCGTTATCAAAGTTAAATATGATACAAATCGTATTGGTGTGATTAGCAAACAAATTACAGTTATGTCGAATGCCAAAACTGATAGAGTTGTTTTGCAAATTGCTGGTAAAATAGAACCTAAACCAACAGAACAAATGCCGGAAAAAACAGTAGCTCCTGGTACTACTCCTGTTACTCACTAAATCTTACCAAACTTATTCTTATTCAAATCCCGTTGGAATACTCCAACGGGATTTTTAATTATTCAAATTTTAAATTTAACCTAAAATGCCAGAAATCTCATCCAAAGGTAAAAGTATGCCTGAATCACCTATTAGAAAATTAGTTCCGTTTTCTGATGAAGCTAAAAAGAAAGGCCGCAAGGTTTATCATTTAAATATTGGACAACCTGATATTGAAACTCCTGAAGCTGCTATGAATGTACTTAAAAATACGAAAATAAAAGTAGTTGAATACAGTCACTCTGCCGGTATCTTATCTTATCGCAAAAAATTGGTTGAATATTATAAAAAATGCAATATCGATATCAACGAAAATGATATTATTGTTACCAATGGTGGTTCTGAAGGTATTATCTTCGCATTTATGGTATGTATGGATCCTGGCGACGAAATCATTATTCCTGAACCATTTTATGCTAATTACAATGGATTTGCTACCGAAGCCGGTATTATTGTAAAACCTATCGTTTCTAATATTGACAATGGGTTTGCGTTGCCTCCGATAGAAGAATTTGAAAAACTGATTACTCCAAAAACAAAGGCCATTATGATTTGTAATCCAAATAATCCAACAGGTTATTTGTATTCGAAAGAAGAATTACAATCGCTCAAAGAAATTGTAAAAAAACATGATTTATACCTCCTGTCAGATGAAGTATATCGTGAATTTTGCTACGATGGAAATGAACATTTTTCAGCAATGAATTTAGAAGGTATCGAAGAAAATGTTATTTTATTGGATTCAGTATCTAAACGTTACAGTGCTTGTGGCGTTCGTATCGGTTGCTTTATTTCAAAAAATAAAGCTATAATGGCCACAACCATGAAGTTTGCTCAGGCACGCTTGAGTCCGCCTACTTTTGGTCAGATATTATCAGAAGCAGCCTGTGATACGCCACAATCCTATTTTGATAAAGTAATTGATGAATATGTCAGCCGTCGCAATGTTGTTGTTGAAGCGATCAATAAAATGGAGGGCTGCTTTTGCCCAAATCCAAAAGGTGCTTTTTATGCTGTGGCCCGTTTACCTATCGACAATGCTGATAAATTCTGCCAATGGTTATTGGAAGATTTTGAATACAATAACGAAACGGTTATGTTGGCACCTGCAACCGGTTTTTACTCAACCAAAGGAAAAGGAATGGATGAAGTAAGAATTAGTTATGTGCTTAAAGTGGAAGATTTAATTGCTTCAATGAAATGTTTGAAAGAAGCAATTAAAGTTTATCCCGGAAGAACAAATTAATTAAATACTTATATATATATTAAATATGGAAATTAAAAATACTAAAGATTATGATTATCTGATTATCGGCGGAGGCATCATGGGATTGGCTATAGGATATGAACTTCGGAAGAAATATCCTGAAAAAACGATTGCTATTATCGAGAAAGAAGAAGATGTTGCAATGCATGCCAGCGGTCGAAACAGCGGTGTTTTGCATGCCGGTTTCTATTATACATCCAGTTCTTTGAAAGCAAAATTTACAGTTGATGGGAACAAACTTATGAAAGAGTTTTGTTACAGCAATGGAATTTTTGTGAACGAATGCCATAAGGTAGTTGTTGCCAACGATGAAACGGAATTAGAAGCTTTATACGAATTAGAACGTAGAGGTATTAAAAACGGTGTAGATATCAAATTAATTGATGAAGAAGAGTTGTATAAAATAGAACCCAATTCAAAAACATTTAAAAAAGCTTTGTATTCTCCAACTACTGCCAGTGTCGATCCTATTGAAGTATGCCAAAAACTGAGAGATATTCTGATTCAACAAAAAGTAGATATCTTTTTTAATACCAAATACATCAAAAAGAAAAATGATATTATCACTACCAATAATGGAACATTTAAAGTAGGTTTTTTGATTAATGCTGCCGGGCTTTATGCTGATGTAATTGCCCGTGATTATGGATATTCAAAAAATCGGATTATCATCCCTTTTAAAGGTATTTATTTGAAATACAGCGGAAAAGATATGTTCATCAATACCAATATTTATCCTGTACCCAATTTGTTAAATCCTTTCTTAGGTGTTCATTATACCATTACTTCTCACAATCATATTAAAATAGGACCTACTTCCATACCTGCATTCTGGAGAGAAAACTATGAAGGATTCAGTAATTTTAAACTGGGTGAATTTTTACAGATTACCTATTACGAAGCCATTTTGTTTATTACAAATGCGTTTAATTTCAGAAAGTTAGCTATCAACGAAATTAAAAAATACAATAGCAAACATTTTGTTGGTTTGGCAAAAAGACTGACAAAAACTGTTGAAGAAGAAAAATTCAACGAATGGTTGCGTCCTGGTATTCGTGCTCAATTATTAAACAAAAAGACCCTGGAATTAGAAATGGATTTTGTGGTAGAAGGCGACAGTAAAACGCTGCATTTATTAAATGCTGTTTCACCTGCTTTTACCTGTAGTTTTTCGCTGGCCAGATTTCTGGTTGATGAGAAAATTAGTTGATAAAATCAACATAAATGAAAAGAAGGCTGTTTTAAATGACAGCCTTTTTTTTGATCTCTATTTTGAATCGGGAAACATTATTTTCCTGTTTTGTGCGGTTTTTTCAGACTGTTTTTTTAATGATATGTTTATGAAAG
>JBAXNW010000042.1:0-39587 GCA_037133555.1 Bacteroidota bacterium
GGTTCTATTTTGTGTCTGGGGAAAATCAAAAAAATGAATTTTTAGAACCCACCTATAATAAAAAGAAAATATTTAAGTATTTTCATAGTTGAGATCGTATTTAAAGCAAAAATTGCAATATATATAAATTGGGAATTTAACTACAATAAAGACATTCGTTTTTATAAAAAGGTTGCTTTGCTAAGTTTTTGATTTCTTATACGCCATTGCAAAACGGATATCTGTATAGGAATATTCATTGCCCAAGCGTTCTTTGATAGGGCTTAGCATATCGGAATCAACGACGGAGGCAACTTCTAATATGTTTTTTAGCTTTTCTTCAGAAATAAATTTTAAAATATCAATATCTCCACTTGAAACATAATACGAAATATGCCCTTCGATAGTAATGGCTGACATTTTACGCAAACGTGCAATTTCCTCAATCTCGTTACCTTTTAAATACAATTGATAAGATTCTTCCCTCGATTTGGGTTTTATTTCTGCACTTTCAGTTTTAGGAGTTTTCTTTTTTTTCTCTTTATTGCTGCGCTCTTTAGGAAGTGTTGCATCTTTTTTAGCTTTGCCATTGCCCGAAAGCAATTCATTCATTCGATACAAACGGCTATGATCTATTGGGATTTTAAGTAAATCTTCTTTTGATACAATTTTATTGTACATCAGGGCATCTGCAAAAATAGCAGCTTTGTACATTTTTTTTGTTTGTTCGTAAACCATTAACTCAAAATCAAACAATTCGTTTAAATAGGTCTTTACACGTTTCCCGGCAGAAACGATTTCGATCTGATCGAAAATATAATTAGAAACAGCCTGTAAGCCTGGCATGAAATAATCTCTTCCGGCTGTAACACGGTTTTTGATCAATTGATTGGAATCGGTAGAATTTTGCCTGAAAATATTGGATAACTGTAATCTGAATTTTTCGGAAACTGGCTGCAATTCATTGATTTTTTCAAGCAATTCAGATGCAAAGTTTTGGTATTTATATTTTACTGACTTTGCCTCTTCATTTTTATAAGAATCCGAATGGTATTTGGCACTTCGGTAAAGATTTTCGAAGTTGAAACATTGAGTTATATATTTCTGCGTATACAACAATGCTTCTGATTCAGCAATGGATTGCAGATCGCCTTGTTGCTCTTTTGTTTTTGAATAATTGGCAACTTTTTCATCAACATGCAAGGACTTGAAATTTACCTTGGATGCTATTACCAATCCTTCCAATGAACGAAGGCGTGAAAGGGCAACGTAAACCTGACCAGGTGCAAAAGCTTCGCCAATATCAATGATGGCTTTTTCAAAAGTCAAGCCCTGGCTTTTATGAACCGTTATAGCCCAGGCGAGTTTGATAGGGAATTGTGTAAATGTTCCAATAACTTCTTCTTCAATTTCGTTGGTAAGTTCGTTGAGTACATAGCGTACATTCTGCCATTCGTAGCGCTCAACGGTAATAATATCATTGGATTCAGCAAGCTTAACCTTTATGCTTTCAGAAGTAATTTCGTGGACAATACCTAATTTTCCATTGTAAAAAAGATGTTCTCCTGTTGGATCATTTTTGATAAACATAATCTGAGCACCAGTCTTCAATACCAGTTCTTTCTCAACGGGATACATCATTTCGTTGAATTCGTCCTTAATAATAGCTTCATAAGTAAGGGTTTTTCCATTGAGCTTATGCAGCGTGTTGTCGTTTTGCTCGGCAGCTTTACGATTGTGGGTTGTTAACGTAATATAGTTATCTGAGGCAGAAGGACGAAATTGAGGATAGTAATATTTGTTTAACAAGGCTTCATCTTCTTTGCTAACTGTGTTGTTTCGTAGATTGTTCAGTAAATTGATGAATACAGCATCATCCTGACGGTAAATTTTATCAAGTTCAATATACAAGGGTTTGTTCTGAGCCAGAGCCCTTGCATCGAAAAAATTCATGCTGTGGTAATACTTGCTCAGCAATTCCCATTCATTGTCTTTGACTACCGGTGGCAATTGGAGTAAATCACCAATAAATAATATCTGAACACCTCCAAAGGCTTGGTGGGATGAACGCCTTACATAACGCAATACAGCATCCATGGCATCCAGTAAATCAGCACGCAGCATACTTACCTCGTCAATAATCAGTAATTCCATTTCCCGTATGAGTTTGCGTTTGTTATCACGCATTTGCATGTTTTTAATAATGGATTGTGCATCGTTCACTTTAAAATACAAAGGAGTTCCTGCACCTAAGCTTACAGGTACAAAGTTTCCGAAAGGAAGCTGGAAAAATGAATGTATGGTAACACCAGCTGCATTGATGGCTGCAATCCCTGTAGGGGCAACGACGACAGCTTTTTTATGCGTTTGAGCAATAATGTGTTTTAAAAAAGTAGTTTTCCCGGTTCCAGCTTTTCCAGTTAAAAAAACATGACGATCGGTATGGTTTACAAATTTTGCTGCCAACTCGGCTTGATGAAGCAGATTATTTCCCAAGGTATTTAAATAATAAGGTTTTCTTTGATTACAAAAGTAAAGATTTTTTTTTCTCATTTCGTATTAATTTTTAGTATTTTTGTGAACATAGAAATAATGCAAAACCATGGGGAAATTTTATATCATCATTTGTATATGGGGATTGCTTTTATTTAATGGTTTACTTACTGCCCAAATCACGCTTACTACAACTACCCAAATAAATACCGTTTGTAATGGGAATCCATGTTTTTACAATGGCCCAAAGATTCTTATCAATGAAGTAATGCTTACACCTTCTGTTGGGGATGGTTCAATCTACGGGCAAGCTTCAGGGACTGGATGTGAGGGTGAATGGATAGAATTGTATAATCCTGATATTTGCCAATCTATTGATATTTCTTGCTTTTTTTTAGGTAATAATTCAAAAGACAACAATGTAAATTATCCGGGTGGCTTTGTAATTCCCAGTGGAACCATTGTGCCTCCCAGAGGTTTTGTAATTATAAGGGGGATAAAAGCAGCTGCTGTTCCATCAAATCTTTTGTTGCAAAACGGAGGAAAAACCATTGAAATTATTGTAAATTCAAGCTTATCTTCCCATGTTTGTATTGGGAGTGGCATTCGGTTGTGGTTCCCAAATGCAGGGGGCTGGTTTGCTTTTTACGACAATAATGGTGTACCTCAGGATGCAATTTCCTGGAATTCGCAAACAAACTCTTGTATGAGTTGCTTGCCCTGCAATCCTCAAGTTTCAGGCTGCGGTTATTCTGGTGGTCTGATAGCTTACGATAATTTTCCCATAAACAAAAAAAATTATATTACAACTTTAAATCCTGCAGCCTCAGGCAATGTGGGGCAATCTTTCAGAAGAATACCTGATGGGGGAAACTGGGTATCTACACCATCACTTCCTACTTATGGAACTTGCAATGCTGTCTGCATTCCTCCTCCTATCATAACTTGCACTGGAAAAGCAGTGGTTACAGCTTCCGGTGGCCAGCCCCCCTATACTTACCATTGGAATGATCAGCAATTAACTACAACTGCTGCTGTAACAGGTTTATGTGCTGGTACTTATACGGTAATTGTCAAAGATGCCCTTTTGCAGACGGCTTCTACGAGTGTGCAAATATCGAATTTGGAATTATTCCCTTCCATTACAACATCAAGTATAAGTTGTAAAGGAGGAAACAATGGAAGTATAAAGGTCTTGCCCGTCAATGGTACAGCTCCCTTTACCTATTTATGGATGAATGGAGATACAACTTCCACTATTCAAAATCTTGTAGCTGGAAATTATTCAATTTCTATTGTTGATACCAATGAATGCAGGCTGGACACCAATGTTGTTTTACCTGATAACCCACTAAATTTAACTGTAGGAATAAATAAACCGACGATCTGTTCAGGAAACAGGGTTCAGCTAAATGCAATTCCATCAGTAGGAGGTGGGAGTTTCATCTGGTCAGTTGGCAATCAACACACAGCCTCAATCAATGTTTTGCCTCCTGCGACTTCTTCTTATTCTGTTTATTATACCATAGCAGGATGTGCTGCTAAAGATACAGCAATGGTTACCGTTCTTCCCACACCCATTGCCTCTGTAAAAGCATCATCCAATACTATTATGATAGGAGATTCTGTGGTTTTAACTGCTTCGGGTGGGCTCAGTCTGCTATGGAACAATGGTAATTCAACTAATTCTATGATAATGTACCCTGTTGTGGATGTTCTTTATTGTGTCGTAGCTTCAAATAATAATAATTGCTATGATACGGCTTGTATCAAGATAAAAGTTAAAGGCGTTTCAACTTTATACGTCCCTAATTCGTTTACACCCAATGGAGATGGACTCAACGATTTCTTTTTTGTACCTTGTACTCATATCGAAACCTTCCATCTGATTATTTTTAATAAATGGGGCAATCTCCTGTTTGAAACCAATGATTTTAATAATGGATGGGATGGAAAATTTTCAGGAGAAGTAGTGCCTGAAGGCGTTTATGTTTATTCTATCATAGCTATCGGTGAAGATGGCGTGTATTATCGCCGATTGGGACATCTTACGGTACTCTGGTAGTTGTAATTTAAACTTGTGAAAATTTGATTTCTAATATTTTGTAGCAAAAATCATTATTCTGAATAGGAGGGAATACGATTGTATGTTTAAGCTTTATTGAGAAATGCAACCAATTTACCCACTGCTAAACTTCTATGACTGATTTGATTTTTTTGTTCAAGCGTCATTTCGGCAAAAGAAATTGAAAATCCATCGGGCATAAAAATTGGATCGTAGCCAAAGCCATCATTGCCATGTTTTTCGGTGAGTATTTTCCCATTTACACATCCTTCAAAAAAGTATTCTTTTCCATCCAGTATCAGTGATATAACTGTTCGAAAACGGGCTTTGCGATTACTGATACCTTGCATTTTCTGTAATACTTTGTCGATATTATCCTGAAAACTGCAGCCTTCGCCGGCATAACGTGCCGAATAAACACCGGGTTCACCATCGAGGGCTTCTATTTCAAGTCCTGTATCATCGGCAAAACAATTCTTGCCAAACTTATTGAAAATAGTTTCAGCCTTTTGTGAAGCGTTCCCTTCTAAACTGTCTTGTGTTTCGGGAATTTCATCAAAGAAATTGAGGTCGCTGAGGCTCAGCAAATGAAAATTATTTTGTATTAAAGGACTTATTTCTTTGATTTTGTGTAGGTTGTTGGTGGCAAAAACTAATTCCATGAATTCATATTTTTTTCCAAAATTAATGATTATTTTTGTTTCATTAAAAAAATTATATCATGAGCATAAAAGGGACAAAAACAGAAAAAAACCTGCTAAAAGCATTTGCAGGCGAATCGCAGGCAAGAAACCGTTATCAGTTTTTTGCTAAACAAGCCAAAAAAGAAGGCTATGAACAAATAGCTGCTATGTTTGAAGAAACAGCCATGCAGGAACAGCAACATGCAAAAATCTTTTTCCGCTATTTGGAAGGCGGTGTTGTTGAAATTACAGCTTCTTATCCAGCCGGAATGATTGCTACCACAGCCGAAAATCTTAAAGCTGCTGCCGAAGGCGAACACGAAGAATGGGTAGATTTGTATCCTGCTTTTTCAAAAATTGCCGAAGAAGAAGGCTTTAAAAAAGTATCCATGTCGTTCAAACTGATTGCTGCCATCGAAAAAGAACATGAAGAGCGTTACAAAAAATTATTGAACAACCTTGAAACAGAAAAAGTTTTCAGAAAAGATACCAAAGTAATGTGGGTATGCCGCCAATGCGGACATGTTCATTATGGTGAAAAAGCTTTGATGAACTGCCCTGTTTGCGACCATCCTCAGTCTTATTTTGAAATAAAAGCTGAGAACTACTAGAATAGGATTTTTTGTAATAATTCTATCAAAATCTAAGCAAAAAAAATCAGTCTGGAAAACTTCCTGACTGTTTTTTTTATTTTATTAAGTCGTTAAACAATAAAAGTTTACTGAATAATTATTTTTTCAATAAAATAGCTGGATTTGCTCTTTAATGTAATGTTATACATTCCTTTGTGGATATTTTTTGTTGGAATGTCAAATTTTGAATTCCCGTTTAATTTCTTTACAAACAATTGCCTTCCCTGCAAATCAAATAAACTAATTGTAAATTCTTCGTTCTGGCTGAATGCATTTAAATCAACTGTAAAATAATCCTGCGTCACAGGATTGGGATAAATTTTGAAATGTTTGCTGTCATTTTCCGAAAGATTACTCATCAGTGAATAGAGTTGCGATTTTGGAACCACTTCAGCCCATTGATTGGCACTGCTCCAACCCAACAAACAGTTTGCATTATGGCTGGTGTTTGTATTAAAATAATCAATACGAATATCATATTTTTGCCATTCATTGAATGGAATTTGATAAGTAGAAGTATTGTAAGCATTGTTGTTCCATTTATCAATAATTAGCTGGTTGTCAATCCATAATCTCATTCCTTGATTGGATGATAAATACAAAGTATAGATTTCGTTAAATCTTGGTTCTATTTTGCCTAACCATTTTGTTGAAAAATTTGTCGGGTTTATGTTAGCTCCTAATGTAGATTGTAAATAATCGAAGTTGATGGTAGTATCTATCCTGCTTATTTTCAGGGTATCCATATTGATTCCGTTATAATAGGATGCACTTAAACCGTCGCCATTGCCATTTTGTATTGAATTTGACTGCAGAAAGGTAAATTTGTTAAAACTCAGGTTGTTTGTACTTTGGTTGATATATACCTTAAAAGTGT
Organism: Bacteroidota bacterium; assembly: GCA_037133555.1. Taxonomy (GTDB): domain Bacteria; phylum Bacteroidota; class Bacteroidia; order Bacteroidales; family JACABE01; genus JACABE01. Next base: position 6,730 of record JBAXNW010000042.1, read on the forward strand.
GAAGTCCTACAGTAAGGTAAACGTTTTTAGAGACGATGGCCCAGTTGCCAGTATTGGATATCGAAAAAACACCCGTTTTGTCAACACCATCTATCTCAAAATGGAATTTTACAGTATTGCCAGAAGTATTTAAACGGGCCTGTAACTGATACGTTGCTGTAGTGTCAACAAATATTGAATATAGCATCCATTCTCCTGTATTGGTATTGTAAACGTCATAACCACCTTCCGAGCAAACTTCTATATCCACACCTTCTGTTGGCCTGTATTGATTTCCTTGGTTAACAATATCACTGTCATGATAAGCAATACCTTCACCGCCTAAATCAAAATTTTCGGCTTCAACTACTCCTGGAATATGTTGGATGTTTCCGAAAGGAGCATTGTGATTTTCAACTCCAAAAACCTGAAATTCATAAATACGTGCAGCATTATCGCTGCCCGAATTACTAACTACTAATCTTACGTTACGAGCACTGCATGGCGTAAAAGATCTGTCCGTAATATTTGATGTATTCCCAACCACAGAATCAATGGTAATCCAATTGCTTCCGTTTTTTCTTTGCAGCTGAAAATCTTTCGTAATATAGTTGGTTGATTCGCTTCCGGCATGAACTACTCTCCATCTGCAGATTTCTAGAGAATCGCCCATATTTACTTCCAGCCATTTACTTCCAGCCACATTGTGACACCATTTTGTTGCCTCATCTCCATCAATTCCCATGGCAGGCGTTTCGGTGGTTGCACATTGTCCAGAGCCCGTTGCTGTTTTGTTCAACGTATTGTTTTTGTTACAACTGCTTGTAATTATAGTATCCTGTGCTGGTATATCCAATATGTCACTTGCAACAATGATATCATCATTTTCGTTATTTGCCAATGTTGCAGCAAAAACAGCCACCTTATTGTTTACTGGTAAAATTAATTCTGTTGCATTCGCAGGGATAGGAATGCAGAGTTTAAATAAATAAACAAAAGAATAGGGTTCGTTGATATTTGTAAGCCCATTGTGCCTATGCGTTCCAACCCAGGCTGTATTATCTGTTTTGAAAAAACTGCTGGAATATTTACCACCTGCTTGACCTAAAAAGTTGGAGAAATAGGGGATTTTCAATGTATCGGGAATACCATTCACATAAAAAATGGCTTGCTGATCGCCAGATGAAGATGCACAAAGCAAATACAGTTTTTTAAAGGGAATGCTATGATTTAAAGGAATCTTATTGCCATTGCAACGAATAATATTTTTAGCCGTAGTATATTTAGGCCCCATTTTAAATGCAATTCCGTCTGCAAAAATGGTATCGGGCAGTAATTCTGCAGGATAAGTGATTTTGTTTCCATCAAAATCTCCATCCAGTCTGGTAGTATCATACGTAATTGCATCATCACCATAAAATAGCTGAATTGGTTGGCTTATCGGCAAAACAACAGGATTTGTAGTAGGCGCAAGTTTAACACTGAAAGTCTTGGGTTGAAATGGAGTCATATTAAAACTTAAGGAGTCTCCCGAATAATTAACAGTTCCTATTACTTCTTCAATTCCGTTTAATTCATTGGCTGATAGTATTGTAGTACAAAATTTTATGCTGATATTGTTGGCTGCTTGCCCTTTGGTTTCATATACCCTCACGACGATATCATCGGTGTTTTCTGCTTTCTTGAATGCTTTAATGGCAACCTGATTGCTACTCACACTGGCTATGGAAAAACTTTTTCCTAAATTACCCGAATGTTTGGGCGATTCAAAGGCAATCAAGGGCTGGTTTAATTTGTCGGCTTCCCATACGGTATTGGCATCGGAATATTTTGCATTGTGTCCATACAAAGCATAGGTAAATACTTGTTTGTATAAATCCTGATTTTGTTGATACGTAAAATTTGAACTTACACCAGGTGTATGGATAAGCGTTAAACGAAGTGTATTGTTTGCCGGTTTATCCCAGCCATATTTACAATCGTTGAATACCGAAACGCCATAAGAACTGTCAGCATTTGTTATATCAGCCCATTGTTGGGCAGGAACCTCATATTTGGAGGAAGTATTGTTAGAACGTTGAATAGCACCTAATCCCAAATCATATGTTGCCATTGGATTTGATACCGATAAAGGAAATATTGCTTTTAGTAAAGCGTTTTTTGTTTGCCAGTTTACATCGTTCACAATATCGATTCTCTCCTTGGGTCCCCAATTCGTTAAGCGAATGTGTTCGTCAAATGTTGAGCCATTTTTTATTCTTGTAATTTTAAGGGATACTCTTAAAATGCCATTTTCAACAATGCTAAACGAAGGTGTACCGTCTACATAATTTTGGGGCGTAACATTAATGGCATTGTAAAGAATTTCCCAGGAAGGCCAGGTATTGGATTGGTCGGTAAACATACCCAGCCTGATAGGTGTGCTCAGTAACTCTTTGTTGCTGTATCTTTTATCCTGTATAGATGAAACATCGCCACTGGAATTGATGGTAATTTTATAAATGGCATTTTCGATATTGGTATTGCTTACCACCAGACTTGTAGTAAAAGCAGAAGGTGTTGCCGATGTCCTTACATCAAACACTTCATAACTCATGGGTTTGACAGTGGCTGCAAAAATAAATTTAAGTTTGCCATTTGCAAATGATAGTATTTGAGCAGGAACTTCTATCCCCAATGCATTGTAAACTCTGATATAATTGGGTGAAGTGGATGCTGAAATATAGGCTTCAACGATGTCTTCTCTTTGGATAGACAGTTGATTGTAAACAACAATAGCATTCCCCTGGGTTAGTGTGTTGAGCCCTTTGATAACTCCACCCGAAGCATTGGTCATGGTAGTGGCAAATTCGTTTTGACAAATTACTTCATCGTTCCATGAAAAAGTATAGGCAGCTGGCAAACTGGTACCGGTTAAATCATCATGAAACTGATGCCAGATTAATTTTGTCCAGTTTTGATTCAGTTCATTGGCGGGGTATGTTAAACCGCCCAACCATTGAGCTATAACAGCACTGCGTTCGCAAGCACTTCCTAATAATTCATTTTTGCGATTCCAGCGTTTCATGGCTGTTTGTGAAGTATAGCATCCGGTACCATGTGTTGCCATTAATAACTCACCATTGTAAAGCGTAAAATCAGGATATTGAGCTGTCGAGAAACTTTGGTACAACGAATCGGAAGCAGCAGCTAAAATTTTCAGCGGTCCTGAACCGTTGATGCTCGTTTGAAGCCATAATACTGAAGTAGAATCAGGTGAACCTCCCTGATCTCCGGTTCCATAATAACGATAAGCTACATAATGACCGCTGGATGTTCCCATATTATTTACCGTAGTTAACAAGCTGCTGCTATTGCTCAAATCTGTCGTGATTTTTGTAGTATATCCTCCTGGATTAAGGGCCGCCATAATTTGAGATCCATCTACTCCTTGCCATATCCCAAAATCAAAAGGTACTGTTACAGAGGAACCCCAGGAGAGTTTTTGAGATGAAAATCCTAATAAGCCACAATGTTTGGCTATCGTTGGCAAGGTATAGCCAAAACCAAAACAATCAGGCAAGAAAATATCATAGCTTTTTTTTCCAAATTCTTTTTTGTAATGATTCTGACCCAATAATATATTCCTGAAAAAAGACTCAGGAGATGGTAATATAACATCCGTCGCATCCATCGAACTTCCGGTAATATGCCATCTGTTTTGAGCAATGTAATACTTTAAAGTATCATAATATTCTGGATAGTACTCTTTTGCCCACATATATTTAATAGCACCTTCAAAATTAAATTTATAGGTAGGGTATTTTCTAAATAATGCAAAATTATCGAGTAAGGTTTTTTTTACCATGTCCTTAATGGAAGCTTGGACCGTCCAGTTCCATTGAGAATCAAAATGGGCAGTGGACACCATAAATACAGCTTTAGTCTGAGAATGTCCAATACTTGACAGTAGAAAGGCAAAAAGAAATACAAAAATTCGGATAGGTCTTTTCATAATAAATTGCATTATATTATTAGATTTTGAACATGATAATTATTTTAATTCTACAAAAACTGGCAAATGATCAGATAAGTATTTACATTGATAAGAATCTGTCAATACCCTGTATTTGATAACGTTATATTTGTTGAGAAAAAAATAGTCGATTCTTAAAGTTAGGGGTTTGCAAAATTCGAAAGCATTGAATGTACCTTCATACTTGTCAACCTCTTTTTGATACAAATACTTTGCATCTTTCAATTTGGAGGAAATATATTGTATGGGTTCTTTTTCAGGAGACATATTAAAATCGCCCATCAAAACGAGGGGGTGGTTTTCTATATTGAGATTTTTAATTTTTTCGATGACTAATCTTGAACTGTTCTTTTGAGCTGTTTCGCCAATATGGTCAAAGTGGGTATTGAAAATCCAGAACTTCTCGTGTGTTTTTTTATTTTTGAACAATGCATAGGTGCAAATTCTAATACAAGCTGCATCCCATCCTTTAGAAACCGAATCAGGCGTTTCCGAAAGCCAGAAGCTAGCACTTTGTATCACTTCATACTTATCTTTCTTGTAAAAAATAGCACTGTATTCACCCTGGGTCTTCCCGTCATCTCTGCCAATTCCTATATGATGGTATTGCGGTAAACAACTGTCAAGATAAGCTACTTGGGTTGTCAGGCCTTCTTGAATACCAATGATATCCACATCGTAAAACCTAAGCATTTCAGCAATCTTGTCTTTGCGCAATCTCCATGCATTATCGCCATCATAATTGTTTTCGTAGCGGAGATTATAGGTAATTAATTGAATGTTTTGACAATGAAGTGCAAAAATGCTGATTGAAAAAACAAGCAGAAAACTAAGTACTGTTTTTTTCATATTTTGTATAAATTATTAGATTTCAAAAATATAAATAATATTAAGTAAAACAAACTAAATAACATATATTTTATTAGCAAAAGCTGTAAAAAAAATACTATCTTCGTAAAAAAAACGAATCATCATATAGTATTTTCCTTTGAAAAGTATATTGTTAAAATACTGGGGTTATAGTCATTTTCGACCCATGCAGCAAGAAATTATTCAATCTGTGTTGGATGGGAAAGATACATTGGCATTGCTACCTACGGGTGGAGGAAAATCCTTATGCTTTCAAATACCAGCCCTGATGCTGCCCGGTATCTGTGTGGTGATATCTCCTTTGATTGCGTTGATGAAAGATCAGGTGGAACATCTCTGCAAAAGAGGAATCAATGCAAAAGCAATTTATTCGGGTATGCACCCCAACGAAATTGCAATTATACTCAACAATGCTGTATATGGTGATATAAAATTGCTGTATGTATCGCCTGAGCGTTTGCAGACGGATGTATTCCGTGAGCATTTTAAAAAGATGAAAGTGAATCTCATTGCTGTTGACGAAGCCCATTGTGTTTCTCAATGGGGTTATGATTTTCGGCCACCTTATTTGAAAATTGCTGATATCAAAGCACTTATGCAAAATGTTCCCTTGCTTGCCCTTACAGCTACTGCCACTCCCGAAGTAGTTGAAGATATTCAAAATAAATTGGAATTCAAGCAAAGGAATGTATTTCAAAAAAGTTTTGAACGTAAAAACCTGACTTATTTTGTCATTCAATCTGACGATAAGCAATCCCGACTACTTCGGCTCATCCACAAGCAAAAAGGAAGTGGCATTGTTTATGTAAGGAGCCGTAAAAAAACAATTGAAATTGCCAATTTCTTGAACAAAAATGGCATTAAAGCTGCCTATTACCACGCTGGACTGGATACTAAAATCCGCAACGAACAACAAAAAATCTGGGCACAGAGTTCCAACTGTATCATAGTTGCTACCAATGCATTTGGAATGGGAATTGATAAACCTGATGTGCGTTTTGTGGCCCATCTGGATTTACCGGATTCATTGGAAGCTTATTTTCAGGAAGCGGGCAGGGCCGGAAGAGATGAACTGCCTGCATTTGCTGTAGTTTTATTTGATAATGCCGATGTATTGGCCCTTGATCAAAACTATCAGAACGCTTATCCCGAAAAAGAGTATATCAAAGATGTTTATCAGGCCCTTAGCAATTATTTCCAGATTCCATTGGGAAGTGGTAAGGATCAGCGTTTTGAGTTTGATTTACGCGATTTTTGTGATCAGTATCGTTTCAATATTTTGAATGCTTATAATTCGTTGAAATTTCTCGAAAAAGAAGGATATATTGTACTCAACGAAGATAGCAATCAATCTTCTGTTATTCATTTTACCATCGGGAAAGAAGACTTGTATCGTTTTCAGATCGAGAACCCAACGACAGATAATTTTATTAAAATAATACTTCGGTCGTATGGTGGTGTTTTTAATGATTTTGTCAGAATCAGCGAAGTGGAGATTGCCAAGCGCAGCAATACAGATGTGGAAAAAGTTCAAAAAATGTTGAATTTATTGGTAAAAATGCAGGTACTTAATTATGTTCCACAAAGAAACAAACCTTTTATTACGTATTCAATTGAAAGAATAGATACAAATAGTATTTTCTTGTCGAAAGAAACCTATGAATTCCGAAAAATAAATGCCCTTAAACGCATTGAAGCTGTGAAAGAATATGTGGATACTCCAGCCAAATGCCACAACCAATTTTTGTTGGAATATTTTGGTGAATGCAATTCCAAACGTTGTGGTAATTGTGATGTTTGTATCGAACGCAATAAAATGGAACTCAATGAATATGAATTTGATACTATTCTCCAACAATTAAAACCATTGTTGAAAACCAATAAGCATACTGTAGAAGCATTGGTTCAAACCATCGAATATGATGAGGATAAAATTATTAAAGTCTTACAATGGTTACTCGACAATGATAAAATCCGTAAAGTTGGGGATATGGAATATGAATGGGGGAGATAAAGCAAAAAATACAAAGCCAGCATTATAAAAATGTACGTTAATAAATTGATATTCAATAATTATCAAAATGAAACTTCCTGAATCTTTTTATGTACAGCAAGATGTAGTTCAAATTGCAAAGGATTTATTGGGAAAATACCTTTTCACCTCTATTGATGGTGTACTAACTTCAGGTATTATCACCGAGACAGAAGCTTATGCAGGTATTACCGACAAAGCATCTCATGCTTATGGCGATAGACGGACCCCACGAACCGAAGTTATGTATCATCAAGGAGGCCTGGCTTATATTTATTTATGCTATGGTATGTATTCCTTGTTTAATGTTGTGACCAATGTAAAGGGCATTCCTCATGCTGTTTTAATTCGTGCAATGGTACCTATAGATGGAATTGAAGCAATCAAAAAAAGATGCAAGCAATCAGACCTCTTGAAATATCCAATCAATGGGCCGGGAAAACTTTGCAAAGCATTAGGCATTCATTATTCCCTCTCGGGAACTGATTTACAAGGCCATCAAATCTGGATAGAAGATAAACAGCTGGATGTGAATGAGGAAAATATATTGATCTCCTCACGTATAGGCATAGCTTATGCAAAAGAAGATGCCCTATTACCTTATCGATTTATTTTAAAGTATTCAGAAATTAAGAAAACTAAATAACTAAGAAAACTCAAGCCATGAATAAACTCAATCTGGAGCAAAAAAAAGAAATGTACACCTACCTTTGTAATTTTGTTTCCGACAACAAGCAAACAAGAATCAATGAGATTGTTTTAGCTCGTACACGCTATTTAACCGTTGTTTTGGAAGATATTTATCAATCACAAAATGCGAGTGCCGTATTAAGAAGCTGTGATTGTTTTGGGATACAGGATGTTCATATTATCGAAAACCTCAACCCTTACGAAATCAATCCTGATGTTGAACTGGGCTCTGCTAAATGGTTAACTATGCATAGATACAATAGCAGTGAACACAATACACTTGAAGCTTATAAGGTCTTAAAGGCCAAAGGCTATAAAATTGTAGCCACTTCTCCCCATAAAAATGATGTCATGATTCAGGATTTACCAATTGACAATAAAATAGCATTGGTTTTTGGAACAGAAAGAGAAGGATTGTCTGATATTGCATTACAGCATGCCGATGCTTATGTAAAAATCCCAATGTATGGATTTACAGAAAGTTTCAATATATCAGTTTCAGCAGCCATGTCGGTATTTTATCTTTCTGAAAAAATGCGCCAATCAGCTTTAAAATGGCAATTAGAAGAAGAAGAAGCCCTTGATATTAAATTAAACTGGATTACAAATGTTATCAGAATGGCTGAACTTGTAAAGGAAGATTTTTTATTGAAAAAGGATTGGAAATAATATTGATTTTTTTTTTGATTCGGGTATTCATATTTCACTAAATGGAGTAACCGTAAATAATTTTATAAGAAATCGATATTTCCAATGATAAGATTTTACATTTTACTTAGATTGAAATAGAAGTTATAAAGAAATAAATTTCAAATACTTTCGGAAGTTTGGTTTAAATTGTGTAATTTTACAAAATATTATAATAAACGAATTAATACTTAAATAATTGAATTATGGGAAAAGGCGATAAAAAAACTAAAAGAGGAAAGATTATTCTGGGTTCTTCGGGCATTAAAAGACCTAAAAATAAGAAAAAAATCCTTACAGGTATAGCGGCACAAAAACCTATCGATGCAATAGTAGAGCCTAAACCTGCTAAAAAAACTACAAAAAAGGCAACCGTAACTGAATAAAAAAAAAGAGAACTTTCAACAAGTTCTCTTTTTTTTTATGTATTTAAGTTATTATTATTCAGTTACATCACCGAATTTAATTTCTTCTTCAGTAGCATCTCTTACCAAAAGAATATTTCCTTTGAAATGCAAGGTTTCTCCGGCAAGGGGATGATTAAAATCGAGTTTTACATTCTCTTCGTCAATTTCGAGCACAATTGCTTCGGCGTGAATGTCGTTTTCTTCATCTTCCATAGGGATGATAGCTCCTTCGTACACCATTTCTTCGTCGAATTCACCATCAATCATAAAGTTCTCTTTAGGTAAATCTACAAGTTTGTCATCATCATAATTACCATAAGAATCATCAGGAAGTAAGATGAATTCAAATTCATCACCTGTGCTAAGGTTTAAGATTTTTTCTTCGAATTTTTCAAATAGATTTTCGTGTCCGATTAATACAATTTCAGGATCTTTTTCGTCGATTACTTCGATAATATCACCTTCTGCATCGTCGAATCTTAATGTATAGGTTAAAGAAGCGACTTTATTTTTTTTAATAAACATAGTATAAATTTTAATTTTTTAAGCTTGCAAAATTAATTATTATTTGCAAATAATAGGATGCTTGAAGAAAAAAAAATCTTATTCGTTCAGTATAACTTCTTTTTCTTCGGGTTCCAGGCTGATGGTACTGTCTTTTTTGTGAAAATATGTATGGCAATTATAGTTTTTGGTAATCTTAACTTTAGGTTTCCCGAATTTTTTCTTGTACTCAGCAAACTTAGGATCTTTCAATAATTTTTCCATAAATAAACCATATACAGGAAGTGCTGTTTTGCATCCTTCGCCCAATTCGGAGGTTCTGAAATGAACACTCCTGTTTTCGGCGCCTACCCAGGAAGCAGAAATTAAGCCTGGTGTAACACCTATGAACCAGCCATCTGAATGATTGGAAGAGGTCCCGGTTTTTCCCCCAAAATCGGTTTTGTTATCGGCGAATAAATCGTATTCGAAAAGAGCCTGGGTAGTTCCTCCAGGTTCATGTAAACCTCCCTGCAACATCTGACACATTAAAAAAGCAGTCTCTTCTGTAATGACTCTTTCTTTTTTAACTTGCATTTCATACAAAACCTTGCCTTTTCTGTCGGTAATTTTGGTGACTAATATGGGTTCAATTTTATAACCTTCGTTAATCAATGGGCAATAGGCTGTAATCAATTCAAACAATGATACATCGCTGGAACCTAAACAAACGGAAGGAACATCTGCTAATTTGGTTTTAATCCCTAGCTTATGGGCATATTCAATTACCTTGGGCCATCCGATTTTTTGAGTGAGTTGTACTGCAATTGAATTGATGGACTTTGCAAAAGCATATTTTAAGGTTACATTTGAACCCGTAAACTTCCAGTCAGCATTATTGGGTGACCATGATTTAGCTTGACCGTTTTCGGTATATTTATAGGTAACAGGAACATCCGTCAGCATATCGCAGGGCGAATAACCACTTTCAATAGCTGCAGTATATACAAATGCTTTGAATGTAGAGCCTGGTTGTCGTTTTGATTTTATTACATGATCGAATTTAAAACTGTTAAAATCAACATCTCCGATGTAAGTCTTCACATAACCATTGAAAGGATCCATTGTAATAAAACCGGCGTGAAGCAAAGTGTTGTAGTATTTAATAGAATCTATCGTACTTAAAAGGGTATCTCTGTCGCCTTTATAAGTATATACTCGCATCATCCTCGCCCGATTCAGATAATAGTCTACCGAGTCTTTCTGATTGGGATATAATTTGATTAATTCTTTGTAATGATTGGTTTTTACAACAATTTTATCCACAAAGTCAGGAATCTCTTCCCCATTTTCTTTACGCCATGGATTTTCGCCCTCCCAATGCTGAAAAAAACGTTTCTGAAGTCTGTTAAAATGCTCTTTCATCGCTTCCTCGGCATATTGCTGCATTCCCAAATCCAGGGTAGTATATATTTTTAATCCGTCATCATATAAATTGAGTTCTTTTTCTTTCAACCATGTTTTTAAATAATTACTTACAGCTTCTCTAAAATAGGGTGCTTTACCGTCGTAATTATTTTCAACGCTATAATTGAGAAGAATTGGAATTTTACTGAGGGAATCAAATTCTGTTTGAGCAATCATTTTGTATTTTAATAATTGACCCAAGACAATGTTGCGTCTTTCGAGTGCTCTATCTGAATGTGAAATAGGGCTGTAATAAGTTGGAGCTTTTAACATTCCAACCAATAAGGCCGATTGTTCAAAATTAAGTTGCGAAGGTTTTGTATTGAAAAAAGTTCTTGCAGCTGTTTTAATTCCATACGCATTACTGCCAAAATCAACAGTATTGAAATACATACATAAGATTTCATCTTTGCTGTAAAACAATTCAATTTTAAGCGCCGTAATCCATTCTTTGGCTTTATATATGAAGGTTTTAACACCAGGAATATAGCCCAGCAAACCTCTTGAATAGTTATTGCGCGTTTTAAAAAGATTCTTAACCAATTGCTGGGTAATCGTACTGCCTCCTCTTTTTTCTCCTTTTGCCATATACCAGAGGATAGAAAAAGTAGCTTTCAAGTCAATGCCGTGATGCTCATAAAAGCGAACATCTTCAGTATAAATAAGCGTTTTTATCAGCATGGGAGAAACTTCATTGAGCTTAATAGGAGTACGGTTCTCATCAAAATACTTGCCTATCATTTTTCCATCAGCAGCATAAAGTTCAGAGGCTGTTTTTTGTTGAGGGTCGTTGATTTGACTCAATTTGGGCGATTTGCCAAACATCCATAAAAAATTCATATCCAATAAACCCAAAAAAAGAAAAATAATGACCAATACATGGGCTATCCGAAGCAGGATTTTTTGGTATTTGGGCCATTTTTTAGGAACATAGAAAACGAATTTCAGGAATGCAACGCATTTCAAAAAAACGAATTTTAATAGTTTTAGTATTTTATCAAAAAAAACCTTCATTTTTTTATTGTTTATTGATTTTATTTAAAGCGGCTATTCTTTGTAATAAGGTCGGATGAGAGTAATGAAAGAAAACATAAGCCGGATGAGGCTTCAAATTGCTCAGATTATTTACAGATAATTTCTTTAATGCATTTTTTAAAGCTTCAGTATCGTAATTTTCTCCTGCAAATCTATCAGCCTGGTATTCGTGTTTACGTGAGAGTATATTTAATGCCAGCCCCAATATGAGCGAAAGGGGACTGTATAACATCCCAAAAACAAGAATTCCAATGTGAAAGCTTGGCTTCACACCCAAGGCTAATCCCAAATCCTGATTGAATTTTCCGATAAACCAAGAAAGTATAAATAGCATCAATCCTGTTTCTAATAATGAGATGATCATGCCTTGAATGGAATGTTTCTTTTTGTAATGACCTATTTCATGAGCCAAAACAGCAACCAACTCTTCGGTAGTATGGTCTTTTATCAAAGTATCGTACAAAACTATCCGTTTTTTAGCACCTAAACCTGTAAAATAGGCATTGGCTTTATTTGACCTCTTGGAGCCATCAATTACGAATATATTCTTAAGTTGAAAACCTGTTTTTGAGGCAAATGCATGTATAGCATCCCGCAATTCACCATTTTCTAAGGGCGTTTGTTTATTGAACAAAGGTACTATCAGGTTGGAATAAAACATGGTAAAAAATACTGTTACTAAACTTAAACTCAGCCATGCTATCCACCAGAAATTATTACCAGTTGCGGTGTATATCAATACAAATAATGCTAATAAACCGCCTCCAAGCACCAGGGCCAACAACCAAGCTTTCAATTTGTCGAGTACAAATGTTTTAACAGTAGTGGTATTAAAGCCAAATTTTTGTTCTATCACAAATGTATCATAAATCGTAAATGGTGTTGAAAAAAGATCCGTAACAAATCCGATGATGCCAAAAAATAATAAAGCCAGAAGAATTGGATTCAAGGTAAATTGCCTTGCAAATTCATCAACTATTGCAAAACCCCCTAATAAAATCATAAGTAACATTGCGATAAACGACAAACTGGAAGTTAAAAGTGAAAACTTTTGATTCACTTTTTGATAATCCTGAGATTTTTTGTATTTCTCTGCATCGTAAATTCCTTCAAGCTCTTTGGGTATTTCGTTGCTCCAGTAAGTGCTGTTTAGATAATCGAGCAAACGCTCAAGTAAATAATCAAATACCAGTATTGCGATTATAAAAATAAAAATTATTTCGGCCATTGTAATTATAAAGTTTGTAATGTTATTAATATTTTATTCATTCATCATTTATCAATCATTATTTTTCATTCCTAATTCCTCATTCCTAATTCCTCATTCCTAATTTCTCATTCCTAATTCCTCATTCCTAATTCCTCATTCCTAATTGAATTACAAGTATCCCATAATTCTATAAACAATAAAACCCACCCATTCGTGCATCAAATCTCTCCAGTACTCAAAGCTATTGAGATGAGGCATAAAAAGGTGATCGAAATTATAAAGCCGTTTACCTGTGATTTTACTGCAAGGGAAGGCTGTAACATTCAAGCAGGCTTTATTGAAGATGGCAATTGATCTTCGCGTATGAAGGGAGGATGTAATCAAAAGATACTTTCCTCCAGTTGGATACAGACCATCAAGTAATTTCTTTGAAAAAACAGCATTTTGATAAGTATTGTCCGAAATAGAATCAACCATAATGTCATTTTCAGGTATATTCAATTTAAGAAGATAAGTCTTCATAAAACTGGCTTCAAATTGGTCTCTGTAAATCAAATGTCCTGGTCCGCCTGTAAGCAATACTTTCTTTATTTTTCCTTGTTTGTACAAATCCACTGCTTGTAAAAGTCTGTCGGCTTGATCTTTGAATATTAACCTTGCTTTTTGAGAATCATAATTTACAATTTGTCCACCTAAAACGATGCCTACATCAAATTCATCATGAAAGCTTGTATTTTCAGGATAATCAACTTCCCATCTCCGGATAAATTCATCACAAATAAAACGATTGGAAAACAAATAAAATGCAATCAACGAAATCAACAATAGTTTCCGTCCAATTGTTTTATTTTTATGAAAATAAGCTAAAATCAATAAACTGAATATCCAGAATAATGGATTGAGCAGATAGGAAAGTATTTTTGAAACGATGAAGAACATATTAATAGCCTCCGTTTCGTTTACGTAAAAACCATTCAGCTGACAGCAATGCAATTATAATAAAGAAAATAAAATAAAGATTTACAAAATCATTGAAGCGTTTTTGAGTATAGCTCACAACTTTAATGTCCTCCCGATTTTGAAGCAAATGGGTTAATTTTTCTGTTTGATTGGGATAGCACATTTCGCCCCCATTTTTTTTAGCTAAATTATAAAGCAATTGATGATTGGCAACCGTATTTGAAAATTCTGCATCCATTGGCATAACTGTAAATTCACCGTTTTTAGTAAGCGTTTTGTTTTTAAGCTTTACAATTGCCTGATATTTGTAATTCCCTTGTGGAAAAATCCCTGCATTCAATTGATAAGCATTGGATGTTTTATTAAATTGATATGGAAATTTTTTACCTGAACTATTCGTTATGGATATGTCAATAGTACTCTCATTTACAAGATCGTAGCTCTCGTTGTACAATTCAGCATCAAATTCTATATTCTGATTTTCGTTGAATGCATGATTGTTAATAACCTTAAATAAGCCTTTTTCAATTTTTACGGCAAGGTATTGAATAATTTTAGTGATAATTTCATCAAAAGCTTCTGAATTATTTTTTTGCGAATAGTTTGCCAGCTTCCATTTCCATAAACCTTCTCCACAAATGATGCCAGATTTGGTTCCAAGTGATTGATTAAAAAGAACCAATGGCTGATTACTGATTACATTCCCGATTTTTTGAATTAAAAAGGGCTCAGCTGAAGGAGGCATTTTGTAATTGCCATAAATACAGTTTAATGGAGGAAAGTTCAGTAGCATTTTGCGGCATTCTTCGCTGAGGGTAAAATATGGAAAATCAGACGAAAGATAGGGGAGGGCATCGTTCAGATTTTGATTCTTTGCACTTATATTTAATCCACTGTTAAAGCTGTTAAATTGAGAGATATTCGTTTGTGTCCCTAGAATATACAGTACTGGTATATTGGTTTTTTGAATATCTGTAAAAATTTTAGTTGAAGCAAAATTAATGGAGGGCAATTGATGAAGTATCAAAAGATTATAATCAGCTATCGGTTTCGTGAAATCATTTGCCAGGGCCACTTCTACCTCATAATTCCGATTCCCTTCCAGACTTTGTTTTATGGCTGAAATATCGGGATGAGGGCTTGCCGCCAGTATTAATATTTTTTGACGTGCATCCAATACCTCTACAAATATGTCTTTTCGATTATTTGTTAATGTAACTTCATCATTTATGGGCGAAATAATGACGGAGTATTGTTGCAATCCAGCTTCTTTAGCTTGGGCAGTAAGATTAATTGTTTCAATATATTGATCGCTCGAAAAATTGATCGTTTTTTTGAAGATTTCACTTTGGCCATGAATAATTTTCAGATTAGCGGATAAACCTTTAGCTTTGTTAGCATTTACAATTACTTCGATGGGGAAAGCGTTTCCTAAATAGGTGATGCGGTTATAATTTACTTTTTGAACCAGCAAGTCTTTTCGGATAGTAGTATCTCCGAGTGCCAGTGTATAAATTGCTGTTTTTAATTTATCCGTTATATACAAAGGATTGTTCCCTTTGTTGTAAATACCATCGCTTGCAAGTATAATGGCTCCCACATTGCGATTGGTATACCTGGTAATCAATTCTTCAAACAGAACGGAGATATCTGTTTGTTTACCGTTGTATTGAAAATTAAGATTTTCCTTTACGTTGTCGTTAAAACTAAAGCTTTTAACTTCATATTTTTTACGGAGTACATCCAGCATTTTTTCGATATTCTGCTTGTATTCAGTTTTATAGAAAGCTGAATCTTTATTGAGCAAGATCGATTGTGAATTATCCTGAGCGAAAATGATGATAGGCTTTTCGTTGTTATGCGTAATGGTTTTAAGCATAGGTGAAAGCAGCAAAAAAGCTAGAAAAAATATTGCCAGAAAACGAAGAAAAGCCATTACTTTATTAAATAATGGCGAGAATTCATTCCTTTTGTTTTTGTAATATAAGATAGCAGAATATGCTATTCCAACAATTATGCAAAAAACAATTAACCATGCTGGATATTCTGTAGTGATATTCAATTGGGTATTGGTTTTTGGTTAACGTTTAACCGTTGATGATTAATAAGTTGAAAAATTATTATTAGTTCAATCGCTTAGCTTTACTAATAATTGAAATTTCTTTAAGTGTTCATTGCACCGCAAACATTGATAACCTGTCCACTAATATAAGAAGAAAGGTCAGACCCAAGAAATAAACAAAGGTTGGCAACATCTTCGGGTTTTCCGGTACGTCTTAAAGGAATGTCTTTAATCCAGGTTTCCTTGATTTCAGGAGGAAGTTGTGCCGTCATTTCGGTTTCGATAAAACCTGGCGCAACTGCATTGCAACGTATATTACGAGAACCTAATTCCTGAGCAATTGATTTTGTAAATCCAATGATTCCTGCTTTAGAGGCTGAATAGTTAGATTGACCAGGGTTACCGGATCTACCGACAACAGAACTCATATTTATGATGGAACCAAAGCGTTGTTTCAGCATTACTTTTTGTACAGCTTTGGTAAGATTAAATACAGATTTAAGGTTAACATTCATAACCAAATCCCAATCGTTTTCGCTCATACGCATCAATAAACCGTCGCGGGTAATACCTGCATTGTTTACCAAAATATCAATCTGCCCAAAATCTGCTGCAACATCTGTTATTAATTTTTCAGCCGCTTCAAAAGAGGCTGCATTGGAAGCATAAGCTTTTGCATGTACACCCAAAGCAATCAACTCATTTTCTAATTTTTGTGCATTTTCATCATAAGCCAAATCAGAAAAGGCAACATTGGCTCCGTTTGACGCAAAAGTAAGAGCAATAGCTTTGCCAATTCCTCTAGAAGCTCCAGTAATTAAAGCTGTTTTTCCTTCTAATAACTTCATCGTTTGTTTTGTTTAATTTATGGCAAAGATAATGTTTTTTGATGTAACAATAACGAAATTTTGATTTAGCAATTCGAAGCGCTCTCGGTTTTTCTGATTTTCTAAAGGAATTGTTTTGGAATTTATGCTTCTATTTACGAATATTTTGTCTGATAAAACATAAAAATGGAATAGCCTGCTGTTATTATAAAACAGAGACATAGAGAACATTGAAAAACACAGAGAAAATTTGCTTTTAACTCGTTGTTCTCTGTGTCTTTGTGAGTTTAGATTTTATACTCTATTTTAAACTGAAGCATTAAGAATGAATACCTGGTGAGAAAAAAGTAAACTTTGATTATTCACGTTTCTGGTTTTAATTTCTTTGGTTTTTAAGTCATTTCCTTTTAAAAAAATCGGGAAATCTATTTTAATTTCAGAAGAGCATCTGTTTGTGCCCATCAAACCTGAAAAAATTAAAATAAGTGCTGTTGCTTTCATAAAAATACAAATTGTGTTTTTTATTATGACGAACTATATTGGGAAAAAGTTACATCCAATAAAAAAACCTTTCATCCAGTTTGTCTCCGAGATGAAAGGTAAATTATATATTGTTGAATTACTATAAATTAGAATGGCCAGAAATTATTATCATACCAGATTTCTTCTTTAAGTTCATCGTTTATTTTATGTAGCAACACATTATGGCCAGTTTCCCAATCAGCTAACATTTTATACAATTCTTTTTCATTGATATCGGTTGCTGATTCAGCCCTTTCAGAATAAATTTTAACAGCCCTGGATTCAAAATCCATAGCTGCTGAAATAGCAGCGGCTTCAAAACTTGCAGCAGAAATTTGTTTTTTTATGTCTTCTGTAAGTATTTTTAGGGCAACTTCATCCTGAGGTACTTCATGAACCATCTCGTTTTTAGAAAACTCATTGGTTTTCATATAATGAGAAAATTGACGGGAAAGAAATTTAATATGCTCGTCTTCTTCCTCTGCCATCATGGTAAATATTTCTTTAACAGCCACACTATCTGATTTTTCAGCTACGCTTGAATAAAAAGCTTTACCTCTTCTTTCGAGCAAAATTGCTTCTTTTAAAATGTCGATTACATTTTTGTTTTCCATCTTATTTATATTAAAAATTGAACTTCGAATTTAAGTTACAAAATTAGTTTTTTATTTTTCTAAAAACAAAAAAACTAAAAAAGTTTTTAAAGCTGTCTTTTTTATTAATTTTGTATGCAATATTAAAATTTAAGGTAAAAATATGACTCAATCGCTATTAGTAAGCTTATTCGAAAACTGGGCTGGTGAAAAAGCCAACAGCATTATTTTGTTACCAGCTTCCGGTTCTTATCGTAAGTATTATAGAATCAGTGGTTTTTCTAAAAGTTGTTTAGGCGTATTCAATGCCGATAAAAAAGAAAATCTTGCATTTATTGCCTTTACCCAACATTTTTTATCCCATTCTTTAAACGTACCTCAGGTTTTTGCAGAAAACAAAGAAGAAAATATTTATTTGATTGAAGATTTTGGGGATGAAACACTTTTTAACAGATTGCAGTTATTGCATTCGCAAACTTCTGATCAGGAAGATATCATTCTGCTCTACCAGAAAATAATTGATGAATTACCTAAATTTCAAATACTTGCATCCAAAAACATGGATTTCGGTTTTTGTTATCCACGTCCAAAATTTGATAAGCAATCCATGCTTTGGGATTTAAACTATTTTAAATATTATTTCTTAAAACTTGCTCAAATACCTTTTGATGAGCAAAGCTTAGAAGAAGATTTTCATGTATTTACTGATTTTTTACTTGAAACGGAGAGCGATTATTTTTTGTACCGCGATTTCCAATCAAGAAATATCATGTTGAAAGGAGATGTTCCATATTTTATTGATTATCAGGGTGGAAGAAAGGGCGCCTTGCAATATGATATCGCTTCTTTATTGTATGATGCAAAAGCTAATTTAAGCAATGAAACCAGAAGTATTTTATTGCAATATTACCTGGATGAATTACAAAAATACATTCAATTTGATAAGGAAAAGTTCTTAAACTATTATTATGGATATGTAATTATTAGAATCTTGCAAGCAATGGGTGCATATGGCTTTAGGGGTTTTTATGAAAATAAACCCATTTTTTTGCAAAGCATACCCTATGCAATTCAAAACCTGAATTTTATATTAAAAAATGTGGTTTTACCTATTCGCATTCCAACATTGTTAAATACCTTGTCTAAACTTTCGGAAACCACTAAAATCAAAAAAATACTCAGTTCTCAAAACCTGAAAGTCGTTATTAATAGCTTTTCCTTTAAACATGAAATCCCAAAGGATGCTTCAGGAAATGGGGGCGGTTTTGTATTCGATTGCCGTGCATTGCCCAACCCGGGAAGATCAGAAGCATTTAAATTACTTACGGGTAAAGATCAGAACGTAATTGATTTTCTTGAAAATGAAAATACTGTAAATCAATTTATTAAAAATGTTTTTGATATAATTTCGATTTCTATTGATAATTATATCGAAAGAGAATTTACCAGCCTGATGATTAATTTTGCATGTACTGGCGGACAGCATCGTTCGGTCTATTGTGCAGAAAAAATAGCCGAGAAAATCAGAGAAAAATACAATTTGAATCCAATAATTCATCATATTGAACAAGAAAAACGCTTAATAATTTGATCTAAATAAACACTGTTTAGTTTTAATAAAAAAATATGAACACACCTCTCATTCCTACAGAAACATATATTGATTCTTCTATTTACGAGCAAACTTTTGTATCGCTTAGTTTATCGCTTCAACTTTCACTCAACGAGCTTTCTTTTTGTATAAAAGATAAAGTGCAAGATAAATGTCTGGCAATACTAAATTACGCTTTCATCGAAAAACTAACAATTTCCGGTTTGTTGGATGTATTACAGAAATTATTTATTCAGCAATCACTTTTGCAAAAGGAGTTTTCGCAGGTGAATGTTAGTTATAAGAACAATACAGTCAAATTGTTACCTAAAGCATTGTTTGATGTAAATCAATTACCTGCATATTTTTCTTTGACACAAGAAGATACAACGGACCAAATTATATTGCATGATTTTATAAATGAAATTGAAGCTTGTTCTATTTATTTACTTGCTAAAAGTATTGAAAAACTTATAAAGAAGAAGTTTGCCAACGCTAAATTCTTCCACAATTCCAGCTGTTTTATTAAAGCGGTTTTTAACAATAAAATAATTGAAAATCAAAAAGATATGGCTTTTGTAAACATTATGAATAATGAATTTGAGCTTATCATTTTTAAAAAGTCAGTTTTTCAAATGTATAATTCATTTCGTTTTAAAGTGAAGGAAGATTTTATCTATTATTTGCTTTTTGCATTAAAGCAATTTAATTGTGATCCAGGTTTAACAAAATTAATTGTAATGGGTAAAATTGCAGAAAAATCTTCCATACATCAATTGCTGATAAAATATATTGCCGATGTGAGTTTTTTGCCAAATACTTCATTACTGAATGAAAATACTGTTTTAGGTGAAATGCCTGATTATTATTATTTTACGCTATTAAATTTAAGCAAATGCGAATAGTTAGCGGTTTTTTAAGAGGAAGAAGATTTAATCCACCAAACAACCTTCCGGTTCGACCTACTACTGATATTGCCAAGGAAAGTTTATTTAATATTTTAAATAATCATCTTGATTTTCATAATGTTAAAGCATTGGATTTGTTTTCAGGAACAGGTAATATTTCTTTAGAATTAATTTCTAGAGGTTGTATTTCTGTTACTTCAATTGATAATAATTTTAAATGTACTGATTTTATCACTAAAACTTCCGAGGCATTTAAAATTGAAAATATTCAAATTTTAAAAACCAATGTTTTCAATTTTTTAAAATTTAATAGTACGCCTTTTGATTTTATTTTTGCTGATCCACCCTATGATTTGGAAAATATAGAATCCATTCCAGATATAATTTTTGAAAAGAAATTGATTACTGATAATGGATTTCTGGTAATTGAACATTCTCGCGATCATAATTTTGAAAATCATCCTCATTTTTATGAACATCGTTTGTATGGAAAAGTAAACTTTAGCTTTTTTCAATAATGGAGCAAACTTCAGCATTTTGGATAGAAAAACTTTGTTTGCAAAAACATCCTGAAGGTGGCTATTTTAAAGAAGCTTACCGTTCCGATGAATCTATTTCGCATCTTTCGTTACCTTTTAGGTTTAAGGAAGATCGATGTTTTTCTACCGCTATTTACTTCTTATTGGAAAACGATAATTTTTCAGCTTTTCATCGTATCAAATCTGATGAAATATGGCATTTTTATAAAGGAAGTTCGCTTACATTGTACATTATTACAGAAGATGGCTGTCTTTCAAATCTACAATTGGGAGATAATCCATTAAATGGCGAACATTTTCAAATTACCGTAGCCCGTAATTCCTGGTTTGCTGCTCATGTAAATGCAAAAAGTTCATTTACATTGCTTGGGTGTACTGTTGCTCCAGGCTTCGATTTTAAGGATTTTGAATTAGCAGATTGTGAGGATTTATGTAAAGAATATCCTCAATATGAAACGCTCATAAAGAAATTAACAATCAATCAATAAACGTAGATCGTACTGATTGGATTAAGCTGAATTTTTGAGAATAAATATAATTTTTCATTGCAAAAAAAATGTATTTTTGTTGCAACAACAAAATAGCTAAGTATACATGAGTAAAAAAAATATAGCATTATTGGCTGGAGGAAATTCAGGTGAGGCTGAAATTTCTTTTAAAAGCGCCCTCATCATTGAGCAAAATATTGACGAATCATTGTACAATGTTTATAAAATAAATCTGCACAAGAATGAATGGCAATATACGGATGCGGAAGGGAATCTGCTTCAGATTGATAAAAATGATTTTAGCCTGACACTCAATACTGGGAAAATTAATTTTCATTGTGTATTTATTGCCATTCATGGTACACCGGGAGAGGATGGGATGTTGCAGGGTTATTTCGAATTGCTTAATATACCATACACTACCTGCGATCACACTACTTCGGCTATTACTTTTAACAAAGCTTACTGTAATAAGATTGTTCAAGCTGCCGGTGTAAATATTTCCAATTCTATCCATTTATTTAAAAATCAAGCTTTCAGCATTCAGCAAATTCTTAACGAAATTACACTGCCATGTTTTGTAAAGCCTAACAATGGTGGTTCAAGCATAGGTATGACGAAGGTTGGGCAAGATGCTGAATTAGAAGCTGCTATACAAAAAGCTTTCCGGGAAGATCATCAGGTTTTGATTGAAGAATTTATCGAAGGTAGAGAATTAAGCTGTGGTATGATTTATGCCAACGATAAAATGTTGGTTTTTCCTATCACAGAAATTATTTCCGAAAACGAGTACTTTGATTATGAAGCCAAATATCAAGGGAAATCAAAAGAAATTACGCCCGCTGTATTGGATGAAGCCATTACAATCAAGGTAAAATCAACCGCTGTTTATCTTTACAATAAGTTGAATTGTAAAGGGATCGTTCGTTTTGATTTTATTTTAAAGACCAATACAGAAGATTTGTATTTTTTAGAGGTAAACACAGTTCCCGGTCAATCAGCTGAAAGTATAGTCCCTCAACAAATCCGTGCGATGGGGCTAAGTATTATGGAAGTTTATACGATGTTGATTGAAGAAAGCATGAAGAAAGGCTGAAATAAGTCTTACTCTTTCTTATATCTATCGTACAGTCGGTAAATTAATCCATCTGCCAATCCTACTTTAGGAGCAATCAGTGATTCAACACCAGCAGCTTTCATAATTGTCTGAAATATTTTTGCAGCAGGAACAATAACGTCGGCACGATCGGGTCTCATCCCCATTTTTTCTATTCTTTCTTTCAATGGTATAGCTTTTAATTGCTTGTACGCAAATTGAAGTTGTGCGAAATTAAGGGTGTTTTCAATCTGGTTGCCATACAATTTTGTCAATCTGTTGATATTTCCTCCTGTTCCAACACAATTTATTCTTCCCAGGTCTTTTTTGAATATGGAAAGCCAATCTTTCATTTGATCCCATGAATCTTCTTCAACTTTTTTATTTAAGATTCTGACAGTACCTATATTGAATGAGTTGCAGGTGACAAATTTGTGATCTTTTAAAATTGATATTTCTGTACTACCACCCCCCACATCAATATACATGGTGATATTGTAATCGTTGTTAAAATCCATATTATTTGAAGAACGAATGATATTAGCCTCTTCTAATCCATCAATAATTCTAACATTTAATGAAGCCTCGTTTTTTATTCTTTCAATAATTTCGGTATTATTTGTTGCTTCACGCATAGCAGCAGTCGCGCAGGCTTCAAAACTAATCGGATTGTAAACATCAATAAGAAGTTTGAATGCTTCCAATGTTTTAATTAATTTTTGAGTTCTTTCTTCAGAAACTTTTCCTGTTTTAAATACATCTTCTCCCAGACGCAAAGGGATACGAACCAAGGTTGCTTTTGCTGCAGTTGGAATTTGAAGATCTGAAACATATACGTTGGCAAAAAGAAGACGAACAGCATTGGAACCTATATCAATGGAAGCAAAAAGCATTTTATTCTTTGGTTTTTAAGTATTTGTAAATTTCTATTTGTGAGCGAATTTTTTCTTCGCTGAGTGTTTTCTTGTACTCAATAGGTGTATTGGCACTGATAATACGTGCTTTTACATTGTCATTTAATTGGATCTGAAGCATTTCTTTTAAATCAGCTTGTATTTTCTTGTCATAAATCGGAGTCGTTACTTCGATACGATGGTCAAAATTTCGTTGCATCCAATCGGCTGAGCCAATAAAATATTTTGAATCCTCATTGTTGCAAAAAACGAAAATACGGGAATGTTCTAAATACCTGTCAACAATACTTATTGCTTCAATATTTTCGCTAATACCCGGAAGTCCGGGAACCAACACACAAATACCTCTTACGATAATATTTATTTTTACATTGGCTTGACTGGCTTCATATAATTTGTTTATAATCTGATCATCCACTAAATTGTTCAATTTTATGATCATCCAGGCTGGTTTGCCTTTTTTTGCATTTCTTATTTCGTTGTCAATCTGATGTATAAAGAAACTTCTGGTTTTAAAAGGCGAAACAATTAAACATTCAAAGTCAGGTTGGTTGTATTTGGCCTCGAAAAGATGGAAAACCTTGTTTACATCCGAAACTATTTTTTTGTTGGCAGTCAATAAATGCTCATCAACATATATTTTAGAAGTAATCTCATTTGGATTCCCTGTGCCAATAGCAGCATAGTAAACGTTTTCATTGTTTTCTTTCCTTCTGATCAATATCAGTTTACAATGAACTTTATACCCAGGTATGTTTTGTATCACTTTTACACCTTCTTCTTGCATTTTTCCAGCCCAATATATATTGGCTTCTTCATCAAAACGCGCTTGTAATTCAAGGTAAACGGTTACTTCTTTTCCATTTCGAACCGCATTGATGAGGGCATTGATTACACGTGAATCTTTAGCTGCCCTGTAAATAGTCATTTTGATTGCTCTAACTGCCGGATCAATAGATGCTTCCCTTAATAAATCAATAATATACTGGAAAGACTGGTAGGGGTAATGCAACATGATGTCTTTCTTCTTAATACAGTCTAGTATTCTTTTACTTAAAGAAAGTTCTCTGGTATAAAGTTTAGGAACTTCCTCGTATTTTAAATAGTCAGCACCAATGTTTAAAGGGAAAAGCATAAAATCTTTAAAATTATGATATTTTCCGCCTTTTTTTAAGGTGTCTTTTTTCTTGATCGTAAATTTTCTAACTAATTTATCCAAAAGAGCAATAGGGATATTTTCATCATAAACAAACCTTACCGTAGCACCCCTTTTTCTTTGTTTGATACTATCGCTAATCTTCTCAAGGAAGCTTTTAGATACATCATTGTCAATATCTAATTCAGCATCTCGTGTAAATTTAATAGTATAGGCCTCATAAATGTCAAATCCAAAAATTGAAAAAATATCTGAAAGACAATAACGGATTACATCATCTAACAAAATGATGTATTTATGGTTGTTGCCATTTTTTGGCAAAATTAAAAAACGAGAAATTCTGTAAGTAGGTATTTCAATTAAGGCATAGTTTTCTACCGATGGTTGTTTGCTGTATTTGAGGTCAATAGCGAGATAAATGGATTTGTCGCGCAAGGTGGCAAAATTGAACAATTGATCAATCATAATCGGAAACAAATGCTGACGAACTTCTTCTCTGAAATATTTTTTTACATAAATACCTTGTTCTTGTGTGAGTTGCGTTTCATCAATGGTATGAATGTTTTCTTTAGCTAATTCGTCCTTTATAGTATCATAGGTATTGTAAAATTCAGTTTGAAGTACTGAAATTTTTTGATCAATTTCTTTTAATATTTTTTGAGGATTAGCTTCTAAATCTTCGCTGGGATGTACTTCCTGCAATTTAAGAATACGATTCAAGGTAGCCACTCTTACCCTAAAAAATTCATCCTGGTTATTAGAATAGATGCCAAGAAAAATCAATCTTTCCAATAGCGGGGTTGAAATGTCTTTAGCTTCTTGTAAAACCCTTTCGTTGAATTGCAGCCAGCTAATTTCCCGATTTATATATTTTTGAAATTTATTTGACATATTACGAAAATTTATAATTTAGAGCTCTTTTGGGCGAATTATATAATTACTTAATCTTGTTGCATTTGCAACCTCATTCCAGTTATCTGTATCGAATTCAACACACATTAAGCCGGCAGTTGGTAAATTGTCAATATTTTCGTCTAAAAAATAATTGGCAATGTTTGTAAAAGTTGGATTGTGTCCAAAAAGGAAAGCACATTTGTAATCGTTTGATATTCCAAATATTGTATTAAACAAATTGTCAATCCCTGTACCGTAAATTTTCTTATCAATAATTATTTTTTCTTGAGGATAGTTAATTTTTTTTGCAATAATTTGAGCAGTTTGAAAAGCTCTGTTTGCATGACTCGAAATAATAATATCGGCTTTAATATTATTTTCTTTTAAATAAGTGCCAATTTTTTTTGCTCTTTTTATCCCTTTTTCTATCAAAGGACGTTCTTCATCTGAAAGTTCTGTAAAATCCCATGATGATTTTGCATGTCGAATAATATATAAAGATTTCATCCTTAGTTATTTGTTAAAATATTATGAATTGATAGTTTTTTTATTTACTTTTGAACTATCTTTTTCAAAAATAAATCAAATTATCATAAGTTAAGATTTTTTTTTTATAAAATTCAATTTTGAAAATTAAATAGTTTTTAATCAGTTTGTTAACTGTGTGTAATAAATAATGATGAATAAAATACTAGTGATTCAAACAGCTTCCTTGGGTGATGTTATTCTTTCTACTCCTTTGCTGGAAAAACTTCATTTTTTATATCCTGAAGCAAGTATTGATTTTTTGCTTAAAAAAGGAAATGAAAGCTTGTTTGATGCTCATCCTTATCTTCATAAATTATTAATTTGGGATAAATCGAATGCAAAGTATACCAATCTAATCCGATTGATAAAAACGTTGAGAACTGAAAAATATGATTTGGTTATTAATCTTCAGAGATTTGCCACAACAGGTTTGCTTACCATATTTTCGAATGCAGGAACAACAATTGGGTTTAATAAAAACCCATTTTCAGTTTTTTTTACTAAAAGTATGCAACACAAAATTGGCGAAAAATTCAAAGGTATACATGAAATAGAGCGTAATATG
Source organism: Bacteroidota bacterium (assembly GCA_037133555.1). Lineage (GTDB taxonomy): Bacteria > Bacteroidota > Bacteroidia > Bacteroidales > JACABE01 > JACABE01. The sequence continues at coordinate 33,248 of JBAXNW010000042.1, forward strand.
GAATTACTGACTTATTTGTCAAATCATAAAGATTTTAAAGTAAAACTGTATCCTTCCGCTAAAGATAAAGAAGTTGTTTCTCAATTTAAAACTTCAAAATACATCTGTATTGCACCTGCTTCATTATGGAAAACCAAGCAATTTCCTAAGGAAAGATGGGTGGAGTTTATGAAAATGATCGACAATGACATACAAGTGTATTTCTTGGGATCACTAAAGGATGTAAAATTATGTGATGAAATTATTACTCAATCAAAACATAAAAATGCGCTGAATTTATCCGGAAAACTGAGTTTGCTTGAATCTACTGCATTAATGAAAGATGCTTTTATGAACTATGTAAACGATTCATCGCCTTTACATTTAGCCTCAGCTTCTAATGCTAGTGTTACCGCAATTTTTTGTTCTACTGTTCCTGAATTTGGATTCGGACCATTAAGTGAGGATGCAGTAGTGGTAGAAGTTAAAGAAAAACTTAGTTGTAGACCCTGTGGATTGCATGGATACAATGAATGTCCAGAAAAACATTTTAATTGTGCTTATAATATTGATATGAACGAATTAATTTCACGATTAATAAAATGATGAATAACGCCCAGAAAAAGGATATCGAAAATGCTGTTAAAGTATTGGAAAAAGGAGGTGTTATTTTATATCCTACTGACACCATTTGGGGAATTGGCTGTGATGCAACGAACACACAGGCTGTCGAAAAAGTATTTAATATTAAGGGACGCGAGAAAAATAAAAGTTTGATTGTTTTAATGAGTAGTATAACACAGTTGAAAAAATATGTTAGGAATATTCCAATCATTGCCAATGAGTTAATTGCCGATTCTAAACGCCCAACTACAATCATTTATTCAGGAGGGATGAATTTAGCTGAAAATGCTATTGCTGCTGATGGAAGTATTGCCATTAGGATTCCTGATAATGAGTTTTGCATTCAATTGATCGAAGCATTTGGCAAACCAATAGTGTCGACTTCTGCTAACTTTTCTGGTGAAGCTTTAGCTGAGCATTTTAATGAAATTCCAACGGCTTTATTGCTTCAAATGGATTATATTGTTCAATTTAATCAACATCAAATCAATAATCACCTGCCGTCGCGAATTATAAAATTGGAAACAAATGGTAGTTTTGTCATTTTAAGAGAATAAAATTATGGAGAAAATTAAAAAAAAATATTCAAACGGAGAGGTAACCGTTATTTGGGAACCTCAATTATGTGATCATTCGGGGATCTGCTACAGGAGTTTGCCCGACGTATTTAAACCTTCATCTCGACCTTGGATAGATGCAAATGCTGCAACTACGCTGGAGATTATTAAAACAGTGAAGCGATGCCCTACCAAAGCTATAACTTTTGAACTGAATGGAGAAATAACAGAAAATGAAAATAAATCCAAAACTATAATAACAATATTGCAAGACGGACCTTTGCTGCTTGATGGCAATTTTAAAGTGATGGATAATAATGGAAATGAAGTGGTTTGTTCCGACAGCATTGCATTATGCAGATGTGGGGCCTCAAAAATTAAACCATTTTGTGATGGAGCACATCATCGTATTGGCTTTAAAGATTAATACAAAAGATCATTTAGTAGAACGAAATGAAAATAAAATTCACAATTATAGTTTTACTTTTACTTCAGCTAAGCTTATTTGCTCAAAAAGAATATCTTAATGATAGTATGAATACAAACTTATCCTATAGAAAATTGAATGGATTTCTTTGTATTCTTACGGATATTACATTGAATGAACATATGCAGTTTACATCTGCTGGAATGGGAGGGGCGCTATTATTTGCTGATAAATATTATATAGGAGCATATGGAGTTGGTTTGATTTCAGCTTTTAAAAAGTCAAATATCTTAATTGATAATATTAGAGGTGATTTTCAGTTGAATTATGCTCATGGAGGATTATGGTTAGGGGTAGTGGATGCTCCTTGTAAAGGGATAGAAAACAGTTTTAGCTTAAAGTTTGGATGGGGAGCAATGTTTATGTATAATCCCAATTATATTATTGATTATAATAAAGCCAGAACAGAGTTTTTTGTAATTACTCCCAATTTTGAAACGAGTGTCTTGATAACAAATTGGTTAAAACTCAATATTGGAATAGGAGTAAGGTTTCTTGCAGGAATTTCGTCACAATTAAAGAACTCGAATGGAAATGCAGGTAATATTTATAATTTATCTGATTTTGAAGGGTTTGTTACATCTTTTAGCTTAAATTTTGGTAGTTTTAATAATAAAATATTTCAAAAGTAGCTTTTTCTGATTTAAGTTTCTTTAAAAATTATTCACTGTCAATATCAATCAATAAATCTTTAAACCAATCCGGACAGTGACAAGGTTTCATTGTTTTTGAGTTGACAAATACCAGAATGGTTTCGCCAAAATTAATAAGGATGTTATCAGAATTATATATTTCGTAATAAAACTTCATTTTTACACTTGGTTTTTCTTTAATAATAGTTCTAATCATCAATTCATCATCGTACAATGCAGGCTTTTTAAAGTTTGTAATCATTTGAACAACAGGCATCATAATGCCACTATCTTCTAATGATTTATAACTGATACCTAATTGACGAAGCGCTTCAACACGTCCGACTTCATAATATTGAGCATAGTTGCCATAATAGGCATACCCCATTCTGTCGGTTTCTGCATATCGAACTCTGATGTTGGTTTCGGAAACAAGCATTGGCTATAGAACTTTCAAGTTTAAAATTTCATTTTTTAATAAAAAGTATTCTAATTATATACTGCAATGATAAAGAAAAAAAATAAATGAACAGAATAAAATCAGAGAAATACTTACTTATAAGAAATGTAATGTTTGTAAATATATGTAAAATAGGTTTTTAAACATATAATATTAGCGATTTTTTAACGCTATTTATAATGAGAATAAATTTCGTAAAATTTAAAAAAAAGTTTTTATTCTGTTTTTTTATTGTATTATTGTATTCCATTTATGAAAACAAGTTGTTTTTTAAATAGGCTGTATATGAAATACTTACTAAGAAGTGGTAAAAATTATGTTTGAAAACATATTTTTCTCCATATACAACAAAAAAAAGATGAAAGCAATAGTATTTTTTTTTTTTTTTTAACTTTTTAATGATGAATTTTGTTGAAAAATTAAAACTTCCTTTTAAAATTGCAGAATTATATTGATAAAACTCTGATTTTAAAAAACTTTATAATAATTCTTACTCAAAATTAGGTATTGATGCTGATAATGGAAAAAAACTACAAAGAAGTTTGGGCGAACTGTCTCAACATCATAAAAGATAACCTTGGAAACAGTCAAAGCTATAAAACTTGGTTTGAACCGATTAAGCCAGTAAAGCTTGAAAATAAAATACTTACAATTCAAGTTCCAAGTCAATTTTTTTATGAATGGCTTGAAGAACATTTTATTGGATTGATAAAAAAAACCATTAAAAAAGAATTGGGAGCAGAAGGTCAGTTAGAATACAGCATAGTAATGGATAATTCTAGTTTTGGGAATGCACCTTTTACAATAAACTTACCAACAGCAAATAAAAATGCTGTTCAAAATCCAGCCGTAGCTATGCCCATTGATATAAATAAAAACTCATCTAAAGATATTCCAAATCCTTTTATAATTCCAGGATTAAAGAAAGTTAAAATACATTCACAGTTGAATGATAGTTATTCTTTTGATAATTTTATTGAAGGCGATTGTAATCGTTTGGCTCGATCAGCAGGTTTCGCAGTAGCCGAAAATCCTGGAAAAACAGCATTTAATCCCTTATTATTATATAGTAGTGTTGGCTTAGGTAAAACACATCTTTCACATGCTATCGGAATACAGGTAAAAAATCTATATCCTGATAAAACAGTTTTGTATGTGGGTGCTGAGCAATTTGCATCTCAATATATTGATTCTGTGAGGAATAATAATGTAAATGATTTTATTCATTTTTATCAGTTGATAGATGTATTAATTATTGATGATATTCAGTTTTTTGCTGGAAAAGAAAAAACACAAGATATTTTCTTCCACATATTTAACTATTTGCATCAAAAAGGTAAACAAATTGTAATTACTTCTGATAAAGCTCCGGTTGAAATGTCAGGTATGGAACCTCGACTAATTTCAAGATTTAAATGGGGATTATCTGCCGATTTGCAAATACCAAATATCGAAACACGTATTGCCATTTTACAAAAAAGATTATACAACGATGGCATTGAAATGCCAAAAGAAGTAATTGAATATCTGGCCTATAGCATTAATACCAATATCCGTGAACTCGAAGGTGTTTTAATCTCATTATTGGCTCAATCATCATTGAATAAGAAGATCATTACGCTTGAATTGGCGAAACAAATGATTGATAAATTTGTAAAAAACACGACAAGAGATATTTCAATAGATTTTATTCAAAAAATTGTTTGTGATTATTTTGGTATTCCTGTTGATAGAATCAGTTCAAAAACCCGTAAAAGGGAAGTTGTTCAGGCACGACAACTGGCTATGTATTTTTCCAAGAAGCTTACAAAATCATCATTGGCTTCTATTGGTTTACAATGTGGAAACAAGGATCATGCAACTGTTTTACATGCATGCAGAACTGTAAACAATTTAATAGATACCGATAAAAAATACAAAAACAATGTTGAAGAACTTGAAAAGAAGATAAAAATTTAAATATTCTTTTCAAGTCAGATTATCAATAATATATAAAAATGTAAGCTCCTGGAAAGCTTACATTTGTTTTTAAATATACAAGCTGAAACTATGAGTGTTTTAATTCTATGTCACGGAAATATTTGTCGCTCGCCAATGGCCGAAGGAATTTTAAAGCACAAATTTAAACAGCAATCAAAAAATATTTTAGTTGAATCTGCTGGATTTGAGCCCTATCATGTTGGAGATGAGGCCGATATTAGGACTATTCAGACTTTGAAAAAACATCAGATCAGTATTGCTGGGAAAAAAGCCAGGCTTATTAAAATCGAAGATTTTGATAGATTTGATAAAATATATTTCATGGATGATAATAATTACAATCATTTGAAAAATTTTGCGAGAAATAGCAAAGATTTAGAGAAGGTGAATTATATCATGAATGTATTAGAACCTCAAACCAACATTGAAGTACCTGACCCTTACTATGGTGGAAATGATGGGTTTGATCAGGTTTATGAAATGTTAGACCATGCCTGTCAGAAAATTACAGATGCTTATTAAGAAATTGATAAACATTTTAAACTTATTGAACCAATAACCAATAACCTTTACCCACTTCATGCTACCCAATTCAGAAATAATTACAAAAGCTGCTGAAAGAATATTCCCTTATATTCATAGAACGCCTGTAATTACCTCGCAACGAATGAATAAGCTATTGAATGCGGACCTCTATTTTAAATGTGAGAATTTACAAAAGGCAGGTGCTTTTAAAACGAGAGGAGCTGTAAATGCAGTTTTTTCTCTCCTTGAACATGAAATTGCAAATGGAGTTGCTACCCATTCATCAGGAAATCATGCACAAGCTTTGTCAAGAGCTGCAGCCTTGAGGGGGATCAAAGCGTATATTGTTATGCCCGAAGATTCATCAAAAGTAAAAATCGAGGCAGTTAAAGCGTATGGGGGCTTAATCACTTTTTGTAAACCAACATTGGAAGCCCGTGAAACAACATTGGCAGTAATCTTAGAAAAAACCAAGGCTACCGAAATACATCCCTATAATGATTATCGTATTATTGCAGGTCAGGCCACTGCTGCAAAGGAATTTTTTGAACAAACTCCAGGGCTCGATATTATAATGACTCCGGTTGGGGGAGGAGGCTTATTGAGTGGAACTGCTTTAGCTACAAATTATTTCTCTTCAAAAACCAAGGTTATTGCAGCTGAACCTGAACAAGCAGACGATGCTTTTCAGTCTTTTTATGCTGCTTCTTTTATCCCTTCATTGAATGCCAATACCCTAGCAGATGGATTAAGAACTTCACTGGGTGATAAGACCTTTCCGATTATTCAACAATATGTTCATCAGATTGTTACTGTAAGCGAAAAATCAATTGTCGAAGCCATGCGTTTGGTTTGGGAAAGTACTAAACTATTAATAGAAACTTCATCTGCAGTTCCCATTGCTGCCTTAATTGAGAAAAAAATTGATTTTGAAGGACAAAAACTTGGAATTATCATTTCAGGTGGCAACGTTGATTTAGACAACTTGCCTTGGTAGAATAAGTTTAAAAAGCTTATCATTGAGTTATTTTAAGGAGCAGAACTTAGTACATGACAAAAAATAAATAGTGCTGAATATCAATAAAGTATGTTCATA
>JBAXNW010000043.1:0-38907 GCA_037133555.1 Bacteroidota bacterium
AATCATAATGAATCAGCCTCTTTTGTGGGAATTACTGGGGTCGAACCAGTGACCCCCTGCTTGTAAGGCAGGTGCTCTAAACCAACTGAGCTAAACTCCCTTTTTGTAATGGACTGCAAAATTAATCCTTTTTTTAATACTTCCTAATAAAAATATTATTTTTTTAACCAAAGATTTAAAAAAAATTGGTAGGTTTGTACTTTAATCATAATTCGAAACGTGGCAAAAACATATTTTTTTTTAAAATCTTTTAGCATCATTGGCTTATTTATTATTTTAGTTTCCTGTAATTCAACACGTAAGTTACATGACGACCAATATCTTTTAAAGAGAAACAAGATCGTTACGATTAATTATACTATTAGTAATGATATTATTAAAGGTTTAATTAAACAGCAATCCAATAAAAAATTCCTTGGTATTAAATTCAAACTTGCATTTTACAACCTTGCCCGTCAAGTGAATCCGAAAGGATTTAGTAAATTCTTAATAAAAATCGGAGAACCTCCTGTTGTGTTGGATACCTTATTAACAAATTCCACTTTAAAAAAGATGGAATTATACATGGATAATCATGGTTATTTTAATTCAAAAGTTGAAAAAATTATCAATTACCCCAGAAAAAAGAAAGCAATCGTAACCTATAAGATTGTAGCTACTCAACCTTATACCTTAAATGAAATAAATTATGTAATTGAAGATGTTAATCTTAAAACAAATATTTTTGCGACCCTCAATAATACATTGCTCAAAAGTGGAGACAATTATGAAATTGATCAATTTGAAAAAGAAAGGGAAAGAATAGTTACCAATTTAAAAAATCTTGGCTATTTTGCTTTTACTAAAGATTTTATCGTTTATAAAGTTGATAGCAGTCTCAACAATAACAGTATGAATGTCACTGTTCTTGTAAGGAATCCTGTGTTTATTTCCCCACTTAATCCTGATAGTTCTATCAGTATTAAACACAAACGGTATAAAATTCGAAATATATTTATTTATCCAGATTATAATCCTTTACTTTCAGATTCTTTAAAAAAAGATACTTTATTGCTAAATGTTCCTCAATTTAAAAATGATACATTACTGAACCATTATTTTTTTGTACACAATAATGAAATAAAAATCAGACCTAGAACTTTTTCACAATCAATATTCATAAACTCCAATAATTATTTCAATTTGATGGATGTGGAACAAACATATAACCGTCTTGCTGACCTCAGAAATTTTAGGTTTATCAATATTGGCTTTGATGAGTTAAAAGAAGATAGCTTAGATTTGATAAATGGAGAACGTTCGCTGGACTGCAAAATTGACCTTGCCAAAAACAAAGCAAATTCATTATCTACAGAACTTGAGGGGAGTAACTCTTCAGGTTACTTTGGGGTTGCAGGAAATATTCTCTTTCAGAATAAAAATATTTTTAAAGGAGCTGAAATTTTTAACATCAAACTAAAAGGTGTTTTAGAAAATCAGAAAATAAGCATAAGCAGCGATAGATCAACCCTCCCACTTTTTAACACTTTTGAAACCGGGATAGAAACTAGCATTGAAATTCCTAAGTTTTTAGTGCCTATTTCTCAGGATCGATTCCCCAAATATTTTAAACCAAAGACCACAATAAGTATTGGTTATAATTACCAAAATCGACCCGATTTTATAAGAACGATTACAAACTTTTCTTTTGGGTACGACTGGAAACAATCGAAATACATTCAACACATTTTTAACCCTATCGAAGTAAACGCAGTGAAAATTTATCCTGACTCTGCTTTTAAAACAAGCATTGAAGCATTACCCGATAAACGGTTAAAATATCAATACACAGACCATTTTATTCTGAATTTAAAATATAGTTTTATCTATAATAGCCAGGATCCTAATAAAAAGAAAAATTTTACTTTCTTTAGAGCTAACTTTGAATCGGCAGGAGGAGTATTAAATATTATTAAAAATGTTTTTGACAACAACCGAAATGCAGATGGAGTTTACGAGGTCTTTAATTTAATTTACTCGCAATATGTTCGTTTCGACATCGAATTAAAAAGGTATCTTTACTTTAATTCGAATAACTATATGGTTTTAAGAACGGTTTCTGGCATTGGATTTCCTTATGGAAATTCAAATCAATTGCCTTACGAAAAAAGTTTTATTGCTGGAGGAGCCAATGATATCAGGGCATGGAGATTGCGTTCATTAGGGCCAGGTTCTTATTCTGACTCAAAATCAGAAAACTTCGACCGTATTGGTGATATTTCAATAGAATTTAATATTGAAAATCGATTCCAAATGTATAAATTTTTACAGGGGGCCATATTTGTTGATGCCGGAAATATTTGGTTGAATAAAGCCAATGCTCTGTTTCCTAATGGTGAAATTAAATTAGATAAATTTATTAAGCAAATTGCTATTGGTACTGGCTTTGGCGTTAGACTAGACTTTGGCTTTCTGCTATTCCGAATAGATGCTGCTATCCCTTTAAGAAATCCTTCTAAAACGGCAGACAGAGAATGGGTAATTGCTCATTCTGCTTTAAGAGATTTTGTTTTAAATTTTGGTATCGGATATCCTTTTTAAAGGAAGTGCCTTGAGTACTTGAAGTGCCTTAAGTACATATTTTAGAATCGTAAATCTGAATCAAACAAGGCAATACTAACTCTTATTACTTTTTGCTTTTTAAGTAAACTTGGATTTAATTTCCTAACTCGAAATTTACAACAATTCCTAGTCTAAATGTTTTTGAGTAACCTGTAAAATTTCATACGTCTCAGTATCATAAACAAAAGCTACGATGGAAGCATGTTTCCAATTGATACCTGGAGTATCTTGTGGAAAATTTTGCTTTAAAGTATAAACGAACGGATAAAGAATTTCAGTATCAATCAGATTTGAAGATGCCCCAGTTGTTAAAGAACTACCCCATGAACCATTTATTGCATCTCTCATCATATGACGATGAACATAATTTGTTTGAAGTAACGAATGATTTTGTTGGGGTGCTATAATACTATCTTCAGTAAGAAGCAATTGTAATTGTAGCTTTTTCTTTATTGTTTTTAAAAATTTAGTTTTTGCTGAACCTGTTATTTTCTTAGAAATAGTATCATAGCTTAAATTGATATTAATATCCACATCAGGGATTTGTGACAGAACCGTTGACACATTTGAAGCCCATGTATCATGCGTTAAAATATGCGTCTTTTGAGGGAAATTTATTCGATTTATCATTCCGCTGGGTAAGTTCGCTATTCCGAAAAAATCAGTCCAAATATTACCTGTTTCCGTTCTGAAATCCTCAGGAAATTGGGGTGGACGTGGTCTTGAAAAATAATCAGTACAATGAATGGCAATAATTACAACTTTATCGCCGTAAATAGAATCGATAAGGGCTGCTTTAACAGCAGCATCCGGACAATTTGGGCAGAAATGCCCCGTATAATCTTCTATTAAAGCTCTTCTTCCATACCACTCTTTTGCAGCTAAAGGAATAAAAGGATCATCAATTTTATTACAAGATTGTATTAATAATGAAGTAAAGACTAGAAATATGATATATTTTTTCATGATAAAAGAAAATTAAAAACTACTTGTAATTGTAATATTTAAGCCATAGGATGCAGGAACTAATCTACAAACGCCACCTACACATAAAATGCCTTCACGTTGTTTTCCATAGGATAGCTGAACCCTGCTTGAGTTTCTATTAAACCCAAATCCCAGGTTGTAATAATGTCTCTTTTTTGCAGCTATTTCATTTCCATAGTTATACTGATCGGAAACAGAGAAAAACCATTGAGGAGCTATGGAATACTCCAGCATGCCCATTATCCAGTTGCCTTCATCCTGTTTGGTACTCAAGTGTTGAATTTCTGTTCTGATTGACTTATTTGCAGTTATTTTATAATTAACATCAGCAATAATAACATTGGCATAGATCATTGGAGCACCAGGATGACCTTCAATGATTTCTTTATTGTAAACTAAATTAACCCAAGAAATGGAACCTTTTAATCTATTATTAATTTTTTTGAGGATTTCAATATTAAAATCCTGAAAATATAATTCTTTGCCAAATTTAAAAAATCCGGAAGTATAACCAGCTGTCCCACCTTCATATCCATGAATATTTAAACCTGCTGTATCTTTTTCTATAGATGTAGCCCTTGAGAAATTTAATTTAATTTCTGCACCATACTTCCCACCAAGTATCGTATTTTTTGGAACAGTATAAACTACTTCACCTTGTATACCCATTTCACCGTTAGCTTGGGTGGCATAAGGATATATAGCAGAAAGACTGTAAGCATGTTGTTTGGTTAACGTGGGCAAGTAATTAATATTTAATAGCTTGCCGTCATTTTCCGTTCTGCTTGATTTGAAAACCATGTTATCTACTCTTTTTCCGGATAAAATAATGCCCAATCCTTTTTTAGAATAAGATGCAGATACCAACAAGGCTTCTCCATGACGGTAAATAAAATTGTTCTGGTTATTAGGATCCATTGACTTATATGCGTATTCAGCATTTACATTGATTTTCCCTCTGGAAACATTCATTCTTCCAGCAATAGCAGCTACATTTTCAGGTAAATTGTATTTTTTGGTTACATCATATAGAATTTCTTCAGTAGGTTGAAATTTACTAATTACACTTCCTCCTATGGTAATTCTAGTTTTACTCTCAGAAAAGCTGGGAATAAATTCATTGATGGCAAATTCTGCATCAGCCCCTCTTACAATTCCTGGTCCTATATCCCAAAAAAATCGCTGAGTTCCTATAATTGCTTTTAAAAGGATTCCTGGTGTAGGGTTAAATTTCACACGAATTCCGTCCATTGCATTATCATAACCAAGATTACGTTCTTCATAAGTTCTGAAAATCATACCACTTCCAAATTGTTCATAGAAATTACCTACCGTAATCTCAAATTCATCTACTTTATACGCTGCATATCGGTAAGCTATTCCGCTTCCCTTGTAACGGCTATCAAAGCCTAACATGGGATTGCGATAGCTTTCGTATCTCAATCCTGAACTAAAATTTCCATTGGTATAAATAATATTGGCAAAAGCATTCATCAGCATTTTTTCGGGAACATCATTGGCTCCAATCGTACTGTCTTTTTGGTAAAATTGTGCATCGAGCTGAAAATTTCCTTGCACACTTCCTGAATTTAATAGGTTTTGCGAAACTCCCAATAAAGGAAAAAGGCCAAAGAAGACTATGAATCTTAAGCTTTTCAAAAAAGTATTTTTATCCATAATTTTAGTGTTTTTATTTTCGATGAAGTGAAAGCTTTTGGTGTAAATATTTACCAGATAGAAGATCATATTATTTCTTTTCAGAAATATCTTCTCCCCTGTTTAATTTTCTGACTAATTCTATCAACTCTAACTCGCTGCCTTCTGAAAATGAAGTATGTTGCCATACTATTTCACCATTTCCGTTTAGCAAAAAAGTGTGAGGAATCATATTTACATTCATGGCTCTTTTAAAATCTCCATTTACATCCAGTAATACTTCATAAGACCAATTGTTGCCATTTACGGTTGGAAGTACTCTTGCTGATGAACGGCTATCATCAATTGAAACGGCCACTAATTTTACGCCAGTCTCCTTTTGCCATTCGTCATATACTTCAGCTATGGTAGACAATTCTTTTTGGCAAGGCTTACACCATAATGCCCAGAAACTAATAATAATGGGCTTGCCATTGTTAGAAATTTCTGAAGTTTTAATGGTTTTACCATCCATTGATTTAATGGTAATCGATGGTAATTTTTTGGCTTTAGGAGTTGTAGTTTGCGAAAAAGCCAGCGATGTAATTAATAAACATGAAACTATCAGCATTATTTTTTTCATACATTCAGGGTGTTAATATTAATTTTCAAAATTACAAAAGAACAAAAGACAAAGGCGGCATTAACCTAATTTTAACATGAATAAAAAAAAAGCTGCCAAACGACAGCTTTTAAAATTTTTATTTTAAACCTAATTTTTTCTTTACCAAAGGCAAAATGTCTTCGCTGGCATCCTGATAGAGCAAACTGCCAACACCACTATCAAATATATAGGTGTATTTATTTTCGGCAGCCACATCTTCAATTGCTTTTTTAGCTCTATCAATAATCGGTGTCAGTATTTTCTTTTCTTTGTCCTGATAATCTTTTTGGGCATTATCTTGAAAATCCTGAATTCTTGCTTGCATGTCTTGCAATTCTTTGGTTTTTGTTTGTTTAATCAATTCCGACATTTGAGCTTGATTGGCTGTAAAGTCCTGATATCTGGTTTCTAGTTCATTTTGCATTCCTTTGAGGGTAGTTTCAAGTTCTTTTGCATGTTTTTCTAAAACCTTTTGGGCAGAATCGCGTCCAGGCATCATTTTCAACAGGTCATTTGAATTAATATGTCCTAATTTAATAGCTTTCTGAGCGTTTGAAAATAAAGGCATGCTAAATATACCTAAAACAAGAATGATTTTTAATACGTTTTTCATTTTTCTATTGTGTTTTTATTTATAAATTTTCGCTTGCAAAGATATAAAAATTAATACATTAAATTAATACATCCTTAAAAAAGTAATATGAAATGTTTAACTATTTCCGCATCTCAGGCTTTTGGTTTGGATTACGCGGTGTTGGTGTTGTTTGAGTTGGAGTTGAAGTTGACTTAGTTTCAGTATTTGTTGTTTTTGTTACTTTATTTAATTTGTATCCCATATCATTTAATATATCATCGCTTAGATCATATTTTGCATCTGCATACATAATGGTTAAACTGCCGGCTTTATCAAAAACAAAAATGTAATTTTTTTCCTGAGCCCTTTTTTCAATGGCATTGTAAACTTTATCTTGAATTGGTTTTACTAAATCCTGGCGTTTTTTATACAAATCACCATCTTTACCAAATCGTTTCTTTTGAAGATCTTTTGCCTCTTTTTCTGATGCAATGATTTCGTTTTCACGTTTTTTCTTCACTTCCTCAGGCAATAACACTGACTCTGCCTGAAATGCTTTGTAAAGATTATCGATTTCTTTAAATTTTTGTTCGATTTCTTTTTGCCATTGTTTTGACAAAGCGTCAATTTCTGCCTGAGCATCTTTGTATTCAGGAATATTATCCATAATATATTCCGAATCGATGTAAGCATATTTTTGCGAGAAGCTCACTCCTGTTATAAAAAGAGTGAATACTAAGCTGAAAAATATTTTCTTCATGATTATAAATTTTTTAAATTATAGCATATGTTTTGCAAATATTGTGCCAAAAATTATCCTTTATGAAAAATTAATCAATAGACTGGTTGATAGAGAAATGGAATTGTCCACCTGCTGCATCACTGAGACCGGGAACAGGATCGAAACCATAACCCCAGTCTAATCCGAGCATACCAAACATGGGTAAGAAAATTCTAACCCCAAAACCTGCAGATTTGTACAAGTTAAATGGATTGAATTGTTTGAAAGAAGACCAGGCATTTCCACCTTCCACAAAGGCTAATCCATATATTGTTGCATTTGGATTGAGCGACAATGGGTATCTTAATTCAACTGTATATTTATCATAGGCATTTCCACCGGTAAAATTAGTACCATTTCTTGGTGTAAGAGTATTGTTTCCATAACCTCTCAAAGCAATTAGCTCTCTACCATCCAAGGCATATCCCGATAGACCATCACCACCCAGATAAAATCTTTCGAAAGGAGGATAACCTACATCTTTATTGTAATACCCTAAAAATCCGAATCTTGCTTTTGTATTCAACACCCATTTCCCAGTAAGATTGAAAAACCAGGAAGCTTTAAATTTCCATTTATGGTATTCTAAAAATTTATATCTTTCCTGATCGCTTTGACCTGCGTAACTTTTGTTTGATAATAATGAGTAAGGTGGAGTGAATTGCATAGCTAATGATAACTCTGAACCGGTACGTGCATAAATAGGTGCATCAATAGAATTACGGGAGATGGTTAATCCATAGTTCAGATTATTTGAATATCCATTGCTGAATGAAAACAATGAACCATAGTTAAGTAATGTATAGTTTTGCAAACTAATTGCGTGATAAATTGTAAAATAATCATCAGGCCATTTCACTCTCTTGCCTAAACCCAAGGTGATGCCATTTATTGTAAGAGATGCATAAGCAGCATTATCAGAAGCATAGCCATTGGATTGTTTAGAATGATAGACTGAAATACTAAAAGCATTTGGTTTCTTTCCTCCCAGCCAAGGTTCTGTAAACGAGGCACTTACCGAATAATAATATTGACCATTGGTTTGTCCTCTTAGACTTAATTTTTGTCCATCTCCTGATGGTAATGGTTTCCATGCTTTTCCGTTAAAAATATTTCTAGCTGAGAAATTGTTGAAAGAAAGACCGAGTGTACCTACTACCATTCCACCACCCCAACCACCTGAGATTTCGACCTGATCGGAAGAAGTTTCTTCAACCTGGTATTCAATATCAACTGTTCCGTTTTCTGGATTTGGCGTAGGAACTGGTTTGATAGTTTCCGCATTAAAATAGCGTAGTTGAGCTAATTCACGGGTTGTTCTGATAATATCGGAACGACTGAATAATTGACCCGGTATTGTTTTTATTTCCCTAATAACAACATGGTCGTTGGTTTTGGTATTTCCCTTTATGGTTACCTTATTAATACGTGCTTGTTTTCCTTCGCGTATTCTTATTTCAATATCAATGGAATCGTTATTAACTTGTACTTCAACAGGAATTGCCTGAAAAAAGAGGTAACCATCATCCATATACAAAGAGCTAATATCGTATCCGTTAGGATTAAACGCTAAATTCTGATTCAACGCACTTTGATTGTAAACATCTCCTTTACGTATTTTTAAAATATCACTCAATTGTTTTGAAGAATATTTAGTATTCCCAACAAAACTTATATTATTGAAATAAAACTTCTTCCCTTCATAAATCCAGATATCAACATTTACTAACTTATTGCTTACTTTAGTTACAGAGTCTTTTACAATTTTCGCATCTCTAAATCCGAGTTCATTGTATTTTTCAATTACTTTTTCAAGATCTGCTTTATAATCATCTTCAATAAATTTTGATGCTTTAAAAATATGATAAATCCTTTTACGTTTGGTTTCTTTAATCGCTTTTCTAATCTTATTCTCACTTAAATATTTATTATCGTGAATGTTAATCTCGGCAATTTTTATTTTACTGTTCTTTTGCACATCAATAAGTAAGAGTACACTGTTGCTCACCGAAGTGTCAGGAATCTGTTTAATTTGTACATTGGTGTTTAAATAGCCTTTTTTATTAAAATATTTAACGATGCTATTTGAGGTGCGTGTGGTAACATTTTCAGTAATTACATCTCCGGATGTAAGTTTTATTTCTTCTCTAACTTTATCGGCTTCACCTTTGCGGATTCCTGTGAGCTTATATTTTGAAAGGCGAGGTCTTTCTTGCAGAAAAATATCGAGAAAAATAGTATGTCCTTGTATTTTCGTGGCAGAAATCTTGATGTTTTCGAACAATCCTTGTTCCCAGAGTTTATCAATAGCTCCTGATATTTTATCACCGGGAATGGAAATTTTATCTCCAATTGCTAATCCTGATATTAAAATGAGCATATTGTTATCTAAAAACTGAACCCCTGTTACGGTGATCCCTCCAATTTCATATTCTTTAGGAGTTGAATAATCTAATCCGGTTAAATCGTTACCTATAGATATTTGAGCATTGGTAATACTTGCAGAAGAGATAAATAATAAAAGAAGCAAAAATAATTTGAATTTCATTTGTTATTATTTTAATTTTTTATTGGTCACATGCCAGTTCCGTTTTAACGGTAAAAAAAGCTATAAAGTATTATTGTAGTTTATCTGAATAGTATCCTTTAGGCTAATTTATGTGTAAATATATAATTAAATTGTTGATATGCAATTTTTTAGATTGTGGTATGTTGTCAGATTTTTAATAGTTTTTTCTTCTATTCATAAGAATATCCATATGTTTTTATGTTTTATCTTAAGAACAGTCTCATTATTTCAATTTAAAAGTTTAAGAGTTGATCGCTGGTCATTCCAAATCTTCTTTCTCTGTTTTGGTAATCCAGGATTGCTTCATAGAGATTTTCTTTGCGGAAGTCGGGCCATAAAATGGGTGTAAAATAAAGTTCTGAATAAGCAATTTGCCAAAGTAAAAAATTACTGATTCGATATTCACCACTGGTTCTGATTAAAAGCTCGGGATCAGGATATTTAGAGGTAGTTAAAAAAGATGAAACCATATCTTGATTAATTTCTTCTATTTGGATTTCTTCATTCTTCACTTTAAGCGCAATCTGTTGAATAGCGGACGTAATTTCCCATTTTGAGCTATAACTTAGTGCAAGAACAAGGGTCATTTTTGTATTCGAAGCTGTATTTTCAACTGCTTTTTGCAATTCATCAAACGTCTGTTTTTCTAGACTTTGCAAATCCCCAATGGCTTCCAGTCGTATATTATTTTCATTCAATGATTGAGTTTCCTGATTGATGGTTTTAACCAATAAACTCATCAATGCATCAACTTCAATTTTTGGTCGATTCCAATTTTCAGAAGAAAAAGCATACAAGGTAAGATATTTAATGCCAATTTCAGCAGCAGCTTCAACGGTATCTTTAACAGACAACACACCACTTTCGTGACCAAAAGTACGATCATGTTGACGTTGTTTTGCCCATCTGCCATTACCATCCATAATAATGGCAACATGTTGAGGTATATTTTTTAAATCTAATTGTTCCTTCAAACTCATTCTTCTTCTTAGCAATAATTTAAATCAGTAATTTAATGTTAGCCGTGAATTAAATACCAATTATCTGATAATTTAACAAACAATACCAACTAGTAATAAATGTTTTCTTTATAATTAAATCCTTTGTCAAAACAGCTAGGTTTTGATTTATAACCCAATTTAAAAGTGATAGAAAAGCCTGCAAAGGAATACCAGTCATCATTGCTTGAGTTACCTCTTTGTTCATTTTCGGCATGAGCAGGATAACGCGTAAGAGAAGTAGGATCATTAGGATCCGCTAAGTAAGTAAGTTCAGGTGTGCGGTCTGATAAATATCCTGCAAATGGACCTTTCTCGTTAGACAATAAACTTCTATCAACATAAGTCGTGCTTATATCGTCAAGATAATCGGTAAAAGTCTTGCGCATGCCCCATTCTACTCCAATGCAAATAGATTTTGAAACACTGTATTTAAAGCCAATTCCAAATGGAATAGCCATTTGAGTAAGACTATATACTTTTCGGGCAGGGTAATTAATGGTTCCTTGTCCTTCAGTTCCCAAAGGTTGCAAATCGTGCCATACACCTGCACTATCCATTGCCTGAGGATTGAAATTAAATATCGCAAACCCAGCAAATATATAGGGAGAAAAACGATGGGTCTTGCTTCCAGTAAAATATTCCAGAAAATTCAATTCTACTTGTGACGAAAACTCTAAGATATCCGTTTTAAAACTTAAATTTCTAATTCTTCCATAGTCAGAATCACGAGCATCAAGACTACCATAGATTGCATCAAATTTTAATGCCCAATGAGGATTTAAATTATACCGATATACAATACCCGCTGCCAAATTTGGACTGCCAAACTGATTATTAGGGTTTATATCGCCCATATAATAAGCCGCACCAACCAATACTCCAAGTTCTGAACGTTGTGCGTAAGTATTTATCGTTAAAAATATTCCGCAAATGATGATGCTTATTTTCTTCATTTTCTTTAATTATTATATTAAAAATGACTCACAAACAACACTTAACACAATAGTCACTGTGTAAAAGTGGGTATTATCATAAGTCAGCAAAAGTAATTTTTTTTTTAGTCTAAAACAATACTATTGAGTGAATTAATCTTAAAGCATTGAGCTTTTAACATTTATTATGCTTTAAAAGCCACAAAACAGTTTAAAAATACAACCTCAGCCCGCCTGAAATATAGAGAATAATTATATGCGTTTTTATTATTTAATTTAAACATTTATAATACGTTGCAATATTTTATTATGTATTAATTTCAATGCTTTGACAGATGCTATAACGCAAAAACATTTAATTTCGTGCATCGTTGCCCCATAAAAGTTTGTGTCGGATGGTAGAAAAGAAATTTTGGTTGTTCATTTTCACTAAATGGATGTGAAAAGATTCTTTTTTTACAAACAATTCTGTTGTTGACGAAACACTGATAGAGCGGGAATCGAGGCTGGCATAATAATCGCTTTCGCGGGATTCCACTTGTATTTTAATCAAACTGTTGTCAGGAATCACGATAGGACGTACGGTAAGGTTATGGGTGGAAATAGGTGTAATGATAAAATTTTCGGAATCTGGTGTGATGATAGGTCCGCCACAACTAAGCGAATAAGCGGTTGAACCAGTTGGGGTTGCTATTATTAAACCATCTGCCCAGTAGGCATTCAAAAATTCATCATTTACAAATACTTTGATGGTAAGCATCGAAAGGGGATTTTTTTTATAAACGGTCATTTCGTTGAGAGCATAATTAAGTTCTCCGAACAAATTGTGTGCTGTTTCAATTTTCACCAATGTACGTTTATCTATGGTGTAATTACCTTCTATCATGGCATTAATGGCAGGAATAATCATTTCTTTGTTGACACTTGCCAAAAACCCCAGTCGTCCTAAATTGATTCCAAGGATAGGCACCGCCGAATCTCTTACCAAAGTGATAGTATCAAGCAGGGTTCCATCGCCACCAATTGACAACAAAAAATTAACCTGATGGCGGATTTGCGAATGATTCGTAAATAATTCAACGTCTTTGCTGAAAGGAATTTGATGTCCTAAGGTTTTAAAAAATGGTTCGTAAACAATAAAAGAGATCCCGGCATTTTCTAATTTCTCGACCAGCAATTTCATATATTCCATGCTATCGTTGCTGATATTTTTCCCAAATAATGCTATCTTCATGGAAATTCTGCGTTAGTAAATTGTATAAAGAGTTTAATTGCTTTAAAGTTGTAAAGTTAAACGTTTTTTAGTTTATACAGTTTATAAAATTTACAAAATTAATACCCTAGGCTTGCCACTTACCCATAGTTTCAATATCCACTTTTGGCTGATTACTGTTTACTAAAAGCAAGTTCTACATCCCTCACCGGATTGATACCCATATTCTTCAACCAAAGGGATTCTTCTTCCGGTTTAAGGATCATGGGCATTCTTTTTTTTGAATTATGAATGATACTCATGGCTTCGTTGGCAACCGTAGTTAAAATAGTATAAGTATTCATGATTTCACCGGTCTGGCGGTCGGTCCATGTATTCCAGAGGCCTGCCATTGCAAAGGCTTCGTTGTTGGGTTGTGTGATTAAATATCTTTGCTTTTGTTTACCTTTTTCATCCAGCCATTGCCATTCATAAAAGCCATCCAGCAACACAAGACAACGTTGATAGATTGAATTTCTGAAACTCGGTTTTTCGTGTATGGTTTCTATTTTGGCATTGAGAGTGTTTTTCCTAAACGAAATATCTGTTGCCCAATTGGGAAGTAAGCCCCAATAAAACAATTGAATTTTATCTGCATCCTTATTCGTTATCACTGGTGTTTGCGGATAACTGAATCCATTGTAAAGATTTGTTGGAACAAACTGATCAATATCCAAAAATTTTGCCCTGAATCTGTTTTCAAGCACCTGGGCTTTTTGACTTTGTTTGGAATGGAAGCACATGATCAGGCGTTTACTATGATAATTTCCGAAAGTTTGGTGGTATATCTCGGCGACAATCTTTCCTGTTTCATTTTCCAGATTCTATCGCGATCCTGACTGGCCAGTTTTATCTTTTGCTGCCCAATGTGGGTATTGATGCTATCGATGGCTTTCATCAAAATTTTATGTTTTGGGTTGGAGTTTTCGAATAAGGACTGCTGCACCTCGTTTTCGGGACAAAAATCCATCACAATGACACCTGCTTTTTTGTACAAATAACCTTTTTTGTAAATCCTTTTCAAGCCTTGCAAGGCAAATTTTGCAATTTCTATAGCAGAATTGCTGGCATAAGGTAATTTCACCACAATATTGCGACTGTATTGTGGCATTTCTTTTCGGAAGCCATTGGTATGGATAAAAACCATGATAGAAGTGCAACAGGATTTTTGTCTGCGTAATTTTTCGGAACAAGCTACTGAAAAGGTGACCATTCTTTCACCCAATTCTTCAAAAGTAGTATAGTTTTTTTCGAAGGAACGGGTAGTGGCGATGTTTTTCTTTGCCTGGCGTTTTTCAATTTCCAGCATTGGCATACCCACTAATTCATTTTTCAGTCTTAGTTCTACCACACTCATGTTTTTACGGACGTAATCGTCGGGGAGCTGAGTAAATTCATAGGCTGTATTGATGCCTATGGCATTCAGTTTTTTGCTAAGCTGGCGACCAATTCCCCAGATATCCTCTACTTTCAGCCATTTAAGGGCTTTGATCCGTTTTTCTTCGCTATCAATAAAATGAACGTTAGCTGTTTGTTTAGGGTATTTTTTGGCAACCCGGTTAGCTACTTTGGCCAGGGTTTTGGTTTCGGCAAAACCGACACTTACTGGTATACCTGTCCATTTGTGCACCTTGACGGCAATCTCCTTTCCCAACCGTGGCAAATCGTGATAATCAAAGCCTTTAAAATTTAGAAAGGCTTCGTCGATGCTGTAGATTTCCATTTCGGGACAATAGGTGGAAAGAATGTTCATCACCCTCATGCTCAGATCGCCATAGAGGGCAAAATTAGCTGAAAATACATTTACATTATTTTGATTGAATAAATCCTGGTACTTAAAAGCAGGTGCTCCCATCGGAACACCGACAGCCTTGGCTTCGTTGCTGCGCGCAATCACACATCCGTCGTTATTGGAAAGCACTACGATAGGCTTCCCATTTAGATCGGGACGGAAGACCCGCTCACAGGAAGCATAAAAATTATTACAATCAATCAGCGCAAACATAGCCTAAAAATTTTTAACGACATGCACAACGATTCCCCAGATAATAAAGTCATTTTCGGCAGTAACCCTGATAGGCGGGTAATTTTCGTTGGCAGCAATTAACCAACAACAATCTTTCCCTATTTTGATTTTTTTTACCGTAAACTCACCATCAATATAACAAACAGCAATTTTACCATCCATGGGCCTTAGGCTTTTATCGATGATGAGCAAATCGCCATGGTGAATACCCGCATCTTTCATCGAATCACCTTTAACCCTACCGTAAAAAGTGGCATTGGGATTTTTGATGAGTTCTTTGTTTAAATCGATGCTATTGTCAAGAAAATCATCGGCCGGTGAAGGGAAACCGGCAGAGATTCCACTTTCAACCACTGTCAGTTTCAGTTCAGTTTCTGTATTGACCGAATAAAAATCGATAACGTCAGAAGTATGTAAAATTGCTAATTTCATTTTTAAATTTTGATTCTACAAAATTACTCAATATAAAGAGAAGAAAATGATAATTCATCATTTTTTAGACCCGAAATTATTTATGAATTTTTAAAAAAATCTGCTTAATCAGCAATTGAAAACCAGCGTTTTCCTTTTTAAAGTTTTATTGCTATTAAGCCTGTTTTTATACTAATTATCTCAAATAAAGGAAATTGTATTTATAATGAATCAATCAGTTGAGTTTTGGCATACAGTATAGCCTGATTGAAAAAAGCTTCATCTATCATGCCAGCAGGAGCTTTGAGTTGAAAAATCCGTTTGGGAATATTCAACTTCTCAAATGCGAAACCTTCTCTTACCTTGAAGCGGTATTTTTCTTTCAGTATCTCACGTCCGCTGATCATTAATGCTTCGGGTGATTTTTCTATCCCCATCGTAGCCATAGCTTTTGAAACCATTTCAATTGTATAAATTCCTCTTGCAAAAAAACAAATGGCGATAGATGATAATATCTGACGCAGACTTTCCTCCTTAATCAGTTTATCCACTACTTCCTTAGGGGTAGGGCTTTCGTGAATCATTTCATTCTGGTCAATAGAATAGCCTGCATTATCAAGGTGGCTATGGCGTGCCCCTATGGTAAAGCCAATGTAGGCAGCAACACCGGTATGATAACCAGCCATTTCATTTTTGCCGAAGGCAAGGGCAAAATCTTGTCCTCCATATTTTTTAGAAGTATAATCAACCCCTTTGGCCAATGCTTTATAGAAGTCGTTGGGTTGAGAAACAATACGATCTACAACAGCCATGTATGCGTTTAGATTTCCCCATTCCAATGCAATTCCATCTGTATCTTCAATGCTTATCAGCTTTTTTTCCATCGCTTCGGTAGCCCATGAAAGGACAACTCCTGTGGTCATCGAATCCATACAGTATTTTTCGACAATGTCAATCAATTTGAGCATATCTTCAGGATTGCTGATGCCCACCATACTTCCCAATGCATACACCAATTCGTAGTCGTAGCCCACCATGGTAGTTTTGTAAAAATACGATTCATCTTCGTAAGGTTCGCGAAGAACAGCCAGGTGAATACATCCTGTTGGACAATGCGAGCAGGCAACACGTCTGCCTAAAAAGTTTTCGGCAATATACTCACCCGAAATCTGATCGGCACCTTCAAAAGTAGCAGATTTTAGATTCCGTGTAGGCAATGCACCCATCAAATTGAGGGATTTAATATTTCCGGCAGTCCCTAAATCGTGATATTTTTTCATCACTGGAGAATCTACCGCTTTGTCATATATTTCTTTATAAGTAGTAATGTAATCTTTTTTATGGGTAAGATCTATGATTTTTTTTCCGGAAACCATCAGCCCTTTTAGCATTTTACTTCCAAAAACAGCGCCCAATCCCATACGGCCAAAATGGCGATAGGTTTCGGTAACTACGGATGAATAGCTAACCAGTTTTTCTCCAGCCTGACCAATACGCATGATAGCCCTCATTCCAGGTTCATTCTCGTTGGCACGAATAACATCACCGACAGTAAATGAACTTTTCATCCCCCACAAGGTATTGGCATTGCGGAATTCAACTTTCCTATCTTTAATAACTAAATAAATCGGCATTTTAGATTTCCCCTTAATAACAATGGCTCCATAACCTGCCATTTTTATAGCAACCGCGCTCCGTCCTCCGGTATGGCTTTCACCTAAATCTCCAGTATGTGGCGACTTAAACATGGCAATCGTTTTAGACGCAAAAGGATAAACGCCTGTAAAAGGACCAACTGCAAATATAATAGGATTTTCAGGCGAAAGTGGGTCTGTATTTTCAGGACATTCTTCAAATAAAAGTTGAGTGGCCACTCCCGTTCCTCCAATATATTTTTCAAATAAATCTGTTCGATTTTTTATCCAAAATTTATTGTGAGACAGGTCTATATATAAAACCTCGTTAAAATTATCGTTGTTTATCATCGCTTTATTCTTTAATCATTTCTAAAACGCCATGAGGACAAAATTTTACACAAAACCCACAATTCACACAAATGACAGGTTTGTTTTCGGTATCGTTCCAAAAAACAGCTTTTACTAAACAGGCATTTTTACAGTTTCCGCATGCTATGCACTTAGAACTATTAAAAATAACTCCTCTTTCGGGTTTTTTAGTTAGAGCAGCAGTTGGACAAACTGCCGCACAGGGAGGATGGAGACATGAGCGACAAATGATTACAGAAAACCCGTTGGACATCCCGCCCTGGGACTGAATGCCAATACTGCTTTCGGATAAGCCAGCTTTCCCGATACGTCGAGTACAAGCAAACATACAACTTTGACAACCAACACAACGTTTGGCATCTTTTATGCTTAACCTCATAGATTGTTTTGTTAAAAATTCACTACAAATCTACAGGAAATTTTAATGATATTCAAGAAAAGAATATAAAAGAGAGTGCTCATCTAAACTACCACCATTTCTATTTATTATTGTAAAAATTCATGGTTCTTTCAACACCAATAGTGGTAAAGCTTTTCACAACCTCAACGGCCATGTCTATTTTGGGAAGTATTAGTTCTTCTTCTTTCCGATTCCATTTTCCCAGCACGTAATCCACCTGATAGCCTTTGGCAAAATCGTTGCCGATACCAAAACGCAGACGGGTGAAATCTTTGGTTAACAAAGTTTCGGTAATGTGAATCAATCCATTATGGCCGCCATCGCTTCCTGATTTTTTCATGCGCAAAATCCCTGGCTCTAATGCAAGATCGTCAACTATGATTAATAAATTATCTTTGGGAATATTTTCTTTATCCAACCAGTATTTTACTGCTTTTCCACTGAGATTCATATAGGTTGTAGGTTTCAGCAAGATGAGGGTTCTGCCTTTGAATTTAGCTTCGGCTCGATAAGCATGACGTGAGATTTCAAATTTAGCATCTAGGGCTTTTGCCAAAGCATCCAGCACCCAAAATCCAATATTATGACGGGTATCGGCGTATTCATCCCCTATATTTCCTAAACCACAAATTAAATATTTCACTTGAAAAGATTGGGTTAATTTATTTTTCTGAATTATTGTAATTATTTCCTTGTCAAATTGCTTATCGTTCTTAAAGTACCTGGCGTTTTAATCAATTATTTTTTTCTGGCTTTAAGCCAATTTATTCATCGAGTTATAGAATGCTTGCAAAAATAATTAAATTTCAAGATATACTGATAATAATCCAGCCAAGCTGATGACACGAACTGTTATTACAGCCATCTTATCATAATTAATTTATTGAATTTCAATTGCCTTATTCTCAGGATTTAAATAAATATTTATCCAAGACGTTTGTCAGCATTTAACTTCCTTCTTAATTCTAAGCGCCCAATATATTTTCCTGTAAAGTAAGCAATTAACACAAAAACAAAAGAAAATCTTGAAATAAGAATTGAATCAAAATAGTTGATGACTAACAAAACAACAGCACTTATAATGATAAAGAAAATGTCAAAAATTGGGAAATTTTTCATTTATTTATATTTTGTTAAATTGATGAAATAGTTATTGTTATACTATTTAAGTTAATAAATTGTATTCAAGTTTCGCCAATGCCTACCTTCCGTCAGTTAGGAAAAGCCAGTCTAAGAACAAGCATTGAAAAGGCAAATTATGAATGCAAAATTAAATAATCTGAGCAATATTAACGATTTATTCCTTTAATGAACTTATTCAGCTTGTATCCGTTTTAAAAAATCAGCAGAAGCAATTACGATTGCATTGATAAATGCCATTTTTTTTTTACTTTTGTAACCCATCAAAATTCATGATCATTGACTGAAAAGAGAGAAATTGCCGAAACACCTTTGATGAAACAATACAATGCCATCAAGATCAAATATCCTGATGCCTTGCTGTTGTTCAGAGTGGGTGATTTTTACGAAACTTTTGGAGAAGATGCTATTAAGGCTGCCGAAATATTGGGCATCGTCCTTACCCGCCGTGCCAATGGTCATGCCAGTTATATCGAGTTGGCCGGTTTCCCCTATCATTCTTTGGATACTTATTTACCAAAATTAGTCAAAGCCGGCTACCGTGTGGCTATCTGCGAACAGCTGGAAGACCCTAAACTTACAAAAAAAATTGTAAAACGCGGTATTACAGAACTCGTTACACCCGGCGTTTCTTACAACGATAAAGTGCTTGAAAACAAAGTCAATAATTTTCTGGCCAGCATTCACTTGGATCCCAAAATAAATGGTATCTCTTTTTTGGATGTTTCTACCGGCGAATTTTATGTGACACAGGGCTCTGAAGAATACATCGACAAGCTCTTGCAAAGTTTCCGTCCCAGCGAAGTTATCATTCAAAAAAATAAACTCAGGAAATTCCAGGAAGTTTATGGTGAAAAATTCTATACCAATACTTTCGACGACTGGGTTTTTACCAAAGACTTTTCCAATGATGTATTGCTCAAACATTTTGAAACTACGTCTTTAAAAGGCTTTGGGATAGAAAACCTCGAAAGTGGCATTATTGCGGCCGGAGCTGCCTTGCATTACCTGGCAGAAACCCAGCATGATAAAACCGCTCACATCTGCAAACTTACACGCATTGAAGAAGATCATTTTGTGTGGCTCGATAAGTTCACCATCCGCAACCTTGAACTAGTGAATTCTCCCAACGAAAATGCGGTATGTCTGGTCGATATTATGGATCATACCATTTCACCCATGGGTGCCCGTTTGATGAAACGATGGGTAGTACTTCCACTCAAGGACAAAAAACCGATAGAAGAAAGACTGGATGTGGTTGAATTTTTAATAAAGGAAACTGAAATTTCGGATAGCTTGACGCAAAATATTAAGTTAATAGGGGATCTCGAACGTTTGATCTCCAAAGTAGCGGTAGGAAGAATCAGTCCGCGTGAACTGGTTCAGGTTAAAAGAGCTTTGTTTGCAGCTGAAACCATCAAGCATACCTGTGATGAGGCCGAAAATCCAGCTTTGAAAATCATTGCAGAACAACTGAATATTTGTCATATTATCCGTGATCGGATTGAAACAGAAATCAATCCCGATGCACCAGTGATGCTGAACAAAGGCAATGTAATTGCAGCAGGCGTTTCGGCTGATCTTGACGAATTGAGGGGCTTGTCTTTTTCGGGCAAAGATTACCTGGCTAAAGTTCAGCAAAGGGAAGCCGAACTCACCGGAATTTCCTCCTTGAAAATAGGCTTTAACAATGTGTTTGGCTATTACCTTGAAGTTACCAATACACACAAAGACAAAGTTCCTTCAGAATGGAACCGCAAGCAAACCCTGGTAAACTGCGAAAGATATATTACCGAAGAACTCAAGGAATACGAAGAAAAGATACTGGGAGCCGAAGATAAAATTGCCAGCCTCGAAGCCAGTTTGTTCAACGATTTATTGCTCGGTTTATCCGAATACATTCAGCCCATCCAACTTAATGCCAACTTAATTGCCCGTCTCGATTGTCTGCTTTCCTTTGCTACACTGGCCATCAAAAACAATTATGTCCGCCCTCAAATCAATAATTCCTATAGCATTGATATTAAAAACGGAAGGCATCCAGTAATTGAAAAACAATTGCCTTTGGGAGAAAAATACATTGCCAACGATGTATATTTAGACAATGAAAATCAACAGATTATCATCATTACCGGACCCAATATGTCAGGTAAATCTGCTTTACTGCGACAAACCGGCCTAATTGTATTGATGGCTCAAATGGGAAGTTTTGTTCCTGCAGATTATGCAGCTATCGGTTTGGTCGATAAAGTTTTTACAAGAGTGGGAGCTTCCGATAATATTTCTTCGGGTGAATCTACATTTATGGTGGAAATGAACGAAACAGCCAGTATACTCAACAATATCTCCGACCGGAGTCTGATTTTGCTGGACGAAATCGGCAGGGGCACCAGTACTTATGATGGTATTTCTATAGCTTGGTCCATTGCTGAATTTCTGCACCAGCATCCACTTTTTAAGGCAAAGGTGTTGTTTGCCACTCATTATCACGAACTGAATGAAATGGCAGCCCTGATGCCCCGTATCAAGAACTTCCATATTTCGGTCAAAGAAATAGGCAACAAAGTGATTTTCCTACGGAAAATGCAGGCTGGTGGCAGCGAACACAGCTTCGGAATTCATGTGGCCCGTATGGCCGGAATGCCCACAACTGTGTTGGAAAGAGCCAATGAAATTCTCCTCCAACTTGAGAAATCGCATAGTAGCGAAGAATTATCACATAAAACAGTTGCCAAAAAGGTGAAAGGAAAAGACAATGGAAATGATTACCAGCTTAGTTTTATCCAATTGGATGATCCCCTTTTGCAACAAATCAAGGAAGATATTCTAAATACAGATATCAACACATTGACCCCAGTTGAAGCACTGATGAAGCTTAATGAAATCAAAAAAATGTTGGGGAAATGAAAAAGAAGTCAGAAAAACTGAATCAGATTTGCAAGAAAAATTCAGTAAAACATAGAAATAAAGTGTAATTGCATATAAATCAGTTTTAATAGCTATTTAAAGTTTTAAAAAAAAATATTGGAGATAATAAAAAAAATTTGCTCAGGACAAAAAAAAATTAATATCTTTGCAGTCCCAAAATAAAAAACGCGAAAATAGCTCAGTTGGTAGAGCACGACCTTGCCAAGGTCGGGGTCGCGGGTTCGAGTCCCGTTTTTCGCTCAAAATAAAGTTCTGTTTTTAAAGGATTTTATTTCAAGGACGCCCTGGTGGTGGAATTGGTAGACACGCAGGACTTAAAATCCTGTGACCATTGCGGTCGTGCGGGTTCAAGTCCCGCCCGGGGTACAGAAAGCCTGTTATAATCGATTGATTATGACAGGCTTTTGTCTTTATGAGATACAAATTCCATTATTATTTGGATTTTGCTTTTATTTTTGTGCTCGACCAAATATACAGTTCAATAATACGGGTAGGATTATTTTTATTACCGTATTCTATAATTTTTAAAAGAATTGGCGTTTTTTCTGAGATTAAATTTATAAGCAATCCCAACAGAAGTAAATGAGTAAATATCATAAGCAAACCCACTTTTGTATGCGTCGAGATAGTCACTACTGGTATATGCCCAAGTGTTCTCAAGAATTAAAGCCAATTGTTCTGTCATTTTAATCGTTATATTAAATCCGACTTTTAAAATTAACTCTGTTTTGCTTCCAACTTTATTGTTATTAATATCATACCCAACTGTACTTAAGGTGCTGTCAGTGCTTATTTTTTTTAGAATACTATTGTAATTATAGAATCCTATACCTAAAATACCATGTATTTTAAGCTTTCTTTCAGAATTAAACCCTGCAGAAAGTGTTGAAATATCAATAAGCCCTGATATATTGTATTCAAAAAAATCAGCTTTAAAATATCTGTTATTTGAAGGTTGATTACCTTCAATATTTCCTATCAAAAAATTGTTTTCTATACTTAAAAACGTATTTAATTCTTTCCCTAAACCGATTTCATAAGCCGGACTGACTCTTAAATGTCCATTCACGTTTTCTTGAATATCGCCCCATTGCATTGTTACACCAACATTAGCTTTTGCATACCATTTATCACAAAAATGAATATTCCCAAAATGCTGTCCCATTAGAATGGTGGTTGAGAATATTAAAATTAAAATAAATAAATACTTTTTCATTTGTATAAGTGTTAAATATTAAAAAAAATAGACATCAACAAGCATTCCCAAAGAAAAAGACGATACAAATTTTCTTATTAGCATTAATAATTAAATCGTTTACATTAAACGCTTCAATTTTTTTCTAAAGAAGAACTTTTTGATGATAATGAATAACTTAAAATCATAAATTCAATCCGATTGTCATCGTTTATTTTGAAAAAAATGTCCCTATGAACTAAAAAAAATCACTAATAGCTTTAAATTACAAACTATAAAATCTAATGTTCTGAATTAAAATAATATACACTGCTTAAGCATTCAAGAATATTTAAGCAGTGATCATTTTTGCATTCAAATACAAAAATCGATAAGTAATTTTTTCTATTTGGAAACTTAAGGCAAAGACAATGCCAATTTTAAAAAGAGAAAGGAATAAACATCAAAATTTTAGGTATATGTCACTTATATAAGCTTTTAAAAAACAATATTTTTATTATCAGCAAATTTTCTTAGGGCTGAGCAGTAAAACAAAATTAAAAAAAAATGAAATAATCGCACACTTGTGCGGAAATGGGCTATTAAAAAACAAAATGCTAATCCCATATAACACCTAAAAAAAATTGTAAAAACATTTAGAATATCAATCTACTTAATTTCGCCAATACATTTCCTAACGAAGATAGTTGCAAGTTAAAGTTCAAAGAATACAGAGGCAAGCAGAGCGTAAAATATCCACCCTGCAGAGGGACAGATCATTATTGAAAACTTGATAAATGGAAATATGAATTGACTTTGTTGCATGGATAGTTTGAAAAAAATATTTCTTTGTATAAATGAAATACTATATAGTCTATTTACATTTCAACATCCATATCCTGACTCATGTCATCGTCTTGTTCAAGAAACGTCTATTGCGATTTACATAATAATACAGCTTATATTTGTTTAATTTTATTTAAAATTTGACGAATTGAATTCAGCTCAACTAATATCCAACTTTCTTTAAACATTCAAAAATAATTTTATTAAAAATATCTCAGAAATATTAACTTTGCCATTGATTCAACAATCTATTTTTTTAATAAACAGAGAGCTGTTCTATGAAAAATGCAAAATTTAAACTGAGCTTAATCATCATGCTGTTTGCTTATGGATGGGCAAATGCACAATTTGAATCACAATGGCGGGGGATCAATCGTGATGGTATTTATGCTGAAACCGGATTGATTAAACAATGGCCTGCCGATGGTCCGAAAATCCTCTGGCATTTTGATGAACTTGGCAAAGGTTTTGCCTCTGCTATTGTTTACAACGATAAAATTATCAGCTCCGGAATGCTGGATAGTACTGGCTATATTTTTGCACTGGATCTCAAAGGAAAGCTAATCTGGAAAACTCCTTATGGGACCGAATGGACCGAATCCTGGCCAGGCTGTAGATCGACACCTACTGTTTTTGACAATAAAATATATGTAAGCTCCAGCTTTGGCAAAGCTGTATGTATGAATGTTGCCGATGGGAAAATACTTTGGACCATTGATTTAGGAAAAGCCTTTGGGGCTCAACCACCCAAATGGGGCATCGTTGAGTCACCTTTGATAGTAGACGATAAGGTCATTTTTACTACCGGTGGTAAAGAAAAAAATATCGTAGCATTGAACAGGCTGGATGGGAAAACCATCTGGACTTCAGCAGGCGCCGGCGAATTAACTGCTTATTGCTCACCATTGTTGATTCATCACAATGGGAAACAAATCATCTGCACGCTGACCGCTAATTCTGTGTTAGGCATTGAAGCAGGAACCGGTAAAGTATTGTGGACCTACCCCAAAAAGAATACCTGGTCGGTACATGCAAATACACCTCTTTATTTCGATGGGCAGATATATGTGGTAAGCGGTTATGGTTCCGGTGGAATAATGCTGAAGCTTGCTGACGACGGAAAATCAGTAACTGAAGTATGGAACAATACTACCCTTGATAACCAGATGGGTGGTGTTGTATTGTTGAATGGCTATTTATATGGTTCCGGTCAAAATACGAAATCCTGGCAATGCCTCGACTGGAAAACGGGCATCTTAAAATACGAGACCAATGCATTGGGAAAAGGGGTTACCATTGCTAACGACGGATTGTTATACTGCTATAGTGACAAAGGCGATTTTTCACTTGTAAAACCTACCCCAACAGCATTCGAAATCATCAGCAAAATTAAGATTACGCTGGGTTCCGATTATCACTGGGCACATCCACTTATCAAAGATAAAATTTTATACATGCGTCATGGCAATGTCATGATTGCGTATTCATTAGCAGAAGAATAATAAACCATGCAAGGAAAAAACCCAGGAAAATTTATAGTAATTTTTCTTGCGTTAACTGGCATTACTGTTTTTGTATTGTGGTTAGGCTATAATCCTGTTAAAGATTTTAAAGCCAGTATTCCAGGCCAGGACCACAGACCTCCGCACTCAACAGATAGTAATACAGTGATTCATATCGGTGAGAATTTTACTTTTCTAAAAGCTTACTCTTCAGGCCTCATTGGAAAATGGCCTCATTTTCGTGGAGCCGATTACGACAACATCAACAAGGAAAAGATAAAACTGATTGATCATTTTGGGAAAGAAGGCCCTAAAATACTGTGGAAGGCAGATATGGGTGAAGGGCACGCTGCTGCTGCCATATTCAATGGGAAAGTTTATGTGCTGGATTACAACGAAGCCAAAAAAGCGGATGTATTAAAATGCATGTCGCTCGAAACAGGAGAAGCGCTTTGGCGAAGATCTTACAGCGTTCATATAAAACGCAACCATGGCATTTCGAGAACCATACCTGCAGTTACCGAAAAATATATTGTTAGCATAGGACCTAAAGGACATGTGATGTGTGTAAATACTGACAAAGGTGATTTTCTATGGGGAATTGATCTGGAAAAGGAGTATGCTGCAGAAATCCCTTTCTGGAATACCGGACAATGCCCCTTGATTGAAAATGGGATTGCCATTATTGCACCCGGAGGCACTTCTCTGATGATAGGGGTAGATTGTTCTACCGGGAAAACAGTTTGGAAAACACCCAATCCCGACAAATGGAAAATGTCTCATTCATCCATCATGCCCATGACTTTCGGAGGTAAAAAGATGTATGTATATTCTGCTATAGGAGGAGTATGTGGTATTTCTGCTGAAGGCAAAGATGCAGGAAGTCTGTTATGGAAATGCAGTGATTTTGGACCTAATGTTGTGGCACCTTCTCCTGTTATTTTAAACGATGGGAAAATATTTATCACAGCAGGCTATGGTGTTGGAGCGATATTGCTTCAATTATATACTGATGCAAATGGCTGCAAAGTGAAGACACTGCAAAAATATCTACCTACCGAAGGAGTAGCTTCGGAGCAACAAACTCCGGTTTTTTATAAAGGCTTTTTATTTGCTATACTTCCAAAGGATGCAGGAGGTTTACGGGATCAGTTTGTATGTTGTAATCCTTCCGATTGTAAAAAAATACGATGGAGCAGTGGAAACAATTTACGTTTTGGATTGGGACCTTATATTGTGGCAGATGGGAAGTTTTTTATACTGGATGATGAAGGAACGCTTACAATTGCTGAAGCAACTTCCACTAAATTTGCACTATTGAGTCAAACTAAAATTATGGACGGACAAGATGCCTGGGGCCCCATAGCCATTGCAGATGGAAAGCTGATTATGAGAGATTCTAAACAAATGATTTGTATTGACATTAAAAAATAAAAATGAAGAAAGAATATATAATTGGAATATTGGTAATTTTGATTTTAGCCGTTATCGCTTTTATGGTGAACGATTTATTCTTATCAAAAAGCAGTCAGAATAATCCTTATGAGCTGAGTACTGATAGTTTGAAAAAAATAGATCCGAATTTAATTGGCTATAAAGAGATCTATCAGATTCAGACAACTATGGATGAGCTGAATGGAATTGCCATCGACAAAAACGACAATATCGTTGTTGCTGGCAGTAAATTAATTGTTTATAATAAAAACTATAAAGAAATCAAATCCTGCAAACTCACTGAAGTAAGCAATTGTATTGCGGTAAACTCCAATAACGAAATATTTATGGGTGTGCAAAGTCATATTGAAGTCCGGAATATGCAGGGTGAATTTCTCAGACGATGGAAATGC
Organism: Bacteroidota bacterium; assembly: GCA_037133555.1. GTDB lineage: Bacteria > Bacteroidota > Bacteroidia > Bacteroidales > JACABE01 > JACABE01. The sequence continues at coordinate 27,277 of JBAXNW010000043.1, forward strand.
GGAAACAACGAATCGATACTGACAGGCATAGCAGTGGATGATGCAAATGTTTTTGTGGCTGATGCTGCGGAAAGCTTGCTTCATCAATACGATGTAAATGGGAAGTTTATCAATAACATTGGCAAAGAGGATAGTCTAAACGGAGTTCCTGCAGTTATAATCCGAAGTCCGTTTTTTGATGTTGCCATTGGGCGTGATAATGAAATCTGGATGGTAAATCCGGGGATGTATCAACTGGAAGCTTTTGATAAAAAAGGAAATTTGAAATCCAGCTGGGGAAAACCTTCTGACGAAATAGATGGGTTTTGCGGATGTTGTAATCCTACTCATATTGCTTTGCTTTCTGATGGTTCATTTGTATGCAGCGAAAAAGCAATCCCCAGGGTAAAAATATATTCTCAAACAGGTGTTTTTTCCTGTGTGGTAGCAGGTCCCAATCAGTTTGAAGATGGCACTAAAGGCTTGGATCTTGCAGTGGATTCAAAAAACAGAATTTATGTCCTGGATCCTGTTAGAAAACAAATCAGAATTTTTGAAAAAAAATAAAGATATAAAAGGATGTACAGAAGAGTGTTTATCAACAATATGGTTAGAGCTTCAATCCTGATAGGTTTGAGTGTGATGAGTGGCGTGCTTTTGTTTAAAAACGAAACAGATGAAGAATGCGATTTTCAGTTTGTCTGCAGCAAATGCCGCAATCTTTCAACATGCAGTTTGCCTGAGGCAACTAAATTTAAAAAAATCAACAGTTTAAAATAATCTATTAAATGAGTCCGGAAAATAAGATTCCAGAAATTTCACGTCGTGAATTCTTCCGCAAAGGCATGCAATGGACTATATTGCTTGGCATCGGAGGCATTACGGTTGGCCTTATTTCAAAGACCATGGCTGGCAAAACGGTTTGGCAAATTGACACAAAAAAATGCACCCAATGCGGAAGATGTGCTGTGAATTGCATCAAGAAGCCATCAGCGGTTAAGTGTTTTCATGGCTACGACCTTTGTGGATACTGCGATTTATGCGGAGGGTATTTTAAACCCGGGACCAAGAATTTAACCACTGCTGCCGAAAATCAACTTTGTCCCACAGCAGCTATTCAACGGAAATTTATTGAAGAACCCTTTTTTGAATATGATATTGATAAAGCCTTGTGTATAGGATGTGGAAAATGCGTGAAAGGTTGCGGGGCTTTTGGCAACGGATCTCTTCAATTGCAGATTGATCAACATATATGTGACAACTGCAATGAATGTTCTATTGCCCGTGATTGCCCCTCAAATGCAATATCCCGTGTAAATTCTAAAAAAGCTTATCTGATGCAGGGATTAAAAGCGCACAATGAATGGAAAAACAAATTATAAAGCCTGTAAATGAATAAATTCAGAACCATTACGATTTATTTACTATTTGTAATGCTCACATTGCAGGCCTATGAACTGTCTGCAAAAAACCGCTTTCCAAAACCTGAATTTGAATCGGGGCACACCCAACCTGTAACCATTACGCCCTCTCCAAGGGCAATTCTCTTTGAATACATGGATGTAGTTGTTTTGCTCGCATCACTTTCACTGATTAGCTGGTTCATTTTGAAAAAACGTTCCCGTAAAGCTGTTTTTTGGATGTCGGTTTTTGCCGTTCTTTATTTTGGGTTTTACAGGGAAGGATGTATTTGTTCGATTGGTGCAATTCAAAATATTACATTGGCCCTCTTTAAATCCAATTACAATATTCCCTTAACCGCTTTGCTTTTTTTCGTGATTCCGATTCTCTATACCCTCTTTTTTGGACGGACTTTTTGTGCAGGAATATGCCCACTTGGCGCCTTGCAGGATATCGTTGCTTTTCGTCCAATGCCCATCAAAACTTGGCTCGAAAAAGCACTTGGAATCTTCCCATTTATTTATCTCGCATTGGCGGTACTTTATGCAGCCACAGGAACTGATTTTGTTATTTGCCGTTACGATCCTTTTGTCGGGTTTTACAGAATGGATGCCAGTTTTGCAATGTTTATCATAGGTGGATTATTCCTATTAATCGGAGTTTTTATTGCCCGCCCCTATTGCCGTTTTTTATGCCCTTATGGTGCGTTGCTGAATATTGTAAGTCGTTTTTCGTTCAGGCACATGGCTATTACCCCTGCCAGCTGTATCAACTGCAGACTCTGCGAAAACGCTTGTCCTTATGGCGCTATCAATATGCCGGCAACCGTTAGAGAAAAAGAAAAAACAGAAATCCAGGTCAGGCGTTATATTTTATTGAGCATCATCGCTCCCTTACTGGTTTTCACCGGTGGTTATATTGCTTCCAATTTTCATGAAAATCTGGCCATGGTTCATCACAAAGTAAAACTGGCCAACGAAGTATTGAACAATACAAATTATGGAGTTGTTGGAAAAGATGCCATAGAAATTACGGCTTTTAAATCATCAGGACAAACCATGGAGCAGCTATATACCGAAGCTGCTGGAATAATGAATGAATTCTATATTGGAAGCTGGTTTTTTGGTGGATTTATTGGCTTGGTTTTTGGGCTGACATTGATAGGATTGTCTGTTTTTAAATACCATCCCGATTACAGCCCCAATAAAGCTACTTGCCTGAGTTGCGCAAGGTGTATGAAATATTGTCCTGTTTTACCTGAAATAAAATGATAAAAGAGAATCTACGAAAAACCGCTCAACTCCGATTCTGGAAATCTGTACTGATTATTGCAGGGGTATTCTCATTTGCAATTTGCATTCTGATGATTACCAATTATTTTCAGATGAACAGCTCAGATCCTGTCAACACCAAACTTATTAATACACTGGTCGAAAAATTAAACAAAACACCTGAGGACCTGGCACTCCGAAATGAAATCCGAACGATGGATCTTTTAGCAAGAAAAACTTATTTCACATCACAATGGCAAATCAGGTATGGGGGATATTTGTTTTTGCTAAGTTGTATATTGATACTTATTGCAGTGATAAAGATGGATGCACTGAATCATAAAATTCAAGCAATAACAATTGTAAAAAACGACAAGCTACCAGAAACTCAAAAAACAGCAAGAAAATGGATAACAATTGCAGGGAGTGTGCTTGCCATTTTTACTTTGTTTTTCGCATTTCTTACGCATAAAGACTTAGGAAATAAATTTTCTCAAAAAAATCATACAGCAAATAGTAAAGCTATCAACGACACGACACAAATTAGTGTAAATCAGATATCCAAAAGCGATACATCTTCGCAATTATTAGATACTTCTGTTACAAAAGCAATTCAGACTGGCAATTTGCTTGATTTTCCTTCACAGGAAATGAAAAACAACTTCCCTTCCTTCCGTGGACCGGGTGGAAACGGAATTGCCTTTCAGAAGAACCTTCCTATTAGCTGGGATGGTGGTAGTGGAAAAAATATAAGATGGAAAACTACAATTCCTCTTCCGGGATTTAATTCGCCTGTAGTATGGGGTGACAATGTTTTTTTGAGTGGAGCGGATGCATCCAAACAAAAAGTCTATTGTTTGGATAAAAATTCAGGAAAAATACGCTGGGCTGTTGAGGTAAATAAAATTCAGGGGTCTCCCTCAAAATCGCCAAAAGTAACTGAAAATACAGGTTATTCAGCCCCTTCTGTAACAACAGACGGCGAAAAAGTATTTGCTATTTTTTCTACAGGAGACATTATTGCCATTGACATGAGCGGGAAAAAAGTCTGGGCAAGGAATTTAGGATTGCCTGTGAATCATTATGGACATTCCTCTTCATTAATGTTGCACGAAAATAAATTAATTGTTCAGTACGATCAAAGCAATGCTGCGAATCTTTATGCATTGTCCACCCAAACCGGCAAAACAGTATGGACAACATCACGAAAAGTAAAAATTTCGTGGGCATCTCCTGTCATCGTTAATACAGGGCAGAGAACTGAAATTCTCTTGATTGCCGAACCCTGCGTTGCATCTTATGATCCTGCAACAGGAAAAGAATTATGGAAAATCGATTGTACTTCAGGCGAAGTAGGTCCGTCGGTTGCTTATGCAAATGGTATTGTATTTGCCCTCAATGAATATGCAAAATTAGTAGCTATACAATGCGGAAGTCAACCAAAAATTTTATGGGAAAACAACGATTATTTGTCAGATGTTCCAAGCCCTGTAGCTACAGATAAATACCTTTTTGTGGTAACCAGTTATGGTGAAGTGGCCTGCTACAATCCCAAAACCGGAGATAAATACTGGAATCATGATTTTGGTACTGCAACCTATTCTTCTCCTATTTTGGCAGAAGGCAAAGTATATTTAATGGATAAAAAAGGTTGGATGCATATTTTTAAAGCAGATAAAACCTTCAGTCTGGTTGGAGAACCAAAGATCGGAGAACAAAGTTTTTGTACACCAGCATTTGCTGATGGCAGTATTTTTATCCGTACAGGAAATAATCTTTATTGTATTGGAAAGTAAAGGAATGAATAAAGAAATAATCACTATTGTTGATCAGATTGTTGCTGAAAAAGGAACTTCCGTTAGGTGGCTTATTCCTATTTTGCAGGCCATTCAGCTGGAATTTAATTATTTGCCTGAAGAGGCATTGGAAAGAGTATGCGAAATAACTGAAATTACACCCTCGCGTATTTACAGTGTATCAACATTTTATTCTCAATTCAGACATCAGCAGTTAGGAAAACATATCGTGCATGTTTGTGTCGGTACTGCCTGTCATGTAAAGGGTGCCATGCTGGTTTACGAAGCTTTCAGAAGAGCATTGAAACTGGAAGATGGATGTGATACCGATGCTGATGCTTTATTTACAGTATTACAGGTTGCTTGCCTGGGTTGTTGCACCATTGCACCTGTTGTTCAGATAGACGATATAACTTATGGAAATCTGACTACTGAAAAAGTTCCCGAAGTTATTCAAGATTTCCTGAATACCAAGAAACAAACAGCTTTAAAACCGAAAGTTTCATTGCAAACCGCAACTGTCGTAAAAGGAGAAATCAGGATAGGATTGGGTTCCTGTTGTGTTGCAAGTGGGAGTTCTGAAGTAAGAGATGAATTAGAAAAGACGTTGATCCGCAATAAAATCAATATCAATGTAAAGCAGGTGGGTTGTGTGGGCATCTGCAATCAGGTTCCTATGATGGAAATCATCAAAGAAGGTGAAACATCGGCTATTTATACAAAAATACAGGCTGAAGAAGTCAGAAAAATAGTGTTGAAACATTTTCAACCAACGCATTTTATCACTAAATTCCGTAACCAGATTTCCAATTTTGTGGAAGGACTTGCCGAAGAAGCAATCCCTGTATTTACTCAAAAATATTCAGCTGAAAAGCGGGATACACCTGTTTCGGAATTTTTGAACAAACAAATTAATATTGCAACCGAACACAGGGGCGTTTTAAAACCATTGGATATAGAAGAGTATATCAAACTCGGAGGATTCGAAGCTTTAAAAAAATGTCTTCTAGGCAAGAATCCCGAAAAAATAATTGAAGAAATAAAAATCAGTGGATTAAGAGGCAGAGGTGGAGCTGGTTTTCCTTCTGGCTTAAAATGGGAGCTGGTGAAGAATGCAGTAGCTGATGAGAAATTCATAATCTGCAACGGAGACGAGGGCGATCCAGGTGCATTTATGGATCGTATGTTGCTTGAATCCTATCCATTCAGAATTATTGAAGGCATGATCATTGCAGCTTATGCTGTGGGTGCATCCCGGGGTATATTTTACATCAGGGCGGAGTATCAACTTGCCGTAAAGCAAATAACAACTGCACTGGAAATTTGTCGGCAAAAAAACATATTGGGAACATCTATCCTCAACAGTGATTTTTCTATTGAAATTAGTTTGTTTGAGGGAGCAGGGGCTTTTATCTGTGGCGAAGAATCGGCTTTGATAGCTTCTATTGAAGGAGACAGAGGTTTTCCTTCTCTGCGTCCACCTTATCCGTCCGAGAACGGTTTGTGGGGAAAACCTACATTGATCAATAACGCAGAAACACTTTCTTTGGTTTCATGGATTATAAGACATGGTGCCTTATCATTCAATACTATAGGCACAGATAATAGTAAAGGCACCAAAGTATTTGCACTCGCCGGGAAAGTGAATCGCGGGGGGCTCATTGAGGTGCCTATGGGTACAAGCATCCGTCAAATTGTTGAAGAAATCGGAGGTGGCATTGCAAATGGCAAAACTTTTAAAGCAGTTCAAATCGGAGGGCCATCGGGAGGCTGTATTCCGGCTTCAATGTCAGATATTCCCATCGATTATGAATCGCTGAGTGCTGCTGGTGCTATGATGGGTTCTGGTGGACTTGTTGTTTTAGACGAAACCGATTGCATGGTTGATATCTCAAGATTCTTCCTTACTTTTACCCAGGATCAGTCCTGTGGGAAATGTACTTTTTGCAGAATAGGAACCCGAAAAATGCTCGAATTATTAAATAAAATTTGCAGTGGAAAAGGGAAAGCTGAAGATATTGATAAATTGGAGCAACTTGCATTAAAGACAAAAAATGGAAGTTTATGTGGGTTGGGAAAATCGGCACCCAATCCGGTATTGTCAACACTTCAATATTATAGGCATGAATATGAAGCGCATATTCAGGGTAATTGCCCCTGTGGCAAATGTAAGGAGCTGATTCAATATGAAATAACGGAAGATTGTATTGGCTGTACAAAATGTGCACAAAGATGTCCAAGCGATGCCATTGAAGCCAAGCCACACGAAGTCCACTTTATTGATAAAGAAAAATGTATAAAATGTGATATCTGTAAACAAATTTGTCCATGCAATGCCGTGATAATAAAATAGTATGATCAGTTTAAAGATAAATAATATTGAAATTTTAGTCCCGAAAGGAACTACGCTATTAAAGGCTGCTGAAAAAGCTGGGATTGCCATTCCTACGATGTGCTATAATGAATCAGTTCCCAATCATGCTTCCTGCATGGTTTGTGCTGTAAAGGATAATCGCAACGGTGAATTTCTTCCCAGCTGTGAAGCAAAAGCTCAACAAGGAATGGACATAAGTGCTGATTCACCCGAAGTGATTGAATTCAGAAAAGATGCCCTGGAACTTTTGTTAAGTGATCATGTGGGTGATTGTGAAGCTCCTTGCAGAATCAGCTGCCCTGCTTTTATGAATATTCCCCAGATGAACCGCTTGATTGCTCAGGGGAATTTCGCTCAAGCGCTGAAAGTTGTTAAAGAAGAAATTGCACTTCCTTTGATCCTTGGATATATCTGTTCAGCACCCTGCGAAAATGCCTGTAGAAGAAAGCAAATGGGAGGAGCGGTTTCTATTTGTCAGCTAAAGAAATATGTTGCCCTAGAAGACCATAGAACTACTAATTATTATTTGCCTGAAACAAGTTTGAAAATAAACAAAAAAGTAGCTGTCATTGGAGCGGGTATGGCCGGCCTTTCAGCTGCATTTCATTTATTGAGAATTGGATATTCATGTACGGTTTTCGATCAAAACACCAAAGCAGGTGGAGCGCTCTTGCATCTTACTGAAGCTGAATTGCCAAATGGTATTTTGGCGACTGAAATTGAAATTCTCAAACAATTTGGCGTAGTGTTTAGCTTACATTCAAAAGTAGACGCTGAGCAAATCAGAGGAGATTTCGATGCAGTTATTCTAGCTAGCGGCGAAAACAGCAAAATAAAAGATATAGAATTTTTCGAAGCTAGCTATACTACCAATCAAAATGGCCTATTTGCCTGTGGATCGGTAATCCGTCCAGTAAAAATGGCGGTGAAAGTGGTAGCACAAGGAAAGCATGCAGCAAATGCTGTTCATTCCTACCTTTCCGGTAACAATCCTCAAAGACAAAAACAACTGTTCAATTCCAGATTTGGGAAGCTCAAAGAGGAAGAAATAAATGTATATCTTAAAGAATCAAATGTAGGAGAAAGAATTGAAGCTGTCAGTGGAAATAGTTCCGGTTTCAATAAAGAAGAAGCCATTGCTGAAGCACAACGTTGCCTCAGATGCGATTGTCGAAAATCCAGCACTTGCAAACTCAGGAAGCATGCTGACAAATACAATGTCAATCAATTAACTTACAAGTTTGGAGAAAGAAAATCCATACAGAAATATTTTCAGCAGGAAATATTGGTCTATGAACCTGAAAAATGTATCAAATGTGGTCTTTGTATTGAAATAGTTCAAAAAAACAAAAACATCACCGGACTGGCTTACATAGGCCGTGGTTTTGATATGCACATCGCTGTCCCTTTTGACAAATCTCTACAACTAGCCATTGCCGATGCTGCCAGAGATTGTATCAATGCTTGTCCCACAGCAGCACTTTCTGATTTTTATGGAGAAGAACAATCTAAAACGCAAAAGCATGAAAAATAGCACCTTTAAAATCTTACTGTTTTTCCTTCAACTGCCGATTATTCTTTCTGCACAGGACAGTTGGCCTTCTTTTCGTGGGAATCAGATGTTGACAGGTTATTCGAATACGCTAACCATGAAATCTTACAAGCTATTATGGACTTATAAAACAGGAGATAAAATAAAATCATCAGCAGTAATTGGGAAAGACTGTATTTACATTGGCTCTAATGATGGTTATTTGTATGCTTTTTCAAAATCGGGTCAGTTAAACTGGAAATTTAAAGCAGGAACATCTATTGAGGCTTCACCACTTTTATTAGACAATACATTATTTGTTGGCAGTTTGCAAGGGTATTTATTCGCCATTGATTCAAAAACAGGGAAACAGAAATGGAAATATAAAACCGAAGCACAGATTTCGGGTGCTGCCAATTGGGTAATGAGTCCTGATAAAAATCAAAAAAGAATTATCGCAGGAAGTTATGATTATAAACTGCATTGTGTGGATGCTGCAAACGGGAAAGCAATCTGGAAATACGAATCAGGCAATTATATCAATGGTACGGCTGCCATATCCAATTTGATAGCTGCTTTTGGTGGCTGCGATGGATTTTTGCATTTAGTGGATGTAAATACTGGAAAAGAAGCTATAAAAATAAACATCAACAATTACATTGCTTCTTCCGTCGCCATTGATAATGAAAAGGTTTATTTTGGTAATTACGATGGTGAGTTTTTTTGCTTTGACCTGAATACAAAAAAACAAATATGGAAATATGAAGGAGGTGGCAGTTTTACTTCATCACCTTCTGTTTTTGATAAATATGTGGTAATAACATCCCACGACAAAAAAGTCTACTGCTTAAACAAAGGGGATGGCAGCCTAATATGGAGTTTTCAGACGTTGCAGAAAATTGAAAGTTCACCAGTAATTGCGCAAAATACCGTGGTGGTGGCATCTGGTGATGGCCGTTTGTATTTGCTGGATTTGAAAACCGGAAAAAAATTGTGGTCCTATGAAATTGGAAGTCCTATTTTTTCTACACCGGCTGTAATCAATAATTATATAATCATTGGCGCCAACGATGGGAAAGTCTATGCTTTTGGCAAATAAAATAAATTTTTGAATATGAAGATAACCTATATTGTACCTGGATTTGGAGGAAGCTTTTATTGTGGCAACTGCTTACGTGACAGTGCTTTTTCGAAAGCGTTGAAAGAACAGGGCCACGACTCAGTAACCTTGCCCTTGTATTTGCCTCATTCCATAGAAGCATTTGCTCACCAGACAGATGTTCCTGTTTTTTATGGTGCAGTGAACATTTACCTGAAACAGAATTTTAAATTGTTTCGAAAAATGCCGAAATTCCTCTATAAATTTTTTAATTCGCCAATTATTCTGAAATATGCAGCCCGTAAATCAGGTTCAACAAGAGCCGAAGGTTTGGAAGAAATGACCATTTCTATGCTCAAGGGTGCTGACGGTTATCAGAAAGAGGAACTTGATCAATTGATTTATTTCTTAAAGCATCACGAAAAGCCGGATGTTGTTCATCTGTCCAATGCTTTACTCATAGGCCTGGCTGCAAAAATCAAAGAAGAGCTCAATGTCCCTGTATTTTGCACTTTACAGGATGAAGATGTGTGGATCAATGCCATGCATGAGGAATACAAACCTAAACTATGGGCTTTAATGAGCGAAAAAGCAAAAGATGTTGATGTTTTTATTGCTGTCAGCAACTATTTTAAAGAAGTCATGCAAAAAAATATGAATATTCCTGAAGTAAAAATGCATATAGTACATTTGGGCGTAGATCCTGAAATGTATTCATCACATTTTCCAGCTCAAAATCCTTCAGCCATTGGATTTTTATCAAGATTGAACAAAGAAAACGGACTTGAAATACTGGTAGATGCCTTTATTAAACTAAAAAAGAAACCTGAGTTTGCCAATCATAGACTTTTACTTACCGGAGGGAAAACAACTGATGATAACTCGTTTATAAACAAACAAATAAGAAAATTAAAGAAAAATAAGGTATTACAATATGTTGATTTTATAAATGACTTCAGAACTTCAGAACTGAATGTTTTTTTTAAAAAGCTAAGCGTTTTGTGTGTTCCTGTAATCAAAGGCGAAGCTTTTGGATTGTATCTGCTGGAAGCACTTGCATCGGGAATTCCTGTAGTTCAGCCAAATTTGGCTGCATTTCCTGAAATTATAGCTACTTCAAAAGCAGGGGTTGTTTTTCACCCCAATACTTCAGATGCGCTGGCTGAAAAATTAGCAGAAGTTTTATCTAATACAGACGGACTGAATGAAATGAGTCTCAATGGAAGAATTGCCGTTGAAGAAAAGTTCAACCTGAAGAAATCAACCGAAAAGCTGGTAGAAATCTATCAAAAGCATGTCATTATAAAGAATGCTGAGAAAATTTTAATTAGTGATTAGTTAAAAAAACGAATAAATTATATGGATGTCCTACGGACATTTAAGTTGAAATTCTATTAATTTTGCAATAATGTATTGGATTGACGAATCTATGTCAAATGATTATTTAAAAAAGCATCATAAGAAATATTAAAGATAGTTTATAACTCTCGAAATGCATTAAAAAAAGATCACCAAGCTCGTAGAGCTTGCATTATTATAAAAGTAGAACACTAAAACGTTCAAGCCTGTAGGGCTTACATAATTGCAAAGAAAAAAAACAAAGAATAGACTATATGGATGCCTACAGACATTAAAAAAAAGATATGTTTTAGATTAGAATAATGGATGTCCAACGGACATCTTATCTAAAATATTACCAAGCTCGTAGAGCTTGCATTATTGTAATAAGAGAACCAATAAAACACCCAAGCCTGTAGGGCTTGCATAATATATTCAATATGAAACCAGGAGTTTACACACAGCTATATACACACCTTGTTTTTGCTGTAAAATACAGAGAATGTTTATTGAGCGAACCTATAAGAAAAGATGTTTTCAGCTATATGAGCGGCTTACTGAGCAATAAAAATCACAAAAGCATTATTGTGAACGGATATGCAGATCATGTTCATGTGTTTTTGGGATTAAATCCAACAGTATCAATTTCAGATACAGTAGCCGATTTAAAAAGGAGTAGTTCGCTTTTTATAAATGAAAAAAAATGGTTGAAAGGGAGATTTCAATGGCAAGAAGGATATGGAGCCTTTTCTTATAGTAAGTCCCACATAGAAAATGTGTATAATTACATCTAAGTACATGACAAAAATTTATAATATTGATTAATTTTACTTATATCTCTA
>JBAXNW010000044.1:0-37409 GCA_037133555.1 Bacteroidota bacterium
CAGCCGCAGTCGGGCTAAAAGAAGTGATACTGGGGGCTGGGATAAATGTAAAGCCTGTAGATGTCGCTGTGCCGCCTACTGTAGTTACCAAAATATTTCCGCTTGCTCCAATGCCAACTTCAACCGTAATTGTATTGGCATCAACAACGGTAAAGCTTGTTGCAGCTGTTCCGCCAAAACTTATTGCAGTGGCCCCGCTAAAATTGCTTCCTGTGATTGTAACTGTTGTTCCGCTACCAGCCGCAGTCGGGCTAAAAGAAGTGATACTGGGGGCTGGGATAAATGTAAAGCCAGCGATAGTGGCAGTTTCACAAGGAGTGGTTACACTTACACCTCCTGTTGCACCTTCTGCCACTACAGCTGTGATACTGCTGGCACTGACTACGGTAAACGAACTGGCGGCTATGCCACCAAAACTCACTGCCGAAGCATTGGTAAAATTAATTCCGGTAATAGTAACCGTTGTACCTATGACTGCCGATGTGGGAGTAATAGAAGTGATAGTAGTAGTATTTACTGTAATTTCCACAACATTGCTTTCTGAAGCCCCTGTCCAGTCTGCTTGACAGTTAACTCTTGCTAATCTCTTATACCAGGTAGTTTGTGAAATAGAGCTTGGAGAATAGGTAAGCGAATTGCTGTTTGCTATATCAGTAAATCCTGCAGAATTACTTGTTGTAGATTTTTGCCATTTGTATTCCAATATCCCTGTCTGTCCTGTTGGAGAAACAATATTGGATAGAGGGTTTGGTGTGTTTACCGTGCAAACTGTTTGTGTATAGCCAATCGTTCCGCCCGTCGTTGGGTTAGTACAGGCTGAACTTAAAGGCCCGTAAACGGCAAACAAGAAAGGCCCATCAGCAAGTGAATAATAAGTCCATGTAGCCCCGGCATCTTCAGAAAGGGAAGAGGCGTTGGTAGTTGGAATTGCACCCACTCCAGTGTAGCTAACATCACTTGTCAAATCTAAACCGGTCCAATCAGAAGAAGCGGCATTGAAATTAGAAGATATAACAAACCAATACGTGGTATTGGCAGCTAAGGAAACTGTGCTGTCGGGGACGAAATTCCACAGGGTACTACCAGAAGAAGTAATTCCCGAGTAACTACCAGTAAAAGTGGTGATTATATCATTAATAGATCCGTCCGTCTTTGAACTATAAAGTTTAACTACAGCATTCCCACCGCCAACCATCATAGAAAGATCAAGGGATTCCAGGTTTCGAACATGATTATCGGTTGTAAATGCCTGCCCCTGCCAGCTTGAATTAGTGGTTGCCATTGAGCCATTGTATTCATCTTCCAGACTCCTGACAATAGAATTAGGAGGGATAACATATACAGTAACAGGAGTACGGGTTGCTGATGTACCAATTTGTGTTCCGCTGTTATAAGCTTCTGCGTAATAAGTTGTATTTGAAACAGGCGTAACGGAAAAATCAACTCCGCTGTTAACAGTTCCCAACAAAGTGCCTTCCATCGGTGCATTGTACCAGCGTATTTGGTTTCCTGCCGAAAGGGCTGTTAAATTGCTGCTTTCGCCACTGCTGATGGATTGGGGCGTTGCAGTTGCTGATGTGGGTGCTTCCAGCACCACGTTTAGCGTTACTTCATTGGTAGTTATATTACCACAACCGTTTGAAACATAACAGGTGTAAATACCTACATCCTCGGTTGACACAGTATTAATGGTATAAGTAGCTGAATTGGTTCCGCTGATGTCATTACCCCCTTTTTTCCAAAGATAGGTAATGCTTGGAGAACCCACTGCGGTGGCGGTAATGCTGAAAGATTGACCTGCTGTGACGTAGTAACTGCTCTGCAACGGCTCTGCCATTACCGGGTTGCAGGTAATCTGTAATGTGCCGGTGGCAGTACCCTGGTAAAGGCTATTAGCTATAGTCGCCACTACCGTGTAGGTACCTGTAGCGGAAGGTAGAGTTGATGAACTATTATAGGTCTCCCCTACCGTCGTGAGACTGGAAGGATCGGTGGTTACTGTGACAGACTTGGCTGATCCGTCATGGGCCTGCAATAAATTGCCCAGCGTCAGGGTAGCCGTGCCTTTACCGACAGTGAGAAGCTGCGTGGTACTTGTTGCTGCATTGTAGTTAATATTACCGGCCTGTGAAGCAGTTATGGTGCTTGTTCCAACCCCCACGATATGGAGCGCGTTGCCTACGATGGTGGCAACCGAAGCGTTGGAACTGGCAAAAGAGACACTGAGGTTTGAACTTGCCGTGGCATCAGGGTTAATATCGTTATCCCCATAAACAGCAGTACCAAAAGTATTTAATGTAATCGTTTGGTCGGTTTTTGAAACAGTGAGAACTGCACTACTGCTGGTTACGCTGTTACACGCATTAGAGATGTAGCAGGTGTAGGTAGCTGCATCGGAAAACGCCACGTTGCTGATGCTATAACTGGTGCTGTTCGCCCCGCTGATGTTTACGCCTCCTTTTTTCCACTGAAAGATCAGGTTAGTACCTGTTGCTGATACGCTGAAGGTAACGCTTTCGTATAATTTTTTAGCAGCTCCGGAAGGCTGTGAAGTGATTGCCGGATTCACGCAAGCCGCATCTACGGTGAGCATAGCACCGTCGCTGGTGGCTGAACCACAGGTACCCGTAACTGCACACGAATAGGTTCCCGCATCGGTTAAAACAAGGTCGGTAAGTGTTAAAGAGGCTGTCGTCGCCCCACTGATGTTGGTCCCATTCTTCTTCCATTGATAAGCCAGATTACTTCCACTTGCGCCAAGTGTAAATATCACAGTTTGCCCTTCGAATTTGGCTGCCGCAATAGGTTGAACACTAATGACAGGGCTTATACATGGGATACCTCCTTCGTATGCACCTAGATCCAGTCCGCCATTTTGAATGCGTTCTTCACCATCAAGATCGGCAAACTGGGTAGGCGGCAAATTGAGGTAGGCAGTATTGCCTTTATCAATGACAGGTGCATAATCAGTAAGGTGAAAATCTCCTGAAGTAATGGGAAGTACGGCAGTGGACATATCGATTGGTGTAGTAAAGCCGGGATAGTTTGAGTTGCCCATATTGGTTATCCCGTTTAAATTAGTCCCTCCGGTATTGAATCCTTGCACTAATGAGTTGGTGGTTGTTAAACCTGATCCGCGGATATTCGCAGCTGCGGTTCCTATATAGGAGCCGGTTTTATTATTCCATACCACACAATTGTTCAGTACTAAAGGAGTTGATGTCCCTATAATGTAGATTCCTCCTGTATAATAGGTATCAGTATTGGCGCTGAGGGTTGAATTGACAAAATTTGGGGAAAAAGTCCCTGATATTTTCCATGCCAGAATGGCTCCGCCAAACCTGGCGAGGTTTCCGGTAATTAAACAATTAAAAAACTTCGGGCTAAGAAGGCCTCCCTGAGATACCAAACATACACCACCACCATTGGAGTTGGTATTACCCCGTATAATGCAGTTGGTAAATACCGGGCTTGTCTCAACCAGGTTATTGCTATTCTCTGTTTTTAAATAGATGGCTCCCTGTCCATTTCCGTTTACACCACCATTACCTGTATTTGATTCAAAAAGGCAATTTCTGAATTGTGCCAGGCATTTTGAGTTATCTGTATAAACAATTACATAAACAGCCGAACCCAGTTGTGCCGTATTATTAGAAAAATAGCAATTGGAAACAACAGAAGTATTGGTTCCGGAATAATTAATCCCTTCGAAAATTATTCCACCTCCATTATAATAAGAAGAATAACTGTTTTTCACCGACAGTCCATCCAGGTTCGGGGAGGCAGATAAGGGTATTTTGATTATCTGGTAAATATTATCAGTCGCATTAGCCGGATCTGATATATTTCCATCAAGGATGGTTTCATTGACGCCTCCGTTTCCGTAATTACTACGCTGATCCGTTGATGTTTCCGTGCCTGCGAAGCCTCCGTATATAGATACGCTCTTGTTCAGGAAGAATGTCTTATCTCTTGGGTCGTAAGGAGTAGTACTGCCCCAACTCGTTTTTGAAGGATAATATTGCCCTTTGGCCATCCATATCTGGCTGCTGGCCGTGGCTGCGTCCAATGCCGATTGAAGGGAAGTGTATGCATTGGTCCAGGATGTTCCGTTGGCTGTTCCGGTTGCATTATATCTGACATAAATCGGGGCACCTTTTGTTGTTGCACTTCCACTTAAACCGGTAGATTCAAAGGACAAAACATCATTACATGATTTGTAGGCATAAACCTTAAAATAATAAGTAGTCAGAGCTGTAAGGCCTGTAACATTAGCATTGGCAGGCAGATTGCCAACGTAAATCGCCTGCTGACCCGCGTTGGCCCAGGTTGAATTTACACCTGGGTTTGTTCCGGTGACCGGTGCAGTAAAGGTATTGGCGCTATTCACATAGATTACATAACCGGAGGCTCCACTGGCCGCTGTAATACCGGCAACCTTAATGCTGTTGTGGGTAATGTTTTCAAAGGTAAGATTCGTGGCGGCTGCATTCTGAGTGCAGTCAGGGTCAACACAAGTGCCGCTCACCGCAACATTGCATGTGGTTGAACCCGATACATTGCTTACATTACCCGGAAAAGAGCCAAACGAGGTGGGGGCAAAACGCACATAAACAACTTTCTCCCCCGTATTGGTATTGGTGACCGGCACTGTAAGCGTTGTTGAAAAAGCGGAATTATCGAGTGAAACCATATACTTTGTAGGGGCGGTAATGGTTACATCAGCGGAAAGATCAGCTCCATTCAGCGTATAAGGCTGCGAAGCGGAAGTATTTCCGGCATTCACCGGCCCAAATGCCAGCGTTGCCGGGCTTACGGTGATCTGGGGTGTTAAAAACTCATCAGCGCCTATATCGGGATTGGTGGCATTTCTCGTGGCACCGTCAATATCGGTGGTGTAGCCAATGATCACTCCTCCACCTGCGCTGGCAAGGGTTGAAGAACCATTGGGTATGTGGAGGTTGTAGGTGCCGCTGGTGCTTGTAAATGGTGTGTTGTTTTCCGTAACCGACAATTGTTCCCGTTTCGGGGAGGATGGCCAGAGCGCCTGGTAGTCAGTCAGCGTCTGGTAGGCTGTGCCGTTGTAGAATATTAAATTTTTCGTTCCCGGTGTACCTGCATAATAAAGGTTGTTGTTGGAAGCTGTTGTAAGACCTGGTGCCCCTGCTGCGCTTGCATAGAAAGCGACAGCACGTGTTCCGGTGGTCATCACCGATTTATTTATAAAAATGTTGTTGCGCAGATCCAATGTCCCTGTATGGGCAGTATAGAGGGCTGCCGATTGATTCGAGGCATTGGTACTGGCATAATCGAGGTAAACCGTATTGTAGTATACCATAGGATTGGATGTGCCCGACGAAAGCTCGATCCCCGAAACCGCCCGGGCGGGAATAGCCGGAGCCGATAGTTGGGAAATCATGTTGTTGTAGATCTTACAGCTGCCATAATTTACCTTGATACCACAAACCAGGTTGCTGCCTGTGGTCTGGTTAACGATTCCCTGGATCGTATTGTTGAAGATGGAACAATCACTGTTCGCTTCCAGGCAGATCCCCGAAACCGGGACATTATCGTTGGCTGTAAGGCCTGAAATGGTGTTGTTGTAGATCATGCCTGTATTTACCGTGGTTCCTCCTGTACTGTGAATTCCAGCGATATAGCTGGTGGCAGCGGTAATGGAAGCGCTTCTGAACGATATCAACTGGTATGAAATATAGACTGTTGTTTGGTATTGATATTCAATTCCATAAGTTGCGGAGGCATTGCCACCGTATCCAAGATCAGTGAGCGATGCCGTTCCGCCATCTATGATGCTGATTCTGTTATCGAAATCGTTATAGCCAATGGTTCCAAGGAGTAAATATCCATGGGTAGCCTTGTCGATTTTATTGCTATAAAAAAGGTTGTAACTGTTTGCTCCTGCAGCCGAAGTTGCGATGTTATCAAGATATATGCCTGTGGTTGAGGCTGTGTTGGTAGTTCCGCCCCCTCCGAACTTTATATCACAATTTTTAATTGTGTTGTATTGGCAGCCATCGGTGGCGCCGGCGGCGTTGAGGAATATTCCGTATTCCACAAAATTGCTGCCGCTTGTTCCGTTGGGCTGGATCTCCAGTCCATTAAAGGTCATGTAATCAGAACTGTTAAGTTGTATGCAGGCATCGGTCGTTCCGTTGGTACCCGTAAATTGCAGTTTTGGTTTGTTTGTTCCGTCGTTCGACCGCTGAAAGGTGATTGTTTTTGAAACAGTTCCCGTTGTTGTGATGGTTTGGTTGGCAGTCTCTGTATATGTCGCGTCATCTTTCATATTGAAGATAACCGGACTGATTAAATTCGTAGCATTCAGGACCGTAACCGACGAAGCAAAGGTGGTGAAATTATCATGTCCCGTGCCGGCGGGGTTTACTGTATAGGTTCCGCCCATCCAGGCATAACTGTATGGGAAGATAGGGGAAGCGGAGAGGGTTCCGTTTAAACCGCTTTTAATATCGGTAAGGGTAGTGCTTCCGGTACTTTCGTTACACTTGTAATAAGCTACAAGGTTGTCTCCGGTTGCGGGAGTAAGTTCTGAGAACATATTTGCCTGTATCTCCGCCTGGGTTCGTACATCGTTCCAGATACGCACTTCATCGAAAACGCCGTTGAAATAGCGGGGGCTTGGTGTATAATCCCGGCCTATGGTCATGGCATCCGAATTGGCTGCCAAGGTTGCGGCAGTCCCGGTCTTTACCGAAACACCATTAATATAGATGGTCACCTGACCTGCCTTGACCACTCCTGCCACATGGTACCATTTGCCGGCACTTAGAAGGTCGTTAGCTGTCGTCTGTCCGCAGAAGCTAATGCTTGTATAAGGGGAGGTACCCCCCAGGGTAAAGGTAAAGCCATTGGAAGAAGCGGAATTGTATTTAGTTACGATGCCACCCAGAGCTGTGAACGAATTTGGTTTAATCCACGCCTCAACGGTAAAGTTATTGGTCAGGTTCAGCGCATTATTGTCAGCTACAGATACATATTGAGATGACCCATTTAAGGCCAATGCATTCCCCGTGTTGGGAAACAGGTAGGTAAAGCTCCCTGATGAAGTAGCACTGCCTCCTGGTGTGCTGACCGAAATAACCCCCATTGTTCCGCTGCCAACCACGGCGGTGATAATGTTGGAATTAAGCACGGTAAAGGAAGCTGCGGCCGTACCCCCAATACTCACAGCTGTAGCTCCGGTAAAATTGGTTCCGTTAATGGTTATCAACGTACCCACCGATCCTATAGCAGGAGAGAAAGAGCTGATTGTTATAGTCTGAGCAAACAAACTAAGTTGCATCATAATGAGCAACACTAAACATAATAATTTTTGTTTCATAAAACATTGTTTATTAATTTTCCTACTCGTTGGCTTTTCAGGTTCCGCCTCCCAATATAATATGCTTGATTGGGACAAGCTTGTTTTTTAAATGTGGTAGGTCTATTCACACTTGACACAGGATGGCTGATTTCATTTCCTGATAAGTCTATTTTTCGTATCTTATGATTGTCATCTTCGGCATACATTCTACAAGTTGTGGTAGCATTAAAATAAATGCCTCTTGGAATATTGAAGCAGGTAATGCTTCCTATTGCATCTGAAAAAACAATATTGATTGAAAGTTTAACTGCGAGCTTACTAAACACACCATCAGGAGTAATTTTCCTGATTTTATAACCGAGAGCCTTAAAAACATCTACAAGCGTTGAGGATGTATATTCAACATCGCTTGCATTAGCATAGGTTGCTAGAGAGTTGATATTGTTAGTTCCACCTGTCGAGAAGGCACTAATCGTGATGACAGGGTTCAACCTTGAAATCTCTTGGCCAAACAGGTAAGTTTGTGGTGTAGTTTTGCCCTTTACTATCACTCTCGTTTGTGAATAGCAGTTATAGTTTAAAAATAAAAAAAACATTGTAAACAAGAGTAAGATTTTAAAATCCGGTCTTTTTTTTGCACAAGAATGAATTCTAATTAATGATAAGACTAAACCTTTTAAATTATAATTTGCAAATTACAATACAAAAAATCAAAAATCAAAAATAAGCTTGTCAAGAATTCCCGTAAAATTCTTGCGGAATTTTTTACATTAGCAAATAATCAATGTCTTACAAAGCTAATTCTATTTAAAAAAACCTAATCAATGAGATTTTAACTACAGATAAGAGAAAAGAAATTATTGTAAAATATTTCGACAAAAGTGCTTGCGGAATTTTTTACATTTATATTTTTCAATTAGTTATAGATTTTAATCTTGGTTGGCATTAAAATTTTGTAAAGTAGGGTAGAATTTCAAAGTGGGATAAAAAAACTTGGTAAGATTATAGCCTTTTTGGCAAGAATATGTCATAATAAGGAATGTAACGTTACAGCTCGACTCAGAGGACAGAGGCATTAACGGTCTGATTGTAGTTGAGGTAAATACATTAGGATAATACTCTAAAATCCTGAATTACTGATAGCTTTATACCTTTACTTGCTTACTGTACTTTTTCGGTATCCGAATTTATATTGTTTCGATAAAACCCTGGCTTAACTCCTGTTATTTGTTCAAAAGCATTATAAAAACTCATTCTAGTGCCAAAGCCCGATTCTGCAGCTATAGCTTCTATTTTGTAATTTCTATAAATTGGATCAGCCATCCTGGCTTTAGCTTCTTCAACCCTGAAATGGTTAGTTATTGAGTTAAAATTATAATTATTACATTTCAATGCCTGACTGACGGCTTTAGGACTAATTTTAAGAGCTTCAAGCAAAGTTTCCACTTTAAAAACGGGGTCAAGATATGGCTTTTCCGTTTGATAATAATAAACAATCTGAGTATATAGTTGTAAATGCATTTCTGTAAAATCAGTATTCTTTATTGAATTCTCTAATGTTACATTAGACGTATTTTGCACAACACCAACTTCATCCTTGTATTTCCTCATAAGTACTTCATAAGCAATAGCACGCTGCTTGTTAAGTACATGAGTTCGCCATAATAACACGCCTAATATTAAAGAAAGTATTATAAAAAATACAATAGTTAAATAACGATTGACAAGAAGTTTGTTTTGTTTTGTTAGTTCTGATTTCAGTAATTTATTTTCCAATTCTTTTTTTTCTGATTGATAGTTGGCTTCCATTTTATGAATAGCAATTTGTTTTTCAATCGATTTTGTAGAATCTGTAAATACCTTTATTTGCTTAGATAATAAATAAGCTTCTTTATAATTAGCATTCTCTTCATAAATGGTTTGTAATTCATCTCTTAATAACATTGCCATATCTTTTGATCCTATCGTATCAGCGATTTTTATTGCATTTTCCATGTAATTTATAGCCTGATTCACTCTTTTCATAGAAACATAACAAGTTGCCAGACCACCATAGGCATAAGCCATTCCTATATAATTTTTCTCAAGCTGGCATTCTTTTAAAACTTTATCTAATGCTTCAAACGCTTTTTTATAGTCCTTTCTGTCTATCAACAAACTTGCCTTATTATATTTAGCACTAATAACAAAGTTAGGCGTTTTCCCTCTCGGTTTT
Source organism: Bacteroidota bacterium (assembly GCA_037133555.1). Classification (GTDB taxonomy): domain Bacteria; phylum Bacteroidota; class Bacteroidia; order Bacteroidales; family JACABE01; genus JACABE01. The sequence continues at coordinate 9,558 of JBAXNW010000044.1, forward strand.
AAGCCTATTACTTTATTATAATAAAATAAAGCACTATCTGGATTTTCATATCTATAATAAACTCCCATATTACAAAGAGAATGAATTAAATTAATAGTGTCTTTTGATTTTAATGCTGCATCTATGGCAACCCTATAATAAAACAATTCATCTTTTTTGCTTTCTATGGCACTAAAATTATTACCAATATTAATGCTTACTCTACTTAAATTCGAATACGATTTCAACGTTTCATAGATTTTATAAGCTTTCATCAAATATTCATTGGCTTTTTTATTTTCACCTTTAATCCATAAAAATGAACCATATATACTATATGCCAATGCCTTATCATTTTCATCGCTCTCACTCTTTAGAAGTTTAATGGCTTTAGAAATGTATTTTTCAACAAGATAGAGATTGTTTTTGTCTAGTGCAAATCCACTTAGTATGATTGCAGTTTTTACTTCTAAAGTTGAATCTTTTAGTTCTACTGCTTCAAAATAGTTTCGCTCTAATATGGAAACAGTGCTGTCGAAAAGCTCAGTATTAAAATATGCCAATGCCTTAATTTTAATAAGCGAAAGCAAGGTGTCTGAATTGCAATCCTTCATTTTACGCAAAAGAATGATTGCCGAATCAGCATAAATAATGGCAGTATCCGGTTGGTTTTGTTGACATTGTATTGCTTTAACTTTATACATTTTAACTAACTGCATGACATGCTCTGAATCCTTATCTGAAGATACAATTCTATTGCAGGAAATTAAAACAATAAGCATGAAAACCAAACACCACTTCGATCTCATAAAGTTCTTGTAAGATTCAATTTTCATTTAGCAATTATTTTAGTATGTAAGAATAAATAAAAAGCAGGGTAAATTTCTAAAATATTTAATTGAAGTGGAGCCCATTTAGTTTATAGATTTTTCCCTTTACCCAATAATGGAAGTCATTGGGTTTTTAATACAATAAATGAACGCTTCATTTTCTACCTATTATATGTGCATATAACATAAAAAATTGCAAATAAACCTCTTAACACAATTAAATTAAATAAAAGGCAAATATAAATATTTTATTCAATTATAGATGTAGGAAATTGCTGAAATTGGAGTAAGATAAACCTTTTATAAAGGGAGGCTTGCGAACAATAAATCAAGGTATTTAATTTAAAATCATATCCAATGGATTTAATGTTGCAATTTTACCACAAGCGAAAATTTTAACATACTGCCGATTAATTAGTTAGAAAATATTTAAATTCATTTAAATTCATTTAAATTCATTTAACGAAATTTATTCTGCAATTGAACAACAAATAAGAATTCCAATACAGAGCATTGTTCAAAATGCAAAAAAAGAACTAATTAATTTCAGCGATTTTGCTGCTGGAAATTATATTCTTATTGTCAAATCAAACGACCACAAAGTAGCCAAAAGCTTTAAGATTCAGAAATTAAAATAAAATCAGATCAATTGAATTAAAAAAACCTATGCTCATTTTCACATCCCGAACGATATGAAATACTTCACTTTTTTCTGCATGACAAAAAAAATGGGACACAGATACTACAGATTTACACAGATTCATTACTGCACCTCACAGATTCGTAATTCGTAATTTTAGTAATATGCTTACCTCGTCAGCATGACAAAGGGAAAAATGAGTTGAAAAGACGGTATCTCTTTTTTGATGACAGCATAAAAAAAGGGCTGAAATTTCAGCCCTTTTTAAAAAAGAATTTTTTAGGATTAATCCAAAGTTACTTTTTTGGAAATAGCACCTTTATTGCTTTGAATATCAATTATGTATAAACCAGCTTTTTGATTTTCAAGATTGATAATCATATTTTTTGCATTAATTTTCTGGTTGGCAATTTCTTGTCCAAGTAAGTTGGTAATTCTTACGTTACCACTTAAGTTTTCACGGAAATTAATGTTTACTTGTTTGTTGGCTGCAAAAATAGCAACATTTTCTAATTTAGGTTCGGTGATTCCTGCAGGAATACCCTGTCCAGCATTGATAGCTGCAGCAGGAGTAGAATTGTAAGCCCAATCTTTAAGTGTAACACTTGCACCGGTAGCAGTTACACTGCTAACTCTGATCCAACCATAAAGTGAATTAGCACCTGCTTTAAATTTAACACCTAGATATTTATCAGCAGCACCTGCACAATTGCCATAATTGGTTCCTGAATAAACAGAAGCCAGAATCATTTGTCCAACACCTTGGTGCCAGTTTGTATTGCTTGAATTAATAGGAGCATTCAAAGCCAAAGCCAAAGCATATCCCATTTGAGAATAAACAGGAATAGAACCCAAAATCAGATTATTGGTTGTATCCAATGAGTTGAGGTTAGCCTGGATGTTACCTGTTCCGTAAGTTCTCAGCTGAAATTGGAAATCAATGGCTCCATCAGCATTCATATCAACTGACATGGTATCACCGGCAGCAGATGCTGTAAAAACGCGATCAGGATTCACGTCATGATAAACAACCTGAGCATTCACAGCTCCAACTCCTAAAACACCAAGCGCTAAAGTAGAATAAGCTTTTAGCTTGTTTTCAAAATTTGTATTTGTTTTTTTCATAAATGTAGGATTAAATGATTAATAAGTGGCAAAAGTAATATAGTTTTTTATAAGAAACTAATTATTTACTTAATATTTACATAGTTTTATTTCGGTATAAATCAGGATTTAAGACCGATTTAATATTTTCAACAGTAAGTGTTTTATTTAAAAACGCACTTAAGTCCTGTGCAATGCCTGTAGGCTCCTCAAATAAATCGGAAAAGTTCACATACATGATCTCTACATTGGGTTCTTTTTCTGTCCAAAACTTCACTTTTTCAAGGTCATTTTTAAACACATTGTAGATAGCCGTTGGAAAGGTCGATTGACTTTTGTTGAGCATTTTCTGTTGAGATTTAATAATTTCATGCAAGTCGCGTTGCATGAAAATAATCTTATAATTGTAATCCTGAGGCAAAAATTGTAAGCCATGCGAAATGATCTTAACCACTTTACCCTGAGCTAATTCTAACCAACTGTTATCGTTGACAATGTTTTTTGCCTTTTCAAATTCAAAATATCCTTTAGGATTGTTATCATCTGCTTGGCGAACAGCATCTGTAAGTGGCTCAATACCTGAAGCATTTAATATTTGCATCATCAATGAAGTTCCTGAACGGGGAAGCCCAGAAACAATAATAATCTCTCCTTTCATAATTTCTTGGATGGTTTGTGAATAATAAGCCAGCTTGGTTTCATTTTGAATGTGGTTCTGATAAATCTTAAGCAGCCATTGTTTTGCTTTTATCATACCTGGCGACATGGTTAAACAGATTTCAAAAGCTTGTGAAGCTTCAGTATAACGACCCATTTTAAACATGGCCTCACCCAGGTGATAATGAGCAGGGGCAAAATGATAGACAAGCCCAATGGAGTTTAACAATTGATCAGCAGCATCTTCATATTCATGGGTTCTGAGCAAGCTAACGCCTAAGCCAAGATAAGCCTGGGCATTCCCTTCGTCAATGGCCAATGCTTTCACAAAAGACTGAATGGCTAAATCAAACAAGAAAAGCTTAATATAAATCCTGCCGATTTCAACATACAATCCGGGAGATAAGGTATGGGCTTCTTCTACTTTTTTAAAACAATCGAGGGCAATATCTAAATTTCCATAATTGCTCTGAATGATGCCTTCCAGCAACAGCATATTCGGGAGGTATTCAATATTTTCGCCTTTCAGTCTGTTGATAATCAGTTGCGCTTTTTCGTATTGTTTGATTGAAATATAACATTCAACAATCGACATATTGTATCTGGGCTCGTCAGGATTATTTTCTAACAAATTGGCAATAATCTCTATTGCTTCTGAATATCTTTTGTCGCTAATATAAATCAAGCTCAAATTGTAGCGGTTTTCGTTGGTTGACATTTCAACGGCCTTATTTTTATCTACACCGGGATCCATAATATAGCCCAATTCTACCAATTGTTTAAGGGCCTCAGCAGAAGCAAAAGTGTCTTCTTTCATAAATTCAGGATAGCTACCAAAATCGCCCTCCTGATTTTCCCATGTATCGATATAGGTTGTAGTCATTGCACTCTCAAAAGCACTGTATAGCACTTTCCCATCCATGTCCTTTCCAATCGGTAAATCAAAAAGCGATAATATGGTGGGGGCAACATCCAGCAAGGTCGCCCCATAAATTCGTTCATCTTTTTTTATTCCTGGCCCCGACATACAGAAAATGCCGAACTGACTGTGTTCTAATGCCGGTGCTGCATTGTATTTGGGCAATTCAGGCAAACGCAAATGATTGGAATGAAAACCATGATCAGAAACAATCACTATCGTTGTATCGGCTCCTGCCAGCTGAACCAGGCGTTCTAACATCATGTCGTGAAACTTATACATCCCGCTCACAACATCTTTTAGCATATGGAATAAATCGTCAGGGAGACCCTCCATCTGAGGTGGATGGTATTTCATAAATCCGTGACAAATATGGTCAATACCATCAAAATAAACGGCCGTAAAATCCCATTCCGTATTTTCCATCAGCCAGGTCGTGGCAGCATGAAGACTAGCTGTTTCGGCCAGTATTTTTGCGATCCCTTTAATTACATTTGAATGTGAGGGGTCTAAATTGACTAAATCAGGAATAAAAGGTAAAATATGGGCTGCCGTTAGTTCTTCAGGATGAACCCTTAACATTTCCAAAACAGAGCTATATTCGGGAGGATGAATCGTTCCTTCGTGCATGCCCCAGGCTTCGTTAAGATTTTCGTTGGCAGTTTGATAAAAATTGGAAACCATGGCCCCATTGATAGATTCTACCGGATGGCTTGGCCACCAACCTACCACATTTGACTTTTTATCTCTTGCGTTTAATATATTCCATATAGCCTTTACTTTCCGCGAAGTTCCATTCACGGGTCTCACACCGCCATATACAGGATCGGGTTCAGTAAAACCGAGAATGCCATGTTTATCTGCTTTTACACCTGTTGCTATCGATGTCCATAACATAGGCGAAAGGGGTGGGTCAAGGGTTAAGAGATTGCCAATAACACCCTTATTTACCAGTTTCTCCAATGCAGGCATTTCACCGGCATCCATCAAAGGATTAATCACATTCCAGTCAGCAGCATCCCAGCCAATTAACAATACTTTTTTTGTAAGAGGCTTAGTCATGGTTTTCTTTTTTTATTCTTTCTTCTAATTTTTTCTTTCTGACGGATCTCCAGGCTTCAATACCTTGTGAACCAAAAGCAAGCAATCCTAAGGATCCCTCTTTGGTAATTTCAAGTTTTTGACCGTCGGGAGTCAAAAAATAATCATCGGTTATATTTTTATCTTTATCCATTTTAATATTTAATCAAAGGTATCATCCTATCTGTTAATAAACTGACAGATGCTTCAATACTGTCTTTTTCGGTAAGTATTTCCATAAAGGGCTGATCAGGGATTTCGTAGGCTGAATCTATACCCGTAAATTGTTTGAGAATTCCTTTTCTTGCTTTTTCATACATGCCTTTGATATCCCTTTGTTCACAAACCATAAGCGATGCATTGACAAAAACTTCCATAAAATCATCTTCTCCGATAATTTCCTTTGCAAGCATTCTCATCTCTCTGTAGGGGCTTACCAAGCTTACCAATACGATGATCCCATTTTGAACATATTGTTTAGCTACCTCAGCTATTCTTCTGATATTTTCAGTTCGGGCAGTTGCTGAAAAACCTAAATCGCTGCTCAGGCCGGTTCTCATTAAATCTCCGTCTAAAATCACAGCAAAATAATTTAATTCAAATAATTTTTTTTCGAAATTTATGGCAAGTGTAGTTTTTCCAGAACATGGCAATCCGGTAAACCATATTACCTTTGCATGCTGGTGTAAGAATTTCTCTTTTTGATTTCTGATTGTATTTCCCTGAGGTTTAATATCCTTCATCTGAACCGAATTATATATTTTATTCAGCCATAGCTTCAGACTGTCTTTCCATCATCCTGTTTCTGATTTTTTCTTTTTGTTTTTCAATCAGGGCCTGGTATTTTGTGTATTGTTCAGGACTTAATACTTTTGCCATTTCAGTGTTTTGTTCTTCACCTATGGTTTTCATTTCTTTAAGCCTATCCCCTCTTTGTGCAGGCTTGCTGGCTTTTACAATGGCCAGTTTGTTTTGAGCAGTCAACAAAATCTGTTCTACTTTTACACTTTGTTCGTTGCTTAAATTACATTCTTTTTGAATGGCTTTCAATTCACGTTTCGCTTTTTCTTCGGGTGTTTTTTGTGTTTTTTCATCTTGCTGTGAATGGGCTGTAAAGCTAATTGTCAGCATGAGTATCATTGCAATTGCATTTAGAAATTTCATGTATCTGTGTTTTTAAAGGTTATTAGCAATTAGATGATGTGCAATGCATAAGGTTTAATGAAAAATAAGAATTATTGTTTTTTATCACTGATGCGTTGCAATTCTATTACTTCAAAAGCTGTAAAACACACATATAAAACAAAATACCAGCAAATAAACGGGATGGCATCCCAACGATGGGTTAATACATATATCAACATGACCGCCATCAATACCATTAACTTCAAAAAAGTAACCATCATAAAATTAGAAGTAAATCGGCTAAAACTTTTTTGGGAAGCCTTTAGTTGTAAATAATGCGAAAGCAAGGTAATTGCTAAAAAGAAAGGCAATAAAAAAGGCAAGGCAGGGCTTATAAAATTTTGGGGTAAAATCAAATAGGAGGAGATGGCCAAACTGCTAATTATAACAGTAAAAATCAATAGCTTTTTTACGAAAGAGAGATAAGTTGAATCCATTTATTATTCAGTTATTTACCTATTAAGTCTTTAATTACGTAATATATTGACAACGCGACAGATAACATTGCAAAGATGAGGGTAAAAATATGGTTTTTAACACTTAACCAATCGTCTAATTTGTCACCGATAAATACGCCAATTAAAATAATGGCCACCATTTGAAAAGAGATGGAGGAATACTTCGCATAATCGTTCAGTGATTTTTTAGGATTTTTCAGTTTCACTTTTATTGGTATAAAGTGTAGTATTTTTACTGCTATCCATATTGCAGGATCCTGAGAATTGTGCGCCGGGTTCTATCGAAAGTTTATTAATGATAATATCTCCCATAACCCTGCAAGTACTTTTTAATGAAAGCAATTCTGAAACATTTACTTTTCCCTTAATACTACCCGAAAAATCAGCATTTTGACAGCAAATTTCTCCCTCAACAGCACCGGTAGCGCCAATTACTAATTTCCCTTTTGCTGTGATATTTCCAATTAAAGAGCCATCAATTCTAAAATCTCCATTTGAGGTAATATCTCCTTTAACTGATGTACCAGCACCTAGAATATTAATGGAGGAGGAATCTATTTCGTTTGTTTTTGCCATGATATGAATAATTTATTAATTCTAAAATTACACTACAAACCTACATCTTTTTTATTATAAAAACAAAAATTTTAAATGCTATTTATTTTTTAAGATAGACGTTTTTGAAAAAACTCTGATATCCATCCAGGTCTTTCAGCTTGTAAAAGGAAGAGAAATTATCGCTTGTTATCACAAAATCAGAGGTAGTGTTCACATCCAATGATGAATAAATATATTCATTTGATTTTATGGTCTTGTAATACAACATAGCCTTTTCAGCATCTTCAAACTGAGTTACAGAAATCAAATGTATGTTGTTATTATAGATGATACTTGTAATTTCCAAGCTATTTGTGCTGTAATATTTACGGTTAAAGTCTGAGATTTTGATTTTCAATACATTTACGTTTACTTTGCTGGCATCTACTATAAGTATAAAAAAATGAACGCCTTGAGCATTTTCTTTATATGCAGAAAGTTGATCTTTGTTATAATTACTGCTGGTATTTTGAGGGATGCTGTCTGTTTTCACTGTAGGAGTAGGGGTCGTTACATTGGCTTTAACTTCATCCAATGCTTTTGTTTTAGTTTTGGAATCAGAAGATTTTGTTTTGGGTTTATTCTCAGTAAGTGTGTTGACTGCTTGGGTTTGTGCTAAATTCAAATCAGTCCCTTTGTTAAGATAAGCCAATACAATTTGAGCCATTGGAATAATTTCGTGCTGGGGATATTTGCTTATTAAAGCATTCAACGAAGCAATCATTCTGTCTTTTCCCTGTGTCTTCCCTAATGACAAGGCATTCAGGTACTCAAATTTAGGGAAAATAGGACTTAACTTATATTTTGAAGAAGCAGTGTCATAATTAACAGTCACTTTGCGATAGTCTTCTTTAATAAATGCTTTATAGGTTTCGTCATAAAACAAATCGCATTCATTGTTTCGGGCTTGAATTTGCTTGTAATATTCAGGGTCCGCAATTATTTTCGCATAATCGCTTTCGGGATAATCTTTCAGGATTATATTTTTATAATAGTCTTTCTTCGCTTTATCTTCCAGATCGGTGTTAATCTGATACAATTGATAATAGGAGCCTAAGCATTGTTTTCCTTTGGGAAAACGGGTAATCAAAGTTTCAAACGTTTCTTTGGCTTTAGGGAGGTCTTTTAAGCCTTCATAATAAATATAGCCCATATTGTATAAAGCTTTCTCTACTTTATCATTAGACTTTTTCATCTTTTCTTCCGTAAGAGGAACATCTTTCAGGTAAAAGGCCTTGTTTTTGGGATTGGATGCTTGGGCTGAAGTATCTTTAACTTCGCCTCCATCGGAATCCACTTTTTTATTTGCCTGAGCATCGCCATAATCAAAGGTTTGTTTGGTACTAATCCTCCAATTATCTTCTAATTTGCGTTTTCCCCATTTTTTGCCAAACTCAGAAAAGCCAAAGCTCAAGGTTGAAGTGTTGTAAAAATACCATTCACCGCTGGCAGAATTCCCACCAATACTTTGACGAGAACTTTGCAATACATTTAATGCAACGCGATTCGCATTTTCTTCTTCTGCCTTTTTTTGCTCTTCTTTTAAAATAGCAGCAATCGTGTTGTTTATTTTCATGTCTCTTTGGGAAGGGGTCATAAGTGCCATTGCCTGCAAACTATCCTGAACTTTAACAATTTGTATGTTTTTTACCAATTCGTTCAGCACATCGGCTTTACTTTTGATGAGATCGTAATTTTTAAACGTCTTGGGCAAAAACATCACCGTACTATCAAAATAGGCCTGGGCATTTTCGTATTCGGGTATATCGAAATACAAGTCGGCAAGCTTTAAGGCAGCAATAGATTTTTGATAATTATTCCCGACACTGGAACTTACTGAAAGTTTTAAATATTTTATAGTTGTCGTCTTATCTTTATTTCTCAAAGCTACTTCGGCCAGGGCATAATAGATCTGATCAAGGTATTCTTTGTTTTTAAAATCTCTAAGCATTTTCTTGAGCTTTTTCTCTAATGCTTTACTATCTCCACTGGCAGCATCATAACTCATGGCAAGATTGATACGGGCATTAAAAGCCATTTCGTAAGGAGGGTTTTTCCTGATTACTTTTTGATACTGCTCAGTAGCTTTGGCTAGTTCGCCATCTCTTTGGTAGATCTGAGCCAAAATAAAACGCAACCTCGTTTTTGTCTCTTTTTTATGACTCAGTTGTATGGCAGAAAGCAAATATTCAATAGCTGGAGTATAGTTTTCTTGTTTTATATAGAAATCGGCATACACCATATCTACATCTTTTTGTAAGGATTTTGGAGCATCTCCACTGCTAATCTTGTTTCTAACCAGGTCGAGTATCGACTGAGCAACCCCGAATTCACCCATTTGATTGTCCGTTCTGGCAATCCATATCATGGCTTCATATTTAATAGGATTGGTCTTGAATTGACTGATGATAAAATTAAATGTACGATTGGCCATTCTGTATTCTTGCTTATAATAATTGGATTTACCTATCATTAAATAAGCATCATCTATCCATCGGATGTGTTCTTTCCCTTTAATAAAAATTGAATGAAGTTTGATGACCTTGACCCCTTTTTCGATGGCTCTGTCCATTTGAGGATTCACTTTCTGCGCATCTTCTTTGGTTCCAATTTTATAAACGGGCAGCACTTCGGTGTAATTATCTTTGTTGTTTTTAGCCAGTTCGACTATGCCTTCTTTTAAACTTTCATTCCCATTCCAATAGGCATTGTAATGAGCGGTTAAGTTATGATAAACTCTCCGCGTAAAAGTATTCTTTCTTGTAGAGCAAGCAACTAAAAAAAAGAAACTTACTACAAGTATAATAAGGGGGTATGTTAATTTTCGAATCAAAATCTTTTTTTGGTTTTAATAACTCATTTTTTGCAAATTTATTATAATTTTTCAATAAAAAGATAAGAAATTCCAAACAATTAGCTCAAGCTGTTTCAATTATTCTTCTCCATAAGCAACCGTTAACAATGTATTTCCAACAACGCTTAGGGATGCTTTATCAATATTACTCATGTCATCTTTTACAGTATGCCAATAACGGAAAAACTTTGAATCAGTGCTAGGGTCATGTTGAACGATATCAACGGTTGGAATTTTTGCTATTTTATTGATATACAAATGATCGTCTATCAAGCCTCCTGTTTTTTCAGTAGAAAAATAATTGCCATAATTCAATGAAGCTGCTACATCCCAAACCATTTTCATGATATCAGGAGCGTAATACATGGAAGTATTTTCCATGGTAAAAACTGCATTTTGAGCAGCTACCATATCCAATAAGATACCATATTTGGCAAAATAACTTTGTTTGTGAGGGTTTCTGGCCCAGTATTGCGAACCTAAACACCAATTATCTTCGCCTTTGTCGGAAGTTCCTTTGGGCTCTCCATAATCCTCCACATCAAAGAGGATAAGGTCAACCCCAATCTTAGGCTGCTTTTGACTGAATAAACGGGCTATTTCCATGAGAATACCCACACCGGCAGCACCATCATTGGCTCCCAATATTGGAGTTCTGTAATTTTTCGGATCCGGATCATAATCAGCATAAGGTCTTGAATCCCAATGCGAAGAAAAAAAGATGCGATTGTTGGTGGATGGATTGAAACTGGCAATGATATTTTTGCCTTTGAGCAAGCTACCATCCCAGGCTTTTGCCTGAAATTCTTGAACAGTTACATCTTTGCAATATTTTTTCAGGGTCGAAACCAAAAAATTGGCGCAATTTTCCTGGGCTTTGGTGTTGGGAACCCTTGGCCCGAAACTGACTTGTTTTTCGGTAAAATAATAAGCCGTATCAGCGTTAAATGCCGGTATTTCAACTTTTTTGATTGTTTGTTGCTGCTGATTTTCTTCGACTTTCTTTTTTTGCTCTTTACAGGAAATAAAAAATAGAATGCCTGCAATATAAAATATGTACTTGATTTTCATTATTTTATTTTTTATTTTAAGGTTGGACAGAAAAATCGTGAACCAATCTATGCTTTTTAAATCAATTTATTCCAATGTCCAGGCAGAGCCATCTTTTCCATCTTTTACAACTATCCCCAGTTTGCTAAGTTCATTCCGTATTTTGTCGGAAGCGGCATAATCCTTATTGATTTTGGCTTGCTGACGAAACGATAGCAGCATTTGCATCAGACCATCCAGTATTTCAAACTGATTATTCTCTGTTTCATTTCTTAAACCCAAAATTTCTAAAACAAAAGTATTGTAAAGAATTTTCAAGTTCTCCAGATCCTTTTCGGAAATACTTTCTTTGCCATCGTTCACAGCATTGATAATTCTCAAACCTTCGAACAGATTGGCAATCACAATTGGACTGTTGAAATCATCGTTCATGGCTTCATAGCAATTATCAGCTAATTTTGAAATATCACTGCTGGTTGTATCAGAAGCCTTAATTTTTTGCAAGGTATCAACCCCCTGCATCAATCTTTTCAGTCCTTTTTCTGCTGCCAGTAATGCTTCGTTTGAAAAATCGAGGGTAGAACGATAATGCGCCTGTAAAATAAAGAAACGGATACACATCGGACTGTATGCTTTATCAAGAGAAGGATGTTTGCCTGTAAAAAAATCGTTGAGTGTTATAAAATTACCCAAAGATTTACCCATCTTTTGACCGTTGATGGTAATCATATTGTTGTGTAACCAGTATTTGCAAGGTTCGCATGCATTGGCAACCTGACTCTGGGCAATTTCCGATTCGTGATGGGGGAACAATAAATCCATACCCCCACCGTGAATATCAAAATGCTCACCCAGGTATTTTGCACTCATGGCTGAACATTCTGCATGCCAACCCGGAAACCCATCACTCCATGGAGAAGGCCAACGCATGATATGCTCAGGCTGGGCTTTTTTCCACAAAGCAAAGTCATAAGAATTCTGTTTTTCATCCTGCCCTTCCAGCACACGTGTATTGGATAATAAATCTTCCAGCACCCTGCCCGAAAGTTTGCCATAAGCATATTCCTCATTGTATTTTTTAACGTCAAAATATACCGAACCATTTATTTCGTAGGCAAAGCCTTTTTTTATGATTTTTTTAATCATCTCAATTTGTTCGATGATATGTCCGGAAGCCATGGGTTCAATGCTGGGATGCTTTACATTCAGCTGGTCCATATTTATATGATATCTATCTATATAATATTGAGCAACTTCCATAGGTTCTAATTTCTCCAACCTTGCTTTTTTTGCAATTTTGTCTTCCCCTTCATCTGCATCATTTTCGAGATGCCCCACATCGGTAATGTTTCGCACGTATCTTACCTTGTATCCCAGATGGAGTAAATAACGGAATACCAGATCAAAAGTAATTGCAGGACGTGCATGTCCTAAATGACCGTCACCATAAACGGTCGGACCACAAACATACATCCCAACGAAAGGTGGTTTCAAAGGTTCAAATACTTCTTTACGTCTGCTTATTGTATTGTATACTTGTAATATATTTTCCATGGTGTTTTATGCTTTCGCTAAATATTCTACAAAATTAAGGAAATAAATTGAAATGAGTCATGTGAAATATTCACACACATGAGAGTGTTTATTTTGGCAAAACGAAGTTCAAGAACACTTTTAAAAAATAATTAATCATGTGAGTAATTCAATTTGTATAGATAAATAATTTGAAAATTAGCAGCTTAAATAGAAAATTAACTATAAAATGAATTGGAATTTTGATTTCATTCTGAAATTTAGTTATTCAGCACTTATATTACTAATATTTACATTTAACAAAAAAAAAAATAAGATACTTTATGAATCAAAATATATTATTTTTGTAACGCAAAATGTGTAACGCAAAATGTGTAATAATATGCAAAATCCATTTATAATTTATGGTTATTCCTCATCTGAATATTTTTGTAACAGACAAGAGGAAGTTGACAGAATCCTTACCGCAATTGAGAATGGCAGGAATATAACACTGCTATCTTTAAGGCGAATGGGTAAAACAGGATTGATATATCATGTGTTTGATAAGCTGGCTTTACGAAAAAAAGAGCGGTTGTTATATTTAGATATTATGCCAGCGGCCAATTTGCATGATTTTGTCAAAGAATTTATTAGAGCAATTGTATTGGATGAAAGAAGAAGATCTGGGAACTATCTGAATAAAATTAAGAACCTAATATTGAGTTTAAAAGGGAAAATTACATTTGATCCACTAACAGGTGCACCTGGTTTTGAATTAGACTTCCGTAATTTCGGGGAAACACAAAAGGATTTGGCAACATTGTTTCAATATCTTTCTGATCAAAAAGCAACATATATTATTGCTATAGATGAATTTCAACAAATTACAAATTTCACCGAAAAAAACGGTGTAGCTTTGTTAAGAGCATATAGTCAACAATATAGTGCAAATTTACGATTTATTTTTTCTGGAAGTAATAAAACAATATTATCCTCAATGTTTAGTCAATACGGAAACCCTTTTTATCAAAGCTCCGATATTTTAAATCTCGGGAAAATAAACAAACCTGATTATGCAGATTTTATAGATACCCATTTTCGAAACAATGGGAGGTCTATTGAAAAAGAATTAATTTATTTAATACTCGATGAATTAGAGTGTTATACTTTCTATGTTCAATTTTATTTCAATAAGTTATGGGGAACTCAGATATTAAATATCGATCATAATTTAACAAACAATCTATTGGCAGATATTTTAAATGAAAGAGAAAACACTTATTATAACTATAAAAGTTTACTCACTGATAATCAATTTTTGTTATTAAAAGCAATTGCAAAAGAAGGCAAAGTTACTCAGCCGAATTCTTCTAATTTTCTAAGATCAAATCAGTTAGGTCAGGCAAGTTCTGTAAATAGATCTTTACAGGCATTGCTTGATAAAGAAATGATTTACAATGAAGGAGGTAATTATTGTGTTTATGATCTATTTTTTCAGAAGTGGTTATCGAGATTGTAACTATTCGCTAATGAACTTTAACCGCATTGGTAATACTTATAAAATCAGTAACCGATAATTGTTCTGCCCTTTTTGTCAAAATATCCAGCGGCAGTTTTTCAGCATCAAAACTAAATACACTCAATGCATTGCGCAAGGTTTTTCTTCTTTGATTGAAAGCGGTCTTGACCACCCTGAAAAATAATTTATCGTCGCAATCAATCTGGCTTACCTGATTTCTTCTTACCCTTATCACCGCTGACTGAACTTTTGGAGGTGGGACAAATACATGAGGTTCAACCGTGAACAAATATTCGATATCATAATAAGCCTGCAACAATACGCTTAAAATACCATAGGTTTTTTTTCCTGGTTTAGAGGCTATCCTTTCTGCTACTTCTTTTTGAAACATACCTACCACTTCGGGTATTAAGTCCCTATTTTCCAAAACTTTAAATAAAATCTGACTTGAAATATTATAAGGGAAGTTGCCAATAATTGAATAAGATGCTTGGTCGAATATGGTCTCTATAGGAAAATGCAGAAAATCACCCAATATGATTCTGCCTTCTAAATCAGGGAAATTAGTTTGCAAATATGCAACAGATTCTCTGTCGATTTCAATAACGTGTAAGTTCAACTGCTCATTCTTCAACAGATATTTTGTCAGCACACCCGTACCAGGACCAATTTCAAGCAGGTTGTTGGTATGCTCATCCATGCTTAAAGTAATCTCTTTCGCAATCATCTCGTCTTTCAAAAAGTGCTGTCCAAGATGTTTTTTAGCTCTTACGTAGTCCATTGGGTATTGGTTATTAGGTTATTAGTTAATGATTTGGCGATTTAGTGAATTTTAAATTTTCACTTGCTTCATAAGCTTTTTTGTTTGCTGCTTATTGCACAGAACACTGTTAATTGATCTGATCGCCTCTTAGGCTTCTGAAACGCTTTCTCGCTTCTACGGTATATAAACTGGCAGGATATTTAAAAATCAATTTTTCATAGCACATCATGGCCTTAATTTTGTTATTCAGCTGATTTTCATTTAAATCAGCTTGCAAAAACAAGGCATCATCAGCCAATAAACCATCCGGATAAAATTCTACCAATCTTTGCAATAAACTATCCGCATCTTTGAAGAAACCTTGCTTAATTCTTATTTCAGTTTCTTTAAACAATACATCATCAAAAATTGGATGTGACAATCCAACTAAACGAATGGAGTCCAAAGTTTCCAATGCCTTGTCAAATTGATTGCGATACGTCAGCAAATCTGCCTGAGCATAATAGGCAAGTGCAACCGTTGAGCTGTCTTCATCAATATTATCGCTGATCATTAATGATAATTCCATGGCATCGTTGGCTATCATTTTAGAAGTTGCGGCTTTAAGCACATCTAGTTGAGCTTTGGCCCAGTTAAATTCACCGATATAAAATGATAATTTGGCATTTCTGAATTTTGCTTCAAAACCGATGGGATCGTTTTTAAAAGCTTTTTCCACCTGAGAATACAGCAAGGTAGCTTCCCACACATCCCCTGCAAAAAGTTGAATATCTGCCAGTTCAATTTTACAACTGGCAACAATGTTTTTATCAGCATTGGGTAAAACGATGGCTTCGTTCAATAAATTGATGGCGTCTTCGGTTTTCAAAGAATAGAAAGCATAAATATGGGCTAAATTTTTCAACAACAATATAGTAGTAGCATCTTTGCCTAATTCTGCAAGGGTTTTGGTATATTCTTTTTCTAATTCTGCCAATTCTTTTTTATTGACAGCAAAAACGGAAGTAATTTTCAGGTACTTTGCATTCAACAGACCAATCTTGCTGTTCAGATAATAGGTGCTTAGTTCTCCTTTGTTGATGTGGTACTGATAGGCTTCAATAGCTATATCGTATTCTTTATTGGTAATGCAAAGTCCCGCCAGCTCAAAAACTTTTGCACCATTGTCTTTAAACCTTTTATCAATCGATTTTGCCTGACTAAAAGCCAGTTCGAAATCCTTTAATTGTAACGAATACCACATCAGTAAATTAGCATAGGTTCCATTTTCAGGATTTTTTTGGGCTTTGCGCAACAAAGTTGTTTTAATGACCTCACTCTTTTTACTTTCTTTGTCTGTATTCAACACAGCCTGCAAACGAGCCTGTATATAGGTCAAATAGTTAGCATCTGAAACTAAAAGATTAAGGTATTCATCCATCATTTCCTGATAACTCCCTCTGATCTCGTAAATCATTGCCAGTTCAACTGCAAAGGAGTTGGGTATATTGAGTAATTTTCTGCCTTTCAGATACGTACTGGCAGCATGATCATATTGCAAACGGAGTATAAAAGCATTGGCCAGATCATAAATTTGTTGTTGGGTGGGTGTAAGATTTTCAATGGCTTCCAAGTATTGTTTTTGGGCTTTTTTTTCATCACCTGACGAGGTATAAATATAGCCTAAATCAACGGACAAACGAAGATCGTTGGGGGTTTGTTTCAACCGTTTTTTTACAATTTTCTCTGCCTTTTTATAATCCTTTGCACTTAAAAGAGATTGTATAAGGTTGGTATAAAAAAAAGGATTCGGATTATCATTGAATAATTCTTCGTACAATCCTGCAGCTTTATCAAATTCACCATCCTGAAAATATTGAGCAGCCAATTGCTCATTCACCGTTTTTTGCGAATGAGCCATAAAGCTAAATCCCAGTATCAGGACAATTGCTGCAAGTATTTTCTTTGGCATAAGGGCCTTTAATTAATGATTTCGAATTTTGTGTAGGCTTGCAATGCTTTGGGAATAAGAATGCCTTCGGCAGTCTGGTGATTTTCGAGCAAAGCAGCAACTATTCTTGGTAACGCCAATGCACTTCCGTTTAGTGTGTGAGCCAGCTGAATTTTTCCATTGCTATCTTTGAATCTCAATTTCATACGATTGGCCTGAAAGCTTTCGAAATTGGAAACAGAACTTACTTCCAGCCATTTTTCCTGAGCGGCAGAATACACTTCAAAATCGTAGGTTAATGCCGAAGTAAAACTCATATCTCCACCGCAAAGTCTTAAAATCCTGAAAGGCAACTCCAGTTTACGCAATAAAGTAGCAACGTATTCTTTCATCTGTTCCAGGGTTTCGTATGATTTATCAGGGTGCTGAATCTGAACAATTTCCACTTTATCAAACTGATGCAAGCGATTCAATCCACGTACATCTTTACCGTAAGAACCTGCTTCTCTGCGGAAACAGGCTGAATAAGCGGTATTTTTTATGGGGAATTGCTTTTCTTCTACGATAACGTTACGGTAAATATTGGTAATGGGCACCTCAGCAGTTGGTATCAAATAAAGGTTATCGATGGTTGCATGGTACATCTGTCCTTCTTTATCGGGCAACTGACCGGTACCATAGCCAGAAGCTTCATTGACCAATAATGGGGGCTGAATTTCGAGATAACCGGCTTCTGAAGCATTGTCCAGAAAGAAATTAATGAGGGCACGTTGTAATTTTGAGCCTTTGCCTTTATACACCGGGAATCCGGCACCTGTAATTTTATTTCCTAACTCAAAATCAACAATATCGTATTTTGAGCACAAATCCCAATGAGGTACTGCTCCTTCATATAATTTGGGGATTATACCTTCCTCGTGAATATTTTCATTTTGTTCGGCTGATTTACCGATGGGTACTGAATGATGAGGTAAATTAGGAAGTTGAACCAGTGTCTGATTTAAGGTGGTTTCAATTTCTTCGAGTTTTTCACTTAAATCTTTGGAAGCTATTTTTAATTCAGCCGTTTTAGCTTTTAAGTCATTGGCTTCGTTTTGTTTGCCTGTTTTAAATAGCTGACCTATTTCTTTGGCTAAGTTATTGGCTTCTGCTAAATTGTCGTCCAGTTTCTTTTGCGTTTCGCGGCGATTGTTATCCAACGCAATGACTTGCTGTATAATTACAGTTGCTTGATAGTTTTTAACGGCAAGTCTGTCGATAACTTCCTGTGTATGTTCACGGATAAAATTTAATTGTAACATTCTTCTGTTTATTTTTAAAATGCAAAGTTAATGAAAAAGTTGGAAGCCGAAAGTCGCATCATTTCATTTGATGTTTTTAAGTTGTATCTGTAAAAACCTATTTATATGCTGAACTGCTTGTTTTGTCATTCCGAGCATTAGCGAAGAATCTCAATACAATTAGAAAATACAGATGATATTGAGATGCTTCCTTCGTCAGCATGACGAAAAATAATTGTCAACAAAGTAAAAATAACAAAACAAATGCTTTTTTAGTGGCTTTCTGTATAGTGTAAAATAAAAAATCTCCTGAGCTTGACTTCAGGAGATTGTATATTTTTAAAACCCTTGGCTTTGTTTAGTTAACGTCAACAGGGCTAACTGATACGAATGATTTGTTGTCTCTTTTTCTTTTGAATTCAACAATACCATCTACCAATGCAAAAATCGTATGATCTTTACCTAAGCCTACATTGAGACCTGGATTGTGAACAGTACCTCTCTGACGAACGATAATGTTACCGGCAATTGCTGCCTGACCACCATATATTTTGATACCCAATCGTTTACTATGGGATTCTCTACCATTGCTTGAACTACCAGCACCTTTTTTATGAGCCATAATATAATATTTTAAGCCTGAAAAATCAGGAATGTTTTACAATAAATTATAAACTAATTTGTTCTATTTGAATTTGGGTCAAATATTGACGATGACCATTGCATTTTTGATAACCTTTTCTTCTTTTTTTCTTGAAAACAAGAACTTTATCGCCACGTAAATGGGTAAGTACTTTTGCAGTTACTTTTGCACCAGCCACAACCGGAGCTCCTACGTTGATTTTTCCTTCTTCTTCAGTAAGAAATACATCGTTGAATTCAACGTTAGTACCTTCTGCTGCTTCCAAACGGTGAACAAAAACCTTTTGATCTTTCTTCACTTTAAATTGCTGACCGGCTATATCTACTATTGCGTACATTGTTATAGTATTTTGATTGTATTCGTTTTTTTATTGGGAGTGCAAAATTAAACTATTTATTTTAATTTGCAATATTTTTATGCAAAAAAATATACATTCAGGCTGATTATTTACAAAATGCTTGATTCACATGCTATTGAACAATCAACACTTGTTGATAAGTCCGCTTTATTTGTTGATAACTTTTCTGACAAAGCTGTTTTCACGGGTATTTACCCGTAAAACATAAAATCCTTTTGCCAAACCTGAAAGACAGAAGGTATGACTGATTTCCTGTTGGTTTTTCAATAACATGGTGCGGACTGGCTTTCCTGAAACATCCGCAATAAGGATACTTACATCCTGAGGTTGATTCAATGAAATGTTCAATAGATAGGTGTTTTCAGCCCCTGAAGGGATGAATTCAAAAGTATTTCCTTTTGCTCCATGTATTCCTTGTGTATTGCCAATCTGAATGGTTTGTAGGATGGTATTTACCTGATAGTAATTATGGGCCTCCAGTTTTACGTCATAACTTCCATTGTTACTGTATACATGAGTGATGGAAATATTATTGGCAAAAACACTATCGGTGCTACCATCACCGAAATCCCAGACAAAGTATTTTGCCCAGTTGGTGGTATTGCTAAAAGTAACCATATTTCCATTGATTACAGATGAAAAATTGGCAATGGGCATACTGGCATACCCATAAAAACTTTTAATTTTCATAAAAACACCTGAATCAAAGACCTGATCGCTTACATCAGTAACGCCAACCCTAAAATGATAAAGTTGTCCGGGAGTTACAGCCTGTTGCAACATAATTGGGGTAGTATATCCATCGTATTGTAAGGTTGGCCCTCCATTATTATTGATATAATATTGAGAATTCATAGTTGGATTTACAGTATTTATTGAAATTGGCAATGTATCTCCAGGTATCAATGCAAGATTTTTATTTACAAACATCCCACCCAATGGATTAGGACCGCTTATAAAAAATCCAAATATATCATTAAAAGCGGTGTTCACATACTCAGGATATTCTTCGGATGCAAAAACAAATTTACAGGCAATAACAGTATCAGTAAGTGGTATAAAATCAAACTCTATGACTGCTCCATCATAAACTGGCCAACTTACCAAAGATTGTAACAACGAATCACTATAGCTTGGGCCCCCAGTTTGAATTGAAGTACTGGGAGAATTATTAGGCCCCATTGCACCCACTACATCTCCTGATGAAATAACAATTCCAGTATCCACACCAAATGTAGGTGTAGGGCTGTTCAACTCATAATATCCTATTTGATGACCTAGGATAGCTGAACCATTTCCATTAAATTTAACATTACTTATTGTAACACCTGGGCCTGATAAATAATTGGCAATCTTATACAAACTATCAATATACGTAATTTGAAAATTATTGGTCGATTTCAGCGTATTTGCATGATAATTAGGAATTCTTGTGCTAGTTTGAGATTGAATGCTGTATGAAATTATTATCATGGCCAGCAAGAAAGTAATTTTCTTCATAATATATTTATTGAAAGAGTTTTCTGATAAGGCATAATTTTCTTTAAATTGGTTGTAAAGTTAAGTTCTTTTTTCTTTACCATGGAATAAAATTCTATTTTTTTCTACTTTTGTAAAAATAATAATTATGGAAACATACAAAATATATGCAGGCGGTGAATTTATTACTACTGGCCAGGCTCTCAACGTTTTCAATCCCTTTAACGGATCTATATACGCTCAAACCTTTCTTGCAGATGCAACTATTCTTGAAAAATCTATAAAAGCTGCCGAAAATGCCCTGCCCATCATGAAAACATTGCCTTCGTTTGAGAAATATTCCGTTTTAATGGAAATTGCAGCTGAAATGAAAAACAATGAAACCCATTTGGCAGAAGTATTAGCCATGGAAGCATGTAAACCTATAAAATACGCTTTGGGTGAAATAGCAAGGGCTATACAAACATTGATTGTTGCAGCCGAAGAAGCCAAAAGGTTACAGGGTGAATATCTATCTATTGATTGGACTCCTGCCGGAAAAGGCAAAGAAGCCTGGGTAAAATACTTTCCCATAGGCATTGTAGCTGGCATCGCTCCTTTCAATTTCCCAATCAACCTTGCAATCCATAAGATTGCTCCTGCCATAGCTGCCGGATGTCCTATCATTTTAAAACCCGCTTCATCTACACCCCTTTCCACCCTTGAGTTTGCCAGAATAGTAGATAAAACTTCCCTACCTAAAGGAGCATTGTCTATTCTACCCATGGACAGACAAAGCGGTAATCTATTGGTCACCGATGAAAGATTTAAATTGCTCAGTTTTACCGGTTCTCCTGAAGTGGGATGGAAAATGAAAGTCGATGCCGGAAAGAAAAAAGTGGTATTGGAATTAGGAGGTAATGCTGGCGTTATTGTTACGAAAACAGCAGACATAGATTTGGCTGTAGCTAAATGCGTAGTTGGTGGATTTGCATACTCCGGTCAGGTTTGCATTCATGCCCAACGGATTTATGTACAAGCTGATATTTTTGAGGAATTTACGCAAAAATTTACCGCGGCTGTGAAATTATTAAAACAAGGCTCTCCCATGGATGCACAAACTGATATTTCGGCTATGATAGATGAAAGCAATGCCATTCGGGTGGAAGCATGGGTGAATGAAGCTATTGGTGAGGGTGCAAAATTAATTTGCGGGGGCAGCAGAAAAGACGCTTTTTATCCACCTACAGTTTTAACCGCTACGCGTAAAGACATGAAAGTTTGTGCAATGGAAGTTTTTGGACCAGTGGTTACCTTGGAAGTTTATCAGCATTTTCAGGAAGCGGTAGCTGCTGTCAACGACAGTCGCTATGGCTTACAAGCCGGCGTTTTTACCAATTCCATCGATGAAATGAATCAGGCTTTCGGTCAGTTGGAAGTAGGTGGAGTTATCATCAACGATGTTCCAACTTTTCGTGTAGACCATGCACCTTATGGCGGCGTCAAAGATTCAGGGCTGGGCCGTGAAGGCGTCAAATATGCAATCATGGATATGATGGAGGCTAAAATACTGATAAAACCAATTTAGATTTACTCTCTGTGAAAATTTTAAAAAATTTCTTTGTCGGATAAAAATAAAGTAGTACTTTTGCACCCTCAAACAATAATTGACCTATTGTGTAATGGTAGCACAACAGTTTTTGGTACTGTCTGTCTAGGTTCGAATCCTGGTAGGTCAACAAAAGGCATTTTAGATTCATTTCTTAAATGCCTTTTTTCTTTAATATCAGTACTTTATAAAATTCCTCAAACAAGATTATACTTCTTTTTTGAAAAAAACATTCCCCTTTTCGTTCCCCAGCAAAATTTATTGTATCTTTGTACTAACGAAAAATAAATAAAATGTCAGCTAAATTTTATTTAAAGGATAAGAATAAACCTATTTCTTCCCTTAGTATCATTATTCGTTTCAAAAGCGAATTATATAAGTTTTCATCCCATATTAGTGTACAAACCCGTTACTGGAACCAGGACAAACAAAGGCTTAAAGAATCCCCTGCATACCTTGATGCCATTTACATCAACCAGGCAATTATAATGCAGGAAAACGTCTACAATGACGCCATTAGGTATTATATTTCCAAACAAATCAGCCCATCGCAAAAAACTTTTAAAAATAAAGTCAAAGAACTTTTTAGTCTTATCAATACCGACGATTCCAAAAACAATGACCTATTTTTAAACTTTTTCTATGATGTTAAAGAAAAATACAAAACAATCCGTTCTGCCGGTACCATTAAAAATTACAATGTATTTTATAATAAATTGCTGGAATACGAAACCGAAAATAAATTAAAACTCACATTTGCCGACATCGACGAAAAATTTTACCTGCATTTTCGCGAATGGTTTTTCAAACAAAACTATTCTATCAATTATTTCGCCAATTTTATTAAAACCATCAAGATGCTTATGACATTGGCTAATGAGCAAGGCCTTTCTAATTCAACCGATTACAAACTTAAATCAACCAAAAAAATAACCAAGGAATCCGATAATATATATTTAACTGTTGAAGAACTACTTAAAATATATCATTTAGATTTTTCAAAATTTCCTATTTTAAATCATCCCGGCTATTATTTAGCCAGGAACAAATTTTTAATAGGAGCATTTACAGGTATAAGCGTTTCCAATTTCAATCGATTAAATGAAATTAATTTATCCGATAATTTCATCAGATCAAACAGCACAAAACCGAACGCCTCTTAATAATTCCTATTCATAACATCATCAATGAAATTTTACGATCAGGTTTCAATATTCATGAAGTCATTTTCGATCAAAAATCAATGAATATATTAAAGTCATTTGCAGAGAAGCCGAAATCAACACACCCATATTAGTCCATAAAAGCAATGGAGGAGTTATCAAACAAATGCAATTCCTCAAACATCAATTGGTTTCAACACACACCGCCCAGCTTAGCTTCGCAATCAATGCGGTCAAGTCAGGCATCCCTTCCATTTCTATTATGCAAATCACCGACCACCGTTTCGAAAAAAGCTTTTTGAAATACATCAAAATCACAGCTGAAGAAAATGCCATTTTATTAAGCAAACATCCCTTTTTCATGAACACTTAATTTCACCACCGATAACTGTTCACTGATTACATAATAGCACATTTATAAATTTACACAAAAACTATCATAATCTTTAAACTAAGGGGCGAGGACAACGCGAAACCCCATAAAGTCGTATACTGAGCCAGGATCATCCCAGAGGCGCATTGCAGAGCGGCACATCTTAGCTAAACTGATAAAACCACTACCACGATTCACGCGATTAATGCCACTAATAGCACCAGTGGGATTAGTTTGCGCCGTAGTTGGATAAGTGCCGTACCAATCGCTGCACCATTCACAAACATTGCCATGCATATCGTGCAAACCATAAGCATTAGCAGTATATGTGCCTACTGCCTGGGTTGTATGGGGTGAGGTTGTAATGGTGTTTATACAATTGTTGTATGGACTTTGCCAATAGTAATTGGCTTGTAAATAGGATAAACAATTTCCAGTATTGAAGGGCGTGGTGGTGGTACCCCTGCATGCATATTCCCACTGCGCTTCTGTGGGTAAAGTTCCACCAGCATAAGTGGCAAATTCAGTAGCTCCATACCAGCTTACATTTATTACTGGTTTATTTTCGCAGCCTGTTACTGCCACCCATTTTCCTCCTGTGTAATGCAAGCCCACGTCGTAACTGCCACTACTTGCGTATATCAAAACCTGTGTTGGATATGCACCTGCTGCATATAATCCATTGCTGCCTATACTTTTGCCATTCAAGAAAACTGCATATTGGGTATTGGTTATTTCGTATTTGCTCATGCGAAATTGACTTAGCGTAACTTGGTATTCTACTTCATCATTATTATGATTTACTTCTGTAGTTGGGCTACCCATGGTAAAGCTGCCGCCAGGTATCAGAACTGTAGTAATTCCAGAGTATGTAAAAGCAAAAGTAATAGTTTTACTTGCTGTTGGCACATCATTTAAAATAGATGTAAAACTACCTTTATATCCAATAAACCGTAAGTTATCGCCAATAGTGTAAGGCATAGTTATAGTTGCATTTGTATTTTTTAATGTAATATTAGCAACTTCTTGTTTCTCGCTTCCAAGATATTTTATTTTTGATTCGCTGGCTGTTGTATTTAGACTTATTAATTTGGCGCTGTAAAAATAGCCATCACCACAAATATTTACAAAATATAGGCCTTGTTTTAGGCCAGTTAACAGATACTTTTGCATGCCTTGCAACAGCTTGCTCTCTGTTTGCAATACTTCTTTGCCGGCAATATCATAAATGCTTAGTATAGCATTGCCTGCTTGCTCTGCGTAAAAATAGATTTCTGATTGTCCTTGCATGGGGTTGGGGCAAATCTGGAGGCTTTGGTTATTTATACCTATTTCGTTAATACCATTTGAAAGTTGCAATTGTAATACATCACCGCTATGCCATTTTACAGTTGCCGGATGCGTAAAATTTTCCACTTTAACGCTGTCTACTGTGGTGGCTGCACCTGTTGCTGCAAAGTTAATCGTATAGGTTTGAGCATAAATATTTGCAGTGGCAAATATGGCTAACAATAATAAGCTATGGTTTTTCATTGTTTTAAAAATTTAAAGATTAATACTTTCCCTTTGTACTTATAGCTTAGCTAATTCAAATTCTGACAAAATCAAGGTGCTTAATTTTAAGTTTTTAAGTAATATTTATGCACTTCTTTTAAAATTTTATAATATAATTAATTTGTTTTTCATAAAGTTTTATGAATGAAATGTTAGAAGTATTATAATTAGCTTGAAGTAATATTTACCAATTGTTTAAAAGAGAAGATTTTAAATAATTTGTAAAAATATAGTAAAAACTTAATAAATTTTATAGTACAAACCCTAAAAAAAGCAAGTGTAAACACTGAAAATATCAAACAGAGACTGTTCTTTAAACAGTGTCAAATTAAATTATTAAATTTGACAAACAGATGAAAGAAAAAATCAATTGGGAAGAGTTCAGCCAAAGAGCAGCAGAACTCATACGGCAAGGCAAACACTTAACAGGGGGAAGGAGGCATATTCACTCCTTTAATAAAACAAATTGTAGGTCAACAGTAAAAGCCTCTGTATTCACGGAGGCTTTTTTGTTTTTTCACATTTCTCCATTTATTGCTAAATAGAGCAAATTCAACTTATTAAAATTTTTCTTCAAGTAAACTTGCCAGCTTTTCGTATTTCGGCTGAACTTCGGGTCTGGCATGGTTGATTTCAAAAAACTGTGAATACATCTCTCCTACAGTTTTTGTTTCCAAATTATGATCCATCCATGGATAAAGTATGTTGTCTTCTCTATAAATATGTTCTGTTAGCAGTTTCGCGTAAGCTGATAAATTGGCTTTAACGATCATGGTATTTCCTTCATCAGTAGCACTAAGTATTGCTGCAACATAGTTGCGTGAAACTTCATGGTCATTCATCATAATCTTAATAATATCTAGGGATGCATCAAACTTTAAAAACAAAATATCTTCTTCTTTGGCATGATGATACTTATCTGCATAGTTTTTAATAAAGTCAACAATATCTAAAACCAAGCCTTTATGTTCCTGATTAGAAATTTCTAACACCTCAACTATGACAGGTATTTTAGCCAGTATTCTTAAAATCAGTTTGTGTTCGTCAACCAACATCCTTAAAGGTGGCGACATAGAAGGTGTTTTGGTTGAGGTTTTTTTCTCCTGTGCAATACGGGGTATTTCAAAGAATTCCCCTGGATATATGATTGAAAAAATAGCTTCAAATAATTTCTTCTCATTATCAGCATTCAGATTGTGTATACCCACTACATCTTTAAGCTGACAAGTGCCCAGGCTACAGGGTGCACAGCCTATATCAAATTTATCAAGTGCCGTTTGAATACCGGCAAATTCATTGATCAGATCTTTTATATTTGTATTCAAACATTTTTCTACTCTGGCGTCCATAGGTGTATTTTTTCAAAATTTCTATTTATCAAACAAGAAATTGCTTACTTAGTTTTTATTAAATGAATGAATTGTTGCAAATAGCTTTTCTGCTTGATAAAAAATAGCCTCTGTAAAGTTTACAGAGGCTATTTTGGGAATTTCTATTTATTCTAAACTTAGATTAAGTCTGTCTTAAAATGAAGCTATTGAACAATAATTTTCTTAGTGATTGAAGACTGCCCTGCATAGATTTTAACAAAATAAAACCCTTTGGGTTGGTGGCTGATATCAACTTCCGTATTATGATTTAAGATTTCTGATTGAAAAAACAATTCACCCATCATATTGTAAATTTCAATCTTCGAATTTTCAACTTTGGCTGTTTCAACTGTAAATTTGCCATTGGATGGATTTGGATAAACATGAAAGGTCGTGGTGGCGTTGTTTTCATTGAGCCCAACAATGTTTATGCTAAAGCAGTAAGATGTATCTGAGCAGCCGTTTTTAGTAACAATAACTGCATAGCTCCCATTGGTTGTAGCGGTAAAACTTTGATTTGTTTGTCCTGAAATAGCTGTATTCCCATTACAGTTTATCCATTGATAGCTTGCTGAAGCTGCATTTGCAGTAAGGGTGAGTCCGGAAACTGTAACTGAAGTATCTATTAAATTTCGTATTACACTTAAGGTTTTCAAAGGCGAATTACCACAGCTATTGTTAGCAGAAACCGAAATATTTCCGGATGCAGAACCTGCAACAGCAGTAATGGAATTGGTGGTTGAACTTCCGGTCCATCCTATGGGTAATGTCCAGCTGTAAGCATTTGCTCCAGCAACGGAAGTAATACTATAGGTTACAGATGAACCATCACAAACTATTGTATTTCCACTAATACTGCCTGGCTGAACAGGAACTGAATTACTACTAACACTTAAGCTACGGACTAGTGATGAACCACAGCTATTATTGGCAGTTACTGAAATATTTCCACTGTTTGTCCCTG
>JBAXNW010000045.1:0-36350 GCA_037133555.1 Bacteroidota bacterium
AAAAAACATCTTAACTTGCTGCGAAATTTGTCCGAACATTGGGGAGTACTTTATTGATTAAAAAAATAATTATGATAACATTGATTCCAATAATTTTGTTTACTTTGTTATTCTATCGCAATTATAAGAAGAAAGCATCTATTGCATCTCCTTCTTCACTTCTTATAATGATTTATCTAATTTCTTTTCTAAGTGCTGGTATTTTATTTCTAATTAAACCTTACGAGATTGATCTTGAAGCTACACTTTACCTATGTTTATTATTGTTGCTATTTATATGGCCGTTTTATAGTTATAATGAAACAAAGGTTAACATAATTCTTTGGCCGAATCCCTTACTTGTAAGATTTATAAGTGTTTTTCTAATCATTTTTAATTTAATGGGTATTATCGTATTTTTAGAAATAATATCAAAATTCATTTTTCAAGGTTTTACTGACATCTCATTATTAAGAAATTCCGCAAATTCTGGAGAATTCACAAAAGATGTAGGATTCTTTTACAGTTTATCCATTATTTTTGCTTATATGTATCCGATTACGCTTCTATTTTATGTTTATTATTTTAATGAAAAAAACAGACTATTAAAAAATTTACTTTTTATTGCATCACTTTCTTACCCTATATATACTATGTCAAATATGGGAAGAGATGGTATTTTGTTATATTTTATAGTTTATTATTTTTACTATTTATTGTTTCGTAAAATATTTTCCATTGAACAAAGAAAAGAATTTCTATACCCTATTTACAAATTAGGGTTTATTTTTGGTATTATCTTTTATATTATTACATTAGGCCGTTTTTCTTCCGATGAAGGACCACTATATGCAATTTTCTCTTATCAAGGCCAGCAATTAGGAAATTTCACTACTTTTTATATACAAAATATTCAGAACTCAACTATAGGGTCAACTAATTTTTCATATTTTCTTGATAGAATAAATGCATTTGGTTTTACTATTAAAGCAGAAGATATGTCAGAATTCAGATTATCAACGATAAAATCAAAAGGTTTCGACGTGAATGTCTTTAGTACATTAATTGGTTCTTTCTTATTAGATTTTGGGAAAACAGGCACTTTGGTTTTCGGAATTATCTATAATATTGTGGTAAACTTATTTCTTTTTAAAAAGCAAAGTCTGAAATTTTATGATTTATTTTTATTTTCACTATTTATAATTATTCCTATGCAAGGGGTGTATTATTTTTTGCAATATGTTCCTGCTGGTAATATATATATACTTATTTCTATTTTTTTATATTTTATATTTAGAATCTTTAAGTAATTATCAAATTAAATGCAAGCAAAAATTTCTATAGCTTTAGCATCCTTCAATGGCGGGAAATACCTTGAAGAACAATTAGATTCAATTTACAGGCAAACGATATGCCCTTATGAGGTTATTGTATGCGATGACAAATCAACGGATAATACTTTTCAAATCCTTGAGAAATATAGTAAAGAGAAAGGATTAAAATATTTTATTAATGAGACCCCACTGGGAGTTATTCAGAACTTTTCAAAAGCGATATCATTAACAAATGGTGATTATATTTCATTAGCCGATCAAGATGATATCTGGAACTCTAATAAATTAGAAATTCTTTTAAAAACGATTAAAGAAATTGAATCGAAGGATAAGCCTGCTCTTGTGCATGCCAATAGTATTATTTTAAAAGATGGGGAAAAACAATCAAATTTATTGTTTCCAAATAAAGATAATAAAGGATTAAATAAGTATATTTTTTTGCCAAATGGGCAAGGTGCAAATATGATGTTTAATCGATCATTGGTCAAATATATACTTCCCATACCAGAGGGCTTGTATATGCATGACTATTATTTCGTAATTATTTGCGAAATAATAGGGGTGAGAAAATATATATCTGAACCATTAATGCAATATAGAATTCATAATAATAATACATTGGGCTTAAATGAAAAATTATTATTAAAAAGAATTCATCGTTTTTGGGAGAATAATTTTAGCATTTTATCAAATAAAATTTTTGCAACAATTGAGGCAATTCTTAATAATGATAAGTTGAAGATTGAAACAAAAAATAAAATTATATTGCAACATATCTTAGAATTAAATAATGATAAAATATCAAAAATGAATAAACTGATTAATATATGGAGGTACAAATTTTCAAACCTATCTGGTAGAATTTTAATGAGTTGTAAAATTATTTTAAAAAAATAAAACATGCGTAACCTTTCTGTCATTATTGTTACCTAAAATCTTTAAATATTATTGATGATTGTCTTAAATCTATATTAAAATCTTAGAACCTTATGAATGATAATAATACTGAAAGAAATACAATTGATTTGGTTTTATTTTTAAGTCAAACTACTGATAATATCATCCCAGCAAAAGCACAAGGTTTGCAGCATAAATTGGGATTGCCTATATATAGAGATGAATTTAAGCAGGGGGTATACTGATTTTAATGTTTCGCATTAGTAAAAAAATGCGAGACTATGTAAAGTTTAATATATTAATCTGCTTTTTCAGCAAAACTTATTTCACATAAGCGAGAGATTTATGATCGTTCTAATTTGTATTTGAGAAAAAATTATATGAATTTTTAAACCATCTTTTAATAAATATATATGGTACATAAAGTTAAAAAGATAATCAAACCCATCAAGCCAAATCCAATTCATGCAAAAAACACAGATGGATTAAGTAGTAGTGAAAACACAGATAGATTGAATTTAGCCATTCAAAATAAAGTGAATACTTTTATTCTTGCATTTTTAACTATTTTATTTGGTTTAACAATATCGGTAATTATTTTCGCCTTAAATAAAGGATTTGATATTACAGATGAAGGGACTTTTTTATTATTATTTAAGAATGTGGATATATATAGAGGTGGAGTTTATAATTATCATATCATTATCAGTAAACTTACCAATTGGTTAAACCCGGGAATTTTAGAATATAGGTGGATGACCCTCATATTAACTATATTTTCTTCATTTATATTATCAGGAGGTTTATATATTTGGTTAAATACTAATTACAAAAAATATAATTTTCATAAAACCTTCTTATTTATTTTTGGCTTTATATCAATCGGTAGTTTAATAATTTGTTTTTGTAGCTCAATAACTATTTATATGAACGTATTGACTAATTCTTTTTTGATAATAGCAACAGGTCTTATTTTATATTTATTCTCTTTCGATGCAGCAAACTTAATTAAATTAAAAACCAACATAATTATAATAGGAATATTAGGGCTTATTTGTGGATTTAGTTTTTTTAACAAATTTTCTACTGCAATTCTTCAGTTATCAGCATATTTCTTACTATTTATTCTATATTTAAAAGACCAAAAATTAAAACACATTATCATTGTTGTATTAACACTAGGACTTGGTTGTGTTTTTGGTGTTTTAATTTATTTCAGCTTTTTTCAAAGTTCTGGTGAATGGCTCTTCAATTTTAAAAAGGAATATATTATGCTTTCAGATCATTCTCCTACTTTATTGATTGACAAATATATAACTGATTTTAAATTATTGGCCAAAGTTATATTAAAATATTTTTCATGGTTAATACTTTTCCCCATTTTCATATTGTGGAATAATTACCATCCTTTTAACAACAAGTATTTAATTAATTTAATTCTGTTAATCTCAGTCGGAATTTTTATTCGTGAAATATATTATTTTAACTTTTACAGATCAACTTTTTTAAACAGTGATTATCAAAATGCAATGCATTTAACCAATGATTGGATAAATGCATATTTCTACATTATTGTCATTTTATTGCAACTGTTTTTATTATTAGCCATTGGCATAACTAAAAAAAATGCTTTAATACATCTTTTAAAAATCAATTTTGATAAAACACTTATTATCTTTCTACTATTAATCACTCCATTTTTGGGAGCCATTGGTACTGCAAACCATTTATTCTTAAATGTCTTAATACATTCCGCCACTTGGTTTGGAGTGATTATAATATTATTATTTTATTTATCAGAACATCTCAAAAGCAGAATAATTTTATCTTTATTTATTATTATCCCAAGTTTAGTTACTGCGTCCCAAATAATTGATGGGAACACATTTACTCCTTATTACTCATTTTTTTTTAATTTAAATAAATCTAATGTTCTTCAACAAACAGAGGATATCAAGGGGATTCCAAGGTTAAAAGGAATACATGTTGATAAAAAAACCAAAACATTTTTTTTAGAGTTACAACAATTATTTAAAAACAATAATTATAGAAAAGGGTATCCGATTTTTGGATTTAATATGTCAGGAGTTGTTTATCTTTTAGAAGGGATCTCTCCAGGTTGGCCCTATTATTTTAATGACAAAGAAAGAGATTGCAAGGCTTTTGAATTTTTTGAACTAAAGAATAATCCTCCTATTATTTTGTTAGCAGATGGATTTCCAATTAATTTAGAACTATTCAATACAATGAAAATGAAAGGAATTAATTTTAATGATTATTTATTGAAAGGTGAAGTTTATTTCCCAAATAAGAATTCAATGTTAAAAGTATATTTCCCGAAAAATTATTGAGTTCAGATAATTTTGGTAAATGATGGTAATACTGCTTAGTACATTAGTGTATCATGACAATATCTAATAATATAAAATGCGAAAATTAGAAAAACAAAAAAAGGAGTGCCTGTTAAATATCTTGCGGCTATACAAAAAAGCAAATGCGGGTCATATTGCATCATCTCTATCGTGCCTTGATATTTTGGTATTTTTGTATTTCAAACAGATGAACGAAAATGATCATTTTATACTTTCAAAAGGTCATGCAGCTTTGGGCTTATATACAGTTCTTTCAGCAGCTGGAAAAATCTCACCAGCTGAATTGGAAACTTTCTATCAAGATGGCACCAAACTGGCGGCTCACCCACCATGTAATGGATTACTAAATGGTATTGTTTTTGGAACCGGCAGTTTAGGGCATGGATTATCACTTGCAACAGGGAAGGCTTTTTCTACTCGTTTTACAGGAAATAACAACAAAGTTTATTGTCTTTTATCAGATGGAGATTGCAATGAAGGATCTACCTGGGAAGCAGCTTTGTTTGCCGGACATCATAAATTAAATAACCTTATTGTAATCATTGATAACAATGGGCTTCAAGGATTTGGAAGCACTCAGGATGTACTTAACATGACGTCCCATAAGAATAAATGGGATGCTTTTAATTTTGATGTTTATGAGGATGAAAACGGAAATGACCTTGAAAGTCTGCAACATACATTTCTATCTATCCGTTTTAATGACCCCAGACCAAAATGTATAATTGCAAAAACCATCAAAGGCAGCGGAGTATCATTCATGGAGAATAAATTGGAATGGCACTATTTACCGATGACTGATGAACAATATACACAGGCAGTAAACCAAATAACATACTAATGCGTATAGAATTTTCCATAACTATTCAGAAAATAGCAAAAAACGATTCCAGGATTATTTTTCTAACCGGTGATCTTGGCTTTATGGCGTTAGAGGGTGTTAGAGAGATAATGGGTAGCCGTTTTATTAATGCAGGCGTATCTGAGCAAAACATGATTTCTGTTGCAGCCGGATTGGCATCCGAAGGGCTTATCCCATTTTGTTACAGCATTGCTCCATTTGCAGTTTTCAGACCAGCAGAGCAAATACGGTTGGATATTGGGTTACACAATATGAATGTGAAAATTGTAGGAAATGGCGGTGGGTATGCATACGGGATTATGGGTGCTACCCATCATGCACTGGAAGATATTGCAGTAGTTTCCTCATTCCAGAATTTTCGTTGTTATATACCCTATTGCAACGAAGACGTACAGAGCACAGTACAAGCCATGCTAGAGTACAATGGCCCTTCCTATTTGAGGTTAGGTTTTGGCGTTGTTCCTCCATCAATTTTCAGAAATGATTTTGCTCCGATACGTAAGATTGCTTCAGGTAATAAAATAACAATAGTTGGACTTGGTCCAATTATATTAAATGCTTGGAAAGCTATTGAACAACTTGAAATTCATTCTTTAGTTGACTTGTTTGTTGTAAGTGAAATGCCGTTAATTCAATTATCAGAAGAATTAATATTGAGTCTTAATCACACGAAAAAGCTTTTAGTTATTGAGGAACATGTTAGCAGAGGTGGTTTAGGCGAAAATCTTGCTTTACTTATTCTAAAACATCAATTAGATTGCCAGTTTATTCACAGGTATGCATTAGGCTATCCAAATGGATTGTATGGAAATCAAGCCTATCATCAAAAAATGTGTGGTTTAGATTCACAATCTCTTGTATCTGATATCAAAACACTTTTAAAATAATTATAAAATGATGGATTCAATTTTATATAAAAATACCTGGAAATCTGAGGAAATTGAAGAAGCAAAGAAACTATCCGGACCTATATTAATAGTAGGTGCATCAGGATTCATTGGCGCTAACTTATTTTTTTCTTTAAGCCAAATTCGTAATGATGTTTATGCTTGTTCCAGAAACCCGCAGAAATCATGGCGACTTTCAGGTGTTGAATCTAAACGATTACTTAACACAGATATCACTAATTATGACCATGTAAAAAAAACTATTAATGACCTTAGACCACAAACTGTTTTTAATTTATCAGCTTATGGGGCTTATGCAAGACAAGCAGATACAAAAAAAATACATCAGACAAATTATTTCGGAACGCTAAATTTACTCCTTGCCTTATCGGAAAATGGATACAGCTCTTTTGTGCAGGCTGGTTCTTCCTCAGAATATGGACTCAATTGTAATTTTTCTGATGAGACATCGGAACTTATCCCCAATAGTGATTATGCAGTTACAAAGGTTAGCGCAGGTTATCTTATAAAATACTATGGGAGAGTACTTGGATTTCCCTGCGTTAATATGCGTTTATATTCAGTTTATGGACCTTGGGAAGAACGCGATAGATTAATTCCCACACTTATCCAAAATGGTTTAAACGGCAGATACCCAAATTTGGTGAATAAAGAAATTTCCCGCGATTTTATCTATATTGATGATTGTACAAGTGCATTGGTGAAAGCCGCTACAATTGCATGTAGAAATGACCCTGGAGTTTCATTGAACATTGCATCGGGAATTAAAACAACGCTGGAAAATGCTGCATATGTTGCGAAATCCATATTTAGCATCAAGGAGAACCCGGTTTTCGGATCTATGGCTAATCGCAAATGGGATTTGTCGCAATGGTACGGTAATCCGGAATTGGCAAAAAAATCGATAGGATGGCAGTTTAAAACAAATTTTGAGGACGGCCTCAGGCTAACAGCAGCATGGGAAAGAGCAGCCGAAACCAAACTGAGGTATGTTTCAGTTCCGCTTAAAGAAAAGAAAATTTCTGCAATCATTGCATGTTATAAAGACGAACAATCAATCCCTGTATTATTTGAAAGACTTACTTCAGTTTTTCGGGAGAGTACGTATGATTACGAAATTATTTTTGTTAACGATTGCAGTCCCTTTAAGGATGAATCCGTAATTTATCAACTTTGTATGCAGGATAACCATGTTATTGGAATCTCTCATTCCAGAAATTTTGGATCACAGTCGGCCTTTATCAGTGGAATGGAAATAGCAACAGGTGATGCTGTGGTTGTATTGGACGGAGATGGCCAGGATCCTCCGGAAATAATAAAAGACTTTATTTCGAAATGGGAGGAAGGTTATGATATCGTGTATGGAAAACGAATTAAACGCAAAGCACCATATTATATGCAGGTTTTATACAAAGGGTTTTATCGTATTTTTAAAAAGCTGTCGGATATTGAGATGCCCGTTGATGCCGGTGATTTTTCTCTCATTGACCGAAAAGCTGTCGGATATCTTCTTAATTTTCCGGAAAAAGATATTTTCCTGAGAGGATTGCGCGCCTGGATTGGGTTCAAGCAGGTGGGGGTTCCTTACGTCCGTCCTGAGCGTCTTTTTGGTCGGACAACCAATAGCTTCCTAAAAAACATTTGGTGGGCTAAAAAAGGAATTTTCTCTTTCAGTACCAAACCGCTCCAGTATATTCAAGCAATTGGTGTTGGAGTCTTTATTGCGACTTTAGGACTCTCTATTTATTATACAATAAATTATTTTATCAATCCCCCACAGGGTGCCAAGGGAATCCCTACAATAATTTTCCTTGTTCTTGGGTTAGGTGGCATTCAACTTATTTCTCTTAGTATTTTAGGCGATTATATAGGGAAAATCATTGAAGAGGTAAAGAACAGACCTAAATTTATCAGAACTAAAATATTTTTTAATGGGGAAGAATATTCAAATTTGGATGATCTTAAAAAATAAAATAAATGAACGAAGACTTCAGGCCTATTGGCCATGCTAACCCTAAAGGGTTTTTTAGTAAAATGACATTCTTTCTAAGAATGTTACTTGATTTCCAACTCCTGACAATTTATCTTGATTTAAAGAAACAACTTCCTATTTTCAAAGGAGAAGTTCTTGATGTTGGATGCGGTGAAAGTCCCTATAAATTTTTATTAATGGAGAGTCACACAAATTACCATGGTATAGACACAATAGATTCACATAAATTTGATTACGATAATGATTCAATAACCCACTTTAATGGCAAGGACATTCCATTTAGTGAAGATAAATTTGATTATGTGCTTTGTACAGAAGTGCTCGAACATGTTTTTAGCTACCAGCAGCTTATTAATGAAATATTTCGTGTTATGAAAAAAGGTTCCAAAGGTGTTTTTACAATTCCATGGTCAGCCAGATATCATTATATTCCTTATGACTATTACAGGTACACTCCAGCTGCACTCCAAGAAATGTTCAGTTCATTTGCCAATGTTCAAATCACGCCAAGAGGAACAGATTTAACAAGTATTGTTGCAAAAATTATAGTTCTTTTTTTTAGAAACGCCTATCCTACAGAATTGTGGCGATTCGTTTTTTTGCCTTTCTGGATTATATTATCACCGATACTTTTGATTTCGATTTTTATTGGCTATTTATCAGTATTTTTTCGAATTGGATCAGATAGTGATCCATTGGGTTATACAATACTGGTTCAAAAGAGATAATCTTTTTGTGTGTGTTAACGCTGTAAATATTATAATCCAATCAAGAAGTAAAGAAAATGTATTAAGTAGCAATCACATTTTGATGTATAGTCGATCTTAGGTCAATAATATACTTCCCATCCCAGATGTTATGTATATGCATGATTATTATTTCGTAATTATTTGCGAAATAATAGGGGTGAGAAAATATATATCTGAACCATTAATGCAATATAGAATTCATAATAATAATACATTGGGCTTAAATGAAAAATTATTATTAAAAAGAATTCATCGTTTTTGGGAGAATAATTTTAGCATTTTATCAAATAAAATTTTTGCAACAATTGAGGCAATTCTTAATAATGATAAGTTGAAGATTGAAACAAAAAATAAAATTATATTGCAACATATCTTAGAATTAAATAATGATAAAATATCAAAAATGAATAAACTGATTAATATATGGAGGTACAAATTTTCAAACCTATCTGGTAGAATTTTAATGAGTTGTAAAATTATTTTAAAAAAATAAAATATGCGTAACCTTTCTGTCATTATTGTTACCTATAAATCTTTAAATATTATTGATGATTGTCTTACATCTATTTTAAAATATAATGATATTGGAAATGAATTGGAAATAATAATAGTAGATAACAGCCCTTTGGATGACCCCCTGTTTAATTACATTACAAATCATTATCAAGAAATTAAAATTATAAAAAATAATAATAACGGTGGGTATGGGCAAGGCAATAATTTGGGTATTAGTAAATCAGAAGGCGAAATAATTTGCATTATGAATCCTGACGTTCGTTTGTCAGAACCAATTTTTTCAAAAACTCTCTTTGAATTTAAAAATAATAATAAACTTGGAATGTTAGGTTATAAACAATTAGGTGGCTGTAATCTGTCATTTTATTTAAAACCTGAATACAATTTTCCAGTATTATCTTCAATAATAATAAAAATTACAAATAAATTAAATTACTTTAACCAAAAATTTTTTTATTTATCGGGGGCTTTTATTTTTATTAATAAAAATAAATTTGATGAAATAGGGGGTTTTGATGAAAATATCTTTCTCTATTTTGAAGAACCAGATATTACAAATAGATTTACAGAAAAAAAGCATGAAATAATGTTTAATAAAAAACATCCCTATCTTCATTTAATTGAGGACAGAGATGTTTGGTCTGAATCCACTTTTAAGGAATGGCTTACTTCATTAAGATATTATTTAAGAAAGTTCCAATTAAATGAGAAAACCTATTTTAAAGGGATGAAAATTGAGTACATTTTAAAGCTTTTTTTATTAAGAATAAATCACAATAAAATTAAGGAGGAAAAAATTAAAAATGAGTATGCATATTTTAATCTTCTTTTAAAGGAAATCTAAATATTACAATATTTGTATACTATTAAAATGCAAGAAATGAAAGGGAAAAAGATATTAGCTATAGGAACTTTAAGTAATATTGAAAATAAAATATTCACAGGACAATCTATAATGTTTGATGGTCTTATAGCGTATTTAATATCTAAAGATTGTTTTGTTGATATAATCAATATTTCATTGAAAAACAATGAGAATAACAGGTGGAAAAAACTTCTTTTACAAATAATTTTATATATAAAATGCTTTTTAAAACAATTTTTGTTGTTATCAAAAAATTCATATTATTGCGCTTATATTACAACAGCACAATCTAAAATAGGGTTTTACAGAGATGAAGTTTTTATTAAAATTTTGAAATTATTTAAAGTAAGAGTTGTAACCCATCAGTTTGGTGCAAATTATACTGATTTTATTAATAATCTTTCGCCTTCATTAAAAAGAAGGTTATTTAATACATTATCTTTGGTTGATAATATTATTGTTGAAGGTGAATACATGAAATCTCAGTTTTCTTTTCTAGATAATTATGAAATAAAAGTTAAAACTATACCGAATGGATTACCAGCTAAGGAAATAGATTCTCATTATTGTTCAAAAGAATACATCGAAAATACACCGTTTAGATTAATTTATTTAAGTAATATGGTTGTCAGTAAAGGTTATTTTGATGTTATTAATGCTATCGATTTATTAATAAATAAGTACAATAGAAATGTTTATTGCGTATTTGCTGGTAGGTTTATGAATTCACCAGATGATCCAAAACAAATAGGTCTTAATTTTAAGGATCTTTTTTTAAAAATCATTAAGGATAAAAAACTTGAAAATCACGTAGAATACCATGAGGGACTATATGGAAAAGAGAAAAGGGATTGTTTTTTAAAGTCGCATTCATTTATTCTGCCAACTTACTATACTGCTGAGGGTCAACCTGTATCAATAATTGAAGCCATGGCTTATGGTGCTGTTCCAATTGTTACAAATTTTAGACATATCCCACTGATGGTAAATGAAGATAATGGATGTTTTGTTTCACCTAAAAATCCTGAGGATATAGCAAATCGGGTTATTGAACTTATGGATAACCCAACTATTTATGCTGAAAAATCTAAAAAATCAATCGAAATCTATGAAGATAAATTTATTTTTAGTAAATACTGTGAACGAATTCTAAAAGTATTAAATATATAAATCTCTTTATGAAAAAAATTCTTTTAATAGGTGGATATGGCTTTATCGGTTCAAATATACTTAATTACATTGATAAATTTTTAAAAGAAGATATACGTGTTATTGTATTTGATCGTTTTAATTGCCATCCGTTTGGGTTGGCGTTTAAATGTATAGAAAAAACATATAATGGAGATTTTGCAGATTCTTCAATATTAGAACAAATATTTTCGGAAAACGATATTAATTACATAATACATTCACTAAGTTCAACAGTCCCATCATCATCTGGGAATGCAATATTTGATATAAATGCTAATGTTATTCCAACAATTCAATTGTTAGAGCTAATGAAAAAATTTAACATATTAAATATTGCATATATATCATCTGGTGGTGCTATATATGGTGAAAGCGCCAATGATATTCAACATTCGGAAGATGAAAATTCGTTTCCGAAAAGTTCTTACGGAATTTCAAAAATTACAATTGAAAAATATTTATTTCAATATCATTTTTTATATGGCATAAATCCATTAATTTTACGTTTATCCAATCCTTACGGTTTATTTCATTATTCCAGCAAGCAAGGCGTTATCAATATAGCAATTGATGCTGCAGTTAACAATAAACCATTTTCTGTTTGGGGTGATGGAAATGGGAAAAAGGATTATATTTATATAGAAGATTTTTGTGAAATATTATTTAAGCTTATAGATAAAAAAATTACAACAACTATTCTAAATGTTGGCAGTAATTATAGATTATCGGTAAATGAAATATTATTAAAGATAAAAAAGATAAAACCGAGCTTTGCATGGGATTATAAAAACAGTAATATACTTGATGTTAATAGTTTTAATATTTCTACTCAAAAGCTAAACAGTATAATAGATGAATATAAATTTACTCCATTTGAAAAAGGTTTAAAAAAGATTGTTTCTTGGTCGCAGGAAATAAATATAAGTAAATTATAGTTTAATCCTCTCAAAAATTAGGGTATTATTCTAAGATTCTAATGCATTGTTTTTGCCGACTTTATTAGAGTGCTTTACAGCATCTTATCCTGAAGCAATGATAATAGATTTACCTATACTTACTTCTGATTTATCTTTCGCACACAATATTTGTGGAAATGCCGCAGAATATTTCGACCCATTAAATCCGGAAGATATTGCTGATAAAATCGAAAAGATTATTTCTGATGAAACCCTCAGAAATTTCTTAACAAATATGGGGGGAAAACAATTAAAGATTTTTGAAACTGCTGAAAGTAGAGCAGAAAAATATTTAAGTATTTGTGATCTAATTATTAATCAAAATCATGGTGATATAATATTACCGGTTCTGAATAAAGACCCCAAATAATTGGAGCATAAAAATCTGATATAACTTATTCAAATAAAATTTAAATTTGAACAGAATATAAAAGCAATCTATTTTTAAAAAAAGTTCAGTTTTAAAATGCACTACAATCCTATTCTAGGATAATGAAATTTACTAAAATGTAAC
The DNA here is from genome assembly GCA_037133555.1 of Bacteroidota bacterium. GTDB lineage: Bacteria > Bacteroidota > Bacteroidia > Bacteroidales > JACABE01 > JACABE01. The sequence goes on from JBAXNW010000045.1 coordinate 13,137, forward strand.
AAAAAAAATCTTTATTTAAAAATTCTATTATCAGATATTCAAAATTTAACTAAATATAAGTATAATGAAAGATGCAATTTTAACAATATTAGGAATAATAATGTATTATACTAAATACAAAAGATTTCCTGATATTAAAGATGAAAAAATAAAAAAAATTCAATTTAAAAAAATAAAAAAACTTTTAATCAAGTGTAAAGAAGTTCCCTATTATAAAGAACTGTTTCAATCCATTCCATTCAATCCTCAAAAAGATTTTAATAGCTTAAGCGATTTAAATTTTATTCCTGTTTTAAAGAAAGAAACGGTAAGGGCTAATCCGGAACTTTTTATAAATCAAAAATATTTTAAAAAAGCTTTAACATTTAAAACATCAGGGACAACTGGGATTCCTTTTTGTGCATATGTTTCGCCAAATCATTGGATCATTGAACAAGCCGTCATTTGGCGCCATTGGAAATGGGCTGGTTTTAATTTATTCGATGCAATGGCAATTATCCGATCACACAATCCTAAAAACGATGCAGATATCATCAAAGTGGATAAATTCCGTAATTGGATTTATTACAGTCCTTATCATTTAAATGATAAATACATGGAGATATTTTACAAAGATATGCTAAATAGAAAGATACGGTTTTTAAGAGGCTATCCTTCTTCTTTATCATTATTTGCTGAATTCTGTTCTCGAAAAGGATATGTATTGCCATCGTTAAAAGCTTGTTTTACGGCATCCGAAATATTAACGGACAAAGAGAGAACTGAAATTGAAAGTGCCTTTGGTATAAAAGTTTTTGATCACTATGGCTTGGCAGAAGCAATTGTGATGATGCATAATAAGGGAGAAAAAGGAAAGTATTTCAATTGCGAAGAATACGGTTATTTAGAACTTATTCCTTCTGATACCGCAGCTTTGTTCAAAATTATTGGCACTAACCTTAACAATTACGCCATGCCATTGATAAGGTACGATACAGACGATACCGCCGAAGTTCAAATGGAAGAAAATGGCCATAAATATGTAAAAAATATTTTAGGGCGAAAAGATATTTGTATTCAGACCAAAACAGTAAAGATACCTACCGTAAATCTGTATACAACTTTGTATAAAGTTGAAGGGATTGTTCAATGGCAAATTATTCAGAACGATTTAGATTCACTGGATATCTATTTAAAAATCAAAGAAGGCTTGATTTTTAATGAAATCACCCATAAAATTGACCAGTTAAATAAAACAGCATTGATTTTTAATTATCACCAAACTAAAGTCTTTACCTTGGTTGGTGAAGGTAAGTTAAAACCCTATATAAGTAATCTGTAAATGAAAACCTTGCATTTGTTCGATTTTGACGGAACCTTGAGTAATACTGATTCAGCAAAATATTTTTACAAAAGGATATCAAATCCATTCCTATATTTTAGCTGTTATTACTTTTTGCCTATCATTCAAATTATGAAATATTTCCTCTTAAGAGGAAGTAATTTTGATATTAAGAAAAAACGCTTGGCATTATTTATTAAATATTCATCCACTCAAAAAGTTGAGTCGTATTTAACAAATAGCATTGATTTCATTCATTCAATACTAATAATAAGTGCGAAGAATGAGCTACAAAATCTTAAGAAAAATCCCGAAAACCATATCTTTATTGTCAGTGCTAGTTTATCCATTTTACTTGAAAAATGGGCTGAACAAGAAGGAATAGGACTCATTACGAATAAAGTGGATATTTCCTTATCTGCTAAAACCGTTAAATTTCATAATCAATTTGATTGCGATGGAATCGGGAAAGTATTATTGATAAAGAAAGAGATAGATTTGCAAAAATATGATAAAATCATTGCTTATGGAGATTCACCGAACGATTTCCCGATGTTATCATTAGCAGATCAATTTTATTATAAATTTTTTGTTTAGAAAATTATGTTTGAAAATAAATTTTTAAAGGGGCTCACCCCTTACAAGCTTTCTTCACACAGAGCCTGGGAGTTATCTATTGATACAGAAGTTTTAAAATTAGATTGGAATGAAGCAACCATTCCACCCAGTCCATTGGTTTTTGAAAGAATATTAGATGCAATAAAAAAACAACGTTTAAATTGGTACCCTGATGTAAACAATGTTACCCTCATTCACAAACTTGCACATTATGCAAAGGTTGAGAATGAAGAGGTTCTTTATTTTGCAAGTTCAGATGCAATTCATGAATACTTAATAAGTGCTTATCTTGAACCATCAGATAAAGTAGTAATTGTAGGCCCAACCTATGATAATTTCAGGGCTGCAGCAGAAAGTGGAGGAGGTGATGTTTCTTTTTTCAATCTCAATGAAAGTTTTACCATTGATTTTAAATTGTTTAAAGAATTTATAACTAGGAATAATCCAAAGATTGTATACATCGTTAATCCTAATAATCCAACGGGTACATTTACAGCCATTGAAAAGCTTAAGGGCTTAATTACAGATTACCCTAACATTTTATTTATTATTGATGAAGCTTATTGTGAATTTAATGGAGAATCCATTGCCGATTTTGCTGTAAATTGTTTAAACGTTATCGTTACAAGAACATTTTCCAAAGCATTTGCATTGGCTAGTTTTCGTATTGGTTATGTTATATCAGATAAACTTAATATTAAGGTTTTAAGTAAAATAAGAAACGCTAAAAATATCCCCTTACTTTCTCAGGTAGCTGCTATTGCTGCTTTAGATTCACAGGATTACACTAATAAATACATTGCTGAAGTATCCAAGGCCAGAGAATATTTATATAAGGAATTATCTGTTTTTGACAACTATATTAAATTGTACGAAAGTCATGCAAACTTTATATTTATAAAATTTTTCTCTAAAGAACAAAAATATGAGTTTATTCGCTTTTTAGAAAATTATTCAATTTTTGTAAGAGATTATAACCATCTAAATAGTATGCAAAACTATATACGAATCACAATTGGTACTATTGAACAAATGAAATACGTGAATGAAATTATTCATAAATTCTTTAATATAATTGAATGAAATATCCATCCCGATAGGTCGGGATAAATTATCGGTGAAACTCGAATAGACTTAAGAAATTAGAATTTTCTAACAATAAGTAAGTAAAACAATATAATGTCGTATTTTGTACTATATACTTATTTAGAAGTTTAAAGCTTAAGTTTGATAAAATGGGAAGTAAAAACAAAATCATAAAACATAATTTAGTAGATACTATTTTATAAGCTCTTTATATTTAATAGTCAGCTTTGCTTCGAAGAAGGACCGACCTCATAGAATTTACTTAACAAAACAAGCATTTAAAAATAGCGGTTGCCTTGCAGCAAGCAATACAGGAGATAGCGAAGGCAGTTTGAAAATTAAAAGCTAGAATGCATTTTTCGCTACGGCTTGTATTGCGCAGGATTTTTAAAAGCGTAGTTTTGTAGTAAATGATATGCAGTCTTGATTTTTTGTAACTTTTTCATCAAGGAAAAAGTTAGATATCAAATAATTACGACTTATACTGATAGAAGTTTTTTTTTAAAGCAAATGTATTTATTTTGATTTTTTAAACATGTTTAAGCTAATATTTAAACCCTATGAATTTAGAGTTAATAAATTTAGAAAGCTTCTAAGTATTAGGTAATTAAATAAAATAATAATAGATGAAACAAATCATACAAGATTTAAAAAACGGGCATACCCTTTTGGAAGAAGTTCCATCACCCATCGTAAAATCGGGGCATATTTTAATTCAAACCAGCCGTACTTTAGTATCTTTAGGGACTGAACGTATGCTGGTAGAATTCGGCAAAGCGGGTCTTATCGAAAAAGCGCGCCAGGAACCCGACAGGGTAAAAATGGTGTTGAACAAAATTAAAACAGACGGCTTACTGCCTACCCTTGAAGCTGTTTTTAACAAACTCAATCAGCCTCTGCCTTTGGGTTATTGCAATGTGGGGAAGGTAATTGAAGTAGGTAAAGGGGTCACATCCTTTAATATTGGCGACAGGGTGGCTTCCAATGGAAACCATGCTGAATTTGTTTGCATTCCCGAAAATCTGGCAGCACATATTCCGGACAATGTATCGGATGATCAGGCTGCATTTACAGTAATCGGTGCTATTGGCTTACAGGGAATCCGTTTGCTCAATCCCGGCTTTGGTGAAACTATCGTTGTATTTGGCTTGGGTTTGATAGGCTTACTAACAGCAGAAATGCTAAAGGCAAACGGTTGCAATGTGATAGGCATCGATTTTGACGAACAGAAAAATCAACTGGCAAGGAGTAAGGGTATTACAGTGCTTAATCCTGCAAAAGGAGATGATGCCATACAATCTGTGTTACAACTTACAAAAGGGATAGGTGCTGATGGGGTTATCATTACCGCTTCAACCAAAGATGATGAATTGATTCATCAGGCAGCTGAAATGTCGCGTAAAAAAGGCAGAATAATACTGGTAGGTGTGATTGGCTTAAACATCCGAAGAGCAGATTTTTACACCAAAGAACTTACCTTTCAGGTAAGCTGTTCATACGGAGCAGGCCGCTACGATGAGAACTACGAACAAAAAGGGCAGGATTATCCGATAGGCTATGTAAGATGGACAGAAAAAAGAAATTTTGAAGCCGTGTTGCAATCCATTTCTTCAGGAATGTTGGATGTGAATGCCTTGATTACGGCTAAAGTGCCTTTAGAAAATTATCTGGAGATTTATGGTGACATGCGTCAAATAGGTGCTATTGCATCTATCCTTGTTTATCCTGAGAAATCAGTGATAACGCCTACTGTAAGTCTGAAAACAAATAGCTTTAGCGCTCAAAAAGGAAGCATCGGGATTATAGGAGCTGGGAATTTTGCCTCATCCACCATTGTACCATCTCTCAAAAAAGCCAAAGCATCCATCAAATACATTGCCAGTGCAAAAGGCTTAACTGCTAAAATTCTTGCGAAAAAGGCAAATGCTGAATTTGCCACTTCCAATTATCAGGAGATGTTGAATGATAAAGATGTAAATCTGGTGATTATAACAACCCGTCACGATTTACATGGCAAAATGGTGTTGGAAACAATCAATGCCGGAAAAAATGTATTTGTTGAAAAGCCGCTTTGTTTGAATACTGCTGAACTTGAAAAAATAACGGAAGCCTATCAGGAAAAAACAAAACAAAACAAACCGATTACTTTAACCGTTGGTTTTAACCGTCGTTTTGCACCTTTGGCTGTTAAAATGAAATCCTTGGCAGGAAACGGGACTAAGAACATTGTTGCAACAATGAATGCAGGCTTTATCCCTGCTGAAGTATGGGTCCATGATTTAGCAATCGGAGGTGGCCGTATCATTGGCGAAGCCTGTCATTATATAGATTTGTGTTCTTACATAGCCGGTAGTAAAGTGAAATCGGTAAGTATGAATGCAATGGGTGTTACTCCTCAGGAAAATACCGATAATGCAAGTATATTATTGAAATATGAAAATGGCTGCAATGCGGTCATCAACTATTTTGCAAATGGGAGTAAATCTTATGCAAAAGAGCGAATTGAAGTATTTACGCAGGAAAAAACTTTTGTAATTGATAACTGGCGTACCTTGAAAGCTTATGGAGTAAAAGGCTTCAGCAATATGTCTACTAAACAGGACAAAGGTCACAAGGCTCAGTTTGCCTTGATTACCGAAAGAATTAAAACAGGCGGAGATGCTTTAATTGCTTTTGATGAAATTATCAATACAACCAAAGCCAGTTTTGCTGCCATCGAAAGCTTAAAAGAAGGTAAATGGGTGGATATTGATTAATTAATATTAAGAAACTGTCTAAATTTTCCATTTAAAAAATAATTATTAATTATTAACTTTGTTAAGGTAAAGAACCGACATCAAATCATTAACGCCACAAAACTAGCTTTTTAAAATAGCGATGGTACTAGTAAGCAATACAGTATAGCGAAGTCTAATTTTAAAATAAATGCTATAATGATTATATCGCTATAACTTGTATTGCGCAGCATTTTAAAAAGCGTAGTTTTGAAGTAAATGATTTGCAGTCTTGATTTTTTGTAACTTTTTGATCAAGCAAAAAGTTTGAAAATAAATAAGTTGCGTTTTTTTATATAAGTAAAACTTAATATAAAATAAATAACAGTAATTGATTTTTTTTAATTAAAATGATTCAAAAAATACTAATACGCTACCATACCCTTAAGTATTTAAAGCCAGTACAAATTTACTACCGGCTTTTTTACTTTATCAGAAAAAGAATCTACCATCCTAATTTTGATTTCTCAGCAAAGAATCAAGTAAAAGGATATCCACTCTCTTTTTTTAATTTTCAATCTGCTTTTCCTACTTTGTCGTCAGATATGAAATTTTGTTTCTTAAATAAGGAATATACTTTCAAAGAAAATGTTGACTGGAATTTTAAAAATTATGGAAAACTCTGGACTTACAATCTGAATTATTTTGATTATCTATTACAAACCGGACTGGACAAAAAACAAGGTCTGGCTTTAATCAATGATTATTGTAAAAATATAGCAAACATAAAAGATGGACTGGAACCCTATCCTATCTCTTTAAGGGGTATCAACTGGATCAAGTTTTTATCGGTAAATAAAATAACAGATACAGCCATCGAATATTGTTTATATTTACAATATAAACAACTGGAAAAGAATCTGGAATACCATTTGCTTGCAAATCATTTGCTTGAAAATGCATTTTCATTGTTATTTGCTGCTTATTATTTTCAGGATGAAGCGTATTATCAAAAAGCAAAAAAAATACTTCATAAAGAACTAAATGAACAGATACTGGATGATGGTGCTCATTTTGAGCTAAGCCCGATGTACCACCAGATTTTATTGCAGCGTTTACTGGATGCAATCAATCTTGTACAAAACAATCCCTGGAAAAGCAATGAACTAAATGGGTTCATGATTTCGAAAGCCTCATTAATGCTGGCCTGGTTAAAAACAATGAGTTGGCAGAATGCTTTGTTTCCTTTATTCAATGATGCAGCCAATGGCATTGCTCCCGGAACTTCAGAATTAATGGAATATGCTGCACAACTCAGTATAAAAACTGAAGCAATTAAGCTAAATGAATCGGGCTACAGAAAATTCAGCAGTTCAAAATTTGAAATGATAGTTGATGTTGGGAAAATTGGCCCCTCCTATCAACCGGGTCATGCGCATGCGGACACTTTCAATTTTGAACTTTTTGCCAATGGAAAACAAATCATAGTGGATACGGGTACTTCAACTTATGAAGCTGGGAAACAAAGATTGTTGGAAAGAGGTACTTCTGCTCATAATACGGTTGAGATGAATGGTCTTAATCAGAGTCAGATATGGGCAAGTCATAGGGTAGGGAAAAGAGCAAAAGTTAAGATACTGGAGGATATTGAAAAAAAATGTTTAGCGGTGCATGATGGATACAAAAATATAGGTATTTTTCATCAACGGACTTTTATTCAACAAAATGAGAGTAAAATAAGTATTGAGGATCAAATAAAAGGATACAATCAATACTATACTGCAATTGCAAGAATTCATCTGCATCCTGAAGTGGAATACACTATTGAGAATAAAACATTTTGCTTAAATAATTCAATAAAGATAATTTTTGAAAATGCAGAAGATATTAATGTTTGTAATTATTTCTATGCACCAGAATTTAATAAGTTAATTGAAGCAAAATGCATTGAAGTAAAGTTTAAATCATCTTTAAAAACCATCATAGATTTTGAAACTATTATTTATAACTGATAATTTCCCACCAGAGGTGAATGCACCTGCTACCAGAACGTTTGAGCATTGCAGAGAATGGGTTAAAAAAGGGATGGATGTAACCGTAATTACCTGTGCTCCAAATTTTCCTCAGGGGAAAGTTTATGCTGGATATAAAAACAAACTGATACAAAGGGAATCTATCGAAGGAATTAAAGTAATCAGGGTATGGTCGTATATAACAGCAAATGAAGGTTTCTTTAAAAGAACATTTGATTATTTTAGTTTTGCCATTTCAGCTACGCTGGTGGGTTTATTTATAAAGACCGATAAAATAGTAGCTACCTCACCCCAGTTTTTTGCAGCAGCTGCCGGAAGGTGGCTTTCGTTTTTTAAAAGAAAACCCTGGATAATGGAAGTAAGAGATTTATGGCCTGAATCTATTAAAAATGTGGTTGGAGCATTCAACGATAGTATCATCCTGAAATTTTTTGAATATTGGGAAAAAAGACTCTATTTAAAAGCAGAGAAAATTGTAGTGGTTACCGATTCTTTTAAAGAATATATCATCCAAAAAGGGATAGCTGCTGAAAAAATATATGTGATTAAAAATGGTGCCAATGCTGAATTATATACGCCAAGACAAAAAAACACTGAATTACTTAACAAACTAAATTTACAAAACAAGTTTGTAATAAGTTATATCGGAACGCATGGGATGGCACACAAACTTGATTTTATTCTTCATTGTGCATCAAAGATGAACAATACTGTTTTTCACTTCTTACTCATTGGGGCAGGTGCTGAAAAAAACATGCTTTTGCAATTAAAAGAAGAACTGAAACTCATTAACGTAACCATGATAGATCCTGTTCCCAAAAATGAAGTTGCTGATTACTTATCACTTTCTGATATTTCGTTGATACCCCTTAAAAAGGCTGAAATATTTCTCACTGTGATTCCTTCAAAAATATTTGAAACCAGTGCGATGCAGATTCCTATTCTACTCGGAGTTGAAGGCGAGAGCAAGGCTATTATAGAAAAGTATGGGGCTGGTTTATGCTTTGAGCCGGAAAATGAAGAAGACTTTTTCCAAAAACTGAATAGGCTCTATGAGGATAAAGAAGCCTATAAAATGCACAAAAATGGTTGTGCCGAATTAGCCAAAGCTTTTGACAGAAAACGGCTAGCCAATGAAATGTTTGATATATTGATGGATGCAAAATAATTCGAATTAAATATATGATTTTAAAATGATCTCATAACATCCTTTTACAAAAATTAAAAGCAAAGAAATTGCATAAAGTATAATTGAAATGAAAATAATATCTGTTGTAGGCGCTCGTCCTAATTTTATGAAAATTGCTCCTTTTTGCAAAGCAATTACATCTTATAACGAAACTCATCTCAACGAAAAGATTGAACATCTATTGGTACATACCGGACAGCATTATGATGTAAGGATGTCAGAAGCCTTTTTTAAAGCACTGGGTATTCCTGATCCGGATATTAATCTGGAAGTAGGTTCAGGTTCACATGCAGAGCAAGTGGGAAATACCATGATTGCATTTGAAAAAGTTTTACTGGATAAAAAGCCTGATTGGGTTATCGTTGTGGGGGATGTCAATGCCACCCTTTCCTGTTCAGTAGCAGCAAAAAAACTAAATATTAAAGTTTGTCATATCGAAGCTGGTTTGCGTTCAGGAGATATGTGCATGCCTGAAGAAATCAACCGTCTGGTAACAGACCGCTTATCGGATCTATTGCTAACTCCCGACAGGATTTCATCTGCCAATTTGAAAGCAGAAGGAACCACTGATCAAAGAATGATGTTTGTAGGTAATATTATGATTGATACTCTGGAAGCAAACCATGGAAAAGCAAAAGCACTGTTGATAGAAGATATTATACAAAAAAACCTTGCTGAAGAAGATCTTTATCAGAACAATTCACCTTCAGATCAAACATTTGCTGTAATGACATTGCATCGCCCTTCCAATGTTGATACAAGAGAAGTTTTTGAGCCATTGGTGAATTTTTTATTAGATGAAGTTACCAATGATTATACCATGATATGGCCCATACATCCACGAGCCCGTAAGCAATTACATACTTATGGTTTATGGGAAAGGGTAAAAGCCAATAAAAAACTGATATTACTTGAACCTATTGGTTATCATGAAATGCTCCGATTAAATATGGGCGCCCGAATAATGTTAACCGATAGTGGTGGTTTGCAGGAAGAATGTTGTGTACTTGGAACTCCTTGCCTGACACTTCGCTGGAATACAGAAAGACCTGTTACTTTAAGAGAAAATGGAGGTGCCAGCGTGCTGGTAGGTAATAACATTGAACGAATTCGTGAGGAATACTATCATACATTATCATTAGAATGTAAACCCTCTCGACCTGAATTATGGGATGGCCATACCGCAGAACGTTGTCTGAATGCAATCATTGCAACTGACAAAATATTGGCAATAATAAAATAAATTAAAACCCGAAGCTTATTTAGCTAATTAAACCAATAAAATCCGTTAACATCCGCGTTTCCGGAACGGATCAGCGTCATCCGCGTTCCAATTTTTTACAATGAACAGCTTGCCTGTCGATAGATAGGTTTATACTAATAGAATTCTTGAATTCGTTTAATTCGACCAATTCGATGATAAAAAATCTTCGTTGAATTAATAAATGAAAAGAATAATAATCAAATGATACCTAAACACGAAGATATATTTACAGAATTCAAATCTGCATTTAACACTTCAGTTATAGAAACATTGGTTGCATTTGCCAATACAAAAGGTGGAAGGGTGTATATAGGTGTAAATGATGCAGGGAAAATGATAGGTGTTAGTCTTGCCCAAGAAAGTGTCCAACAATGGACCAATGAAATAAAGAGCAAAACTGAACCCTCATTAATGCCTGATATTGACATTCAAGAAATTGATGGCAAACACATCGTTATTATAAGTGTGATAGAATATCCCATTAAACCCCTTTCAGTTCAGGGACGTTACTATAAACGATTAGGAAATTCAAACCATTTAATGAATGCTTCAGAAGTTTCGGATTGCTATTTACAAGCCATGCAATATTCATGGGATGCATATATCAGACCTGAAACCGGACTGGATGATTTAGATTCTCGTCGCATCGAAAAGTTTATTCAGCGTTTAAATGAAAAAGGGCGTATTCATTTAGATGGCAGCAATATAGAAATCCTAAGAAAACTAAAACTTATAAAAAAAGATCATCCTACCAATGCAGCTATGCTTTTGTTCGCCAAAGAGCCATTGATGTATGATGTCCATGCTGGTCGCTTAAAAACATCTGATATGATTCTTGATGACAAAATCATCCGGAATACACTTTTTGAAGCAGTTGAAGAAACTTTACGTTATATTATCAGTCATTTAAAAATAGCTTATGAGATTTCTTCAGAAACGGTTTTAAAAACGACTCAACATACAGAAATATTTGAATATCCATTAGAAGCTTTAAGGGAGTTGGTTTTAAATGCAATTATTCACAGGAAATATGATAGTTCTGTTGACATACAGATTAACCCTGTTAGATATAGCAATTGATATGTATTACGTTTATGTACTTATTAGTAAAAAAGACAATAATTTGTATACAGGTTATACAAAAGACTTAAAAAACAGAATTGAGCAACATAATATTGGAGAAGTTCAATCAACAAAATACAGATTACCATTAATATTAGTTTATTATGAAGCATGCATCAATCAACAAGATGCTACTCATAGAGAAAAATATTTAAAATCAACTTGGGGTAAAAGATATCTGAAAGCAAGGTTGAAAAATTATCTAACAGGGTAAAAATTTTTGATAATAGAATAACAATTTTTAATCCTGGCTCATTGTATGGAAATATCACTATAGAAGATTTGCACCACGATGATTATCAATCATCAGCCCGTAATAAGTTAATTGTCGAAGCCTTTTATTTAACAGGTGATATTGAGAAATACGGCACTGGCTATCGTCGTGTTCGTAAGGCCATAAATGCTTATCCAAGCATGAAATTTGACTATAAAGAGATACAAGGAGGTTTTTTAGTGGAATTGAGCTACGAAAAGCAGAAAGACATTCTTAAAACTCCAGAAAGTGTGGAGAAAAGTGTGGAGAAAAGTGTGGAGAAAATAATTATATTGATAAAAGAAAACCCTTATATTACGCAAAAAGACATAGCAAAAGAAATGGGTTTATCTAGACGTAGAATTGAAAAGAACATAAGTATTCTTAAAGAAAAGGGAATTATTTTACGTATAGGTCCTGATAAGGGAGGTTACTGGCAAGTGAAAAAATAATCAACAAAACGAAGTTCAGCAGAGCTAATTACACGAATTACACGAATAAAAATCCGTTAATATCCGCGTTTCCGAAACGGATCAGCGTAATCCGTGTTCCAATTTTTTACAATGAACAGCTTGCCTGCCGATAGGTGGGAGAAAAGTAATCAGTGTTGGGGAAAAGCATAAAAACCAAGCAGTATTTTCAAAGAAAAGTAAAATAAAAATGCAGATTGATAACTTTTAAGTTAACTTTGCAAAATGAAAATTCAGAGACAAATCATTTTTCACGAACACTATTTTCAAGACTTCTATTTGGAGCAAACTGAAAAAGTGCAGGAGAAAATCGAATATGTTTTTAAAATTATTCAGACCGTTCAAAATGTTCCTAAAAAGTTTCTTGAACATTTGACTGGAAATGAAGGACTTTACGAAATAAGGCTTGAATTTGAAAGCAATATTTTTCGGATATTTTGCTGTTTCGACAAAGGGAATTTGGTTGTGTTGTTTAATGGATTCCAAAAGAAAACTCAAAAAACACCTAAAAGCGAAATTGACTTGGCAATGAAATTAAAAAATGAATATTTTAACTCAAAAAAGAAGAAGAATGGACGCAAATAAAATTAGAACAGCTAAAAACTTTGACGAGTTATTAAACATAAAATACGGAAAAATCGGAGCTGTAAAACGTGATGAATTTGAAGAAAAAGCTCAGTATTTTGTGATTAGTGAAATGTTGAAAGATGCCCGAAAAGAGGCAAAAATGACACAAGAACAATTAGCCGACAAACTTGGAACAAAAAAAAGTTATATTTCACGACTTGAAAACGGACATTGTGACATTCAACTATCAACACTTTATAGAATCTTCGAATTTGGACTTGGAAAAAGAATTAACTTATTAATCGGTTAAAAAAACAGAACACCAGCACCAACTACAGCTTATCTACCAAAAGCAAGGTAATCAGAAGATAAGTTTTCATTCAAATCCTTCAATCAACAAATCTGCGTAAATCTGCAACACCTGTGTCATCAGTGTTCCAATTTTTTACAATGAACAGCTTGCCTGCCGATAGGGAGTGAACAGTTATCAGTAAACAGTAAACAGTTATCAAAAACATCAGGGATTACACGTTTATATATATTTGTGTAAATTAGTGAAATTAGTGGTCAAAAATCTTCGTTGATTCAAAAAAAATAAAGAGAATCATCTAATTACACGAATTACACGAATAAAAATCAGTTTAAATCTGTAGCATCTGTGTCATCCGCGTTCCAAATTTTTTTAGTGAACAGGAAACCGTAAATTAGTCAACGATTGCAAATATAAATCCATTAGCGAAAATTAGCGAAATTAGCGGACATAAATCTTCGTTGGATTAAAAAGAAAAAAGAATTATCATAAGTTTTGAAATACCGTTAACTCTAAATTGTAATAAATAATTAGTAGTCATGACCAAAGAAACTGCCATCAAGTTATTTAACGATTACAAAATCCGAACACATTGGGACCAGGAACAAGAAAAGTGGTATTTTTCGATTATTGATGTTATAGAGGTACTAACGAATAACGAACGTCCAAGAAAATATTGGAGTGATTTAAAATCAAAACTTAAAAAGGAAGGAAGTGAACTGTCCGAAAAAATCGGACAGTTGAAAATGCTTGCTGAAGATGGGAAGATGCGTCTCACAGATATCGCTGATACAGAGCAATTGTTCCGGCTTATACAATCCATCCCATCACCAAAAGCGGAACCCTTTAAGGTTTGGTTGGCTCAAGTTGCCAGAGAGCGCATTGATGAAATTGAAGATCCTGAAATTGGAATAGATAGATTAATGGAAACCTATTTACGTAAAGGTTATACAAAGGAATGGATTAATCAACGGTTGAAAAGCATTGAGATTCGGAAAGAACTGACAGATGAATGGGAAGTCAGAGGTGTGAAAAAAGGACAGGAATATGCTATTCTTACAGATGAGATTTCGAAAGCATGGAGTGGATTTACAAGCAAACAATATAAAGCCTATAAAGATTTGAAAAAAGAAAATTTACGGGACCATATGACCAATCTGGAACTTGTATTGAATATGCTAGCTGAAGCAACTACAACTGAAATTTCAAAAGAGAAAAATCCTGAAACATTTGAAGATAGTCGTAAAATAGCCAAACAAGGTGGAACAATTGCAAGAAATACCCGCAAAGAAATAGAATCAAAAACAGGGAAAAAAGTAGTTTCAAAACAAAATGCTAAACAATTGGAGGATAAAAAAATAAGACTTAAAGGCTAGACCCCATGGATTACACGAATAAAAAAATAATTATGATAATAAGTCGTTGAAAAATCCGATAAAGCATTCGTGAAAATTTGTGAAATTAGTGGAAAAAAATCTTCGTTGATTCAAAAAAAATAAAGAGAATCATCTAATTACACGAATTACACGAATAAAAATCAGTTTAAATCTGTAGCATCTGTGTCATCAGTGTTCCATTTTTTTACAATACAGCTTATCTGCCGATTGCCTGGATTTATGCGTATAGAAATTTTGAATTCGTTTAATTCGATCAATTAGATGACAAAAATTCTTCGCTGATTAAAAAAAATGAGAAAATTATTTGCAATAAAAATCTGCTAATCATTAATTAACAATAAATTAAATATAGTTTTCGTTGTTAACGAAAGAAAGTTAACTTTGTAAACGAATACGCTTGATATATGCTTTCCAAATTAATAATAGAACAAGTCAACATTGGAAAACACAAGATATATGAAGGAGTTGCAGGGAACCTGGTGGCTTATGCCTGCAAGATTTCGTTTCAAAAAGACTTTGATGGATACGTTGCTTTTACGGCAAAAACTAAACTGATAGAACATTATGAGCAAACTTTAGGCGCTTACCATTTCAAAAATCAAAGAATGATCATAGAAACAAAGGCAGCTAAAGTTTTAGTAGAAAAATATTTCAAAATATAATACCATGGGCTTATTAAAAGAACCGGAAGGCGTTGATTTCGTAATACAAAGTCCGCCTTTAACCGAAAAGGAAAGAAAAGAAATCAGCGAATTTATCCGTACCAAGAAATTACAAAAAAAAGGCAAGCATAAACGGATCATTTCAAAAAAAACATCAAAGCTAAAAGTGTAAATAACTGTTATCATTGAAAATTAAACAGTTATCAAAAGTATCAGGGATTACACGTTTAAATATATTTGTGTAAAATAGCGAAATTAGCGGACTAAAATCTTCGTTGATTCAAAAAAAATAAAGAGAATCATCTAATTACACGAATTACACGAATAAAAATCAGTTTAAATCTGTAGCATCTGTGTCATCCGCGTTCCAAATTTTTTTAGTGAACAGGAAACCGTAAATTAGTCAACGATTGCAAATATAAATCCATTAGCGAAAATTAGCGAAATTCTTGGCCAAAAAACTTCGCGGATAAATATTCTTAGTTAATTGAAAGCAAAAACTACTGACTTATAAAGCGTGGCATATAAACTACAAAAATGATTTAAATATAAAATGTGTAGCGTATAAACTTTATAATTGTATATTTGCATTGCCTTTTTTTTACAAACCAAGTCTAAAACGATGCAAGAAGATATCATTATCCGTCATAAATATTGCGACCAATTGCTGCCTTTTCAGGGAAAGCCTCTTATTAAGGTTTTAACCGGACAACGAAGGGTTGGGAAAAGCTTTATCCTTAAACAAACTATTCATCAGATTGAACAAGAAGATACATCGGCCAATATACTGTATATAAATAAAGAGAACCTCAGATTTGAAGCAATAAAAACAGCTTCCGATTTAAATGAGTATGTTCTTCAGCATACAAAAGAAGGGGTAAAAAATTATGTTTTTATAGATGAAATACAAGAGATAGCACAGTTTGAGAAAGCCTTGAGGAGCTTGTTGCTGAATCCTATCTACGATTTATATTGTACAGGAAGTAACGCTAATATGTTATCGGGTGAACTCTCAACCTTTTTAAGTGGCAGATATATCGAAGTTCCCGTTTATAGTCTTTCATATCCTGAATTTCTATTGTTTCAAAAATTAGACAATAACAATACTTCCTTAAACTATTACCTTAAATATGGTGGACTTCCTTTTTTGAAACACCTGGAATTAAAAGATGAAATTGTATATGATTATTTGAAAGGGGTTTATAATACGGTTATCTATCGCGATGTTATTATGCGAAATGATATTCGTAACAGTGCTTTTTTAGAGAACCTTGTCATATTTTTGGCTGATAATACCGGACAGCTATTTTCAGCCAGAAAAATCAGTGATTATTTAAAATCTCAACAAACCAATATTGCTACTTCTCAAGTAATTGGATACCTGAACCATCTATCCAATGCGTATTTAATCCATAAAACGAAGCGAATAGATATTATTGGTAAAAAAATATTCGAGATAGGTGAAAAATATTATTTTGAAGATATTGGTTTGCGGAATGCTATTTTTGAATATAAACAGGCTGACTTTGCAAAAATAATGGAAAATGTTGTTTGTAATCATTTGATGTATAATGATTATGAAATAAAAATCGGTCAGATAGGTCAAAATGAAATTGATTTTGTCGCGACTAGGAAAGGAGAGATTTTATATGTTCAGGTATGTTATTTACTTCATGAACAATCCACTATAGACCGTGAATTTGGAAATCTGGAAAAGATTAAAGACAATTATCCTAAAATGGTCGTTTCTATGGATGAATTTATTGGAAATACACGTAAAGGCATTCAACATATTTATTTACGTGATTTTCTTTCTATGAAATTATAATTCCTTTATCAAGCACAAGTCATCAACTATCTGAAAGCAACACAACTTAAACTGGGTATATTGGTGAACTTCGGTGAAGAAAGCCTGAATACAGTTCGACTTATCCGCAAATAATTAATAGGAAAATCATCATCTAATTACATTAGATAATCTAAAAATACGATTCGATTAATTCATTAAATTAGATGACAAAAAATCTTACTTGATTTTAAAAGAAAAAAATATCATCTAATTACACAGATTACACGAATAAAAATTCTTTAATATCCGCGTTTCCGAAACGGATCAGCGTCATCCGCGTTCCATTTTTTTAGTGAACAGGGAACAGTAAATTAGTCAACGATTGCATGTATAAATCCATTAGCGAAAATTAGCGAAATTAGCGGACTAAAAATCTTCTTTGATTTAAAAAGAAAAAATAATCATCTAATTACACTCATTCATCTAAAAATACAATTTGTTTAATTCGATCAATTAGATGACAAAAAATCTTCGCTGATTAAAAAAAAAAAATTATCCACGAATTACACGAATTACACGAATAAAAAAAGAAAAAAGAATCCACGAAACATAGTTCAGCGGAGCTAATTACACGAATTACACGAATAAAAAAGAAAATATTTGTGATTAATATAATTCTTTATGTTGCTTTACAAAGAAGAAAGTTACGCAATAATAGGGGCTTGCATGGAAGTGCACAACACCCTGGGATGTGGGTTTCTGGAAGCGGTTTATCAGGAAGCACTGGCAATTGAGTTTGAAAAAAGGAAAATCCCTTTTGTACGGGAAGCTGAGTTATGCATCGAATACAAGGGAATCATACTGGCAAAAAAATTCAATGCTGATTTTATTTGCTACGACAAAATAATAGTAGAAACGAAAGCTTTATCAGAATTACTAAGCCTTCATCAGGCTCAGGTTATCAACTACCTGAAAGCAACTCAACTTAAACTGGGTATATTGGTGAACTTCGGTGAAGAAAGCCTGAATTTCGAAAGATTAGCTAAATCGCTATAAATATTTAATCGGCAAATACATATACGCTAAATTAAATAGCTGTATATCTAATATTAGCGAAAATTCGCGAAATTAGCGGACAAAACCTTCATTAATTAAAAAGAAAAATTATCCGCGAATTACGCGAATTACACGAATAAAAAAGAAAAAACTTTTCGTGTAAATTAGTGAAATTAGTGGACAAAAAACTTCTTTGATTTAAAAAGAAAGAAAATATAATCCACGAAACATAGTTCAGCGGAGCTAATTACACGAATTACACGAATAAAAAAGAAAATATTTGTGATTAATATAATTCTTTATGTTGCTTTACAAAGAAGAAAGTTACGCAATAATAGGGGCTTGCATGGAAGTGCACAACACCCTGGGATGTGGGTTTCTGGAAGCGGTTTATCAGGAAGCACTGGCAATTGAGTTTGAAAAAAGGAAAATCCCTTTTGTACGGGAAGCTGAGTTATGCATCGAATACAAGGGAATCATACTGGCAAAAAAATTCAATGCTGATTTTATTTGCTACGACAAAATAATAGTAGAAACGAAAGCTTTATCAGAATTACTAAGCCTTCATCAGGCTCAGGTTATCAACTACCTGAAAGCAACTCAACTTAAACTGGGTATATTGGTGAACTTCGGTGAAGAAAGCCTGAATTTCGAAAGATTAGCTAAATCGCTATAAATATTTAATCGGCAAATACATATACGCTAAATTAAATAGCTGTATATCTAATATTAGCGAAAATTCGCGAAATTAGCGGACAAAACCTTCATTAATTAAAAAGAAAAATTATCCGCGAATTACGCGAATTACACGAATAAAAAAGAAAAAACTTTTCGTGTAAATTAGTGAAATTAGTGGACAAAAAACTTCTTTGATTTAAAAAGAAAGAAAATATAATCCACGAAACATAGTTCAGCGGAGCTAATTACACGAATTACACGAATAAAAATCCGTTAACATCCGCGTTTCCGGCACGGATCAGCATCATCCGCGTTCCATTTTTTTAGTGAACTGGGAACTGTAATCAGTTACGAGCTTAGCCAGGAATTACATTTATAAATCCATTCGAGCAAATTAGTGAAACTCGTGGCTAAAAAACTTTGTCCAATAAAAAAATATCTAAAAAAATCAGAGAAATCTTTTGTATCTTTGAGGTAGGTTTTAAACAATTAAAATATGTCACAATATATTTTTGAAGGGAAATACAAAAACAATGCGGGAGATGTTATTGTTAAGCTTTTGCTCTTTCATTTTGAAGATGATAACAAGATTCATTTCATTTATTCTCCTCATCTTGATTTGACAGGATACGGAAATAATTTTGCAGAAGCAAAAACCTCTTTCGGGATAGTGTTTGAAGATTTTGTTGATTATACTCTAAAAAAGAAAACTATAGGAAAAGTATTATCTGGCTTAGGTTGGGAATTGAAAGGCAGCTCTAAAAAGCCTAAAAAAATAATAGCTCCCAGCATTACTTCTGTGATAAATGACAACAAATTTATCTCTGAAATTTTCGACAAATATCCTGTGACTACCTATCACCAGGAAGTTGGATTGCCATTTTTTATTTAAATGAAATGCCAACCAATAAATTATCAAACATTACGATACAGGAATTTCGTAAGTTTCTTAAAAATCAGGGATTAAATATTATAAAGGATAGCAGAGGCAGAGGTGGTCACGAAAAATGGTCTAAATCCGGTTTAGATCGCCCTATTACGATACAAACTCATATTGACCCTGTCCCAGAATTTATTGTAAAGCAAGTACTTCGTCATTTGAATATCGATAAAAAATTATTTTTCGATGAACTGAAAAAATTATAGCTTCAAACAATTAATATCCAATTAACACAATTTAAGCTGAATATTACATAAAAATCATTCGTGAAAATTAGTGAAATTCGTGGCTAAATAATTTTTAATTAAAGATAGTTTTCGTTGTTAACGAAAGAAAGTTAACTTTGCAAACGAATACTTTGAACATATGCTTTCCAAATTAATAATAGAACAAGTTATATACTCTCAAAAAGAGCGTTTATCGGTGATGGATTCCGGCTTACTTCGCCCTATAGGTGATTTTACAGAACTTTCGTCACACACTTTAATTATTTCAGGCATTCGTCGTTGTGGAAAGAGTACCATCCTCCAACAACTTAACAATACATTTGGTGATACTTCAATTTACCTGAATTTTGAGGATCCCCGTTTGGCCGGCTTTGACCTGAGTGATTTCAACCGTCTACACGAAATTGCAGTAAAATTAGAAATTTCAGTCTATTTTTTTGATGAAATACAGAATATTGATAAGTGGGAAAGTTTTGTAAGGTTCAGATTAGATGAAGGATATCGTATATTTATAAGCGGATCGAATGCTTCGATGCTAAGCAAAGAATTAGGGACAAAGCTCACTGGGAGACACCTAACGAAAGAACTTTTTCCTTTTTCATACAGCGAATATCTTGCATTTACAAGACAGAATAGGGATGAATTTTCAACTGTCAAATACATGAAGAACGGTGGTTTTCCCGAATATCTGAAAACAGGCTTGGCTGAGGTGCTGATGCATGCTTTCAATGATATTGTAATACGTGATATTACCATCCGTTACAATTTAAAAAATACATCCCTATTGCAACAATTGGCTGTCTGGCTGGTTTCAAATACAGGGAAACCAATTACCGGCAATAGTTTGAGGAAAATATTTCAGATAAGTTCATCTTCAACAATGATGGATTATTTATCCTTTTTTGTGGATGCCTATCTATTCTTTTTTATACCTAAATTTAGTTACTCTCATAAAATCCAAATTGTAAATCCTAAAAAAATTTACTGTGTTGATAATGGATTCATTGAAATCAACTCGGTATCTTTCACCGAAGATAATGGCAGACTACTTGAAAATATGGTTTTTATGCAGCTTAGACGACAAACACCAGAGATTTATTATTTTTCAGGTAAAAAGGAATGTGACTTTGTGGTTTTTGAAAACGGAAAATTTCAAGCACTCTACCAGGTATGCTGGCAATTAGACCAACATAATATGGAAAGGGAACTTTCGGGATTAATAGAAGCCATGGATTTTTTCGATATAAAGACAGCAAAACTTATTACTCAAAATCAAACGGACAGTTTTATAATGGATGGAAAAACCATATCTGTGCATCCTTTTTATGATTGGGCATTTTAAAATCAGTGATCAATTACAAACTGTATTTTTGAAATACATGTTTAAATACATTCATGAAAATTAGTGAAATTAGCGGACCAAAAATCTGTGTAAATCAGTAACATCAGTGTCATCAGCGTTCCATTTTTTTAGTGAACTGGGAGCAGTAATCAGTTATTAGCTTAGTCTGGATTACATTTATAAATCCATTCGTGAAAATTAGAGAAATTAGTGGCTAAAATCTTCGTTGATTTAAAAAGATAAAAAATTATCATCGAATTACACTAATTACACGAATAAAAATCCTTTAACATCCGCGTTTCCGGCACGGATCAGCGTCATCAGCGTTCCATATTTTATAATGAACAACTTGCCTGCCGATAAGCCGGCTTTATGCTAATAGAAATTTTGAATTCGTTTAGTTAGTGAAATTAGATGACTAAAAATCTTCGCTGATTTAAAAAGATTAAAAATTATCAACGAATTACACGAATAAAAAAATCCGTTAATATCCGCGTTTCCGGTACGGATCAGCGTCATCCGCGTTCCATTCTTTTATAATGAACAACTTGCCCGCCGATAAGCCGGCTTATTGCTAATAGAAATTTTGAATTCGTTTAATTCGATCAATTAGATGACAAAAAATCTTCGCTGATTTAAAAAAAGATAAAAAATTATCATACGTTTTGAAATACCATTAACCCTCAATTGCAATAAATAATTAGAAGTCATGACCAAAGAAACTGCCATCAAGTTATTTAACGATTACAAAATCCGAACACATTGGGACCAGGAACAAGAAAAGTGGTATTTTTCGATTATTGATGTTATAGAGGTACTAACGAATAACGAACGTCCAAGAAAATATTGGAGTGATTTAAAATCAAAACTTAAAAAGGAAGGAAGTGAACTGTCCGAAAAAATCGGACAGTTGAAAATGCTTGCTGAAGATGGGAAGATGCGTCTCACAGATATCGCTGATACAGAGCAATTGTTCCGGCTTATACAATCCATCCCATCACCAAAAGCGGAACCCTTTAAGGTTTGGTTGGCTCAAGTTGCCAGAGAGCGCATTGATGAAATTGAAGATCCTGAAATTGGAATAGATAGATTAATGGAAACCTATTTACGTAAAGGTTATACAAAGGAATGGATTAATCAACGGTTGAAAAGCATTGAGATTCGGAAAGAACTGACAGATGAATGGGAAGTCAGAGGTGTGAAAAAAGGACAGGAATATGCTATTCTTACAGATGAGATTTCGAAAGCATGGAGTGGATTTACAAGCAAACAATATAAAGCCTATAAAGATTTGAAAAAAGAAAATTTACGGGACCATATGACCAATCTGGAACTTGTATTGAATATGCTAGCTGAAGCAACTACAACTGAAATTTCAAAAGAGAAAAATCCTGAAACATTTGAAGATAGTCGTAAAATAGCCAAACAAGGTGGAACAATTGCAAGAAATACCCGCAAAGAAATAGAATCAAAAACAGGGAAAAAAGTAGTTTCAAAACAAAATGCTAAACAATTGGAGGATAAAAAAATAAGACTTAAAGGCTAGACCCCATGGATTACACGAATAAAAAAATAATTATGATAATAAGTCGTTGAAAAATCCGATAAAGCTTTCGTGAAAATTTGTGAAATTAGTGGACAAAAGACTTCTTTGATTTAAAAAGAAAAAATAACCATCTAATTACACTCATTCATCTAAAAATACAATTCGTTTAATTCGATCAATTAGATGACAAAAAATCTTCGTTGATTCAAAAAAAATAAAGAGAATCATCTAATTACACGAATTACACGAATAAAAATCAGTTTAAATCTGTAGCATCTGTGTCATCAGTGTTCCATTTTTTTACAATGAACAGCTTGCCTGCCGATAGGGAGTGAACAGTTATCAGTAAATAGTTATCAGTAAACAGTTATCAAAAGTATCTAGGATTACACGTTTAAATATATTTGTGTAAATTAGTGAAATTAGTGGATAAAAATCTTCGTTGAATTAAAAAGAAAAAATAATCATCTAATTACACTCATTCATCTAAAAATACAATTCGTTTAATTCGATCAATTCGATGACAAAAAATCTTCGTTGATTTAAAAAGAAAAAATTATCCACTAATTACACGGATTACACGAATAAAAATCAGTTTAAATCTGTAGCATCTGTGTCATCAGTGTTCCA
>JBAXNW010000046.1:0-34787 GCA_037133555.1 Bacteroidota bacterium
GTGGCGCCACATCAGCATCTTATTTGCCATTAGCAACATTGACTGCAACTACATCCTACCAACGCTATGCAAAAGATAATATTTGCAATACTACCCCCGAAGTAAGCAGTGGAACATGGACCGTAACAGTTCTTCCACAGTTTACAGCAGGAACAATCAATACATTAGGCGAAACAATTTGCTATAATACTACTCCAACAACTACTATTGGCAATGCAACTGAAGCCGGCGGCGGAAATCAGTCGATCACCTATTCCTGGAGATCATCTGCAGATAGCTATGCTGCTGCCATCAGTGGCGCCACATCAGCATCTTATTTGCCATTAGCAACATTGACTGCAACTACATCTTACCAACGCTATGCGAATGATAATACTTGCAATACTACTCCCGAAGTAAGCAATGGAACTTGGACCGTAACAGTTCGTCCTCAATTTACAGTTGGAACAATCAATACATTAGGAGAAACCATTTGCTATAATACTTCTCCAACAACTACTATTGGCAGTACCACCGCTGCCAGTGGAGGCAATGCTTCCATTACGTATCAATGGCAGAGCAGTACCAATGTTGGATTCAGCTCACCTACAAATATCAATTCTAATACTGCAACGTTCACACCTTCGGCCGGACTGACAGTAAGCACTTGGTATCGTCGTCAGGCAAAGGATGGTGTATGTAATGGTTTTACTTCTTCTTCAGGTGTTTGGAAAGTAACGGTTCGCCCTGAATTTACTGCAGGAAGTATAGCAACTGCCGGTGAAGCTGTTCCTTATGATGGAAATCCTTCCGTTATCAACAACGTATTGCTGGCCAGTTGTGGTGATGCATCGATTACCTACCAATGGCAAACTAGTACCGATAATTTTGCTACTATATCGTCCACAATCAGCACCAGCAATGCTGCTACGTATGATCCTCCAGCTAATATTACAGTATCTACCTGGTATCGTCGTCAGGCCAAAGATGGTGTTTGCAATACAAGCTGGAATACTTCAACAGGCGTTTGGAAAGTAAGTATTGGTTGTGCATCCATCGTGAATGTTTCCAATAATCTGAACAGCGGTTATGGTTCTTTGCGGACTGCCATTGCCAATGTCTGTGAAAATGGGACCATCACATTTAATGCTATCAATGGTCAAACCATTGCCCTTTCTTCAACGCTTATTATTGATAAAATAATAAGTTTTAACAACAGCAATCATGCTTCAGGGATTACAATCAGCGGAAGTGGGGACAATATTACGATTAATGCTGGTAAATCTCTTACTTTGACAACAGGCAGTAAAATTACTGTTTTGGGAGGAGTTAAGAACAATGGAGGAAAAGGAGGTTCAGGTCTGGTAATTGCATCAGGTGCTTCGTTTATCCACAATACCGTTGATTTACCAGCTACTGTTCAAAGATTACTAAATCCGGGCTGGCATTTATTTGGTTCACCATTTAAACAAAATACGGGAGTCTCTTTGGCTGCACTGATACCTGTTGGAGGGAGTGTTCAACTGCTACCCTATACCAATGGCATCAATTGGGGAAGTACGGTTAGCTCGCCTTATTATTATTTCTTGCCTACGGTAGGCTATGCTGTAAAACCAAGTGCAGCAGTTACTGCTTCTTTGACAGGAAATTTGTATTACAGCCCTTACGATTACACAGTTTCTTTGATTTACAATGGAACGGCTGCTACCCAGAGCTGGAACCTGGTGGCCAATCCTTATACTTCTTATATCAACTGGAATTTATTAGGGAAAACCAATCTGAATACCAGTTTGTACTTATGGGACAATGCATTGTATCCTTTGTATACGCCGGTTACCAATGCTGCCTATTTCAGAACTTATAATTCTTGTAACAATGTGGGGGTTCCATCTGGAACAACACCATTTATTGCACCCTTACAAGGTTTCTTTGTAAGAGCAATCTATACGGGACCTAAGCTGAGTTTCCTTCCATCGGCTCGTTTACATAGTACCTTAGGTTTTTACAAGGGCTATACCAATACAGAAATTCTTCTGCGTTTGAAAACAGAAACTGATAAGGGAGCTGATGAATTAGTTATTTGTAAAAATCCGGAAGCAACGCTTGGTTTTGAACAATTTGACTCTGAAAAACTTTTTGGTGGCTTGCCTGTTGAATTTTACTCACTGTCTGCCAGCGGCGAAAAGTTGGTCATCAACAGCATCAATACTACACAAACTATTATTCCACTTGGTATCAATGGAAGTGCCGGAGCTAAAGGTAGAATTACCGCCTTTGCAATGGAAACTGCTGAGCAGGTTTACCTGGAAGATCGCCTGAAAGGCAAATTCATCAGTTTGACCGAAAACACAACTTATGATTTTGATTTTTCAACTGATCAGATTTTGGGTAGATTCTTTATCCATTTCGGAGCTGTCAATACTTCACCTATGACTTCTGATGTAAAAGTTTTTGTAGTCGATCATCAACTCAATGTAATAGCCCAGACCGGTGAAGAAATTCAAGATGTTGAGGTGTTTGCCGTTAGCGGAGCCCGCGTTTTCAAAGCTGAACTAGGCAAAACCAATGTGTTTACCACTGACTTGAACCTTGCACCGGCTATGTATCTGGTGAGGGTAAAAACTACATTGGGAACGCAAAATGTGAAAATTAGGCTGTAGGGATTTAGGCTGTGGGTTGTTAGTAAGGGTTAACGTTGATAACGCAGTATGCTATATTATAATAAAGGATACTGTAACGAGCAATACAGTCTCCTTTTTGATTTATTCAGTTTTTATAGCTTAGTATTCCATGTTTCAGAAATTTATATTTGTCATAGGGAGCGAAAATAAGTGAACTCTATCTATTTGTAAATCTGTAATATCTGTGTCATCTGTATGCTGTTTTTTTGTTAGGATAGAAAGAAGTGAAGCATCTTATTCAATTCGTATGAGATTCCTCACTATCGTTCGGAATGACAAAAGGTATATTTGTCAAAATAATTTTGTCAGTGCTTTTTTAAAGTTGTTTTATAAGTAAAAGTGTTTTTAATTTATGACACTATTTTATATTACAACCCAATAATATAAGATGCTATAGTTAATTATCTTAAGGCTTTCTATTGTTTTTGTCATAATCAACTTCTTTGGCCAGCTGGCCTTTTTCGTCATAAAATTTCCATTTGCCAATTTCTTTTCCGTTGAGGTAGAGACCATCGTATCTTTTTTTGCCATTTTCGTACCAGACAGAACGGATGCTGTCGTTTTCACCGTTTTTATAATAACCTTCACTCCATGGACTACCATTTTCATACCAATAAATCCACTTTCCTTCTCTATGCATATTTGCAGAAAAACCTTTCATTTGTAATTTATAAGAAGGATAAAAAAACAATTCGCTAGCCATCTTTTCATTAGGTTTTGAGTATATTACATGATAAGGAGAGCCATTGGGGTAAATTTCGCTGACAACAGTCTTAAAGGAGGTTTCCATGTAAGGCGTTTCGTCGGGTTTTAATATTTCCCATTCCTGATTTACAAAGGAAGCCGTAATTTCTGTTTCAGCAAATTTCTTGCCATTTTCGTACCAATACAACCATTTTCCTGAACGGATTCCTTTTTCGAACCCACCTTTGTACATTTCTTTTTGACTATGATAATAGCCAATTTCTCTGACTTTTACCTTTACATTGTCTATCTTTTTAAAATAGCTAATAACTTTGGGAGATCCATCAGGGTATTTTTCACTAATTTCCTTGATTTCTCCGGTACAAGCTGACAATGTGACGATTGACAGTAATAAATATATTATTTTTCGCATGCTTTAGAAATTTGACGCAAAGTTATTCAAAAAAACTTAAAATTTTTCTTAAAAAAACTTAGAGATTGCTTGTTCTGTTAAATTGGTCTGCTATTTTTAAAACTTTATTATCTTTGCCTCTGAGATTTGAAGGTTGACGCATCTTTTTAGTACGATCAACTTTTGATAAAGTGAATACATTGCTTTGAATTTATTTTATGATCCCTTTATAAAAAACTAATCAGATGAAAAAAAATATTTACATAACGGTATTAAGCCTTTTGTTGGTTTTTAATGGTACAATATGCAAGTCTCAGTTTTCCAAATCGGAAAGCTTTGCAAAAGATAAAAAAATGCTTGCGGCTTCTACCTTGTATGTTGTGATTGATCAGAATGCCCACGATAACAATGCAGAATATGCAAAAATATTTGAAGAAAACTGGAAATATTCTAAAATTCAAATTATTGAACCCAAGGAAGTTGGCAACTATTTGAAAGAAGGGAATTATTTCTTTACCTTAAGTGTAACTTACGAAAAAGGATTTGATTTTGACAAACCCGCAGCATTTCTATTTTTTAACTATAATTTATGGACGCCTAATCCTGCTTACCTGAAAAAAATAAAGCGGAAAAACGATCCGGATATGGAAATCGATTTTTCAAGCCTGGCATTCACCATTGCTTCAATCAATCTAAGTTTTGATAAATCACAATCCTTTAAAATCGAAGATGTTTTAAAAGGTGAATATTTTGGGAACGGCTATCCTTTGTATACCGGATTGGGAATTTTTAAAAACTATATTCAAGGATTTCAACGATTTTTTGAAGATAACAGAAGTCATTATTTCAGAACCATTACTTATTCAAATCCTAAGGAAATTAAGAAATTGAAAAATGAAATATTGTATGTTCCTACATCTATATTGGTTGATAATTCAGGGATTACTTTTAACAATTACAAGAAAAATAAAAAACCACCCATCAAAGCCAGCGTTCTTTTTGCTGATTATATAGGGAAATATCAGGTAATCAGCCTCAAAGAGCTGAACGAAAAAATTTTGAACAGCGAAGAAGCGATTTATTATATCAGCCATGCAGAAGACGTAACGGTTACCAACAGTAAAACAGGAGAAATTATTTTCGGACAAACCCTGGCTTCCACTTCAACAGCCCTGAACGAAATGATGGATATTATGGAAGAAGATGATAAATAACTAAAAGAGTTTGAGCAATTGCTCTCCGCTTCCTATTTTGTAGCCGTTGGATAAATAAATAATTTCAGCTTTTTCATTTACAACTACAATCAAAGGAAGATTGTCAGCAAATTTTGATAGGCATATCGTTTCAATTTCCTTCAATACATCCGTTTTGTCAATGAGCAGCATGGATTGAGACGGCATTTCGCTGATCAATTGATAATCAAATGTTTTATTGTAATTTTTAGGCAATAATAACAATATATTTCCACCCCATTTTTCGAAATTTGTCCTGAGTTTGCTGATGTCTATCAGGGCATGTTTAGTAGGTTCTTTTCCAGCATCCAGCCAGATAAAAACAGTGTATTTCTCTTTTAGCTGTTTGTAATTAATTAAATGATGGGTTTTGTAATTTTCAAATTCAAGGTTCTCATTGATTTTCCCTAAGATTTTGTTGGCCTGTTTTGATTTACGTAACTGAATGGGTAAATCCATGCTTTGATTGGGCTTGAGCTGAAAGAAACGCAAAGAAGCCAATACACTGCCATTCTGTTGGCGATTACCACAAACCAGTAAATAATCTCCTGCTTCAACATTCAATTCACAGGGGAAAGTTTTCAGACGATTGTCCATTTCGTAATCCAGGGTATGGTATTTGCCGTCTTTAAATTTTTCAATACTATAGTGGGTTGAATATTCTGGATGTAGCAACCCATTTCCTGCATCGTTTTTTAACACTATGGTTGATTTTGAAGCCTGTTTTTTATCGCTTTGATCAAAAACCTGATTGTTCCAGCCATTCCAATCGTAATATTGAGGAATTTTGGTAGCGGCATCCAGTCTTGCCGGAATACCCAAGCTTCTGCAGATTGCAACAAAAAGGATGTCTCTGGAAGTTGCATCGGTAATCCCCATTTCAATCGAAGCTTTTGGTGTGATAGGCAGATGGTAATAATTGGCAGCATTATCAATCTTAATATTTGTTTTAATCCAATCAGCTATTTCATTAGCTTTCATGTCTTTTTTAGCTGAAAATAAGCTCTGTATAAAGCTTTTGTAAGCTTTTAGCATTTCATCACCTATACGGGGATTGATGATGTAATTTGCATTCATACCCATGTCATATTTGTCGGATTGTATTGAATTATACAGATGATCATTCAATACTTCAGCTGTAACATCATGGAGGTCTTTATCAGAAATAGCTTCTAATAATGGCAGACATAAATATTTATAAGCGGGCTTGGTTTTATTTAAAAAACCTTGAATTTCACGTCCATTGCCTCTGCTCTTTTGCAGTATTATTTTAGTTTTTTCTACATCCAGGCCATTTGTTTTAGCTGTATTTTCAGCCGAAATGCTATCGATAAATGTATTTTCATAGGCTTTTCGAATACTGTCTTCGTATTTTAGTCTGTTGTTGTTGATTTCACGGGCTTGTTCACTTACTTTAACATCTAAATCACGGGGAACAGGAGGGCAAAGGTCCATTTCCAATGCATAGTCCATTCCAGGTTTTTTATCTAAAATGACGGTGATGGTATCTGTATTTTCAACGGTAAGTTTTACAAAGCCAAATACATCAGCTTTGCTTGCCCATATCAATAAATCGCCATACCCGGTTTTTAAGGAAGCCAAACCCGAAGCTGTAGTTTTTTTTACAGCCAGTGGATAAAATTCTGCATAGTTGTAGAGTTGAAATTCAACACTGGCATTTTCTACAGCCTGGTGAGTCTTATTTATTACTTTTACAAAAATGGTTTTAACGGGAGCATAGTTGGCCAGTAAATTAATTTTGGTAAAGCGTTCATCTTTTTGTAATACTTCCTCATCGCCCGGATAATTTCCGAAGACCGTCGTATTTACCATCATACATCGTTTGGAAGGAGCAGCAAACCATCCCAAATCCAGGTCCGGTTCGGGTTCGCAGGCACCCATAAAATGCCACTTTCCGTCTACCCAAACTTCCACCCAGGCATGGTTATCGTCGCTGTGTGCCCAACGGGGGGTGTAACACTGGCGTGCAGGAATTCCTACCGACCGCAATGCCGCCACTGTAAAAGTGGATTCTTCGCCACAACGTCCCAAGGCATTCTTAATAGTCGATAAGGGGCCACTTGTGCGGGAATCACAGCCCTGGTAAGCCACTTTTTCGTGACACCAGTGGTTTACTTCAAGTGCCGCTTCTTTCATGCTGAGGTGGCTGATTCTGTCTTTGAGCTCCTTAAAAAATACAATTCTTGCAGTATCCATATTTTCGTTGTTCACACGACATGGCAATACAAAATGCCGAAAAATCATTTCGGGTATGGTTTTTCCCCAGGAAAATGCATCTCGTGCTGCAAAGCTGGCTTTTATCTGTTGCAAGTAAAAATCACCGGTATAATCGGCCAGATCGCTCAGTGGCATATAGGCATATAAAAATGCCAGGGCTTCGCTTTCTTCGAGGCTGAGGTTTTGATTAAATACTGCAAACAATGCTGGGTCGCGTTTTGAAGCCAGTTGTTTTTGTTTTTCAAACATCATCATCGTTTGCTTGCGATAACCAGCATCAGTCATGAAATGTTTTTCCTGGGCAGTAGCAGTTAAGGTACTTACTATGAATGCAATAAATAATATTTTTTTCAATGGGAAAATATTTAGAAAATGAGTGGTAAAAATAGGAATTTTATTTAAAATGAATCAGGGAAATTTGTTATTGCTTTTTGGTTAAGAGCATAGTCACGGGGTGACTCAAAGTCACCCCGTGACTGAAGACCCGGGAGTCACCCCGTGACTAGGAGGAAATATTATTTTAATCCGTTTTCGCGGATGATGTTTAGTTCGTTGGCAGAGAATAATTTTGCCTGGAAGAGATTCAGGTATTCATCCGAAACCGATTGGTTAAAAACCATAATATCATCCGAATTAATCGTAATGTTTATTCCATGATCGGCCAGTATCCTGGCCGGATGGGTTTCAAGCTTAGCTACTCTTCCAAGCACTACATTACTGCTTGGACAAACGTTCAGACGAATATTATTAATTCTCAGCCACTTCATCACTTCGGGAGAGGTGGCTGCTGCGATACCATGCTGCACCTCATCCAGTTCGAGGCACTCAACCGTATACCTGATCGATTCGGCAGTACCGAATTCACCGGCATGCGATTTGAGTTTTAAGTTGTAATTTTTGGCCAGTTTATAAATGGGAACATAGTGTTTTGCATCCCTGAAGAGTTCATCTCCGTAAAGGTCGATAGATTTAAAATATCCGCTTTCGATGCAGGGATATAGCAAACGTTCAGCATCTTCCGGTTTCATATTTCTGCTCATTCCGATTTCAGGACGATAGCATATCTCAGGAGCTTCTTCCTGATGGATTTGCTGCAGGAGCTTGGTAAATCCAATTGCTTTGTCTTCAAAAAAATGAATAAACATATTATCGATACTCATTTCCAGTTTTTGGATACCATCTGATTTCGCTTGTCTGAATGCCAATCTTACAGAGGTCTCAAGGCCTTTCAGGCTGAAAATATACCCGCGCAGATGAGCCATGATGTAGGCATCCATTTCTGAAATATCTTTAAGAGCCAAAGGAGGAGGTGTAATTTTTTCTCCCACTGTTTTTTCTAAGTCACTCAAACGACTGCCCAAAGGAGCATGGTTGTGCAAATCGCTTTTGGGGATGCTTGAAAGTAAGCTTACGTCTGAATTTAATAAAGCTTTTTCAAATAAAGCTGAATAATCAAGGATAGGGGATGAATTTTCTCTTTGTCTGTTCATAAATAGTTTATGAATTTGTTTTACTTGTCAAAATTTATTCAAATGCTAAATTAGCAAATATTGCCATACAAAAAAGCCGGTCTGTTTAAAACCGGCTTTCAAAAGAATATTTAAAAATGTAAATGCTTAGAGTTTACGTTTTACTTCGGTTTCTTCGTAGCCTTCTACAATATCGCCAATTTTGATATCGTTGAAATTATCGATATTCAATCCGCATTCATATCCTGCGCTTACATCTTTCACGTCATCTTTAAAACGTTTGAGTGAACCCAGTTTACCGGTATAAACTACGATACCATCGCGTATGATTCTGATTTTATTATGCCTGTTAAGTTTTCCGTCAAGTACCATACAGCCTGCAATGGTTCCCACTTTGGTGATATTGAATACTTCACGGATTTCGATGTTACAGATAATTTTTTCGACAATATCCGGAGAAAGCATACCTTCGATGGCGGCCTTGATTTCGTTGATGGCTGTATAGATAATTGAATACAGACGGATGTCGATTTGTTCCTGTTCGGCCAGTTTGCGGGCACTCATGGAAGGACGTACCTGGAAGCCAATAATGATGGCTTCTGAAGCAGAGGCCAGCAATACGTCGGATTCTGTAATCTGACCCACTGATTTGTGGATTACCTGCACCTGTACTTCGGCATTGGATAGCTTGAGCAATGAATCGGCCAAAGCTTCAACAGAACCATCCACATCGCCTTTCACGATAATATTCAGCTGTTTGAAATCGCCAATCGCAATACGACGGCCAATTTCGTCCAGCGTAATGTGTTTTTGGGTACGTATACCTTGTTCGCGTTGCAATTGCAGACGTTTGCTTGAAATATCCTTGGCTTCGCGTTCGTCGGTCATTACATTGAACTTATCACCGGCTTGTGGCGCACCATTTAAACCCAGCAATAATACCGGTGTAGAAGGACCTGCTGTTTTAACCAAAGCATTGCGTTCGTTGTACATGGCTTTTACCTTTCCATAGGTAGAGCCTGCCAATACCACATCGCCCAGTTTGATAGATCCATCTTGTACCAGAATTTTGGCTACATAACCACGGCCTTTGTCGAGGGAGGATTCTATAACAGTTCCTACAGCTTTTTTATTTGAATTTCCTTTTAAATCGAGGAGTTCAGCTTCGAGCAATACTTTTTCGAGCAATTGTTCCACATTGATCCCCTTTTTGGCAGAAATTTCCTGACTCTGGTATTTTCCACCCCAGTCTTCTACCAAAATATTCATTTGTGCAAGTCCTTCTTTGATTTTTTCGGGATTGGCATTGTCTTTATCAATTTTGTTGATGGCAAAAACAATGGGAACATTGGCAGCCTGAGCATGGTTGATGGCTTCAATGGTCTGAGGCATGATTTTATCATCGGCAGCTACCACAATAATGGCAACGTCGGTAACTTTGGCACCACGGGCACGCATAGCGGTAAAGGCTTCGTGGCCAGGAGTATCTAAGAAAGTAATTCTTTTTCCGTTGGGTAATTCTACTTCGTAAGAACCGATATGTTGGGTAATACCACCGGCTTCTCCGGCAATTACGTTGGCATGACGGATATAATCGAGCAAAGAGGTCTTGCCGTGATCAACGTGACCCATTACAGCAACCACCGGTGCTCTTGGGAGTAAATCTTCTTCCTTGTCGGTTTCTTCCGAAACGTTGATTGCATCCAATACTTCAACGCTGACGAAATCAACTTTATAGCCAAATTCATCGGCTACAATATTCAAGGCTTCCGCATCCAAACGTTGATTGATGGAAACAAACATACCCAATGACATACAGGTGGAAATAACACTGGTAACCGGTACATCCATCATGCTGGCCAGTTCGTTGGCTGTCACAAATTCAGTAACCTTGATTACTTTCTTTTCTTCCAGTTGTTTTTGTTGATCATCCTGAAATTGCTGACTTACCTGACTACGTTTCTCTCTACGGTATTTCGAAGTTTTTGATTTACCGAGGGGATTCATGCGGGCCAAGGTTTCCTTGATCTGTTTTTCGATAGCATTATCGTCGACCACAGCTTTGGTAACTTTGAATTCGCTTTTCTTTTTGCCTTTGGTTTCTTCTTTAACTTTATGTCGAACGCCATCTGTTTTAGGAGCATCTGGTTTTTTGTTCAAAGCATTGATGTTTTCAACGGCTTTGTTTTTTTCCTTGATACGGGGACGTTTTTTATCCGTTTGCTTATCGGTAGATGAAGCAACCGGTTGTTTTTTAATCTGAGGTTTGTTGAATTCAGAAAGATCGATTCTTCCTTGAATTTTCGGCCCTTCTAGTTTGGCATACTTGGTTTTGATGAAATTTTCCTGTTTTACACCATTGCTGTCGAATACATCTTTTTCTATTGCTATAGGCTGGGGGATAATTTCTTTTTTTATTTCTTCAACTTCAGGTGTGACTTCAAGAACAACTTCCTCAGGGGT
This sequence comes from Bacteroidota bacterium, assembly GCA_037133555.1. Lineage (GTDB taxonomy): Bacteria > Bacteroidota > Bacteroidia > Bacteroidales > JACABE01 > JACABE01. The sequence continues at coordinate 11,159 of JBAXNW010000046.1, forward strand.
TTCTTTCAGTAAGGGTTTTAATTCGGCTTTTTTCTTTTCCTTTTCTATTTCTTTTTCAGCCTTTGACTTTTTATCGGGTTTTGTTTTTAGATTTATTTTTGATAAATCTAACATCCCAACAATTTTTATTTTGTTTTCCGATTCTTCGGTTTCCTGATGCGTTGTATCTTCTGTTGTCGTCAGGGTTTCTTCCTGTTGGGTTTCCGTTATTTCATGCTTAACTTCAGCTTTAATTTCAACAACTGTATTTGTTGTATCAGCAAGTTGTGTGTCAGCAGCAGCAACAGCTTCAGTTGCCAATGGTATTTCAACAACAGCTTCAGGCTGTTTTTCTTCAACTGCTATCGGCTGAATTTCAACAATTGCATCTATATGCACCTCAGGTTTGGGTGCTATTTTTGTCTCAGATTTTTTGAGATCTTCTGAAGCTATAGGGCTTTTTACATGAATTTCAGAATATTCTTCTTCATCATGCTTGTGTTTCTCTTTTTCAAGGCTTTCAATAGATAAAGATTGACGATTCGTAAATTCAAGGCCAATTTTTTTAGCTTCTTCTTTTACGTTTTTTTCAGATTGAAACTCTTTGATCAAAAGATCATACATAGTATCCGGAATTTTTGTGTTCGGATTATTTTCTACGCTGTGTCCTTTCTTTAAAAGAAATTCAACAATGGTAGTCATACCAATGTTAAATTCTTTTGCAGCTTTGATCAAACGGATATTTTTATTTTCCTCTGCCATCTTTTTATTGTTTTTATTCCTTGATATTGCAGTTTTTAAATTTATGATGCCTGTGATGTATGTTAGTATTTTCAAGGATTTATTCGAATTCTGATTTCAATATTCTAACAACCTCATTTATCGTTTCTTCTTCCAAATCAGTTCGCTTAACCAATTCTTTCACAGTGATGTCGAGTACGCTTCGGGCAGTATCACAACCAATATTTTTTAGTTCATCTATGATCCATTGATCAATTTCGTCAGCAAATTCTTGCAAATCAACATCTTCTACATATGAATCTGTATCGCGATAAACGTCAATTTCGTAACCGGTAAGTTTGCCTGCAAGTTTAATATTGTATCCCCCTTTTCCGATGGCTAAGGAAACCTGGTCGGGTTTCATAAATACATCGGCTCTTTTGGTTTCCTCATCAATTTTGATAGATGAAATTTTAGCAGGGTTGAGTGCCCGGGTAATATAGAGTTCAGGATTGTTGGTAAAGTTTATAACATCGATGTTCTCGTTGCGCAACTCTCTGACAATACCATGAATACGGCTGCCTTTCATACCCACACAGGCTCCAACAGGATCAATGCGATCGTCATAAGATTCAACAGCAATTTTGGCTTTTTCACCAGGTACCCTCACGATATTTTTGATGGTAATAAGACCATCAAACACTTCTGGTACTTCTGATTCAAATAATCTTTCCAGAAAAACCGGTGAAGTTCTTGATAGGATGATATGAGGTGTATTGTTGCGTAATTCAACCTGCAACACTACGGCACGAATGGCATCTCCTTTACGGTAGAAGTCAGAAGGAATTTGTTCTGATTTAGGTAGTAATAATTCAATACCTTCGTCGTCCAACACCATTACTTCTTTCTTCCATACTTGATAGACTTCACCTGTGACGATTTCGCCTATTTTTTCGCTGTATTTTTTATAAACATTGTTTTTTTCGTATTCCTGAATTTTAGAAACAAGGTTTTGACGAATGGCTAAGATTTCTCTGCGGCCAAAGTCTTTCATCTTGATTTCTTCGGTAACTTCTTCACCAATTTCAAAATCGGGTTCAATTTTTATGGCTTCAGAGTATTCGATTTCCAGATTGTCGTCTTCCGACATCCCATCTTCTACGATGATTCTGTTGCGCCAAATTTCCAAGTCACCTTTATCGATATTTACAATAATATCATAATTGTCATCCTGACCGTATTTTTTGATCAATAAACTTCTAAACACGTCTTCCAATATACGCATCATGGTTTCACGATCAATATTTTTAAATTCTTTAAACTCCGAAAAGGACTCTACTAAATTAATATTCTCCATTTTAATTCTTTTTTTAAAATGTAATCAGTTTATTTGAATGTAATAACTATTTTTGTTTCTTTAATATCCTTAAAATCAATTGTTTTATTCAATTCAACGATTTCGTCAGTTTTCTTTTTCTTTTTTGATGGTAATAATTCCAGGCTGATACTATGCTCATCGACGGCTTTTAATACACCGCTCAGTTTTGTATTGTCGTTTAGTTTAACATCGACTGTGCGTCCGATGTTTTTAATATACTGACGATTGACGCGTAAGCCTAAATCTAATCCGCCCGAAGATACATCCAATTCAAAATCTTCAATTTCTCGGTCAAGATTTGATTCTATTTTACGACTCAAAGCAATACAATCACTGATAGTTACACCTTGGTCTCCATCTATAAATACAATGATTTGATTGAAAGGGCTCACGCTAAATTCTACCAGGAACTTATCGGTTCCGGCCAGGTGTTCTTCAATTAAATCGGCTATTTTTTGTTTACTAATCATTGTCGTTTTTGTAATAAAAGAGGGGACATTTAGTCCCCTCTATATCTTTTCTCTGCTGATATTCACTCAAAAGTGAGATTTGAATACCAATCTCAAATCCGCTGCAAAGATAATACAATTCTTTTAATTGTATGAATATTTTTTAAAAATAATCATAGCTTGCAGGTTTTAAGATTGTTTTTCATTCAATGTGATTAAAGTAGTTAGGCATTTACAGTGTTTTCTTTATAATTTTTTGCACCCATCTGCCCTGCCCACTATCTGTAACGACCATAAAGTAAATGCCATCTTTCAATTCGCTGATGTCGAGGGATCGTCTTTGATTGATTTTAGGGATTGATTTTATTTTTTGCCCTAAAACACCATAAACTTCGATACTAAAGTCTGCTTCTGAATTATTTTTTAGACGAATGTTCAATGAAGTTGTCAGTGGATTTGGATAAATTTCCGGTTTTTGCCCTGCTTCACCCTCGGGTAGCAGTCCTGTAAATTGCTGAACTGCAAAATGCAGGGTATCGATATCATAAGTTTGCGGTGGTGTAGTTAATGCCAGATTGTAAATCAAATCATAGTTTCGGGCATTTAAAGTTCCGATGCAGATGGTATCGCATGAGTAACAAATCACAGTTAGCATCCCTAAGGTATGTGTTGCAAACACATTAACATTTGATCCGCTTATATTTACAGATGATGCTGTCAAAGGGCAGCCCCCACTTGGGAAAATTGAATGACTGATTACTTTTACTGTGTCGTTGGAAGTTGGATAAGCAGGAATAATCTGTAAGCCATTAATGGCTGGTATTTGGGCTTTTAAGAATGTGCTCATGAAAAAAATCAGCAGCACTTTTACTAAATTAAATGCAAGTGTTTTCATTTTTCTCGTTTTTAAATTAAACCACTCTATTTTGTCTTTTTTAAAAAGGAGTTTTAAATTTAAAAATTATCATTTTTTAAGAAAATAGCATTGCGGGTAGATTCCTAAAAAAATTTAACTTCATTGATTAAAGCATGTTTAAATGATATTGTTTTTCAGCAAAATGAGTCTATTGTCGATTATTTTTTAGTATTACAAAGATACTGCATTTTAAGTGTTGAAACGAATTTTAAAACTGAAAAATTCCTTCCGGTATATTAAATCTAAAAGCCCTGAATATTTTAATTATACAGGGCTTTTGAAGATGATTACGAAATAGCTATTAATAGTTTTGCTCTATTTTATTATCTATTTCAGCTTTTGTAAATAATAAATCTTTTTTAACTTTTTGGACTCCAATGAAATTTAATGTTGCAATTCTTACAAGAATTTTATCATATTTTTTTTGAATTACGCTGAAATCGCCAGTAGTATAAAAAACATAATCATGACCTTTTCTTAAACAAATAATATTTTCTTTTTTTAATGTTAAAGTCTTTACAGTTTCATTATCATCACTTTTAAATGCTGTAATTTCACATTTAATGTTAATTATGTTATTATGAAATATATTATTATTCCAGATTTTGAAATTTAACCGTGTCCCTTCTTCTTTTTTAGAATGGTTACAAATATATATTTGAGTTTTAAAACGTGGCTTAAAAAGAAAAAATAATGAAATAAATAAAGAAAATAATGAAGCAATTAATCCAAAATTATCCCAAATAAAATTGTAACAAAAACAAAATAATAAATTTAATGCATTCATACCCTTATTTTTTAATAACTTTAAACGTCTGTTTTGCATTATTACCAATGCTGAACAAATAAATACCACCCGATAAATTACTAAGTTCAATTGTTGATTTTTCTGCGTTTAGTTTTCCTGATAATACAACTTTTCCAATCTGGTCGGTTATCGTATACGTTGAACCTAAGAGGTTAGTGTTAATCTGAACATTTATCTGGCTATTGGCAGGATTTGGATAAATATTAAAATTTATCTTTTCGAATTCATCAACCCCGTTTGAATTTGAATATAAATAATTAGATTTAACTACATAGGTAGTTTTTGCGCCAGAACAAGTTGTAATATCAAACCCAACAAAGTAATTAACAAAAGCAGGATTTGGATTATAATAATTATATCCTAATTCACCATAATTTGTTGATCCAATTAATGTTTTATTACCATTAGATTCCACACCATATATATTATAGAATGGAAAAGATACTCCAACATATGCGGTCCATTCAAAGTAATATATATTATCGAGAGGATTGGATGTTATTTTAAATCTCATTGTGGAATGTAATGATGATTTAGTACCTTCTTTTTTACATAAATTAGTTGATGATATTTGATAAGTATATGATTGGCTAGGTGGATTACTATTGTAATCAATAAAATTCCCATTATACGAAGAACTTCCTATTTTTATCATATCTGTTCCAATTTTTCTATATATATAAATACTATCAATAGGCTTATTTGATATTGGCCATACTATTTTATTTTTAGATGTCAGTTCATCAAATTCTACGTAACATGTAGAAATGTTTTCCAATGGTCTGGTTTTAATCCAAAGTGTATCAGAAATACTTGAACATGAATTATAACCTTTGATAATAATTCGACCACCATTAGAATTATTAATACTATATAATGAATCAAAACTAACAGATATTGTACTATCGAAACTACTCCCAAAAGCATGTCCTCCTGTATAATACAAAGTCCAGTTATATGATGTTGCATTTGCAATATGTGCGATGAAAACTTCAGTAGTTCCAGCGCAAACTAATGTATCACCAACTCCATGTATTGTGAAAAAAGGCATTGGTATTGAATGTACAAGTACAGTTAATGTATCCATGTATGAAATTCCACTTTTGAATACTGTAGCAATATAATGTAGTGTTCCAGTGCTACCTGGTATAGTAGTAGTATCTTTATTTAGAAAGAAACTAGGATTTTCAACACATCTCCACTTAACAGAATCATAATCAATGTTATAAAATACTTCGACATTATCTACACCCCAACTACCACCAGTGTACTGTCCCCACTCTCTAAACTGAATTCTACCATATTCATTTTTTGAATATACAGAGTGTCTTCCCCACACATATTCATCACCAGAGAATGTAACATTACCATGTGCAATTGCTGTTATTAATCCAGATGATGTTTCCCCTTCATTGGCTTGTGATGGTGGATTGGTTGATGCTGGTATAATATCTAAATATACAGGTTGGTCCTGAGATATTTGCGGAACATGGCCAATAAAAGGTGCACATCCATTAGCAGTATCTGTTAAATTAGATAGTTTCAAATCATAATCAACCCTGTATGTTCTAGGAATTGCATTGCTATATATCCTACCAACTCCCCTGAACCAACAAACGCTATCTAACATAGTTGGTGAATAGATGCCACAAACAGTACCTGATTTATGAGCAGATACAACTGACCACCCAGTTGGTATATTACCTTGGAAATCAAACTTAGTACTTGTACTAAGTTTGGAAGATAATTTAATTGGTTGGTTAGAACATACAGTTACTGTATCATAGGACCCAACTGTGATAGCTCTAGCAAACATTGGTGATTGTGCTTGTGATATACCAATTGATAATATCAAAGCAATAATAATACTTAGAAGATTTTTCATAATTTTTGCTTTTTATTTTCGCCCAATTCCCATCGGCGGTTTATAATTGATTTGGTTGGAAATAAAAAAGCGTGGGAACATAACTGTATCTGCTTCTAAGGTACTGGTATACCCGCACTGCAAATAAGTTTAGCCCACGCCATAGCGTGAGCGTTATTACTTATTATTCTTTGCAGTGCTTAAAATTACCAGTTTTTAGAAGCAAAAATAAAAGCTAACGCTTTCTTATGAATATGTTTATAGTTTTATGGTGGTATCATAATTATATGGTTTTTTTAATTTGAGATTGTAAAGGTAATACTAATAATGTCAAAGTTCATAAAAAAAGTTTAATTAACATTTGACTATTCATAAAGTCATCGGATGACTTATTGAAAAACAGAATGGAGAATGCCATTTACGAAAAATCTCAGCAATCTAGTTTTTCATTATTTGATGTACCGAGATAAAATATTACCTTTGTATCATAAAAGAAAATAAAAGAAATTTAAAATAAAATCCCTGCTATGATGGAATATGAAAGAATGCGCGACGATGAAAGCCTGAAAAACTACAAAGAATTGAAAAGCAAACTCGAACAAGCTTTGGGCAAGGTAAAAAAAACAACAGACTTGCGAGAGGCAAAGGGCTACCTGATAGAAATTCAGAATTGCTTTAAAGGCTTGAAATTGCAACGCGAAGATCGGGAAGAATTGTATACAAGACTTCAAACAGCATTTGCTGATGTCAATCAGAAAATAAATGATGATCGTTTGAATTTTGAGAATGAGGCGGCCTTGAATTACTTTACCATTAAAAATAAGGTGGAAGAAGCTGTTTTTATGGCACATCATACCAAGGATACCAAAGAATGCTGGGATTTTCTGATAGAAGTACAGTCACTTTTCAGGGGTGCCAAATTGCAACATGAGCACAGGGAAAATCTATATGCCAGGTTGCAAGGCGCTTTTGTTACATTGAAAGAATTACAGCATACCGAAACTACTCAGTTTGCAGCAGAAGTTGCTGATAACTTTGAGGATTTAAAGCAATTGGTGGAAGAATCGGTTGAATTTGCTAAAACTACCGAAGATACAAGGACTGCCAAAGATAAATTGATCAATGTCCAGGCTAGTTTGCGGGATGCAATACTCAGCAGGGCGCAAAAAGATGAGTTGTATGCCAGCATTCAGGATGCTTTTACTGTAATTAATCTTCGCAAGGAAGAGGAAACTGAAAAGAATTTGAGCCTGTCGCAAACTCAATACGATGCCTTCAAACCCAGTGTTATGGAGATATTGAGCCAATCGGAACACTCCATAGATTATAAAACTGTACGTGAACAACTCAAAGAATTGCAATCTCAAATCAGGGAATCAGCTTTGTTGAGGGATGAAAGAATGGAACTCCAGGCCATACTACAGCAAGCTTTTGAAAAGTTAAATGACCGCCAGGACGAAGAAAGGGGTAGCTATACTAAAGAAGCTTCGGAAAACTACAAACGATTAAAAGCATTGGTAAGCAAAGGATTGGCTCAGGCTGAAGAAACACACGAATACAAAGACACCCGTGAATTTCTCAAGAAAATTCAATCTGAATTCAAAGGGATTAAACTGATAAAAGAAGAAAGAGAAGAATTGTATGCTCGTTTGCAAACAGCCTTTGAAATACTGAACACCCGGGTAGATGAATACTTCCATACCAAGAAAAAGAACTGGGAAGTGAGGATGCAGTATAAATTGGCCGAGACAAAAACTGACATTCATCAGCTGAAAGAAAGTATACTCAAAGACACTGAAAATTTATCAGAATTAGAAGATCATCTGGATATTCTGCTCTCATCTGGTAAAGACAGTACTGCCAAAACTGGTATAGAAGCTCGTATTATCTCGGCCCGAAGCGGTATTGAGAAGAAAACAAGAGAAATTGAAAGACTGGAAGCAGAAATGTACGATCTTAAAAACAAAATTGAACCTGAAGCGTAAAAAGCCAAAAAGGACCCTTAATCTATTAAATTTATAACTAGAAATTTAATGGATTATAAACTGAATTATCAGACAAGTAAAAAGATACATGGTTTAAGAAAATTATAATAGTTAAAATATCTCATTTATAGCATCGCAATATTTTTAATCATCCCCCTGAAAATAAATGCATGAAAAGGGAGCATGGCATACCAATAGATTCTTCCCCATAGCCCTAAAGGTCTGAAAGTTGCCGTTTGTATCAGTGTATTTTGCTCGTCAATTTTAAATTCCAGCCAGGCTTCACCGGGTAATTTCATTTCGGCGTACAATAATAATCTTTTTTCTTCTTTATCGGCCAATAAAACCCTCCAAAAATCCAGGGTTTCTCCCGGAGCAATTTCTGTATCACTTTTCCGACCCCTTCTCAGCCCAACACCTCCCGTGAGTTGATCAAAAAATCCTCTGATTTGCCAAAGCCAGTTGCCGTAATACCAGCCTGTTTTCCCTCCAATAGACCAGATATTGTTGAGTACTTTCGTTGTATTTTCAACGGGTCTTTTTTGAATATCTATAAAACATCCGTTCACAGGCACTTGAATGTACTTCGATATACCATTTGCAAGAATATCACTTGTTTGAGCATCTTTCCAGCTTGATAACACCTGATGCTGTTCAATTTTATCGAAGGCCAGTTTAATGGAAGTGTCATAATCAATCAATGTAATGCCCAATATAGATGCTAATTGATTTGGCTGGCAAATGACCTCTATTTTCATACTATGGACCAGGTTTTTGGCCAGGGCATAAGAAGTTGCAGTTACAAAATAAAGCCAGTAGGATGAAATCTTGGGGGTCATCACCGGGACTACAAGGATTCTCCGCTTCAGGCCTCTTATGCCTGCAAAACGAAGCAGCATTTCCTTGTAACTTAAGATGTCGGGTCCTCCGATATCAAAACTATGGTGATAACATTCTGTTTTACCAATGACTCCGTTTAAAAATTCAATCACATTCCGGATGGCTATGGGTTGGCATTTTGTGTTGAGCCAGCGAGGTGTAATCATGAAAGGTAATTTTTCGACCAAATCTCTTATGATTTCAAAAGAAGCACTGCCAGAACCTACGATAATACCTGCTCTTAGGGTAGTTAAAGGAAGCGGAGAAGATGCCAGGATTTCTTCCACATTTTTCCTTGAAGTCAAATGTTTGGATAATTCTGTTTCATTGATAATCCCACTCAGATAAATGATTTGTTGGGTCTTGGTCTTCAGTATTCGCTCTCTGAAGTTGAGGGCACAGATTTCTTCCATTTTCTCAAAGTCGCCGGTTTGGGTCGACATGGAATGTATGAGATAGAAGGCAACCTCAATATCATCGGGAATCTTCTGCAGGCTTTCTTTTTCAAGAAAATTGACTTCAATTACACTTAGTTTTCCTTCAGGGTAATTAGGATAGTTAAATCTTTTCCGGTCTCTTACACAGCAAACGACTTCATGGTCGTTTTGGAGTAAAACAGGCAATAATCTTTGTGCAATGTATCCGGTTACACCGGTAAGGAGAATTTTCATGTTTTGTTTATTAGGGTTTGTTGGAAGACAACAACAGATCTTAGATACTGTTTCTTACAATGAAATTATGAACCTCCTTTGTCGCCTACAAAATAATCTTCCTTATTTTTGAACAATACATTGAAAGTAGTAAGACTTCCGTAAATACGGGTAATATATTGCTGCATTTCAACCTTTTCCTCATCGGTAAGTTTACTGGAATTTAGTTTTTGTTCCAAAACTCTCACCCGGTCGCGCACCATCACAATTTTATGAAAAAAAGCATCGATAGGGATTTCTTTTTCTTTCAGACTGGTATCGCCGGGATACATCACCATTTTTCCGTTGGTCCATTTAACTCCCATGGGAACTGTTTCATGAATATCGCTGAAGCGACGGAGGACCCTGATCATGCTCTTCTCTATTTTTTCGTAGGTAAGAAAATCGTCAGGGGTTTCGACGGCTTCTATGATTTCGAGACCTTCGTATTCACGCATTATCTGGCGAGTGCCGGTTTCAATAAACGTGATTTCGTAGGTATCTGAACGAAGTTGAACAACGACGCCCTTGCCAAACTGCGGATGTTTTACCCGCGATCCAATTCCAAGTTCTGTTACTGTCATGATTTTTTGCATTTAGTCTGAAGCCGGTAGAAATACCAGACAACTTTCAAAATTTATACTATCTGTTTTTATTGTATTAATTCTTAAATATTCACAAATTTATATGTTTGTGACGATCTTTTGGTTTTTACCTTTTTCTAAAGTGTTACCAATAAATTTTCGAGGTAATGGAATTCAATGCCGTGTATTTTTTTGATATTTTCGATTTTTTGTAAAATTTCAGCAATCGGGATGTTTTTTGTTTTTTGTTTTATCCCGACTATCAATACATTTTTTGGAGTATGTTCGGTGGCGATAAACTCAAATACTTTGGTTTTATATCCATAAGCTTCCATCAATAAGGCCCGGATCCCATCGGTGAGCAATTCAGCCTGCCGTTCTTTCAATATGCCAAACTGACTGATGGAACTTAAATCGTTGGTTGGATTCATTTGTTTTCTCAGTTGTTTGTGGCAGCAGGGTGCACAGATAATGATTTTTGCATCAGCATGTATGCCTCTGAATATTGCATCATCGGTAGCGGTATCACAGGCATGTAAGGCAATGAGCATATCGGTTTTCGGGAGTAGGGTTTCTTTGATATTTCCGGAAATAAAGCTTAAATTTTCAAATGATGACAATTGAGCAATCCGATTGCAATCGGCTACCAGTTCTTTCCTGAGTTCTACTCCGATAATCCTGGGCGTTTTTTGCAATACATTGTACAAATAGTCGTACAAGGCAAATGTAAGATAGCCCTTGCCGGCTCCCATATCTACCACATTAAAATTGGCTTCCATGCTTGTATTCTTCAGTATTCCATCAATGATTTCAATGTATTTGTTGATCTGACGGTATTTATCCTGCATGGTTTTTTTGATTTCACCTTCGGAGCTTGTAATACCTAATTCTCTTAAATAGATGTTGCCGACTGAAGAAATCAATCGCTGTTTTTCTTTATCATGTCTTGGTTGAGGGACTTGGCTGATACTGCAAGCTTTCTGTCGGATAACGGCTGCATTGTTTTTATGTATACTCAGATAGTAATCTGCTTTCAGCGTAAATAAGTCAGCTTGCAGGAAATCTGTACTTAAGAGCTGTTCAATAATGGCTATACTTTCGTCATAACTATAGTTTTTGGTGATGTCTTTGGTTGGGTATCTGTAAACAAACGATAGTTTTACGCCATCTTTTACTTCTATCCTTTTGACCGAAACGGTATTTAATTCGTTGGTTTTGTTTCTTTTATTCATCATTGCCATGCGTACAAAATTTTGTTCTGTCAGGCTTAGTTTCAAAAGAGCTATAAACTTTATGCTGTTATCTTCACTCACTTTCTATGGTTTTTTGAATTTATTCTTTACAAAATTCGTTATTTTTTCTGATTTTTTGAATAAATCTTTTGAATTTAGCATAGATATTTGTTTTGCCTTTAGTATTGAACATTGCCTACTTCTTCAGGTTTTGCCCATAACAGCAGTTGAAATATCACTTCAGGTTTTTGGCGCTGAAATATTTACGCCAACTGATGAAATCTTGTAACTTATTTTTTGAATCTTGTAACAATATTTTATTGGATTCGTTTTAATATTGTAGATTATTAATTTGAACAGAAATTCTTGAAAAATAGGATACTAATATTATTCTTTTTACTGATAAGCAGTTTAGGTATTATTGCACAACCACCCTGTACTTCCAATCCGGTTGCAAATGACTTTTGCCAGAGTGCAACGCCAATTTGTAATTTGAACGGCTATTGTGGGAATACAAGTGCAACATATACCTATTGGGTGAGCCCAACAAACCATGCCAATGAAACCAATACTCCGCTGGGAAGTGTTTTTTGCGCGACCATACAGAACAATTCGTGGTTGAAATTCATTGCCGATTCAACCGTAGCCATTTTTAATGTATGGGTAAGTAATTGTGCCAATAATCATGGCATTCAGATGCAGATTTATACAACTACCGATTGTTATAATTTTACACCGGTTTCTAATTGTTGGAATCCTCAGCTTCCCACAAATGGACAGATAACAGCTGTTGGACTTATTCCCGGGAATGTTTATTTTTTTATGATAGATGGTACCGCCGGAGATGTTTGCGATTATGTTATTGCAGCCCATGTTGGGGTTGGTTCTTCATACAGTATAACTCCCAATCAGTCAATATGTAAAGGGGATAGTGCTACTATTACTGCCGGTGGTGGTGCCACTTATGCCTGGACCTCTTCTCCTTATGACCCAAGCCTGGCATCACAGTCAACGCTTGCTACTGTAAAACTTAAACCGGCTACTACTACTTATTATACTGTTATTGTAAGCAAAAGCGGAAGCAATGCTTTTTGCCCTAACAATATCGATACGATGTATTCATTGGTGACGGTTAAACCTGTCCCGGTTTTGGGGATAAGTGCTACAAAAGATCACTGTGGAGTCGGGGATGGGAGTACTACAGTTACTGCCGGAGGAGGAAGCGGACAGTATTCGTATGCGTGGAACACAACTCCTGTGCAGACGACAGCGGTGGCTGTTAATCTTTTTCAGGGATTTTATAAAGTGTTAGTTAGCGATAGCAATGGATGCAAAGCCAAAGATTCGGTAAACGTGGTAATGGATACCTTGTTGGCCCCCCAGATAAGCGGTCAGCCTTTTCTTTGTCATGCAACAACGGGAGTATTGAATGCCGGAAACAATTATTCAACGTATTTATGGTCGACGGGTGCAAGTACACAATCCATCACGATTAGCACAGCTGCAACCTATATTGTTAAAGTGACTAAAAACAGTTGCTCAGGTTCCGATACTTTAACAGTGCTTGATATTACGGTTCCAACACCTGTAATAACAGGCCCATCTTTTATTTGCACGGGTGATACAGCTCAGTTGACAGCAGCTACAGGATATTTTGCCTATCAATGGTCGAATAATGTGATAACCAGGGTCATTTCAATTACAAGCCCTGCTACTTATTCCGTAATTGTGAGCGATGCCAACGGATGTAAAGCCAATGCCGCATTTGTGGTTTTATCAAAAAGTGGAGCTTTACTTACTTCTACTTCTGTCAGCGAAGTATGTGGAAGAGCCAACGGTAGTATTTTGGTTACAGCCATAGGTGGACAGGGTAATTATAACTATTCGTGGAGCAATGGCGCCAATTCAGCATTGATTACAGGCTTGCCCCATGGGAATTACAATATAGCAGTGAAAGATAGTTTTTGTACGACGAAGTTAAGCATAGCCCTTGCAGAAATACCCGGTCCTTTGGCAAATTTTTCGGTAGATCCGGATTTTCAGATATATACTGGAGAAACCGTTACTTTTAGCTTTCATGATTTATCACATGGGAGTATCAGCTATTGGTCCTGGAATTTTGATGATGCATCGGCTTTTGGCAATGTTCCGAATCCAACCCACGATTACAATGTAGTAGGGAATTACAAGATAACACTGATTGTAATGGATACCAATGCCTGCATTGATTCGATGAGCAAAGTGATAATTGTAAGAGATGTATTTACCTTTTACATCCCTAATTCTTTTACACCCAACGGGGATGGTGTCAATGATGTATTTTCACCCAAGGGCTACAATGTGGATGCTTCTAAATTTGAAATGTATATATACAATCGCTGGGGCAATCTGGTATATTCCACCAAAAACTGGAACGGTGCTACCGCTGACCCCTGGGATGGGAGTTACAATAATAGTGGCAATCTGAATGAAGTTTTTGAAGGTGTTTATGTGTATAAAATTATAGTAAAGGAAACCGGCGGACCTGAACATCTATATTCAGGAAAGATCGTATTGATCCCATAATGCGAAAAATCGGGAGGTAAGTTTTTTCTTTTAAATTCACATTGTTTTACAACCCAAAATTAAGCTGCAAATTATGCTATTTCTGATGGATGGATAAATAAAATTATTCATTTCCAGGCTTTTGGCCGGCAGGATTAATTAATTCAAAACTTTCAGACTGGCATTTATGAATCCATCAACCTGGGAATGGGTTATAGTTCATTTTATCAATGATATGGTTTAGTGTATTGAATACAGCAAACAGATTTGCAGGGGCTTTCAATGCAAAGTATTGTATCATAACTTATTCCTAATACTAAAACAAGCAGTTGTAAGTGATTCCTGTTACGAAATTGCAATAAGGATTTTTCTGATGAGATTCATTTTCAATCATATAATAGAATTCAATCGACTTGAGTTTGTTTATTTTATATTCGGCTCCGATACAGTATTTCATTTTAGTGAGATCAAAAAACTGAGTATGTTTTGATACCGTTAAGGAATTAAATGTTTCGATGTAAAGATAAGGCTTGATTTTCTTGGTAAAATTATATTTAAGCTGAGCTTTATTGAGCCATTGATAATCCGGAATTTTTCCATTGACTGAAGTAAGTATATCTTTATATTCCATTTCGGCACGGGTTTTCAGCTGAAAATTAAACAGATAGTAGGATTTTTTAAAACTGAGGTCGAGGTTAAAACGATGTCGCAAGGAATAAAGATCTTCATTCTTTCGTTTTGAAAAATAACGGTATCCGCCTGAGACTTCCCAGGTTTTATTGATTTTATAATCCATACCGATTTCGGAATAGGCAGTTCCTGTTTCCGTAAGATTTTCGCTAAATCTGAGTCCTCCTTCGGCATAAACCATAATATGGCTGCTGATCCTATGATCGGCTTTGATAGCTGTCCACAGCTGAGCATCGTTGGTTTGAGCGAATATATTCAATGTGCTCAAGGCCAAACCCAGGGATAGTATAAAAAATTTCAACTTGCTCATCAGGGCCGTATTTGCGATTTAAATTTCAGTTTCGGTTATTGTTTTTAATTGCTTTTCAGCATAATAATATGCATTGATAGATGCGGTATCTCTCAAAAAATCCATTTTGTTCACCGATACTCTGTGAATATTCAGTCCAGTTCTTTCTTTTAAGTCGGCTATCAGTTTCTCGTAATTCTCTGATTTTATCAGATCAATTCTTTCATATTGTATCTGACGGATCGATTCGTGTTTAAAGATAATATTTCCATCCAGTACAAGGGTAGCAAGTACAAGAATGCTATTTATAATGGCCAGTTCGTAATATTCGAGCTGTATGGAACTGATCAGGCCGATGGCTATCACGATAAACAGATAGGTCATGTCTTTGACGGAAATCCCTTCGGTGCGGTAGCGAAGCATAGAGAAAACCGCAAAGAGCCCGAATGCTGCTCCCATTGACATTTTGACCTGGTTGAGTAAAAATGTCAGTAAAAAGATAGCGAGGTTAAAGATGAAATAGGTAAAAAAGAGTTCTTTGCTCTGGCAGTTTTTGAAGTAAATGAATACTATAATAATCAATACGGTGAGAATATCTATCAGTAAATCAATGTAAAAGGCTTCGGTAATCTGGAGTTCTTTATTTTTTTTCTTTTTGTCCTTTTTCTTTTCTTTAGTTTCAGCGTTGTCTGTGTTGTCAGAATTTTCGTTTTGTTGCTGAAGCATTTCAGTGGATTTCTCAGGAGAGAGATCTGTAGTTTGAGCCTGTATTGAAGAAAAAGGTATCCAGGAAAGTGAAAGGATAAAGAGGAAGATACTCAGTTTAGTAAAGTTCATGGATGATTTTTTTAAGGGTTAAAAGTTTCGGTTTAAAATTATTTTGTTTTACATTTTGATACAGGCTGATGACTCCCAGACAATATTTACTTATCGAAAGTTCCCGGATAGAATATTGTTTAATGACCTCATTAAAAACTGATTTGCATCTTTTTTCCTGTTTAAGTTCCGCAATTACGATATTGTTTAAATGCTTTGTAGTATTCTCATTCTTAAACTGAAGCATGAGATCAAGGGTTAATCGTTCAGCCTGATGTTTATTCACCAGGGTTATACGGGCGTAATTTACCCATAATTTAGGCTTTAAATCCGCATCGTTTACCATTGCATTTTCGTGATAAAATGCCAGAGAAGCTTCGTCAAGCTGCGGGCTGTTATCCATAATTCTGATACGTTTCTTAATAGTGATTTCCTTGTTGTTTTTATTTTTAACCTCAAAAAACTGCAGTTGCGATTCTACATAGGTTCTCTTTCTGACTTTGCTGCGATTCCCTTTTCCGCAATGATGATGCATATAAAATTTAAAATCGTCGGTGTCGTAGTATAGTGTATTGTAGTTGCTTATGTTATTTCCGTCCACATTCAATACCCGGTAATGTGTACGGAGTTTTTGTAAAATTTCAGGAAAAAACTCAAGGTTGAAAACAAATTTTGTATCTGTCCGGCTCATCAGCTGTACATTGTCCATCTCGGCCAGACTAATCTGATCGAAACCGGATAATAGGGCTGAATAATCGTCCATTACAAAAGTATTATCGTTTGGTGTAGACATATTTTTTTACAGATATCAGTTTTTTGTTGCCGTCAAAAATCTTTTTTTCAATTTTAAAACCTCTGGCATCATAGGTAGTATAACTCTGTTTGAGTATGTTTCCATTGCCATCGTAATCGATTTCTCCAATTTTCTCATCACTTGAATTGTATACAAAAGATGTTTTAGAAATCAGTTTTCCTATAGCATCATAAAGTGTTTCTTCAATTTTGTTTTTATTGGCTGAAAAAATATGTTTTTCTGTAGTTTTAATCACTCCATCTTTGTTGTAATCGGTTTTTTCAATTACATTTCCATTGTTGTCATAAACAGTATACGTATCTTTCACTTCTTTATCATCGGTAGTTTTTGTGTTAAATATTGTTTCGGTTTTGATTTTGTTTTCCCTGATTTCTTTTTTGCTTTGAGCAAAAACGCTGCTGTATATGCATAGCAGAATAAACATCGGACTTAAGATTTTTGATTTCATGGTATTGTATATTTATAATTTATAGATACTTAGTAAGCGATTTTTAGTTTTGGGGTGTGTCTGCTATCAGAAAGTCATTTGTGGTTACCGTTTCGTCATTATCAGAAATAGTAACATTTTCGATTACTGCAAATTGGCCAGCAGGATTGCTTAAGGTAGTATCCAGCGAAAAAGTATAGACTTTATATTTTCCTTTCCGTAAATATTTAAATTCGAAGCTGCCTCCTCCGTTGGTTCTTTGTTTATCTCCGTATCCGACATTGTCGCCATAACAGATGTAAACATATTTATCAGGTGCATAACTCTCTCCTAAGAAACTTGTAAAAGTTTTGTTGTAATACCTTGCATATACTTTTCCCTGAATGGATGAGGTTCCGCCTTCACCGGCATCTTTTGAACAGGATACGCTGAATACTATAAGGATGATGGCACTTAGGCTGATCCATTTTTTTTGAATGCTCATATTATGATTATTATAGGATTATTGTTTGATAATTTTTTTAATTTCAGTGTTTTCGCCCCAGTTTGCCTTTAAAAAATAGACTCCTTTTGCAAAATTACTGATGTCCATTGTATGATAAGAGGAAGTATTGGCCGGGCTAAAATCGAAGCTGATTTTTAGAACGGATTGTGACAAAGCATTGAATATTTCGATAGTAACTATTGATTTTTGAGTATTTACTTCGAAATTCAGCACATCGACAACCGGATTCGGATATACCCAAAGTAGTTCAGATTCTGAGGTTGCTAAAAAGTTATAAGCCGAAAACGAAGGTTTCATGAGGGCGAAATTACCTTTCCCATTCGGAGAACGACCAAAAGAAAGATTCGAAGAAAGTTCGGAGTAAGATATTGCGTCAATTTCACGGCCATTCTGGTAAGTTATCAATAAGTTTCCGTCCGGAGCTGCTAATGAAAAATCGGTGTTTACGCTATCGTTGGACATCGCATTGTTTAAACCTAGTATTAAATATTTCCTTGAAGCAATTACAGTATCAGGAAGTAGCCACTTAAAGCGATTGGAAAACTCATCAGAGAGAAAAACCTTGCTGAGGACGATATCTTCATTGGTGTTGTTGAAGAGTTCCACCCAACTTCCCTGTTCCGTTTTAGTAATCCCGGTATTGCTGTTCGTTTTAATTTCATTGATTACAATATCCCCTTTTACAACTTGAGGCTGGATAGCATAGAATTCGTAAGCTGCACGTTCTGGCGAAAAGCTTCCACAGCTGTCGTTTTCGGCCCAGATATAATATTGAAGAATTTTACCCTCAGCCCGAATCTGTGCACCATAAATCCCATCCCCCGCCAATGCATCCTGATGATTTCCATCGTCAAACATTTCGACTGCTGTAAAGGGTGCTTTGCTGATATTCCTGAAATAGAGCCATGCATTTGTTGAATTAGTCAGTTGAGCATTGATCCATACATTCGTATTTTGTTCAACTACTTCCGGTTCATGTTTTACATCAGTGATGAGAGGATAATTGGAAAATCCGGTATAGCTTGACAAATATGATAAACGGGCATCCATCAGACTTTTTAATCCCGGGATCTTATTGGAAGTCGGGCCTGCATCTACTGTCAGATTGTTTTTAAAATCAACATAGCTGTAGAATTTGTTGGTATCTCTGTATACTGCTGAATCGATGATGTTCTGGTATTGAGAAGCAAGATTGAAATATTCATTATTTTCAATATTTTCTTTTAGAATAGTACGGATATGAGCCAGGTACATTTTTCGGTAGCGGGGAATGACAAAGAGTTTCTTCATCAATGGGCGAGGTGTAAAGGAGGTATAAAGTAAATGCTGCAAAGGATCCAGTTTCCCAATTTTGTCGATGCTGAGACTTAAAGCGATACCATCCGTATTACGGAAACTGCCAAAAGACATGTTCAGGTCCCAGGGGATGGTATTAAACCTTGCAAAGTCATCTCTGTAAAGATAATAGTTCTGTGAATAGCCAATATAGCTGTCGAGGTTAAGGACAGTGTAGTTAAAAGCATGCATCCACAATGCCCTGTCTACATTCAATACATCAGGAATGTGCATGCTGTCTGCATTTAAAGTATAAATAAAGTTGAACAGTTCTTTCCATCCGTAATAATTCGATTCAAGCTTGTAATATGGGATATAGCCAGAAAAATCTGTTCCATGTGTATAGGCAAGGTTGGCATTCTGCCCAAAAGGATATTGCAATACAGCCGGACTGCCTTTGAAGAAACTATTTCCCTGTGAATGGAAAAATTTCTGTGTAAAGTTGTCATCTACCGATTCTACATTGGTATACAAACCCAGATAATAATCATTCACATACACTTTGGCAAAATTTGCCTGAGAAGCCGGCATGTATTTCTGAGCGATTTTATAAGAAACTACTTCGCGGACAAAAGAGGGGTCGTAAATAACATTTGCAAGTCTTAATTTGGTATTTCCTTGATAGTTAAGATGCTTAAAGGTGAAATTAAGGTCTATGTTCAGAGGGTTTTTCATACGGCTGACATCGTAAGAGCTATATCCTTTATACCTGATGCCTGATTTTGGAAAAGACTTTCCATTGACCGTAACATTACAAACCAGGCGGCCATTTTCACCAAAATTGACAAAAAGACTATCGAGTATTTCCCTCCAGTTGGATTCCTGAATACTGATACGTATTTCCTGTATCTGCTTGATATCGTATAAATTGCTTTGAGCAAAAAGTGGACGATTCCAGACAAATAAAAACAATATCAATGAGATCAGTAATAATCGCATACTGGGTTTTAGTTTCATAGTAAGTTATTGTAATGCATGATAGGATTATCTTACCACTATTTTCTTAGTAATAGTATTTGAAGCATCGGTAAGTTGGACAAAATACAAACCTGTCTTCAAATTACTTACATCAATTTTGTTTTCGTAGGTATGCAATGTTTTGCCGATTACAAGTTTACCTAGTGCATCCATTATTTTTAAGTGATAAGACTGCAAATTAGTATTGATGATAAGGACATCCTGAACAGGATTCGGGTATATTTCGACACTTAGGTTGGAATTAGCTTCGGCGATTCCAAGGCTATTGCTTAAATATGACACACCACCTCCAGTGGAAATCCAAGGCTTTTTGTATTTATCAAGGGCTATGCGTGTAACCTGAGTATTTACAAGTCCCATGGCTACAGTATACGACACCCAGTTACTTCCGTTGAATTTGCTGATACCGCCATCGAAATTATAATCGGCAAATACACCTACCCAAAGATTCCCATTTCCATCTGATTTGATATCACGCACAAAATTATTGTACAATCCATCTGTTATTCTGTAATTGCTTACCCAGGTATTTGCCGTATTCAGTTTAGAAATACCATAAAAAGTGCCGATATAGGAATTATTGTTAAGATCGAAAGCAATCGCGAAAGTATTGTCGTCGAGTAAACTATCTACACTTGATTTTAGGTAATTGGTGAAAGTACTGCCATGCAATTTTGATACACCACCCATTTGCGTACAAAACCAGATATCGCCGCTGGCATCTGCAGTGATATAAGAGATGGCGTTGGAAGATATTCCATTTGTAGTGGTATAATTGGTAAATACTCCCAGGCTATATTTGGAAATCCCACTCTGAGTGGCAAACCATACACTGCCATCGGCTGCTCCATAGATGTAATTAACGCTGTTATCGATCAAGCCCTGAGTAGTAGTGTAATTGGTCCAAGAAGTTCCGTTGAATTTACTCACCCCGCTATTGGTGCCTGTCCAGATATTGTTGTTTTTGTCAGCAGCAATACAAACAGCATAATTGTCAATTAAACCATTGGTGGTGGTATAGGATGTCCAGGCAGTATCGTTGTATTTTGCAATGCCGTTGGCTGTAGATATCCATTTTACATTGCTAGTGTCGATTGCTATACCGGTAACAAAATTATCAGGAAGGCCATTGGTGGTTGTGAAATTTACAAATGTCTGGCTATTTACTGAAGTAAAAGTGAAAAGCAGAACCACCAACATGAGGATCATTGATGAAGGATATTTTGCTGCAGTTTTCAATTTGAAGTTTTTCGTTTTCATTTTTTCCAAATTTAGGATTATTTATTTAAAAGTATTTTTGTTCGTTGATTGGATTTCCCTTCAACTTTTATTTCGATAAAGTAAATTCCATTGTTTAAAGCCGAGAGGTCAATACTGCATGAATTGGTATTTCTAAGTAAGAGTTTACCATAAATATCCCTGATTTGAGTTTCAAATTCTAGAATAGAAACTGGTAATGATAAATGAAGGATGTTTTGAGCAGGATTTGGGTATATCCCAATGTTTTGACCGGAAGCAGTATTTTCAGATATCCCGACGCTAGGGCTAAAAACTGCCGACATTGCCGTACAACCATTGGCATCGCTAACCTCAACCTGGAAGGAACCCGTTTGTGTGGGTGTATATGTATTGGCAGTAGCACCCTGAATAAGGGTATTGTTAAAATACCACTGATTTCCGCTTGCTGCACTTGAAGTCAAAAGGCTGCCGTTTTGAGAAATGACTGGTGTTGCTGGGCTGGTATAAAGAATTACACTGGTTGAATTACTGGCTACGTTAGTGTCGCTGGTAATACTTACCGTATATATAGTATTTACCGAAGGATTGACTACAGGATTCTGTAAAGTGGAAGTAAATCCAGCCGGATTAGAAGACCATTGATAGCTATAGCTGTTTCCTCCTGTAGGAACGCAATTCAACTGAACGCTGCTTCCAGGGCAAATAGCAGATGGAGTGGCAGTTGCATTTACCGTTAAAGTAATGCTGCCATTTACATTCACTGTAACAGATGCGGTATCGGAGCAGCCGATGGTTGTATTGGTAACGATTACCATATAAGTTGTATTTGAAGTTGGATTTACTTCCGGATTCTGAAGAGTTGAGGTGAATCCTGAAGTTGATGACCAGTCGAAAGTATAAGTTGGACTGGTTTCGGTAACTGAGGTTGCGGATGAACCCAGGCTAACTGCAGTCCCTGCATTTACCTGAGTAGCTGAAGCCGTAGCCGAAGCAATCGGAGCCCTGACATAGCATTTTGAATAACGGTAAGCATGAGAGGAGGTTGCACTGGTTTTGGTCCAAAGGTTGGTTCCTGCTGCATTGACTTCATAAATAGAACCCTGGAAATTGCAGACCAGTATATTCCCGTTAGGTAGTTGATGAGAATTTCCTTCGTTGGTTGCAGTAAATGCTGTATTAAACCTGCTGCTATATGTAGTGGGTGCGTATGAAGAACCTGCAGTCAGGGAATAGTTGTATCCATTATATGGTGGATTCCAGATATCGATGGCTGTTTTCCCACTGGTTCCGCCCTGGTTGTTGTATGCGCAGAGATAATTCGGGAAATTGAGGTTGTCACTGGGGACCCAATGTGCATCGTGTACTGTGCTGAAATTGGCTGTTCCGCTTGCTCCATAGGAAGCCGGATTTCCCCAGCGATACAAAAAATCGCCACCTTTGCCCGAGTTTCCTCCGGAATGCGTGGCTGCCTGAGCCGTTGTGGTGCTATGATCGATGATAAATACTGAATTCATGAAGTGCATGCTTACAACAATCTGGTTGAGAGCTGGATTAAAATCAATTCCATTCATATGAAAACGATCGGGCAAAGAACCTGTACCGGCATAGTTGATATTCAACAATTGAGGGTTGTCAATTATTGTGCTTACATAATTATTTTTAGCAGAACTGTAATTCTGGCATATATGATCCCATAGTTTCCATTCCCAGACGATGTTACCGGTAGTAGCACCGGTAGGTTGCACTTCTATGATTTTTTCGGACCAGAAGATTGCACTCGTCGAAGATCCTGCGAGTGTGGCTTCAGCAGCAGTTTTTAGATCATAAGATATCATCAGGACATTTCCATTTGGAAGCGGGCAAATGTCGTGGTGTAGCTGGGTAGTTGAAGATGAATAGGAAAAATCCCAGGCAATTGCTCCACTCCAGCTTATTTTTTGTACTCTGCCGGTTATTCCTCCTGATCCGGGAGCTCCTGAAACCTGATAGGAGGTTGTCCTTACCAGTGTGTCACCAGGAATAAGGTAACAGGAATATGCATTTTTGGTTGTAGAAGTAAAGTTCCATGTTTTATAAGTCACAGGGCTATCGGCAGTATCAATCAGAAATGCCTGTGTCCCGTTTTTGGTAGCATATAAAGTATACAATCCCCATTGCTGCGACATCAGGTTTGAACAATTCAACGTAATGACTAAAAATAGAATAAATATGACACTGTCTTTTTTTCTCATAAAATTAATTGTGTATTTTCTTTTCAGTTTTAATAATTTGCTTAGAATAGAACTTAAACTGTAGTATAGAAGCTGAAAATATCAGGATTAAAGCTTTTATTTGATGTATTTGCTGCTCTATATTATTGCCAAGATATCTGTTTATTCAGTAAATGGAAGATTTATTTATTTATGAGTATCTTCGTTCGTTGAACAGATTTTCCTTCCACTTTTATATCGATAAACTAAGTACATGACAAAAATTTATAATATTGATTAATTTTACTTATATCTCTAGA
>JBAXNW010000047.1:0-34171 GCA_037133555.1 Bacteroidota bacterium
AGAACAAAATTATAACCAACTGTCAATCAGTTTGATTTAAGTGGACACTAGTGATTTTTCATTATTAATTATATCTTTGCATGTATAAAATCAAAATGCAATGACAAAGACATTTTCTATTTTGGCAATATTCTTAATATATTTAAATACTGTTAATGCGCAGAATATCACCCTTGTAGATAAAGCTAAAACAGATTATCGTATTGTTGTTTCAAAAAAGGCTGGTTCTTATGAGATAACAGCTGCTAAAATTTTACAGGATTATATTCAAAAAATATCAGGCTGTAAATTGGCCATCGTTAACGACCACGAAAAATCAATTAAAAAAGAGATACTGATTGGTATAACCAACAGAACCAAAGATGAAATTATCCAACTTAAGAAACTAAGCCTTAAAGAAGATGGCTATTATCTGTATACCAATGAAGAAAAATTACTGATACTGGGTGGGAGTGGGAAAGGAATTATTTATGGTGTTTGCGGATTTCTTGAAGATTATCTAAATTGTCGTAAGTATTCACCTGCTGTGGAATATATTCCTCATAATGAAACCATCAATATTCCTCAGCTAGATGACACCCAACTCCCTCCTGCCGAAATTCGTATCGTTCATTGTGAGTTTTCAAATGACACTTCATATGCTTACTTCCGTAAAATAGTTCAAACAAAAGATATCTGGAACGATGGAGGCTATCATGGATATTATGTTCATACCTTGCCACGTATTCTTCCTTCTGATACTTATTTTAAGAATCATCCAGAATATTTTTCATTGGTGAATGGTATACGTGTTCCTTATGGACAATTTTGTCTGTCCAACCCCGAAGTACTTAAAATTTGCATTGCAAAACTCAAAGAAGAAATGGGCCAACATCCTGGAATAAAATATTGGTCAGTTAGTCAGTCTGATAACTATTACCAATGCGAGTGCGAAAAATGCAAGGCGATTGATCAGCAAGAAGGCTCTCCCTCAGGTTTGATGATACGTTTTGTAAATGAAGTGGCCAAAGTTTTCCCCGACAAAATTATCACAACCCTGGCTTACCAGTATACCCGCAAGCCGCCATTGATCACCAAGCCATTGAGTAATGTGATGATTACCCTCTGCACCATCGAACTCAACCGCAGCCTACCCATCGAAACCGATACCGGCAGTGCATCATTT
This sequence comes from Bacteroidota bacterium, assembly GCA_037133555.1. Taxonomy (GTDB): domain Bacteria; phylum Bacteroidota; class Bacteroidia; order Bacteroidales; family JACABE01; genus JACABE01. Next base: position 1,166 of record JBAXNW010000047.1, read on the forward strand.
ACAAAAGAAATTACAGACTGGGGAAAAATATGCAAAAAAATTATGCTGTGGGATTACGAAACCCAATTTTCAAGTTCCTTCGGACCCTTCCCTTTGTACAATACTCTTCAACCCAATATCCAGTTTTTCACCAACAACCATGTGATGGCGCATTTTCAGCAGTGCAACGGTAAACACAGTGAAAATTTCGGTGAACTCAAATGCTATTTATTGAGCAAACTGCTCTGGAATCCAAATGCAGATGTCAATGCTATTATTGATGAATTCATGAAAGGATTTTATGGTAATGCGGCTCCTTATATCCGTCAGTATTTTGATCTCTTGCACAGCGAATGTAAAAAATCGGGTGTAAAATTAGATATTTATGGAAATCCGGTATGGTTGGCACAGAGCATATTATCAGAAAGTAATATGAAAGTCTACAATCAATTGTTTGATAAAGCAGAACAAATCACTGCATCCAATCCTGAAATCTTATACCGAGTGAAAGCTGCCCGTTTACCCATTATGTTTTCGGCAATTGAAATAGCTAAATCGGATTTGTTCGGGACAAGGGGCTGGTACAAGGAAGAAAACGGTAAATATATTCCTAAAAAAGAAATGAATCAAATGCTGGAGGATTTTTATACACTTTGCAAACACGATAGTATTCAGGCGTTGAATGAGAAAGGACTGAGCCCAGAATTTTATTACAATACCAGCCTACGTGCCATTGATGTTCAGGTGGAAGGCAATCTTGCTTTTCACAAAAAAGTGATTTGCCAACCCCCACCTGACCCCAAATATACTGGCATGGGTCCTCAATTGCTAACAAATGGTGTAAGGGGCAGCGAAGATTATAAAATCAACTGGCTGGGATGGGAAGATGAGGATGCTGAAATATTTGTGGATCTGGACAGTGTCAGAAAAATCAATGAAATTAATATCAGCAGCCTGCACATGCCCGACGTATGGATATTGCATCCTTCTTCTATCGTTTGCTTGACCTCAACGAACGGCGAAAACTATCAGTTTCTGGAAGAACAAAAAAACGATCCAGAACTCCATTATAAGACAGATATCAAAACTTTTACTTTCAAATTAAAAGACAGTAAGTGCAGATACCTGAAACTAAAGCTGACCAGTGTAAAAAAGCTTCCGCAATGGCATGCCTATAAAGGGAACAAAGCTTGGATATTTGTGGATGAAATTACAGTTAAATAAATAGGTTGAAAGAAGTAAAATTACTATCAGGAAATTAAGAAAATTTAAAAATGCCCTGCTGAATCTTATGAAGGGACAATTGGAAATGAATTTATAAAAATCATAGATTTACACAACAAAACCTTTGTTTTGGCTGTTTATAATACCAGTATAAAAACCTAATAAAAATGAAAACACTTACTGAATTTATCATTGAAGAACAAGCTGCTTATCCGAATGCAAGTGGTGATTTAACCCGCTTATTGAACGATATTGGAATTGCCGCAAAATTTGTCAACCGCGAAGTGAACCGGGCTGGACTTACCAATGTAATGGGTTACAATGATGAAGTGAATGTACAAGGAGAAGCACAAAAAAAGCTGGATGTGTATGCCAACGAACAGTTTATCGGGGCTTTGCGTTCGGGTGGAGATTGCTGCGCCATCGCCTCTGAAGAGGATGAGGAAATTATTGCTTTTGATAATACAAAATCTCAGAGTGGGAATTATGTCGTTGCAATAGATCCATTGGACGGTTCTTCCAATATTGAATCCAATGTATCCATAGGAACCGTTTTTTCTGTTTATAAACGACTTTCTTCGGAAGGAAAAGGAACGGTAGAAGACCTTCTTCAAAAAGGGACTGAGCTGGTAGCTGCCGGTTATGTCATTTATGGATCATCCACCATGTTGGTATATTCTACCGGCAGAGGCGTAAATGGGTTTACACTGGATCCATCGGTAGGTTTGTTTATCCGTTCTCATCCAGAAATGAAATATCCTGAAAGTGGTACCATCTATTCCATCAACGAATCCAATTATATTTATTTCCCGGATGCTATCAAAAAATATTTGCAATATTGTCATTCCGACGATCCCGCAAGCAATCGCCCTTATATTACCCGTTATATTGGCTCCATGGTGGCTGATTTTCACCGGAACCTGATCAAAGGAGGCATCTTCTTATACCCGGGAACGCTTAAAAATCCATCCGGGAAATTAAGATTGCTTTACGAATGCAATCCTATGGCATTTATTGCCGAGCAAGCCGGAGGAAAAGCATCCCATGGTTTCGGAAGAGTTCTGGAAATAGAACCTAAAAACATTCATCAACGTTCTCCATTTTTTGCTGGGCCAACGTATATGGTCGAAAAAATCGAAGAATATATGCAGCAGTATTCACCGGATTTTGGAAAATAATTTAATCTATTAAATATCAATAGGTCCAGTTAAATATGCAACGAATTGAATACCCATTCAATGTGCTTTGTTTGTCTAATAAATAACCTCCATCTAATGTCAGTGTCCATCCAAGTATATAATAATTAAAAATATTGTCATTAATCCAAGTGGAAGAACTCCACCAGTTTCCATTTAATCCAATACTTTTAAATAAAGGGGTAGCAGATTCGAACCCACAATAACCACCAGGAAGAGCAGTAAATCCAGATTGATTGCTTGCTCCATTATTTGTTATCCAATGAATAGTACCCGTTTCTTTTAGTTTGCCTGATATATCGTTGTCTAAATAAATTATTAAAGTTTCCCATTCATTTTTAGTTGGTACATGCCAGCCTACAGGTGCAATATTTCCTGAAGAAACCACTTTAAAATTATATAGTTTCCCATAAGTCACATTATTTGCTGTTGAATTTAGATAACTACACCAAGCCCCAGTATGTGTATTAAGCCATTCGGTAGAGTCAGTAATATTTGGAATTATATCTCCATTATTGTATCTTGTAGTTTTTAGGTTTTCAAGCATCCAAACCTGATTGCCAATTTTTACAGTATGATACACATTGCCATCAATATCCTTAACAGTTAATGGCATGGGTGGTCTAACAGTTGTGATAGGATCCTCATCTTTAGTACAGCTACCTGAAATCATTACTACAAATCCCATTAATATAAATATGTATATCCATGTTTTTGGTTTCATTTTTCATTTTTATTAATTGTTGAAATAGTTATTATTATAAAATTCAAATTAATAATTTTATTAATTAAGCGTATATCTTTATTCAAAACAAAGTTAAATAGAATCCTTCAAACATCTTACAGATATTCCATCATTTTCGTATGCAGTGAAAAAATGTGCAAAGTTTGAAAAGGCATCCAATGTAAGGTAAGTTGGGCTGGATGAAGACCACCAATTACCGTAAAGGCTAATTTTCAGATAGTCCCCATTGCTATTGCGATAACCTCCGGGTAGGGCTGTAAAACCAGATTCGTTAGTGCCATTTACGTAATATTCTGTATTCCAATGAGCTGATCCGCTTTCTTTCAGCTTTTGACCAGCAAAACTTCCAAGATAATTTGTCAGCGTTGACCATTCATTATCTGAAGGCAAATGCCAGCCTAGAGGACATATCTTTCGCGGATCAGCTATGGCGTAATAATTATAGAGATTACCATAAGATACGGTATTAAAATTATCGTTATTATAATTGCAATATGCACCAGCTGTCAAAATTCGCCATGTTGATTGATTGGCTGTTTTTTGAATTACTTCCCCATTGCGATACCTACTTACCTTCAGGTTTTCAGCCATCCAGGTTTGTGTACCTATAGTAATTGTTTTATAATGATTACTATCGATATCGATCATTGTTCCATAAGTAAGATTTGGATTAAAATAAATACCATTAATGGGTAATTGAGATGGAGTAGAATTGCTATCATCTTTACTACAGCCATCTGCAAGCAATACTACAAATCCAATTATAATTAATGAGTAAATCCAAGTTTTGTTTTCGTTTTTCATTTTTTAAATAAATTTAAACATATTTTATTGATTGATTTCATTTTTCAGGGGCTATTCTTTTATAACTTTGCTTACATATATTTCGAAGTGAATGAATACTTTAATTACATAAACTCCTTTTGCAAAATTGTTAATGTTAATTTCTGTTTGTGCTTGTTTTATCGATTGTTGTAAGATTAACTGTCCCTGCATATTATAAATAGAAATACTTGCATTTTGCAAATCCTGAATGCTCTGTAAATCAATGCTTAGTTTATCGGAGGCTGGATTGGGATAGATTGAAAATTGAAGATTGTTTTTGTTTTCAGCAATTCCATTCGTAAATGAAACAAAGTGTGACTGAAATCTGGCTGCATTGCTAACAAAATAAATAATATTTTTGAGCATATAAACACAAAGGAAACCATCTGTAGAAATGAGCCAATTGTTATTTATCCAGCTTTCATATATTCCGGCAATTGAGTTTCCATTAGCATCATAAGTATAGGATGTTTTATTAGAATTTACCCATGCATTGCTTTGCCATTCCTGATTTAAATCAGTAAGTTTACACCCGATTGTATTATAGGTAGATATTAGTTTCCCTGAATTTACCCAGGTATTGAACTTCCATAATTCTAATATATCAGTCAGCATATTTCCATTGGCATCAAAAGTAGCAGTTGCTTTGTAATTATTTTTCCAAGCATTATTTTGCCAGATTTCGCCTATATCGGTCAGCATATTTCCTTGAGCATCGTAAGTATAAGTCATTCTGGATTCATTAACCCAGGCAGTGTCTAGCCAATATTCACTCTTTTGCGTAAGTATGTTTCCATTTAAATTATAAGTATAAGTCATTCTGGAATTATTTAGCCAGGCAGTGTCTTGCCCATATTCACTAATTTGAGTAAGTACGTAACCATTGGTATTATAAGTATAGGAATATCTAAATTTATTTATACTTTCCCATACATTATTTATCCAAAGTTCAGTGGATGACATAAATACATTCCCATAAGTATCATAAGAATAGGTACGTCTGGAATCATTTAACCATGCATTGTTTTGCCAGGATTCTCCAATTTCTGTAAGCCAATTCCCATTGGCATCATAAGTATAGGTTTTTTTTGAATTATTCGACCAGGTATTATTTATGCAATCTTCAATTTTAATTGAAAGTACTTCCCCGTTAACATAAAAAGTTTGTGTAATTCGCTGATATTGGTTATTACTTGTGTCGAACAATACGATGGTATCAAAGTTCCAGTTTATCGTATTGCTTGTTTTTAAGTTGAGCGTTTTTTGTGGAAAGTAATTTTCATGTTTAAAAACATGCTGATTAATAGATTTTTTAATGTTATCCCTGCTTAGATCTGGCAAAGAATGATTGTTGGGTTGTGCTTTTAAAATATGAATTGTAAACAAACACAACGCCATCCCTAAAATGTAATTTGTTTTCATTTGTTATTTATTTTAATTGTTATTTATTTTTTTATAAATTTTGAAAAATATTTGGTTTGAAGATTATTAAGTTTTAGAATATAAACTCCTTTTGCTAAATGACTTATGTTGATTTCCGTTTTTCCCTGGTTTACTATTTGATTTAAAAGCAATTGTCCTTGCAGATCATAGATTGAAACTGTAGTATTTTGAAAATCATTTATGGATAGTAGATTAATGTATAATTTATCGGACGTTGGATTTGGGTAAATGAAAGTATTTTCCATTTTGCCTTGGAATTCAGAAATTCCAATTTCACCACCATTTTTTGTTTTTATTATTGTACCAATATTTCCAACAGCGAATCCTACGTTCGTATTAATAAAAAAAACAGAATTTAAATTATACGAACTCAAAGTAAACTGATTTGTCCATGTGTTACCTCCATCAATAGTTTTTAAAATAATACCATTGTTATTTGTATCACTACCTGCAACATAACCTATATTCACATCTGTAAAATAAACAGAGCTTAAAGCCCTGGCATTTCCAATATTAAGTTTTGTCCATAAATTTCCGCCATTCAGAGTTTTTAAAATTTTACCGTCCCAGCCAACAACATAAGCCGTATTATTATCAACGAAAAATATTGAATTTAAAGAATAAGAAGTATCAGAATATTGTGTTGTCCAGGTTGTTCCACCATTCAAAGTTTTTAATATATAGCATTTTTTAGTATTACTAATTGTGACACTACCTACTGATATCCCTGAAGTTGGACTAAAGAAGTATACCGAAAATAAAGTCGTAAGAATGCCCACATTTGAACTTATCCATGAACTACCTCCCGTTATAGTTTTTAATACCAAACCCATATCCCCAACTATATATCCAATATTGTTATCTACAAAATAAACAGACCTTAAATTTGAAGTAGTCCCCGATGTTAGGCTTATCCAGTTTAAACCACCATTTGAAGTTTTTAATATTGTTCCATTTGCACCTGAAACGTATCCGGTAATGCTATCTGTAAAAAATACGGATACTAGCGAATTTGTTGTTCCGGAATTCTGAGCTGTCCATATATTCCCTCCGTTTATCGTTTTTAATATTGTTCCATTTAATCCAACTACGTAACCTGTATTTGCATCTGTAAAATAAACAGAAATTAAATATAAAGAAGTTCCTGATATTTGAGATGTCCATTGGGCATTTGATACATTTATTGTAAAGATTGCAATAATTAAAATGTATATGTTTTTCATAAAATAAATGTATTGTTTTAAAAATTCCTTTATATTGTTACTTTCTCTGAATTAAGTTTATAATTTTTAACTCCAAATGGCAAATTATTGTTGGAAAGTTCTGTCTGTAATTGTGCAGCAGAGTGTTGTTTTTGAGCATTATAGGAAAATTTCGTATGCGTATAAAAATATATGGCTTGCTTATTAATGAAGGAAGTTGGGGGAGTAATTAGACAAGCTGCTTTCTTTGGCGTTGCAAAAACATCAAAACCGCCCCTTAGGATAGGGTTCTGTGTCATTCCTTCATTATCAGTAGGAAATGGGTCGGTAAAAGAAAATGAAAATTTGCAATTAAATGTTTCGGGATGTTGAGTAATAGAGATCGTACTGCTTTGATTTGCTCTTACTTCAAACGATTGAGGAGCGTAATTAATCGGGTAAAAATCAAAGGGATAAAAATTACTGGAAGTTTCATAAAAATTGGCATGTAAGGGTCTAACACCAAAATACAGTGATATAAATTGAGCATTTGCAAGATCTGCTCTGCAAGATGCTACTCCCAGCACATTAAGTTTTTTCATGGTTTTATTTTTTAGAAATAATAAAACAGTAGAAAAAAACAGTAGTAATTACTAGCTTATTGAGAAAGTGAAATTATATAGATAATTAAATAAATTTTTGTGTTGAAATATTAATTTTAATTATTACAAACACACCTCACAAATGTACTATATTAAATTCCTATAAGTTAAAAATATTCTATATTTTTAGTTGTTGTTTAAAAAAATATTTTAATAAAAATCAGAAAAAAGAGAATGGAAGTGATTATAAATCTATATATTACATGCTATTTTTCAGCAAGGGATTTCGTTTTTAAAAATAAGAAAGCATCTCATAAAATAAATAAATTTTTAAATGAGATGCTGATTTTTTAATTATAAAACCAGAGATTTTGAAAGCAGTGAAGGCTTTCGTAGGTTTGGATTTTCTTAGCTTTTTTTGATAAATTTAAACATTACAAAGCCATTGCAATGAGTTCAATGATATCATAATTCGCAATTTCTTCTTCTTTATTTTTATACTTAATACCATCGGTGAGCATTACCATACAATAGGGACAGGCAGTGGCAACAATGTCTGCTCCGGTTTCCATTACATCTTCTATTCTTTCGATAAATACTTCTTTTTCTCCTTTTTCGGCTTCTTTAAACATCTGTGCTCCACCGGCACCACAACAAAGGGCAAAACTTTTGCAACGCTTCATTTCGCTTCTGTTTTCAGTAAGCATATCCAGCAACTGCCTCGATGTATCGTACATATCATTGGCTCTGCCCAGGTAACATGGATCGTGAAAGGTGATGTTGTTCTTCTTTAAAACTTCTGGTTTGATTTTTAATTTTCCATCCTCTATCAATTGCTTTAAAAGATCGGTAGCGTGCAATATTTCGAATTCACCACCAAGGTCAGGGTATTCATTTTTAAAAGTATTGAAACAATGTGGACAGAATGTGACAATTTTTTTTACTTCATACATCTTTAGCATTTCGATAATGCTTATAGCCTGCATCTGGTAAAGCATCTCGTTGCCGGCTCTTCTCACAGGATCGCCACAACAGGTTTCTTCTTTGCCAAGTACTGCATAATCAACATTACACGCAGCCAATATTTTGCAGAATGCTCGGCTAATCTTTTTGGCTCTGTCGTCAAATGAACCCAGACAACCTACCCAAAATAAATATTCTGGATGATGTGCTTTTGCAAAACATGCTGATAAAACGGGTACTTCTAGATATGTATTTTCCATTTTTAATTTTCTGATTTGGAGATATTGTATTGAATTGATTTTTTACGAAATAATTTCTTTGGTCCATAAGAGTCTGTCTTCTGGCGAAAACTGCCAGGGAGCTCCATTGTTCTCAACATTGGTAAATGCAGCTTTAATTCCCGATGGGGCTTCACCTTCCTCCATCACCAGATACCTACGTAAATCAACGATTAAACTGGGATGATTGATATTGATAGGACATTCTTTGGCGCAGGCATTACAGGTAGTGCAGGCCCAGATTTCTTCGTAAGAGAAGTATTCTTTGTTCAGCGATTTATTATCAGCATAATCTTTACCCATTTTTATCAATCCGGCTGATTTCTCTTTCATGCGGGCTCTTAAATCCATCATTAACTTACGGGGCGATAGCTTTTTACCAGTGATATTGGCGGGACAAACTGATGTACATCGGCCACATTGTGTACACGATAGAGCATCAAAATAGTTTTTCCAGTTTACATCTTCTGCATCCTTTACCCCAAATCTTTCGGGAACGGCATTGCCATCTGCTGCTGCAAAGGCAGTTTCGGGGTTCATCATCATTCTCACTTCTTTGGTTACATTGTCCATATTGTACAATTTTCCTAAAGGCTCCAACCTACTTAAAAATACATTGGGAACCGATAAAAACACATGGAAGTGTTTAGAATAAGGCAACATATTGGCAAAGATAAAAATCAGAACGATGTGCATCCACCAAAACATTTGGTAAAAATCAGCATCTTCCTCCCCTTTGCCGATGATATTTGCTAAAAAATTACTTACTGGATAAAATCCTTTAATTTCGGCAGGGTTGACAGAAGTAAGGTAAAAAGTATTCATACCCAAAAGCGAAACCATCAACAGTAATATCATGCTTAATGCAATATAAGCATCCAAATGATTTTTATGGGTAAGTTCGATTCCATTAAAACGTTTGATTTTCAGAAAAGCTCTTCTTCCTATAAAAAGAGTTATCATCATCAATACGATGGCAGCAAAAACATCACCAGATGCAAATATTATAGTATGTAACACCCCCAGAAATGCTAAACTTTTTTCACTACCGCTTACTCCATCCATCACCATTTCGATACTACCAATGGATATTACGCAAAAACCCCAGAATACCAATGCATGCATAAGCCCAATAACTGGTTTGCGGAATATTTTACTTTGGCCAATAGCCACCCTTAGCATCATCGAAAAACGTTTACCGAAGTCTTTTATAGGAAAAGGCCGGCACAACCTGAACAAGGCAATAATATTACGGAGGGTATACGTAAACAGGCCAATGGTGATCAATAAAACGATAATAAATACAACTTGCTTTTGCATCTGAGTTGAAAATTAAATAATAAATTGGGTTTTCTAATGGCAAATATACAGTAAAATTTAATTTACACGGTCTTTCTTGATTATTTTTTACCTTATGCAAAAAGCTGAAATTACGAATCCTATATTTCAACTGTCAATCGTTTTAATTTTTCGGTTGTTTATTATCATTAGTTTCTATCTTCATTGATGAATGAATACAGGAAATTCAAAAAAATACGACAAAAGACTTGCTAATTGTTGATTTTTTTTTAATTTTATATCGAAATTTTTTTAACTGCCTACATAAAAATAAAGGAATGTATAGAATAGAATCCAAAATTGATACACAATCTGAGGAATTTAAAAAAAACAAGGAAGCCTACCTCATAATGCTTGATGAATATAAAAAAATTCTGAGTGGAGTAAAACAAGGCGGACCACCACAAGCCATAGAAAAACATAAAGAAAGAGGCAAATTACTGGTCAGGGAACGAATTGATTTATTGATTGACGCAAATACGCCCTTCCTGGAATTATCTCCTTTGGCTTCCTATAATATGTATGAAAACCAGTTTCCTTCAGCAGGTATTGTTACCGGAATCGGTGTGATACATGGTCATGAAACCATGATTATTGCCAATGATGCAACAGTCAAGGGAGGGACTTACATGAAGGAAACCATCAAAAAACACATCCGTGCTCAGGAAATTGCCATGGAAAATCATTTACCCTCGGTGTATTTAGTTGATTCGGGTGGCGTTTTTTTACCTGATCAATCCAATGTTTTTCCTGACAAATATCATTTCGGAAGATTTTTTTACAATCAGGCTCAAATGTCAGCCAAAGGACTTCCACAGATTTCAATCGTAATGGGAAGCTGTACTGCCGGAGGTGCTTATGTTCCTGCTATGAGTGACGAAACCATTATTGTTAAAAATCAGGGAACCATTTTTATTGGAGGTCCACCTTTGGTAAAAGCAGCAACCGGAGAAATTGTTACTGCCGAAGAATTGGGAGGAGCCGATGTTCACACCTCAATTTCAGGCGTATCCGATCATTTTGCAGTGAATGATGTTCATGCCATTCAGATTTGCAGAAATATATTTGAAACGTTGGCATATAAAGAAAAAACTAAATTAGAAATTCTAGATGTAGAAGAACCCTTTTATGATCCTGAAGAATTATATGGTATAGCACCTCTGGATTTAAAAAAACCGGTTGATTCCCGCGAGATTATTGCCCGTATGGTAGATGGTAGTAAATTTCATGAATTCAAAGCCAGGTATGCTCCCACTATAGTTTGTGGATTTGCTCACATCATGGGTTACCCTGTTGGCATCATTGCCAACAATGGGGTTTTGTTTTCAGAAACAGCCCTAAAAGGAGCCCATTTTGTTGAACTTTGTACATCGCGAAATACACCTATTTTATTTCTACAAAACATTACAGGTTTTATCGTAGGCAAACAATACGAACACGGAGGCATTGCCCGTGATGGGGCAAAATTCGTACATGCCGTTGCCAATGCCAATGTTCCTAAATTTACAGTTGTTTTTGGAGGGAGTTTCGGCGCAGGCAATTATGCAATGGCGGGCAGGGCATTCGATCCAAGATTTCTATTTATGTGGCCCAATGCAAAAATTTCAGTGATGGGAGGCGAACAAGCTGCCAATGTATTGATTACAGTAAAAGAAGACCAATTAAAAGCCAAGGGTCAAGAACTTTCTGCAGAAGAAAGAGAAAAACTTTATCAAAGCATTATCCAGAAATACAATGAAGAAGGATCTGCCTATTACAGCACTTCAAGGCTATGGGACGATGGCATGATAGACCCAGTGAATACACGTAAAATAGTTGCAATGGGAATCGCCAGCTCATTAAATAAAAAATATACGGAAACAAAATACGGAATTTTTAGAATGTAAAAAAATTATTAGAGTAACGTGTTGACTTGGAGTCACTCCGCCACTCTATAAGAAAAGCAATTTAAATGAAGATATACCAAACATTAGAAATTGAAATAAAAGACAGCATATTTACAATCTGGTTAAACAGACCCAATTTTCATAATGCCTTCGATAACAAAATGATTGAAGAAATTACCGATGCTTTTGAAAGTGTAAATGAACTCGAAACCATTGTTGCTGTTATTTTAAGAGGCAAAGAAAAATCATTTTGTGCAGGTGCAGATTTAAATTGGATGAGTGATGTTGCTAAAAACGCTTATGCTGAAAATCTTGCCGAAAGTAAAAAATTAGCTCAATGTATGTTGAAAATTTATACCTGCAAAAAACCAACCATAGCTTTGGTACATGGTGTTGCAATGGGAGGTGCCAATGGTTTGCTGGCAGCCTGCGATTGGGCGTATTGTGACGACAATACTACATTTTCTTTGAGTGAAGTTAAAATCGGTATTGTTCCGGCTTGTATTTCTCCTTATGTTATAAAAAGAATAGGTGAATATGCTGCGAGAGAACTGATGCTTACAGGTAAAAGAATTAAAGGAAAAGAAGCTGAAGCTTTTAAGCTGGTTAACAAATCGCTGGAATCCTATGCAAAAATGGAGGAATATGTTCAATCTGTAATCGACTTGCTGAAAACTAGTGGTCCCAATGCTATCAAACATTGTAAAAATTTAATTTTCAACATTACGAATGTCCTTAGTTTTGACGAAATGCATGATTATACGGCTAATATGATAGCTGACATCCGTGCATCGGAAGAAGGACAAGAAGGCATGGCCGCATTTTTGGAGAAACGGAAACCAAATTGGGTAAAAATTAATTAGGAATTAAAAATCAATAATTACGAATAATAAATGAATATCATCAATAAAATACTGGTTGCAAATCGAGGAGAAATAGCTGTAAGAGTCATGAAGACAGCTAAAAAACTGGGCATAAAAACAGTGGCTATTTATTCGGAAATAGACAAAGACGCTTTGCATGTTAGCTTTGCAGATGAATCACATTGTATTGGAGAATCCGAGCTCAGCGAAACCTATCTGAATATTCAGAAAATTATTGAAATTGCCAAAAAATCGAATTGTGATGCCATTCATCCTGGCTATGGTTTTATGGCTGAAAATTCAAAATTTGTAGATGCCTGTAACGAAGCAGGTATTATTTTTATAGGCCCTACAACCCATTCGATGAAGGTAATGGGCAATAAAATTGAAGCTCGCGAATTTGTAAGCAAGCTTAATATCCCTATGACCAAAGGTATTATCGGGAATAAAGAAACATTGCTTGAAGCCAGCAAAAATATTGCCTTCCCGCTTTTAATAAAAGCTGCAGCAGGCGGTGGTGGCAAAGGAATGAGAATTGTATATACCGATGCTGAACTTTCAGATGCCATTGAAACTACCAGCAGAGAAGCAAAATCCTATTTCGGCGACGAAACGGTTTATATTGAAAAATACATTGAAAACCCACGACATATCGAAGTCCAGATTCTGGGCGATAACTTTGGGAATGTTATTCATCTTTTCGAAAGGGAATGTTCGATCCAACGCAGGTATCAGAAAATCATCGAAGAATCTCCCTCTCCCACATTAACACCTGAATTGAGAATAAGAATGGGAGAAGCCGCCGTTAGAATCGGTAAAGAAATTGCTTATAACAATGCCGGTACTATTGAATTCCTGGTAGATGAAGACCTGAATTTCTATTTTCTGGAAATGAATACGAGAATTCAGGTGGAGCATCCTGTTACCGAAATGGTTTGCAACATTGACATCGTTGAAGAACAAATACGTATAGCAGCTGGAAATCCATTGCGATGGAAACAAGAAGATGTTAAGCAAACAGGACATGCAATCGAATGTAGGATATATGCTGAAGATCCCGCTAATAACTTTCAGCCTTCACCCGGAAAAATGTTGTTGTTCAAAGAACCTGAAATTGCTGATATTAGAATTGATACTGGAATTACAAAACATACCGAAATCAAGAGTTCATTTGATCCAATGATATGCAAATTAGTTGTCTGGAGCAATAGCCGGGAAGAAGCTACCCAAAAAATGCTGACAGCTTTGTATGAATTTGTTATTCATGGCATCAACACAAATATCTCGTATTTAATTGCACTTTTACAAAATGAAGCTTTTATTCAGAACAAAATCTCTACTAAATTTTGCGACGAATTCACGCCCCAAATTATTGAAAAGCTGAATATCGAAAAAAACAAAATACCTCCTCAAATTCCATTAATTGCTTACACTTTATACAGTCTGAATAACAAAGCTATACAGGAAAGAAAACATTGTATGCATGAACACAATATATGGAATACCATCGGGTATTGGCGTGATTTGATGAGAATCAGAATTTATCTTTCTGAAATTGAATATTATATCAACATTGACCATATAAAAAACAACGACTATCAATTTGAGTTTTCGGGAGAAAAATATCTATCCGTTATTAAATCAATAGAGGACCACAAAATTGAATTTTTTATCAACGATGTATACTATACAGCCTATATTTCTGAAGACTTAAAATGCAATGCATTTCTAAGTTATTCCGGATTTGTATTCAGCTTAATCAGAAAAGATATTTTGCACAAAGATACCTCCACTTTTAGAATTGAAGATTTTATTGAAGTTACGAATAATATCAATTCACCTATGCCTGGAAAAGTAATTAAAATCAATGTTAAAGAAGGCGATGTGGTGAAAAAGGGAGATGTTTTGCTTATTATAGAAGCCATGAAAATGGAAAACAGAATTTACTGTGCAAAAGAAACAGCCATCATTGAATCTGTAAATGTTGAACCTGGTCAAATGGTTGATACTACTACAGCTTTATTGATATTTAAAGATTAAAATAAATAACTTAATATATATAACACATGAACAATCCATTGCTCAATGAGCAACATCATCTGATCAGACAATCAGTCAGAGATTTTGCTGAAAGGGAAATAAAACCTATCGCTAAAGAATTAGATGATAAACAGGAATTTTCAATAGACCTGACACACAAAATGGGAGAAATGGGTTTATTTGGAATGATAGTTTCACCTGAATATGGGGGACAAGGTTTTGATTATATTTCCTATATAATTGCCGTTGAAGAACTTGCCAGAATCGACAGTTCACAGGCAGCTACCGTAGCTGCTGGAAATTCCCTAGGTATCAATCCTTTGTTTTACTATGGTAGTGAAGCCCAAAAGCAGAAATACCTACCTGAATTATGCACTGGTAAAAAACTCTGGGGTTTTGGTCTGACAGAACCCAATGCAGGGTCCGATAGCAGAAATACTAAAACCAACGCTTATTTAGAAGAAGATAAATGGGTAATCAATGGTTCTAAAATTTTTATAACCAATGCTTCTACTGAAATTACTTGGGGTTCTATCATACAGGTTATTTCAAGAGAAAAAGAAGGGGAAAAGGAATTTTCTACCATCATTGTTGAAAATGGGACACCGGGTTTTAAAGCTAAAACCATGCACGACAAAATGATGTGGCGTGCATCCAATACAGCAGAATTGTATTTTGACAATTGCAAGGTTCCTGCTTCCAATATTTTGGGTAAACAGGGACAAGGTTCTAAAATTATGCTGGGCACCCTGGATTGTGGCCGTTTATCAATAGCTGCAATGGGCCTTGGATTAGCACAAGGAGCGTATGAACTGGCTTTAAAATACGCTCAGGAAAGAGTTCAGTTTGGAAAGCCTATTTGCAAACAACAGATTATCTCCTTCAAACTGACAGATATGGCCTTAAAAATTGAACTGGCTAGAAATCTGCTTTACAAAGCTTGCTGGTTGAAAGACAACAACCATCCGTTTGCCAAGGAAGCGGCCATGTCAAAATTATATTGTTCCGAAATAGCTAAAGAAGTGGCAGACGAAGCAGTACAAATACATGGTGGTTACGGATTGATGAAAGACTATGATATTGAAAGGTTTTACAGAGACCAAAGATTACTACAAATTGGCGAAGGTACTTCTGAAATCCAGAGAATAGTAATTTCCAGATATATTGGGTGTTAAATATTGCCGGCATGAAAAATGATAATCTGGTTAAAATAACCGAATGTCCGCGTGATGCCATGCAAGGAATAATTCCATTTATTCCTACTGAAATGAAAGTGGAGTATATCAATGCTTTGCTTAAAGTGGGTTTTGACATTATTGATTTCGGGAGTTTTGTTTCGCCAAAAGCTATTCCGCAATTAATGGATACTGCAGAGGTTGTTAAGAAACTGGATCTATCAGGTTCTAGAACTAAATTGCTGGCAATTATTGGCAATACCAAAGGTGCTCAAAATGCTGCCCCTTTTGAAGAAATTACTTATCTTGGGTTCCCTTTTTCTCTATCTCCCACATTTTTACAATTGAATATCAAATCAGATGTCGACAAAGCATTGCACACTATAGAAGATATTCAAAACCTTTGTGTAAATAATAAAAAAGAATTGCTTGTTTATTTATCAATGGTTTTTGATAATCCTTATGGTGATATCGTTAGTTTTGAAACAGTAAACGAAACAGTTGAATACATCAGGAATTTAGGTGTAAAAAAAATAAGTTTGGCAGATACTGTTGGCATTGGAAAACCAGAAAAAATCAGAGAGATTTTTTCTATATTAATTCCTGAATTTCCTGAAATTGAATTTGGTTTTCATTTGCATGCTTCCAATGATTCCTGGCGAGATAAAGTTGATGCGGCATATAAAGCCGGTTGCCGTCAATTTGATGCTGTAATTTTAGGTTTGGGTGGATGTCCTATGTCAGCTAAAGAACTGGTTGGGAACCTGAAAACAGAAGATTTGGTTTACTATCTGGAAAAGAATAATATATCTCATAATTTAAATTTGGAAAAATTAAATAATTCAACAAAAAAGGCAGTTGAAGTGTTTAATCAATACAGTTTTCATTAAAAATACCTAATATGAATAAAGTTGTTAAAGATGTAAATGAAGCTATACAAGGAATAAGTGACAATATGACTTTGATGGTAGGAGGTTTTGGCTTATGTGGGATTCCTGAAAATTCAATAAAAGCACTCTCTGAATCCAATATCAAAGGATTATGTTGTATTTCCAACAATGCTGGTGTGGATGATTTTGGATTGGGCTTGTTGTTGAAAACCAAACAAATCCGCAAAATGATTTCCTCTTATGTTGGAGAGAATGCTGAATTTGAGCGACAATTGCTCAATGGAGAACTGGAAGTTGAACTCGTACCACAGGGAACACTTGCCGAAAGGATAAGAGCAGGCGGAGCCGGTATTCCAGCCTTCTTTGTGCCAGCAGGTTATGGAACAGAAGTAGCCGAAGGTAAGGAAATCAGAGATTTTGACGGCAAGATACATTTGATGGAAACTGCTTTAAAGGCAGATTTTGCTATTGTTAAAGCCTGGAAAGGTGACACACATGGAAATCTGATTTACAAAAATACAGCCAATAATTTTAATGAAGTAATGGCTACAGCTGGTAGAATAACCATTGCAGAAGTTGAAGAATTGGTTGATGCTGGTGAGTTGGATCCCAATTGTATTCATACACCGGGCATTTATGTTCAACGGATTTTCAAAGGAGAAAACTATGAAAAACGAATAGAGCAAAGAACCATTCTACATTCATAATTCATCATTTATAAGTATTAAAAATGGCTTTAGACAAAAATCAAATAGCAAAACGCATCGCTCAGGAAATCAATGATGGCGATTATGTTAACCTGGGAATTGGTATTCCTACATTGGTAGCAAATTACTTGCCTTCAACCATCAATGTAATCCTTCAGTCTGAAAATGGATTGTTAGGCATCGGACCTTTCCCGACAGAAGAGCATGTAGATGCAGATTTAATCAATGCAGGCAAACAAACCATTACCTATGTAAAAGGAGCTTCTTTTTTTGACTCTTCCAGAAGTTTTGCCATGATAAGGGGTGGACACGTTGATTTAACCATACTCGGAGCTTTTGAAGTTTCTGAAGGCGGTGATATTGCTAGTTGGAAAGTCCCCGGGAAAATGGTCAAAGGAATGGGTGGAGCCATGGATCTGGTTTCATCGGCTAAAAACATTATTGTTGCCATGCAACATACCAACAAAGGGCAGTCCAAGATATTGAAAAAATGCACCTTGCCATTGACAGGTGTGGGTTGTGTTAAGAAAATTGTTACTGATATTGCTGTGCTTGAAGTTACTGAAAATGGGTTTAAACTTATTGAAAGAGCTCCGGGTGTTTCGGTTGAAGAAATTATCAACTCAACCGAAGGCAAACTCATCGTTGAGGGAGAAATTCCGGAAATGAAACTTTAGAAATAGAAAACTGCCTTGAGTATTTAGAAATGAATTGAAACAAATATTATTATTAAGTCATAGAATTAATAAACAGAATAGAACATGAATTATCCAAAAAAAGTTACCATAGGCGATATTACGGTTAGAGATGGATTTCAACATGAAAGCAAATATATCCCTCTCGAAGCTAAATTATGGGTTGCAGAACAGTTGATATTAACAGGTTTTAAGCATATTGAGCTTACTAATTTTGGCAATCCTCAAGGAATGCCACAGTTTAAGGATGCTGATAATTTGATGAAAGCTGTTCATAAGAGTAAGAATATTGCAGGATTGCTTAAAGATGTATCACTGACTTGTGTTACCATACGCGAAAAAGCCATTGAAAGAGCCATACAGGCTAAATTGGAAGGTTGGGGCCCTAACAGGATTTTATTGATGGTTTCCACCAGTGAATCCCATCATATTAAAAATTCGGGTTTATCCCTGGATGATTATTGGAAAATGGCTGAAAAATGGATTAAATTAGCCAGAGATGCCGGATTAAAAGTTAACGGTACTGTGAGTACCATCTGGGGATGCCCGATAGAAGGTCCCACAGATATGAAAAAGGCCATCGAATTCACCAAACGCTGGTTCGATATTGGCGCCAGTGATGTGGAACATGCCGATCATGATGGTTCAGCTTCACCCAATCGTGTGTACGACTATTATTCAATGTTGCTGGATACTTTCCAGAAACCTGACAAACATATCGTTCATTTTCATTCAACCAGAGGCTGGGGATTGGCAAACGTGCTGGCAGCTTTACAAGCAGGCATGACCAATTATGAAGCTACTATGGGAGGCATAGGTGGACAACCTGCAAATTTTGTGGATGGAGTCCCAGTTTCGGGAACCGGTAAATATTATTATGCCGATCCAAATATTACAGGTTTGATTTGTACCGAAGACTTAGTAGTGATGATGGATGAAATGGGTATTGAGGTCGGGCTCGACATCGACAAAGTATTGGAAACAGGTAAAATGGTGGAGCAAATCGTAGGAAGAAACTTGCGTTCTGAATGTGTAAGATCGGGTCGCATCCCAAAATCATTAACTGGAAGGGGATAGAAAAAAAGTACTTATAAATACTTATAAGTTATCGGAATCTAATTCAAAAAGACTCAAAAAACTCATGGCAATTATACTTATGTATATTAAAATTAAAATAAATTAAAATGAAAATTTTAGCAATCAATCCATCATCATTATCTACAAATGTATCGGTATATCATGATAATAAAACAGTTTTTCTTAAAGACATTAAGCACAATGTCGTAGAATTGTCAAAATTTGAGAAAATTGCCGATCAGCATACAATCAGAAAACAACAAATCATCGAGGAGTTAATTGCAGCCGGTTTTGCACTTGAAGAATTTAACATCGTAATTTCACGTGGAGGCTTGTTGAAACCAATGGAAAGTGGTGTCTACAGAGTGAATGATGCTATGATCAAAGCCATTCAACATCCAATGGCAGAACATGTAACCAATCTTGGGGGCTATATTGCCAAAGAAATTGCAGAACTCATTGGAAATGGAGTTGAAGCATTTGTAGTTGATCCCAGTTGTGTGGATGAGTTTGATGAAATTGCCAGATTATCAGGTTTACCAGAATTACCACGCAGAAGTTTTTTACATACCATGAGTCAGAAATCAATAGCCAGACGTTTTTCAACTGAATTTCACAAAAAGTATGAAGATATCAACCTTATTGTAACACATATGGGAAGTGGAATTACTGTGGGTGCTCATCATAAAGGGAAAATAATTGAAACCAATAATGGATTAGATGGAGATGGCCCTTTTTCTCCTGAACGAGCTGGTACACTTCCTTCCGGACAGTTGGTCGATTTATGCTTTTCGGGGAAATATACGCAAGCTGGCATTAAAAAACTATTAACTGGAAATGGAGGAATGTCAGCCTATCTGGGTACTAACAATGCAATGGAAGTTGAAACCAGCATACAAAACGGTGATACAAATGCGGCCTTGGTTTATTCAGCCATGGCTTACCAGGTAGCCCAAAGTATAGGTGCAATGGCAACAGTTTTAAAAGGAGAAGTGGATGCAATATTGTTAACAGGTGGATTGGCACATAGCAAACTATTTACCAATATGATCATAGAACGGGTAAGTTTCATCAGCAAAGTATATATTTATCCTGGTGAAGATGAAATGCATGCCCTTTCGATGAATGGACTGATGCTGCTTAAAGGAGAGATTCAGGCAAAAGAATACGAGTAAAAAAGTGCCTTGAGTACTTAAAATACTTGAAATACTTAGAGTTAAATTATTATTCACTTATTGACTTATGTTTCTTTAATTTTTTTCTTTAGGCATTCTAGATAAGTAAAACATAAAAAAAATCACAAATCAGTATTAGAACAAATGAAATAGTCATAAGAATAATATTCATACAAACCGTTAATGATATTATATGGCGTATTCCATGTGATAATTTAAAAATTAAATATAATAACTCATGAAACTTCACACCATAAATACAGGAAATTTAAAACTCGATGGAGGGGCTATGTTTGGTGTAGTGCCCAAAGTAATGTGGCAAAAACAATATCCTGCCGACGAAAACAATCTTTGTAACTGGAGCATGCGCTGCTTATTGGCCGTAACAGATACTCATAAAATCCTGATCGATTGTGGAATTGGTAATAAACAGGATGAAAAGTTTTTTAGAAATATGCACCTGAATGGAGAAGAAAATCTCCAATCCTCATTAGGAAAAGCCGGCTATACAGCTGATGATATTACGGATGTGGTTTTGACACATTTGCATTTCGATCATTGTGGAGGCGCTGTAAAGTACAATGCAGACAGAAGTGCATACGAACCCACTTTTAAAAATGCATGTTATTGGATAAGTCGTTCGCATTGGGAATTGGCAATGCAACCCAATGCCCGCGAAAAAGCATCTTTCCTCAAAGAAAACTTTGTCCCCTTAATGGAAGCTGGTAAAATAAAATTCATAGATAAGGATACAACTTTATTTCCTGGCTTCCATGTAAAAATATTCAACGGGCATACAGCAGGGCAGATGATACCTTTTATTGAATACAAAGGCAAAACAGTAGTTTATATGGCCGATTTAATGCCTGCAGCCGTTCACATCCCTCTGGCTTATATAATCAGTTATGATACCCAGCCTTTGGTTTCTCTTTCCGAAAAAGAAATTTTCCTGAATGAAGCATTGGCCAATGATAGTATTTTGTTTTTTGAACACGATATTTACAACGAATGCTGCAATCTCCAGCAAACAGATAAAGGAGTCAGGGCAAAAGATTACTTCAAGCTGGAAGAATATTTTAAATAAGCTATAGATTTCGAAAATAAATTTGGGAAACTGAGCCAAAATTGATTATATTTGTATGATAAAATAATCATACAATGGCACATCATGATACTGACGTTCACCTAAGTAAGGAAGAAATCTTATTCAATGATTTTATCATGCACGGCGATGATTTTATGAAAATCCAAATCTACCGCAATGCAAGGGAGGCATATACCAATGCCTTGGGAACTAATTTCAACAATGAATTAGCAAGCTCTAAATTAAGTGAATGCAATGCTTTGATTAAATCTGAATCGAAAGCAATTATTATCATCGTTTCAATAATGGCAATCGCAGCATTTGTATTTATTGTTGTATAAATTCGATAAAATCAAAAAAATGCGGATGTTGATTGGATACTGATACTGCTGAAAAGCGGAGATGGAATTTATAGGTAGCTGAAAATCAGTTTCTGTTGTTGATTGAGTTCAGTTGCCTAAAACCTATCAGTTTGTCGTACAATTCTCCATTTTGACGGTAATACACAAAAATATAATAATCATTTTCGGCATCCGCATGATTGCCTTCTACGAAAGTTTCATCAATTTCCTTATTAGGTCTTAGGAGTATATACTGATAATTATAATATCCTTGTTTTACATAAACTGCAGCTTCATAAGCACGTTTTTTATAACTATAGGTCATCTTTGCGTTATTATCCAATTTCCAGTTTGTAAAAGCTCCATAAATATAGAGATTCCCTTCAACAGTCGGAATATCGTAGGGCAATGTAAAATGCACATAGGTATAATCAGCTTCTGTCTCGCTATCAGTGATATAATCTGCTTTTATGACTCTTTTTCCGTTAATATCAGTTTCGGTTTTATAAACTTTAAATCGACGGGCCAGATCATTGTGTAAATAAACATGATGGGCTCCCTCTTCAAATTCAGTTCGGGAAATTCGTTCTGAATTGTATTTTAGACTTTTAATGTCGAAATTCCTAAATTCATTACTTCCATTAAAAGTATTTCCTTCATCGTAATCGTAGTCTAATTCATTGCCTTTTATTAAGCGCGGTTTCAAATTACAAATTGCATTATCGGGACGCATATTTTGAAATATCTTTACTGTTAAATTTCTTGATGGGTTATTGATGATGTAATTATTTGTAATGATATTGAAATCTACTTCTTGCTTATATTTTCTGTCATTTAAATTGTTTGCATCATTTACTTTCCCATTGATATTTACCTTTTGCTCCAACACCATAAAACGTTTAACAATCAATGACTTATTGATATCATCATCTGTATATACAATTAAAACATAATTCCCTGACTTTGAAATTTTCATGGTTGTGGTCGGGAAAATCAGATTATAATGGGTGTATTTTTGTATTGTATTGAATGATAATTTATAATCCACAATGTTCTCTTCCGTAAAACCATCAATGTATTGAGAAATATTGATTTGCGAAGGTTGCCAATTGGCATCACATTGAAGAATCCTGTATTTGTATCTTTTGATATCTCCTTCTAAATCATCGAATGAGAAAGAAATGGTTTCGTTGGTATTTAATCCAATGATAGGCAACGACATTTCCCATCCATTTTTGTGAATCAAAACAGTTTGCAGATTGTCTTCAAATACGGTATCTGTCATTTCAGAGATAACATCTTTGTTCGGCTGAATTGAAATCAGGCCGTCAGGAGAATGTGTTTTAAGACTATCGGTCGAAGGTTTATATAAAGCTTGTTGTTCATTTTGAATAATCTTGGGTGAACATGAAACAATAATTACAGCTAAAGTTATAAATAATACTATTTTGTTTAATGAAAATTTGTTTATCATATCATTTTAATTTTCTTTCCATGGTGCAACTTGAAGTCAGCTTATTAATCTTTGTATAATTGTAGCCCAAATTCTTCGGCTCTCTTTTTATTTATTAATTTCCCATCTCTTATTCCCGAATAATCGCTGAATGAAGAAAATTCCCAATCCTCAGCTTTATCAACCAAACAAGCAACAACCGGATTTAAATGGATATAATTAAAGCATACTTGAGGATACTCTTTTACTGGATTTCCAACATTAATCAATGTTCCTTTTGAAGTATTCAAATAAGAAGGTTTTATAGCATTAATTTTTGTAATACATTCGGCTTTTGTAGCCTCACGAAATAATCCACCACTGCGATTTCTTTCCACATTAATAGCTCTTGTATAAGACCTGAGAACAATAGCAATACTATCGTTTAGTGTTCTAATGTTAGTCACGGGGTGACTTGGAGTCACCCCGTGACTTTGAGGATATTCCAATGTATTCACATACACCATTAAATGAAAATGATTAGGCATCAAACACCAAGCTAGTATATCAGCATGAGATAAAATATATTGGTTTATTTTCTTCAAAAAGAAAAGATAGTTTTCCCTTGTAAAGAAAATAGTTTGGTTATTATTCCCTTGATTATAAATATGATATAATTGATGTGTTTCAAAAATCATAATTTCCTTTTTACAAAAAAGGTGGCTAGAAGCCAGCCCATGAACATTATTTGTTAATTGAGCAAACTCAAGCTTAATTTTTTAAAAATTCTTCTGCCATTAAATAGCCATGAGCTGTTGCATAAATAATTGAGCGCGTATGTCCTGAACAATCACCCACAAATTTAAGATTTTGCAGTTTGGTATTGTCTAACAAATTTGAATAAAATTTAATTTCAGGTGCATATACCAGATTATCAGGATAAGCGATTCCGGGAATTACCTTGTCGAGGGTTTCAATAAAATCAACGATGCTTTCGATGATCCTTCTTGGAAAAGCAAGGTTAATATCACCTAAAATATAACTATTCTCGTTCAAAGTAGGCTGAATTCGGTATGTATTTTTAGTCCTTTTTGAATTTTTGAAATGATCGTAAGTTTGAAGGATTACTTTTCCTTTTCCTGCTAACAAATTAGATAACTTTGCAATATGAGAACCATATCCAATGGGGTTGTTAAAAGGTTCTGTAAGTTGAATGGTCACCAAAATAGCAAAATTGGTATTACGGCTTTTTTCTTTCATCTTTGCATGACCATTTACTGTTACAAAATCGTCGTAATTTTCAGTTACGACAAAGCCGGAAGGATTGTTGCAAAAAGTACGAACCATGTATCCGGTTTTGCTTTTGTACTTCACCTTGAATTCGTACATTTCTTTATTGAGATCAGCAACAATATGATTAGGCACTTCATATCGGATACCTAAGTCAACTTTGGTATTATCCAGAATTAATTCTGGGTGGTCCTTAACAATCGTATCTACTAATTTATGGCCACTTCTTCCAACTGCAATTACAACTTTATCAAATGCTTCCTCATTGTTACCAACGAATACTTTATTACCTTCAGTTCTTACTGACAAAATATGCTCTTCAAATCTAAAACTTACATTTTTGAAAGTTTTAAAATTTTCGTAAATATTGAACAATACCATTTTTAACTGATCTGTACCTAGGTGATAAAAATCGGCTGAAACAGGCATAAATCCTTTATCGTAAAAATTATTAAAGTAGTCACTATTTGTAAAAGACTTGCCGGTTTCCACTTGATGATCTTCTGTATTATTTATATAGAAATCAACCAGTTGTTTTTGCAACGCAAGATCTATAAACATATCACCCCCCATTTCTGAAGAAACAAATAACTTTCCATCAGCTCTTATACCCGAAATACTTGAAGAATAAATGTCTTTGCTTTTCTCAAATACTACAATTTCGTGCGCTTCATTTTTCATTCTTTCGATAAAGCCAATTGCTGCTGCGCCAAATCCAATTACTGCAATTTTCATAAGTTGTAATTATATTTTTTTCTTATTTTTTAATTATTTGAGGTTTCAATATGCTCAAGACTTTAGCTTTCGTTAATTTTTACACATCCCGAAAATACAAAAAAATTAAGAAAATAAATGATCGATTTCATTTAAATCCTGAGACGAAATTTCTTTTTTATCTCCCAGCAAATGTGTTATTAACGTTTGTTTTGCTGCTGCTTCCAACACTTCCATTCTATCGAAAGCAAGCAACAGATTTTTGCCAAAACAAATGACACCATGATTTTCCATCAATACTACATTCGCTTTTATGGCTGCTTCGGCGACTTGTTTCGCTAAATCTTCAGTGCCCATCAATGCATAAGGAGCATTAACAGGAATTCCTATAATTGCACGGGTTTCTCCGGTTAAAGTACAATTAATTTTCTTATTGGTAGTTGCAAAAGCAGTTGCAGTTACAGGATGTGCATGAACAATTGCTTTTACATCTTCTCTCATTCGATAAACAGCCAAATGCATGGTGGTTTCCATACTCGGACAAAGATGAGGTGTAAGATTATCTCCGATGATGTGAATTTCGGCTATTTGTTCACCCTGAATACTGGCTTTGTCAGTTTGAGATGCAGTAATCAAAACAACATCACCTATTCTCTGACTTACATTTCCTCCCGAACATGTCGTTAGTCCTCTTTCGTACAATCGTCGCATAAAATATGCAGTTTCTTGTTTCTCCTTTTCAAAGTTCATGATAAAATGTTTTTAATGATGGATTGCTCAGCAGGGATAATTCCTTTTTCGGTTATAAAACCTGTAATATAAGAAGCTGGTGTTACATCAAATGCTGGGTTAAAAGCCTTGCTTTCTGGTGAACAAACTAAAATTGTTCTCAAGTCATTGTTTTCATCCAATCCTGTCTGATACAAAACTTCATCCTGGGAACGTTCTTCAATTATTATATCGTCTCCAGTAAGGGTATTGATATCAAAGGTTGAGAGGGGCGCTGCAATATAAAAAGGAATGCCAAAGGTTTTGGCTACTATTGCTTTCTCAAAGGTCCCAATTTTATTTGCAGTATCTCCATTGGCTGCAATTCTGTCAGCGCCACATATCATCATATCAATCTTTCCTTTTGAGGCTAAATAGGCTCCGGCATTATCTGGAATAATAAGATGAGGAATGTTTTCGTTTTGGAGTTCCCAGGCAGTTAATCTGGCCCCTTGCCCACGGGGACGGGTTTCATCCACATAGACCATTAGTTTTTTCTTCGCCCTGTTGGCTTCATAAATGGGCGATAATGCACTTCCATAATCTACAAACCCGAGCCAACCTGCATTGCAATGGGTTAAAATATTTGAATTGTTTTTGATGAGCACATTGCCATTTACACCTATCTTTTTCCCGGCTTCCACATCTTCAGCTGCAATTTTCTGAGCCTCTGAAACTGCATTTCCTGATGAAATACAACCGGCTTTAAAAACCCGGGCTGTGGCATAAAAAAGGTTGCGGGCTGTAGGACGGCTTGCTTCAATTTCTTTTCTTGCATTTTCTGCAAAAAGGAGGTTGCCTTTTGCCTGTATAAATGCCTGTGCCATTGCAAATCCTGCAGCAGCACCAATGGCACCAGCACCTCTAACTATCATGGTTCTGATGGCTTCACAACTTGCCACATAGTTTGTAGACTCAAATATTTCAAATCGAAAAGGTAAGAGATTTTGATTAATCATACTTACTTTTTCGTTTTCCATCCAAATTGTAAGATAGTACTTGCCGTTTACATTCATTATGAATGGTTTAAAATAAATAATAAATTTTTAAAAGATTTTTTAAAAGTAAGAAAAAAACTTTAGGAGGGTTGGCTATTTTTTCACAATATTTTTATAATGTTTGAATCTTTCCAAGACTTCATTTACAAAGCGAAAGGTTTCATTATTTCGAGAATAGCCATACCTTACAACAGGATCGTTGTAATATTTAGCTTTAGTCTTCATTTTCAGATAGTATTCCACATGATTGGTCCAGATATTAGGATTTTTCCCATATTTGCGTGCTAAATTTCTAGCGTCCATGATATGTTCAAATCCGGCATTGTATGCTGCCAGAATAAATTTTATCCTCTCATCAGGATTGCTAATCTCCTTAGGTAATAATCTATCTAATACTATTTTTAACCTTACACCTCCTTTGATTTGTTCGGCAACAGAAGATGATGGCGTAACTCCAAACCTATGAGCAGTTTCAGGCATCATTTGCATTATTCCAAAAGCACCCGACCAACCAACTATTTCAGGATGAAAATTAGATTCCTGATAGATAAGGGAAGCCAATAATCGCCAATCCCAACCTATCATTTTGCTGTATTTTTTAATCTCTTTATCGTATTTTGATATCTTCCCTCTTTTAATAGCATAAAACTCATTTTGTACAATATTGACAGAACGTGGATTGCGATAATATCTATCATAAATTATTTTATACTGAACCGTAGTTTTATATTTAAGTAACCAAGAATTGATAGCCATTAACAAACTATCCGATCCATGACGGACTACCCATGCAAGATTTTGCTTACCACTTACTAGCGTTTTAAAATCTAAATTACTGTAATACGTATTATTTACCTGGGCAAAATTTTCATCAGTAACTGTATAATCTATCTGTCCATTTGCAACTGATTCCATTAATTGTTCAGTCTCTAAAGAATCGCTCTCTACAATATGAATCTTACTTTTTATCTGTTTCTGGATTTCTAGCAATTGATCGTAATGTACACTGTTTTTCTGAACATAAACTGTTTTGCCAGCTAAACCAGATAAATTTTTGATAAAAATTGTTTTTTTAAGGATACTATCCTTCGTTTTTTCAGGGTTGCGTTGCACCAAAACTTGTCGGGTTTGAAGTATGGGGATGGTAAAATCCACAGCCTGGCTGCGTTCCTTGGTAACCGTGATATTACAAGCAATCAAATCGCATTTCCCAATTGCCAGAAACCCAACATTTGTTGCCAAATCATTGGTAATCAAAAGTTCTAATTTAACTCCCAAATGATTTGAAAAAGCTTTCAACATTTCCAGCTGGAAACCCATGGGGAATCCTTTGTAAACAAAATATTCTATTGAATTATAATTTGTGGTAACAATTAACTTGCCTCTTTTTTTGATGGTCGAAAGCAAATCTGCCTCTTTTGTATGTTTTGTTTCTTTGGAGTCGTTATTGCATGAAACAAGCGCAAACACCAGCCATAAAAGGAATACAATTGATTTGTTTACAGATTTATACGCCATTTGCATGTTTTAAAATACAAATATAAACAAAATAAAGATTGCAATGGGTTTTATCCAAAAAGTAAATCAGAAAGCTGTTCATCAGCTTCAGTGAAATTGCCAGGAGATGTTAATTGAAAAACTTAGGAATTTATGGTGAAAAACTTATTCCTAAATTTTTTTCAAAGGCTTACAAAATATTTTTATCCATTTTATAATACAAAGGGAATTATGAAAGTAAATATTTATTTTCAAACATTTTTTTGATCTTCATATAAATGGCTGGAATTATACCGTTTAATTTTACAATCTTTTACCAAATACAAGGCCTTCTATAATATCGTTTTTGGCAATTTGTAAGAGTTTCTCAAAAGCATTTTCGCTATGATAAACTGAATAATCACGACCAACTTTATAATTAAAAGGATTTGCTCTTTGACCGTTTTTATATAAAATTACCTGGTATCCCTTAGCAGCTGTTTGATACTGTTTCATATCATAGATTTCATTTTCATAGATAAAATGATCCGTTCCAATTTCTTTCATAATAGATGTTCATTTAGATAATTAATTTGCTATTGCAAGTGGATGATTTATAATAATGTTCGTTATATTAGATTGAAATATTTTATTCATTTTCTTGTCTTTCACCAATTTATTGATCCAGTTTAAGGGTTGAAGATTTTCAATATTGTCATTTCCTCCATTTGAAACCGAAATGACAGGGTCGATTTCCCAGCCATATTCTGAATTTTTATTGCCAAATTCAGAATATTTAATAAAAACACCACACATATCAATCCGCCAGCAGTCAGGAGAAAAATGTGGAATTTTAACACCTTTTTTCCATACTTGTTCTATTTGATTTTGAGACCAGGTATTGTCATCTTTAATTTTATTTCTTTTTCCCATGTTTTATATTTATTACTTTTATTCGTCATACCCAAAAATTGAGTAATCAATAAACATATTATTGGTCATGTCAGAAATCCTATCTCTTATTCGCCCCCCATAAATATAATCTTGACTGCGATTCAATGAAGTATAGGAAATCCCTAATAAATCGTTATGGTTTTGTTTAGCAATTCTTGAGGTAACATTAATTGCATATCTGGCTATAGAAACCGCAGCTGAACGTGAAGGATTGGATGTTTTATTGAGAATAGCAGTCAGTTTTCTAGTAAAATTATCAAAATCTGGATCGTTTACAATATTTTCTGACATTTGGCATCCTTCTCTGATATCTTGCTCTTTTTCATATGCAATAAACTGCCAATTGAAATCGTTCGGTATTTTATTGGATTTATATAATACATAACCCGGACTTCTAAAACTAAAGTTATAATTGTCAATCACATTGTCAATTTTAGTATAAATCCTTGTTGAGATTACAGTTTCAATGGCTTGTTTTAAAAGAGTTTTTTTAAGATTAAAATCAGATGCATGAAGGAAAGCACTCATATCTGGTAAAACACTGTTTTCGGTTGTAATAAAACTAATCAGCTTTAATGGAAGCATAGCAGATTCGATAAGCAAATAGTTGGGCCGCTCTTTGATGTCTGAGATTTTTATACTGTTAATTCTAAAGTAAAACATGGTTAAAATATTAATTTTTATACATTACTAGTTTTTAAATTCTTACTGTGAATAATGCATTGTAAATATGGATTAAAACATCGAATTAAATGTAACTTATGCTACTCCAAAGATAAAGCTGCTTTTGTTATTTAGACACAAGAGTGACATTTAAGTGACATTTAAATGACATCGCAAAATTGAATTTTTCTATTTCGCTTAAAACCAGATTTTTAGATTTTTTATTTTTGTAGATTTTTGTGGGATTTTTGTGACATCGTGACATAAAATGGGTACAAACAGTGATTTTAATTAAGGGGGATAATGCATTATCAAATTGATTTTCTGTAACTTATAAAATAGTAGCGTATTT
The DNA here is from genome assembly GCA_037133555.1 of Bacteroidota bacterium. GTDB lineage: Bacteria > Bacteroidota > Bacteroidia > Bacteroidales > JACABE01 > JACABE01. Next base: position 31,520 of record JBAXNW010000047.1, read on the forward strand.
TATATCATAAGTTAAAAAATATTTATTTTTATATTGAATACTAGAAAATTATTATTTTTGTAATTATAATTCAAATGAAAAATTTTATAAACAAGCAAGATTTAAAATGGCAACTTATAAATATGTGGTGATTGATGATGATTTGCAGGCACATAATGTAATAATAAAATTAATGGAGATTCATACGCATTTTGAATGTGTGGGAGAATATTACGATGTAGTTACTGCAATTGAAGCAGTTAAAGAAAAGAAACCCGATTTTATTTTCTTAGATATCGACATGCCCAATTTAAATGGATTTGAAATGCTAAAATATATTGATAAATCAATAAAAGTTGTAGTAACTACTTCTCATCGAAACTATGCAGTTGACGGTTTTGATCGTGGGGTCACAGATTTTCTTACAAAACCAATACGTCAGGAAAGATTATTTGAAGCACTCAACAGGGTTAGCAGTATAATTGAAACAGAAAAGAAACTAAAAGATGATATATATATCGGTCAGTTAAAGAAACACACTACTACTTATATATTTGCTTCCAGGTTAAAAGAAAAAAGTACTATTCAGATTGAGATAAAAGATATTTATTACATTACCAAAACGGGAAATCACATTGAGATATATACTGATTTAGATGGCCCCTATTACAAAATAGAATCTCTCAAAGAAATAATGGAGATCTTACCAGAAGAAGAATTTTCTTTTGCCAATCAGAGTTACATCTTTAATATCAAAAAAGCCAAATGTTATGACGGAGAATATATTGCCCTCAATGATGGACAGAATATTAAAATAAGCCCGCCCAACAGAGATCATTTCAAAAAAAAATAAATAAGTAAAACAGTATCATTTGCATTTAAGTAATAAATTTACTTTATACTTATCCTCTTCGTTAATTATTTCTAATTGATATTTATCTTTATAATGTAAATTTAATCGGTTGTAAGTATTTGTCATCCCTTTACCTGTTGATTTTACGGTTGGGTTTCCAATTTTATACACAGAATTCTCACAATCAAAAATAATTTCAGCCGAATTACATTCAATACGGATGTTTATAAAACCATTATTATTGATATCTGTATATTTAAACGCATTGTTTACAAATGATTCAAAAATCATGGGAGGAACCTTTCTGCCAGATGTTTCACCTTTAATATCAAAATTCAAATTCATGTTTTGATGGCGGACTTTTTCCAAGGCGATATAATTCTGAATAAATCTTATTTCGCTTTCAAGCGGAACCCATTCATTTTCGCTATCCGAAACTACATACTCCATTAAATCGGAAAGGTTTAGAACGATATCGGGTGTTTTATCAGATTTGTCTAATGCCAGCGAATAAATACTATTAAGGGTATTAAAAAAGAAATGTGTATTTACCTTCGATTTTACCATGTTTATCTGGGTAATTAATTGCTGTTTTTCTAATGCTGTTTTCTCTTTTAAAAGTTTATAGGCTTCAATGGCATCGCGATATATTCTGAACATCGTAAAAAAACCTACAAACAACGCATCTCGAAATAAAATACCAAAATAATTAAATCGCAATACACCCATTTGAATTTTATGTTCGAGATTAGATGTGATGATTTTTATATTATCAACAAGCATTATAAATTCCAGCGTAGTAATCAGTAATAGAATAGACAGTAAGAAAAAGAAATATTTTAAAAGCTTTTGTTGGGTAAAATAGTGGGGAATTAGCCAAAAATAATTGGAGTAAATAACAGCAATAATCAGTAAAAGAGCATAATATTCTTTATTTGGATCTAATGATGAAGGATAGCGTAGAAAAGAATTGTTTGTAAAATAATAAAAAGTGAGCACCCAAAACACCAGATGCAGTAAAATTTCAACAAGGATTTTCTTTTTCATCATAACATTTGTTTTGACAAAAGTAAAAAAAATAAGATATTGCTCCTAAAAATAGCAATATCTTATTCTATAAAAATCATTCGGCGCTATTAATTTCGTAGGATAAAATTACAAATTTGAGTACAAGGCTTGTGAGGTAAAACTGATGTTTGAATAATGAAAGTATTGATTAATATTATTTCTTTGCAGTATTTGTGCTGGTACATTTAACCAGATGTATCCATTTGTAAAACCAGCGTATGCAATATAAAACGAACGAGCTGGCATATTATAAGTTAATCCATCAGTTGGGCCATAATTATTTAGTGTTGTGGCTTGATAAGAATGGCTTTTACCTGCTGCTTTTTTTACATTTACTGTAGCTGTAGAATTACAGATGCTTCCCCAACCCTGACAATTAACATGACAGGTTACCCCTCCAACCATTGTACAACTATTATTGCAATCGGTTGAATTGTGTCCTACAGAGGCAGACAAGACATAGTCAGCTTCAAGAATATCGCTGGAGCCACCTGATGTTTTTTCCATGGTAATCCTTTGACCTGTTGCAGTAGGTACATCTTTTTGTGGTATGATTTCTTTAATATCTTCTTTCGTATTTTCTTTAACACAGGATGATGCAATAAATCCTATAAGGCTTAACATAAGTATGATTACATTTATTTTTTTCATGATCTCTTTTATTAAAAAATGAATTCCACTGCAAATATATATGCAGGATCTTAGTACATGACAAAAAATAAATAGTGCTGAATATCAATAAAGTATGTTCA
>JBAXNW010000048.1:0-33386 GCA_037133555.1 Bacteroidota bacterium
ATCGATTATAAATAATGAATTCTGAAAATGGGTGTCTTTCGCACAAAACAGGAAGCCCTGGAATAATTTAATTTCAGGGCTTTACAATCTATAAATTTTGGTTGATTATCTTTTATTACGATCGTCTCTTCTTTCTTTTATTTCCTTGAGTAAAAACTTTTTAAAATCTCTTTCGGCCTGGTAAAGTTTCAGTAGTTTTTTGGCTGGCAATACCTTTTTGAATTCGATATGGTATTTTTTGCGCAAATCTAATAGTTGTTGTGCGTGAATAATTTGGTTGTCAGCCATGTCTAACGCTTCTTTATCAGAAATGGTTTCAGGATTTACGTCTTTTTCTTCAATGTTATTCTTGCGGAATGATTTTTGCAGTTCTTCGTTCTTATCACTGAATTCGTTGTAAATTGGCCAAAATTGCTGTGCTTCTGTAGGCGTAAGTGCCAATGCATTGGTGATATAGGCTATTTTTTGAGCTTCAATCTTTTCTTTAAAATCTTTTTTTCCTTGGCCGTTTTGTGTAAGATTTCTTCCTGTGAACATTCTTCTCCTTTGTCCGTATTGGCCATAATTGGGCAAGGAAAATGAGATTACCAATAGCAATATTGCCATTTTGTAAAATAAAATATTTGGTTTCATAATGATTGATTTATAGGTTTATAATTCGTTAAAAACATCGTTATTGTAGGCCGATTCAACTTCTTCCGAAACTTCATCTATGGTAGTTTGAAGGGGTTGATTGGCTGCCATGTTGATGTGATTCGTTGTCATTTCATTGGCAAGTGTTTCCACTAATAATGCTTCGTCCATTTTATCAATGGTTGAATTGCTTTCATTTAATATTTCGTCCCAGTAAATGGTATTGCTTTGAGCCAATGCGTGATTGGTTTTGGGTTGATTAAAATAAACAATTGAAATAATAAATATTACGACCAAAGAGGCTGCTACTGCATATTGAGGTTTTTGTAAAAAACTCAACATATGCAGGTTTTTTCTTTCATTTTTATTACTTGAGATTTTTTGTTGAATATTAGAACTCAACGCATCAAAATATGCATCGGATGTATAAAAAGGATTGCCTTTCTTCATCCCGGATAGGGTAGGAGCAATCTCTTTTAATTCATTCAATATGTTTTCTGACTTATTCATTTTAAATTTCTTATGTTGTTTGGATAATATATAATCAAAAAGGTTTAATCTTGTTTTACAAATTCTTCGATTTTTTTTGCAGCAATATGGTAACTTGCTTTCAATGCACCTACCGAAGTGCCTAGTATTTCTGACATTTCTTCGTATTTCATTTCTTCGTAATACCGCATATTAAAAACCAGTCGTTGTTTCTCGGGTAGTGTTAAAATAGCTTTTTGTAATTTCAATTGAATTTCGTCTCCATTAAAAAATTGATTGTCTTTTAATGTATTGGATAATTGCAGTTCTACATCTATAAATGGCAAAAAGAATTTTTTTCGTTTGCTTTTTAAAAAAGCCAGGGCTTCGTTGGTAGCAATGCGATAGATCCATGTATACAGTTGGGCGTCTTCTCTGAAATTATCGAGGTTTTGGTAAATTTTCATAAAAGTATTTTGCACCAAATCGTCGGTATCGTCGTGATCAATAACAATTCTACGGATGTGATAGTAAATGGATTGCTGATATTTTTTTACCAATAAGTTAAATGCATAATTTCGTGAATTCATGTCACGAAAAGCAATTAATATATCTTTATCGGTATGTTCAGTCAATTCTTTGTGAGTTAAAAGTTTATAAAGTTCTTACAGCTTATAAAGTATGGTTGTAGTGAATAATAGCATTCTTAATTACAATATCTAGAAACATCTCATTTAATTTCTTGTCATGTTGACGAAGGAAGCATCTCATCCATTTATTTGGAGATTCCTCACTCCGTTCGGAATGACAAAACGAACTTTGGTTATAAAAAGTAAAGCAATGCGTAAACTAAGCTGCTTTTTAAGAAAAAAGTTTTTTATTCACACACGCTAAATTAAATAGCAGTTGATTATTCATTTGAACTTCGTAATTCGCCTTCATCATTTAACTTTAAGTGTTTTTGATTCTTAAAATAGATAAAGGTTTAATGTAAACCTATTACATTAAACCTTTATCTTAATTTTTGATTGATTATCAGTGTTTTCTGCTAATAACTTTTAATGCAGCTGCTACAATGGCAGCAGTTGTTAAGCCATATTTTTCCATGAGCTGTTCGGGCGTTGCGCTTTCGCCGAAAGAATCATTTACAGCCACCATTTCCATTGGCGTTGGCATTTGTAAACTGAGTAATTGGGCTATACTATCGCCTAATCCACCATTCATCTGATGTTCTTCAGCTGAAACTACTGCTTTTGTCTTAATAACCGAATTAAGAATGGCTGTTTTATCAAGGGGTTTGATGGTGTGAATATTGATAATTTCAGCTTTGATGCCTTTTTCTTCCAGAATTTCAGCTGCTTCAATCGCATGCCATACCAAATGACCGGTAGCAAAAATACTTACGTCATTTCCTTCGTTGAGCAGTAAGGCTTTTCCAATTTCAAATTTTTGATCAGGAGCTGTAAAATTGGGTACTTTAGGACGACCGAAACGTAAGTAAACAGGTCCTTCATATTCTGCTATGGCAAGGGTTGCCGCCTTGGTTTGGTTAAAATCACAAGGATTGATCACACACATACCCGGTAACATTTTCATTAAGCCGATGTCTTCCAGTATCTGGTGAGTAGCTCCGTCTTCACCCAATGTAAGTCCTGCATGAGAAGCACATATTTTTACATTTTTCCCTGAGTAAGCTACCGATTGCCGAATCTGATCATAAACTCTTCCTGTAGCAAAGTTAGCAAAAGTACCTGTAAATGGAATTTTACCACCTATGGTTAGTCCGGCAGCAATGCCTATCATATTGGCTTCGGCTATACCTGTCTGGTAAAATCTTTCGGGAAACTCTTTTACAAAAGCATCCATTTTCAACGACCCGATTAAATCGGCACAAAGTGCAACTACGTTAGGATTACGTCTGCCTGCTTCGAGCAAACCTTCACCAAATCCTGAGCGTGTATCATTAGAACCGCTGTTAGTGTATTTTTTCATTGTAAATATTAATTTCTATATATGTTTACTGAGGTAGTTATTCCTGATTCTATTTTAAAATCTTTATCAATGCTACTGATTGATTTTGATGACATTTTACCCCTGAATACAACTCTGTAACTACCTGGTTGTAGTATAAGCGATTCAATGGTCGTATTGTCGTTCAGATTGTAAAGCCATTTCATTTTATTATCTTCCATTACATAAAGGCTCCCATATCCGTTTACAACAGTGTTGATTACAGCTATACCAGGCATTGGAATTTCAATGGTAGTTGTATTGCTTTGCTTAATTTCAACATCTTTTATGATGAGTCGTGGTAAGCATAAAACCTCCAAATCATAACTTCCACACAAGTATTTTTCAGTTTGATTGAAAAACTGAACATTCAGGGTTTCGGTACTGCCTTTTTTACGAACGATGCTTTGTAAGTTTTTGGTATTGATAGAATTTCCTCCCATCAATTTAAGTTTCATATAACCTTGAGGAGCATCTAATGCTATGATTGAATGCTTTCCAGGAATTAATGCAATATTATTTTTTTCAATAGGTGGAATTGTGTGAACCACTAAATTGTATTTTACCAATGGGTCTATTACCAATGTGTCGGGAAATCCACGATTATTTAGAGTATGAATAAAATTGTATTTAATCAAACCTGAGAAATTATCATAAAAAGTCATGTTGACATTTGTTTCGCTAGGTTTTCCCTGCTCGTCCAATAAATTAACCTGAGCTGAAGTTGAGTTTAAAGCTTGTGAAATAACTACATTCAGGGCTTTATTAAATTCAATTTCACTGGTTGCATCAAAATAAGTACCAACACAATCGAAGCTTTCTTTAAAGTTTTTTCCGATTCCAATAATAAAAGGTTTTAAAATTATGCCTTTTTTCTGTAACAGCTGAGAAACAGCACAAGGATCACCACCACATTCTTCCAAACCATCGGTTATCAATATGACAATGTTCCTGCAATCTTTACAGGCTGGGAAATCATCGGCTGATTTTTCTAATGAATAGGCTATAGGTGTGGTTCCTCTGGGAACTAAGCTTTTGAGTTTATGTTCTATTTTCTTGTAATTATTTTTTGAAAAAGGGATTTCTAGTTTGGTATCATCGCAATCCTGAGGAGGAAAGTTTTTTTGATGTCCGTACACTCTAAAGGCCAGTTCAAGGTTTTTTACGTCTTTCAGGCTGTCGAGCATATTTGACAATAAATTCTGAGCAATATTGATTTTGGTATCGCTTTGCCATCTTCCAAACATGCTTTGAGAACAATCAAAAATAAAGAGTATTCTAGTTAAAGGTGGAGGCATATCTGTTTCTTTATCTTTTGGCTTCTGAGCAAAAGACATGCTTGATTGTAAAATCAAAACCAGTATGATAAAAAACTTAGTATACGCTTTCAATAAATTCTTAATTGTTAATGGTTATTTTTTAAAATGAGAGCATTTTGGTATGCAAAAAATCAGTAAACAATAACTCAAAGCACTCAAGGCACTTAATAATCGCCCAATGTTTCTTTCAGTTGAGCCATAGCACTTGCCAATTGATCGTCGTTGGGAGCAGAACCATGCCATTTATGTGTTCCCATCATAAAATCGACACCCTGACCCATTTCTGTTTTCATTAAAATAATGACGGGTTTTTGTTTTCCAGTATGTTGTTTGGCAATTTTTAAAGTAGCCACTAATTCTTGCATATCGTTACCATTGCATTCCAATACATCCCAACCAAAGGCTTCCCATTTTGCTTTTAAATTGCCTAATGATAATACTTTATCGACAGGGCCGTCAATTTGTTGGCCATTGTAATCTACTGTAGCAATAAGGTTATCCACTTTGTTGGCAGCAGCATACATCATTGCTTCCCATATCTGGCCTTCCTGTAATTCTCCGTCACCATGTAAGGTATATACGATGCGATCGTCGTTGTTCAATTTTTTAGATAAAGCAGCACCTATGGCAACTGAAAGACCTTGTCCTAATGAGCCGGAAGCAATTCTAATACCTGGCAATCCTTCGTGGGTGGTAGGATGACCTTGTAAACGTGTATTTAGTTTACGAAATGTTGCCAATTCGCTGATAGGAAAATATCCACATCTTGCCAACACACTATAAATTAAAGCTGACAGATGGCCGTTTGACAAAAAGAATAGATCTTCATCCTTGCCATCCATGTTAAAAGGCTGAGGTTGATGTTTCATCACTTCAAAATATAAGGCAGTCATAAAATCGGCGCAGCCCAGAGAACCACCCGGATGGCCTGAATTAACAGCATGTATCATTCTTAAGATGTCTCTTCTGACTTGCGAAGCGGTGTTTGTGAGCTCTTCTGTTGTTGGCATAATTTATTGCGTATTATTAAGCTGCAAAAGTATAAAAAAATATGATTTATTGAATTATTGATAGGATGATTTATTGATTAAATGTGATGAATGAAATTGTATAAAAAAACAAAAGCCCTGTCAATTTGAATGACAGGGCTTTTGCGTATATTTTAGAAATTTATTTTGCAACTCTTTCAAGCCATTTTAGCATAAATATCATAGTAAGCATCGAAATTGTACATGCAGTTACAAATAGCATCCAAGTCATCCAGATTGGCACAGAATCATATAATACAGCACCCACAAATAACATAGAATTACCGATAGCGGTTGCACCTAACCAACCACCTTGCATGATGCCCTGGTATTGTGGTGGAGCTACTTTGGATACAAATGAAATCCCAAGTGGACTAATAAATAATTCAGCTACTGTAAGTACAAAATAAGTTCCGATTAACAGGAATGGTGTTACTTTTAAACTTTCGTCCAAAGGAATACCTCCTTGTTTAGGGTCAATTGCAGCATGCAAAGGTAAATGATGTATGTAAGAGCCGATAGCCATAATTAGAAATCCTATAGCAGCAATACACATTCCAATAGCAATTTTCTTTGGAGTAGAAGGTTCTTTGCCATTTTTGCGTAACCAGCCAAAGAAAGCTAAAACTAATGGAGTTAAAAATACTACAAAGAAAGGATTAATAGATTGAAAAATCTCTGCACCTTTTAAAGTAATGCTACCCAGCGAAACTTTCATGATGCTTAGATCCGTATATTCTTTTGCAAAGAAAGTTAATGTTAATCCATTTTGATGGAATGACATCCAGAAGAAAATAGCAACACCAAAAACGGCAAATAAAGCATACATACGTTGTTTCACTTCTTTGATATCCATCAGAATAGCATCTGGGTCTATTGCAGTTCCTGAGGTAACTACTTTTTTGGGATTAGGGAAGTTTTTCTTGTTTACTAAGTAAATAATCAATGAAATGGCCATTGCAAAAATAGCAACACCAAAAGCATAGTGAAATCCGGTTGAAAATACATTTAAATAATCTTTGGCAAAAGCAGTCATATCTGTTACAGGAGTCCCACTCACTGCAGTTGACATTTTTACGAGTGATTCAGAGGCACCAGCATTGATAGAACCTTCGAGATGAGCATGACATAAAGCAGGTAAGTCAGCATTGTATTGATACCCATGACTGCCTAACCACCAGTTTCTTACGCCAATAGCTGCCAATGGTGCAAAAATAGCTCCAACATTAATAAACATATAAAACAAGGAGAAACCCGAATCCCTCATTTTACCATAAGCTGGGTTGTCGTACATCTGACCAACCAAAGCCTGTAAATTTCCTTTGAACAAACCATTTCCAATTGCAATTACTAATAAACCTATGCAAGTTAAAGTTAAAAATAAAACTTTGTTAGGTGAAGGTGTTGGTGAAGGAATCGCAATTAGAAAATAACCAACTGCCATTAATATTAAACCAGTCAAAATTGTACCCTTGTAATTTCTGGTTTTGTCAGCTATCAATCCTCCTACAAAAGCTAAAATGTAAATTGAAAAGTAAAAGATAGAATAAATAATTCCTGCATTTGTACCTGATAAGCCAAATTTTGCTTGCAAAAAGAGCACTAAAATAGCCATCATGGTGTAGAAACCAAAACGTTCGCCCATATTAGCCAACGCTGCTGCCATTAATCCTTTCGGATGATTTTTAAACATAGTTTTTGATTTAAATGAATAATTGTTTTTTTCGTTGAAGCTACAAAAATAATAAAATTTTTATAGCCTCCGGCTTTTATTTTGAATTTGCAAACCTAATTTAAGGTTTTAATCTATTGTGCTTTAGCAAAAGCGAGAATATGTCCGTCTAAGTCAGCGCAATAAGCAACTTCATCGCCCCAGTCGCGGATTTGTAAAGGACTTATGGGCTTAGCACCATATTCAACTGCCCGTAAATAATATTGATTGGGCAAGTCAACATAAAGATAGACTTCGGAACGGGGAATGCCATTTCCTATGGAAGGATGTGGGGTTTCGTTGTTTAAAATCTTTGCAATTCCGGCTTCCGGCATTATACCTAATTTAGTATGCTCATTGATTGCAAATTCTGTCATACCCGGAACATCTATAATTGGTAGTTGCAGTAATATTTTTTGATAAAAATCCCTGCTTTTTTGTTGATCCGTTGCATAAAGAATAAAAATGACTTTGTTCATATTATGGTTTATAAAGTTTGAAAGTTAATAAATTTAAGTTTTTTAATGATAAATCATTTAAATGAAGCTGTCACTTATTGGGTGAATATTAAAAATGTATCATTAATTGGACTTTAATGTCTGATTTTGAACTGCCTTTTATTTCGTCCAGACCCGAACCAATTGTCCTTTTGTCTGAATAATAACTTACAGCATATCGGAGCCAAAGATCTATATTTTTATTGACATCATACTTAATCATCCAATAAAACCTACTTCCTTTATAATAATATGCAGGAATTGAGTATGCATACAAAACATCTGTTTCAAAAGCGTACAATCTTTCTTCATAAGTATCTGTGTCGAAAAGTGCGTAACGTGCCGAAAATCTGATCGGTAATTTCATAAATTGATAAGAAATATCCTGATAGATTAAAAACCCATTGTGATGATAGTCGTTGCCAATCTGATGATGAATGAATTCTATTCTATTTTTAAGGCTTATATTTTCTGAAGCCATGTATGAAATGTTGAAACGAAAATTTTGTTTTTTCGTAGGATCTAGGTATTTTATAATCAATGCTGAAGAAGTATTGATAGGCTTTTCTTTAATGCGGTATTGCACATATATTTCGAGTTTTCGTGAGGGTTCAAAATTAAGTTTAATAAAGTACTCGTTTCCATAGGATGGTGCATCTGTACGGTATTTTAACCAAGGAAACGAGAATAAGTCAGCATAGGCAGATACTGTAAATTTAGGTGTTAATCCAACATCAACACCCATAAAAATTCCGGTTTCATTGCTATTTCCACTGTTTTCGCCAAATGCAATGGATTTTAGGTTCTGGTATTCTTTCTGATAATTACGGTAAATCATACTGAACGAAAATCGAGGATCGAGGCTGGCTTGTAATCCGCTCATGCATGCTAGTCCTCCATTTTGGCTTGAAGTAAACTCACCAAAAAAATTAAAAGGAAAAGCTAAGTAATTGTAATCAAGTCCATAGTTTGTATTTTCATTCCCTTGAAATTCAAATTGATTGTACAACGCTACTTCTTTTTTTAATTCAGGATTAAAAATTGTTCGATAGACCGTTGCCCCAATTTTGAAATTTATATTTTTATACGTAATATTGGAACCAAACATGGTTTCTTTTAAAGAATTTTTATCAGCTAATTCAGCTGGTGTTCTATGATAACCCGTTTCCTGAAGAGAGGTAATGTAAAGATTTTCCTGCGTTAAAGTATCTAGTCCACCAACATTGGCATCTGTATTTTTGGAAGAATAAAACAGCGATATTTCGAAGTTTTTTATTGCAATGGATGTTCCGATGCCTCTCATAAAACCACTTTCGTTGGCTGAAGCATAAGGTTTTATACCTTGAGCATATTTTTTAACATCTATAGCATTGGAGGATTTGCCCATGCTTAAACCTGTCCATAAACATAAACCCTGACCGAACTGCGCCTGAAAGTCGCCAATTACCAATGACTTTATAATTCCAATATTTTTAAAGCCTAAATATGCTGAATAAAAATCGAAACCATTTTTTTGTGAACCTTTAAAGAATTCCTCACCTGGGTCTTTATCAGCAGTAATGCCAAATTTAATCACATCTCTATAATTAAAGGCATATCTGCAAAATATTTTTGCAGCATTGCCTAAATATCGTTGATTTGGATTTAATGCCAATAATGAATCGGATATTTCAGCGTAAGCTGTTTGTTTTTCAGGCGTTATTTGATAACGGCTTATTATACTGTGTCTTCCATATTTGAAAACTTCTTTTAAATTCAAGTTTAATTTTCTATCTGCTTTTTCAACAACAATGTAGGGTAATATTTTAAAAATCAGCGTAGAAGAAAATCCATTTATAAATTGAAGCTCATACACTGAAACCAATTGGCCAGTATTTGCGATATAATTGAGTAAATTATTGATTTGGATATCATTTAGCAGTAGTAGTTTTTTAAGTTCATCCGCATTGCTATTGTTTATATTTATCGGGTTTTCCTTAAAATAATTCATTGTTTCTACTAATTCAGTATAATCTAATTCAGCATCCGTATTTTCTGCAATATTCTCAATTTTTTCTTCCACATTTTTTTCATTCAGCTGCATAGGTTTTTCAACTATCTGAGCGTTTGCTGTCATTGGGGAGATAAATGATAATACAAATATTTCCAAGCTGATAAGAGAAGAGATAGCTGAATATATGTAAAATGATTGGCTCATTTGGTTAGTCGAAATTATAGATGAATGAGAATTGAGGCGAATATCCCAGATATTGGTGGATAGAAGAGGAAAAATCAAGGGTAAATTGATGGTAGTCTATTCCGAAACCAAATGTACATATTGTTGGATTGTTAGAAATCCCCAATCGTAAGTAAGCAAATTTTATTAATTTATATTCAAACCCAGCTTTAAAAGAGGGGTCAAATTGGATGTTTTTTTCTGATTCGATAGCAATAATAAGCTTTTCGGATAAAGTATAATTAATGCCAAGTTTAAAAACTGAGGGAATTTTTTCGTTGTTGTAATCGTTAAATTTTGCATTGACAGGATTGAAAATATGAGCTCCCAGATTGACATTCTGAGATAGTTTTGCCAATATACCGAATTCAAAAGTAAATGCATTTTTGCTTCCGTAATTATCTGCCAGAGAAGTTTTTAAATAGTCTAGTTGCAAACCTGCCGAAAATATTTTCCCAAATGATTTTGCATAAGCCAGCCCAATTTTTTGTTCATTGTATGCGCTGTATCCAAAATAGTGATAGTTGATGCCAAGAACACCTGAATGAGTGGGAAATACAAATGCTAAAGATTTATAACTCAATTCTCTTATTAAGAAACGGTTTTCAAAATAAAAACCTAGTTTCATAGTTTTGATACCAGCTATTCCGGCCTGGTTGTTACTTACAGCCCATAAATCGGATAAAGTAACAGAAGCACCTCCCATACCCGCTGATCGAGCACCATTGCTGATATTTTCGTTTCCAGCGAAATTTGTTGAGAGAATAAAAAAGAAAAAGAATAAAAAAAGGCTGAATTTTTTCATTCCGAATCAGTTTTAAAATGCAGCAATTGTTTAACGCTACAAAAATAGTTCAAGAAAAAGCATTTTATAAAAATACTATAAAATTTTTTTGTTTTTTTTGAAAGGAAACAACATCGGAACTTTTTTCTTATAATCCTGATAATCTTTTCCAAAATCTTTTAATAATCTTTTTTCTTCAGAAAAAATCAAATAACAATATACAATAATCAATAAGATAAAAACACTTATCAGGCACAATAATGAATTTAAAAAGATAGCGATTGAAAAATACAGCGAAAGAGCACCAAAAACCATAGGGTTCCTTGTATAACTATAGGGTCCATTGCTAACAAGTTTTTTAGTTCTAGGGCTGATAGCTATGTTAAAGCCTTCTGCAGGACCTCCTTTTCCAATTTTTAATAAAAAAATATTGGAAGATAACATAAAAAACACTGCTGTTAAAAAAAATGGTAAGGATACTGCAACCCTTAGAAATAGATTGTCAATAAGGTTGAAATTTAAAAGAATACGATCAGTTTTTGATATTTCAAACAATGCAAAAGGAATCAAAAGTATAAAAATACTCATTCCAAGGCAATAGCCTACAATATGTCTGATGATTCCTTTCATTTCCAATAATTCATCAATATGAGATAAAGTAAAAGAACCTAGCTGTTTTTATTTAAACTTTGTATTCATATCTTACATTTGCTAATTCTTCATTGGCTTTTGTGATTTTGTCTTTTAAACCTGATTTAAAGGCTATCATTTTTTTCATCATTTCATCGTCACCCACAGCTAAAATTTCAAGTGCAAGAATGGCGGCATTCTGAGCCCCATTCAATGCTACTGTTGCTACAGGAATTCCTGGAGGCATTTGCAAAATTGAGAAAATAGCATCCATGCCTTCCAGCGAAGATTTGATGGGCACACCGATAACAGGTAAAGGTGTAATAGCGGCAATTACTCCAGGCAAATGCGCAGCCATCCCGGCTGCTGCAATAATAACTTTGATTCCTCTCGAATATGCCTTTTCTGCGAATTCAATAACTTTTTCAGGTGTACGGTGGGCTGACAAAGCATTCATTTCAAATGGAATCTGCATTTCATTTAAAAATTTCGCAGCTGCTTCCATTATAGGTAAATCGGAGGTGCTACCCATTATAATACTAACTTTTGCTTGCATTTTTTATGGTTATTAAGGTGTAAATATATTGTTTATTTCATTCCTGGATTCTGGATTCTTAAATAAATTCAGGTATTTCATACGATTAACTGTTCCCTGATTTTGGAAGCTCCGAATCTAAAAATAATTCTTTAGATTTTTGTATTAATTCAAAAAAAATTGTAAGTTTGCTAAATAAATTTTTTTGTAAAAATAAGTATTAAATGAATAATATAAAAGTCAAGGATAAAGAATTTGCAATTTTTATTGAATCTGAAAAGATACTTGCTTCGGTAGATGTTGTAGCTCAGCGGATTAATGTGGACTACAAAGATAAAAATCCATTGTTTTTGGTTGTACTGAATGGTGCATTTATGTTTGCTTCTGATTTGTTTAAAAAACTAACAATTGATTGTGAAATTTCTTTTGTTAAACTTTCTTCTTATAGTGGGACAACATCAACAGAGCAGGTTAAACATTTGATTGGTATTAACGAAAATTTAAAAGGAAGAAATATTGTTGTTGTTGAAGATATCGTTGACACAGGTATTACCATTGAACACATGATGGAAGAATTAAAGAAATTAGATGCTGCTGATATTAAAATTGCTACCTTACTCATGAAACCAGACAAATACAAAAAAGATTATACCATAGACTATGTGGCTATTGAAATCCCTAATGATTTTATTGTTGGATACGGGCTCGATTATGATGGTTTTGCCAGGAATTTACCTGATATTTACAAGATAGTTTAATATCCTTGGTATTTTACTTGACTTAAATTACGTATAAAAGATTTATGAAGTATAAAACGAGCCTATAAAATAGAAGTATTATTAAAACAATTGAATATGTTAAACATTGCTTTATTTGGACCTCCAGGAGCTGGTAAAGGAACTCAATCAAAATCACTTCTTGAAAAATACAATCTAACTTATATTGCTACCGGAGATATTTTGCGACAAGAAATTCTTGAAGGAACTCCTCTTGGCATGGAAGCTAAAGACATTATTGATAAAGGAGGTCTGGCATCTGATGAAATCATTGTTCAGATTTTAGAAAACCGGATTATGGCCAATCCAGATTCCAATGGAATTTTGTTTGATGGTTTCCCCAGAACTGTGGTTCAGGCTTACATTCTTGAAGGCTTACTTTTAAAGATGAATACCTCCCTCATGTGTATGTTGAGTTTGGAAGTACCTGAAAAAGAACTGGTTCATCGTATGCTCGAAAGAGGAAAAGTGTCAGGAAGAGCTGATGATAAAGAAGATGTAATTAAATTTCGTCTACAGGAATATAAAAATAAAACACTACCTGTTGCTGCATTTTATAGCGAAAAGAAAAAGTTTTTCCCGATTAATGGGGTAGGTAAAGTTGAAGATGTATTAAAAAGGCTTACAAAAGCAGTTGAAAAAAATCTTGAAAATGTTTGGCTTAATATAGTATTGTTTGGACCTCCGGGGGGGGGGAAAGGAACCCAAGCTAAAAAATTAGCCGAAAAATATAATTTGGTTTACATTTCTACAGGTGAATTATTAAGAAAAGAGATTGAAAACGACACCGAAATGGGTAAAATAGCCAGAATTTATATGGATAAAGGTGATATTGTACCCGATGAAATTGCGATTAGATTGATTGAAGGTAAAATAAAAATGAATCCTACTGCTAAAGGTTTTATTTTTAAGGGTTATCCAAGTAGCATTGTACAAGCCTATATCCTCGATGGGTTGCTACAACGGCTTGGAACAGCTGTAACAGGTATGCTCGAAATAACTTCAACTACTCTGCAATCGATAAAAAGACTTTCGGCTCGAGCAAAAACTGAATCTGCAAGAGTTTATGATTTAGACCCTGAAATTATAATTCATCGCTTGGAAGTATATGAAAATAAATCGCCTAAAGTAGCTGAATACTTTCAGAAACAAAATAAATTTTCTTCCGTAAGCGGAGAGGGAAACGCTGAGGATGTATTTCAACGACTTTGTTTATCCGTTGACTGTCTGATGAAAAATATAAGATAAATTAATATGTTTAACATCATTATTTTAGGAGCTCCCGGTTGTGGAAAAGGCACTCAATCAGCCAATATCATTCAAAGATATGGGTTGACGCATATTTCAACCGGAGAAATTTTAAGAGAAGAAGTTGAATTTCACACGAGTATAGGTGCAATTGTAAAAAAATTCATTGATAAAGGTTATTTGGTTCCCGACGATATTATAATGAGGGAAATATATATAACCGCAATGAAACAAGAGCAAACAAAGGGATTGCTTTTTGATGGTTTTCCAAGAACGTTATTTCAAGCAGACTATCTGGATGATTTATTATTGCATCGTAAATCTAAGATTTCGTTGGTATTACAAATGGATGTTGATGAAGATGAGTTATACAATCGGATAATAAATCGTTCGAAAGATTCACTCCGGAGTGATGATAATCTCGAAACCATTCATAAACGCTTAGAAGTATATTATGATCAAACACATCCCTTGATTGATTATTATAAAAAACAAGGCAAACTCCATACTGTTAGAGCAATGGCTCCAGTAAAAGAAGTTTTTGGAGAAATTGCAAAATTAATAGATGATTATTTAATAAATAAAAAGTAATAATGGCGAGCTCAAATTTTGTTGATTATGTTAAAATATTTTGTCGTTCAGGCAAAGGAGGCGCGGGTTCTCATCATTATCACCGTTCTAAAATCAGTCCAAATGGAGGCCCTGATGGAGGCGATGGAGGAAGAGGTTCACATATTATACTGAAAGGTAACCAGCAATTATGGACATTGCTGCATTTGAAATATACCAAGCATATTCATGGTGAGAATGGTGGAAGTGGTGGCGAGAGCTTAAGTACCGGTGCTCAGGGTAAAGACGTTATTGTTGAAGTCCCATTGGGAACTGTCGTAAGAAATGTTGATACAGAGGCCATTGAATTTGAGGTTACCGAACACGGTCAGGAAGTGATTATAATGCAAGGTGGACGTGGTGGACAGGGAAACGATCATTTCAAAACTGCAACAAATCAAGCACCTCGTTATGCTCAACCTGGCGAAGAAAGTACTGAAGGCTGGAAAATTCTGGAACTAAAATTATTGGCTGATGTTGGATTAGTTGGTTTCCCAAATGCAGGAAAATCAACACTTCTTTCAGTAGTTTCAGCCGCAAAACCTGAAATTGCAGATTATCCGTTTACTACATTAAAACCAAATCTTGGTATCGTAAAATATTATGATGAAAAATCTTTTATAATGGCTGATATCCCAGGTATTATTGAAGGTGCATCAGAAGGTAAAGGTTTGGGGTTGAGGTTTTTAAGGCATATCGAAAGAAATTCTAGTCTGTTATTTATGGTTCCGGCTGATAGCAATGATATTAAAAAAGATTACAAAATACTTGCCAACGAGCTTAAAACCTATAACCCTGAATTGATGGATAAAAATAGAATCTTAGCCATCACTAAATGCGATCTTGCTGATAAAGAGTTGATTAAAGCTATGAAAAAAGAACTCCCCCGTGGTATCCCTTCTGTTTTTATCTCATCTATTACTGGTTATGGTATTCAGGCATTAAAAGATTTAATTTGGAAACAATTAAATTCAATTGAATAATAAAAAAAAGAATCTTTTTTAATAAATTGCTTTTATATATATTACATTTGTTAATTATTTATTTTAATATTAACAAATGTTTTATTATTAATAGGAGGAATTATTATGAAAATCTCGAAATTACTTTTAATTGTTTTATTCACTGCTTTTATTTCCACTACTTACAGCCAATCAACGATTTTTAAAATCAACGATTTTGCTGTTTATCAAAGAATTCATAAAAAAATTGCGATTGTTCCCATCGATATTACGGTGGATTCAAAAAGTATGCCACGCGATTTAACTGTTGCCGATTTAGATAAACTACATCAGGCAGAATCAATGTTTTTACAAGATTACTTTTTCGCAGTTAATTTGAATGAAAATCAAAATGACAAATTAAGTGTTGAAATGCAAGATGTTAGAAAAACTAACATTCTATTAGAAAAAAATAATATCAATTTTTTCAACATTTCTAAAACCAGTAAAGAAGATTTAGCAAAATATTGCGAAGTAGATGCTTTAGTGATTGTTTTTTTCTATAAATCAAATCAGGTTGCGAATGAAAAACCCCGAAATACACTGGATTCAAGAGTAGCAATCTTCGATAAAAATGGGAAGTTGCTTTGGGAATACTATGATACAATTTTTGCAACTGGGGATAAAAATACCCTTTATCTCGAAAAATTAATCTTAGAAAAAGCTGCTAAAAAAATTCCTTACCGTGATGTAATTAAAGAGGTTAAAGTGAAATAAAGCCCTAAGAATATACTTATGTTTTTTTTAATAAGATATCATTTCTTTAGTAGATTTTATCTTATTAAGTTTTATTTCGCAATTGCTTAAATGTCAGTAATTCAAATCATTCAGATGAAATGCCCTAAGGATAATATTCATACAAAGCGAGTGTGTTTATTATGGTGCTTACCATCTTTGCATTAAATTTAAATATTAACAAATGAAAAAAACAATAAATTTTAGTTTTTCGTTGATAAAACTGAAAAAAAAGTATGTTTTTTTTGCAAGTTTTATAGTATCAGTTTTCTTATTTTCATGTGTAAAGGAAGGTGATTTTAGTTTTGATAAACTTGCTACTAATCAATTGGACCCTTCAATTGCAGCTCCTTTTGTAAATTCAAGGCTTACCTTGAAAAAAATGCTTGACGACAATTCAGGAATCGTTCAGATAAACCCATTGGATAATTCGCTGAGATTAGTTTATACGATGGAGAAAACATCTGATAAAGCCAAGGATTTGTTTGTAATTGATAATCAACATTTATTGACGGATACCAATAATATGGTTTTTCCTCCAATTCCAGTTGGAAATACTATTAATTATTCTCTTACAAAACCTTACCCATTTATTATGCCAGATCCATCACTCGGACAGAGGCTGGACAGTGTATTTATAAAAACTGCTTTGTTAAAACTTGCCATCAAAACCAATATTAATCATTCAGGAAAAATTGTCTTGACTTCTCCTAGTATCATAAGGGCTAACGGTCAAATTTTCAATGAAGAAATCCAATTGCTCTATCCAAGAGATACTACGATTGCGGTTCTGAATATAATTGATATTTCAGGTTGCAAAATTATTTTTAACAATTCGCCAGGTCACTCTAACGAATTGACTTTTAAATATGAGCATTTTATTTATGGTGATGCCAATACGAATTTGCCTAAATATCGAACAGAAATGAATTGTGATATTCAGAATATAGCCTATCAAAAATTATTCGGTTATATCGGTCAACAATTATTTCCATTGAATGATACTTTAACGATGGATATTTTTAATAACCAATTGTCGGGGCAGTTTGAATTTAATAATATTACAGTCGGAATCAAAACGCGGAATTCTTTCGGTTTACCTATTGAAGTGAAGATTGATAAATTTCAAGCACAAAATGGAACTTCTATCGTTAATATTACTGATTTTCCTTCACCTAATCCGTTTATTATCAATTATCCATCTGTTACTGAAATTGGACAGTACAAAGAAACAATAATACCCAATACTGTAAGTTCACATCTGGCACAAGCAATTAATATTTCGCCTAAAATGATCATTTATAATATTAACGGTAAGGCCAATCCTGCGAATAATCCGAATGCTTCAAATTTTGTACTGGATACCAGCAATTTTTCTGTAGCTGTCAATATTGAACTTCCGCTTGAAGGAAAAGTGGGTGGTTTTGTATTGCAGGATACCATAGATTTTGATTTAAAGAATATTAAAGACATTGATGAAGCTAATTTTAGAATTAATACCTGGAATGCTTTCCCTTTAACTGCTAACATTCAGGTATACTTTTGCGATTTTTTCTATGGTGTCCTCGATTCATTGGTAACAAATGGACAGGATATTATTACTGCAGGAGTTATTAATCCTACAACGCACATGGTTGTTTCCCCTACTTTTAAATTTAATGAATATACCATGCTTAAAAGCCGCTTGCGAAAGATTGAAAATGCTAAAAAAATACTTGTACGAGCAAAATTGACGACTCCTGGATATTCATCGGGTCAGATTATTAAAGTCTCTAACAATGATTATTTAGATGTAAAATTGGGCTTGAAAGTTAAAGCAAATATTAATCTTAAATAATTGGAGGATAGGGTATGAGAAAATTAATATTTATACTTTTTTCTGTAGTTTTTGCTTTACAATTGATGCAAAAATCAGTGAATGCACAAGATGGAAATACAATCTATTTTATTAATAACATTCCACAATCAAATTATTCCAACCCAGCTACTTTGCCAAACTGTAAATTTTACATTGGTATCCCTGCTCTCTCATCATTTGGGTTCAATCTTGAAAATGGAAGTTTTTCTTACAACGATGTATTTACACGCAGAACATCCGATGATTCTTTGATTATTGATAAGGATAAACTATTAGGTGCTTTGTCAAATAACAATAAACTTTCTTATGATTTCTCAGAACAATTATTTTCATTGGGTTTTAGAGTAAAACGGAGTTATTTTACATTAAGTGCTGCAACTAAAATTTCTACCAATTTTAACTACACCAAAGATTTTATGACATTCCTGCTTAAAGGAAATGAACCTTTTATAGGTAAAACCGCAAATTTAAGCGATTCAAAACTCGGTTTAAATGCATATACCGAAATAGCTTTGGGCTATTCACGAGAAATTGGTAAAAAGTTAACTTTGGGTATTCGTTTCAAATATTTAATAGGGATTGTAAATGTTTATACTGAAAGATCAAATTTATTATTAACAACAGATGCTAATACTTATGCTTTAACGGCTTCATCAGATTTCCTAATCCATTCTTCTTCTCCATTCGATAGTTTACAAGGCCTAGGTGATCAAATTAAAAATTTAAAACCAGCCAATATTACTGATAATACAGGTTATGCTTTTGATTTTGGGGGTGAATATCGCTTGAACAATCGCTGGACTTTTGGTGTAAGTGTTGTTGATTTAGGATCCATCAATTGGAAATCAAATGTAAAAGATTATAGGAGTAAATATCCATACAAGCAGGTCACTTTCAGTGGTCTAGATTTGAATGAAGCTTTTCCTGGAGGGAATCTTGATACTTCTGTTATGAATGCCTTGATTGATTCTGTAAAAAATGCTTTTGGTATTGAAACTGTAAACGGAACTTCATACTCCGCTCCACTTAAAACAAAACTTTATACGAGTGTGTCTTTTTCACTTTCACACAACGACAGATTTGGTTTTTTGATGCGGAATGATTTTGTGAATAAATCGGTAAACACCTTGATCAGTGTTTCTTATAACAGGAATATAGGCAGATGGTTTGCCATTACATTGAGCAATACCTTTGTTGCTGGTAATATTTTTAATCCCGGAGGTGGTTTTAACCTAAATTTGGGCCCTGTTCAGTTTTATTTGATTGGCGACCATTTCTCTTCATTGTATGCTGCTAGTATGAAAAATCTGGGTGTTCATTTTGGCCTGAACTTTTTATTTGGTAAAACAAAACAAGGCTATCGCTATGAAAAGGAAAAGCATGTTGTGATTGAAGAAGAAGAAATGAGATCTAGGTATAAAAAAATCAAACCCATTATCCCTATCATTGCCGATACATTGCTTATGATAGATAGCAATATTATGAATAAGCTTGATTCTACAAAGATTGCCATTGACTCCAGTAAATTAAATGCTATAGTTGATACAGTTGCAAATAATCCTATTCTTGATACAACGAATAAAGTAGTTATTGATACTGTTGTTAAAGCACCGATTGAAACTTATAAAAATCTATTGATTCCTATTGAAACTAAACCAACAATCCTTGATTCAGTGAAAACAAAACTGCCTATTCCTAAAAAAATTAAGGGTGGTAAGCCAACTAATATCAAGAAACCTACAACCCTAAAGCCAGCTGTTAAAAAGCTTACAAAACCAGCAACTGCTTTACCTAAAAAGAATACAGCATTAAAACCAAAAACGGCAAAGAAAACTTTACCGAAACCTAAAAAGTAGAAAAAACAGAGGCTGTCACAAAAGGGCAGCCTCTATTACTATATGATATGATAATAGATAAAATGAATGATTTTAATAATAAACGATAAGAGGAACTCATTATTTAAAGCTTCGTAAAGAATATAAGATTATACTTTAACCAATCACCCTGAGTTTTGCAAATTTAAGCAGTAATTGTTTTGACCCAATATTTTCAAAATGTACGGTGGCTTTTCTATTAGCTCCACTGCCTTCTAACTGTAATATTTTTCCTCTCCCAAAACGATCATGTTCAACCTCCATTCCTGTTTGTATACTATCGAAATCTTCGACCAGGGTAGAATTGGTTGAAGGAGCTGAACTTGTCTGAGGAATGATCTTTTTAAATTTAGTCTGATCGATGGGTAAACCTGGTTTTGAAGCAATTTTTGAAAATATATCTTCATTGTATGACTTCTTGATACTCGTGTTTTTTTGTGGAAAATCAAGAAATGATGCATCTATTTCTTCAATAAAACGACTGGGTTCAGCATAACTTAAATCGCCCCAACGGTAACGCGTTTCTGCATAAGAAAGGGTAAGTTTAATTTCGGCACGGGTAATGGCAACATAAAACAAACGACGTTCTTCTTCAAGATCTGCCCTTGAACTAACCGACATGATAGATGGAAAAAGATTTTCTTCCATACCTACAACAAAAACATAAGGAAATTCTAATCCTTTTGCAGCATGTATGGTCATAAGAGAGACCTTGTTGTTATCATCTTCACCTTCATTGTCAGCATCCGTAAGTAAGGCAATGTCTTGCATAAATTCTTCCAAGCTGCGAATGCTATTGGGTGCTTCGCCGGTTTCTTCATCAAAATTCAGTATATTGACTTCTGATTCTGAAAAATCTTTGATGGCATTCAATAATTCTTCAATGTTTTCAATACGACTCACACCTTCAGGTGTTTCGTCATCGTTCAAAGCCTTCATAATGCCAGATGTAATGGCAATATTTTTTGCTAATTCATAAGCATTTCTGGTTTTAAGCAATATGCTATAGCTTTTGATTTTAGCAACAAAGTCGTTTAATTTTGCTTTAGTACCCTGATTAACATCTAGTTTGATATAATCTAGTGCTTCCATGATCTGCCAGATTGTTTTGCCATGCTCATCTGCTGCGATACGCAAACGGTCTATAGTGGTTTGTCCGATGCCACGGGCAGGGAAGTTGATGATGCGAAGCATGGCTTCTTCGTCGTTGGAATTGATGACCAAACGAAAATAAGCCAGTAAATCTTTAATTTCCTTGCGTTTATAGAAAGACAATCCTCCATAAATACGATAGGGGATATTGAGCTTCCGTAAGGCTTCTTCCATAGAACGTGATTGTGCGTTGGTACGGTACAAAATAGCAAAAGCATTATTGGCCAATTGATGATTCATCTTCAGTTCGAAAATTGAATTGGCAACCATACTGCCTTCTTCGTTATCACTGCCTGCTTTTAGGATTTTTATTTTATTTCCTTCGTCATTATCAGTCCATATTTCTTTAAAAATCTGATCTTTATTTTTTGCAATCAGGCTATTTGCTGCATTAACAATGTTTTTAGTGGAACGATAGTTTTGTTCCAGTTTGAAAATTTTCAAATCGGGATAATCGCTTTTGATGTTTAATATGTTCTGAATATTGGCCCCACGGAAGGCGTAAATACTCTGAGCATCATCTCCTACTACGCAAATATTTTCGTTGTTGGCTGCCAGTTTTTTCACAATCAGGTATTGTGCATAATTCGTATCCTGATATTCATCCACCAATATGTATTTAAACTTTTGTTGGTATTTGTACAAAACTTCCGGAAAATCGCGGAGCAAAACATTGGTGTTAAAAAGTAAATCGTCGAAATCCATGGCCGAAGCTTTGCGCAAACGTTGATTGTAAAGGATAAATAATTGACCAATCATGGGCTTGTTAGCCATTTTGTCTTGCTGAAGCAACTCTGCATTGCTGTTATAATCCATAGCCGATAGCAAACTGCTTTTGGCCGAAGAAATGCGGTGCAAAACATAGTTGGGAACATATTGCTTGGGATCAAGGTTTTGTTCTTTGAGTATGCTTTTAATCAGGCTCTTGGTATCGTCAGTATCATAGATGGTAAAATTGGATGGATAGCCCAGTTTCTCAGATTCAAAACGTAAAATACGTGCAAAAATTGAGTGAAAAGTTCCCATCCACACATTGCGTGCATCTGAATTACCTACTATCTTATGAACCCGTTCTTTCATTTCTTTAGCGGCCTTATTGGTAAAGGTAAGTGCAAGAATATTGAAAGGATCAACGCCTTTGCTTAATAAATAGGCTATGCGATAAGTAAGTGCACGTGTTTTTCCGGAACCTGCTCCGGCAATAATCATAATGGGTCCTTCTGTAATTTCAACGGCTACGCGCTGAGCCTCATTTAATTCGTCTAAAATATTCTTCAAATTTTTGCTCTCCTTTTCAGATTTCAAAATTACAATAAAGATTTTAAATGCGAAAAAAGAAATACTAAGATTTTATAATTTATCTCTTCCTAAACAGTTCCCTCTTATAAATGAATACTTTCGATTCGTTTTAAAATTATTTTAATGTTTTTTTAGAATTCTAAGAACTTTTTATTTACTACATTTGTGAATTATTTATTAAAATTACAAAAAAATGAGAAAATTATTATTCTTTTCGGTATTCATACTATTTAGTTTAGTATTGAATGCGCAAACTTGGACACAACAAAATACCAATATGGCTGGTACTTCAACTGGTGTTGACCAGATTTCAGTTGTAGATTCTAACATTGTATGGGTCAATGGTTTTAATGGTTCAGGCACTAGCAGCAGGGCCAAAGTGTGTTCACGTACTCAGGATGGAGGAACAACTTGGGTAGCAGGTAGCTTTACCGGATTCGGTGCTACTGTATTTGCTCAGGTATTAACCGCTGTAAATTACAGTAAAGCATTTGCAATTGCTATGGATACTGTAAGTAGTGTTGCTTCTTTTTGGAAAACTATTGATGGCGGATCCAATTGGTCATTAGTAACAGGTATAATGAATACCGGTACTACAACTTTTGCTGATGGCGTTATGTTCTGGAATGCATCTAAGGGTTTCTGTTATGGTGATCCAGTGAGTGGGAAATTTGATATTTATTATACTACCGATGGCGGGTCTACCTGGGTCCCAACTTTAGCAGCTAATGTAACTACTCCTTTAACTGGAGAATATGGTTACAATGGCGCTGATTGTACTGCAAAAATAGAAGGCGGAGCAGCTGCTTTTATAACAAATATGGGTAGGGTTTACAAAACCTCAGATTATGGTATTAACTGGTCGGCAACTACAACAGCTCCTTTTTCTGCTATAGGAACCGGAAAAATATACATTACAGGTGTCAACAAAATGATTGCTTCAGGAACATCTTCTGTAGCAGGTTCTGTTGCTGTATGGAAACAAACCACAGATGGTGGTGCTACTTGGACTGCTTATGCGCCCAGTGGTAATTTTTATTCCTATGCAATGACTTATGTACCTAATTCAAATAATATGTTAGTATCTACATCTCCTTTCACAACAGCTAAAGGTGTTTCATACAGCAATGACGGTGGAACAAGCTGGACAGACTATGCTGATGCACTATTGCAACCAACAGTTGGAACAAATATTCAATGTTTAGGTGTTGGATTTGCTGATATTAACCATGGTTGGGTGGGTAATTATGGCAGCACTTCCAATACAATTTTGAAATTCAAAAACAATGTTGTGTTTAGCGATATTCAAAATAATAATGTTGCTAACAATATATTTGATATTTATCCTAATCCTAGCAATGGGATTGTATATTTCTCACTTCCTGAGGTAAATAACGCAACAGCTAAACTAAGCATCATTGATATTACAGGGAAATCAATTTACGAACAAAATTTTCATTTGAATTCGGTTAACAGAACTTCATTTGATTTTACAACTTATGCAAAAGGTATTTATTTTGTTAAATATGCTTCTGACAATCATACAACAGTTAAAAAGCTGATTGTCAATTAATATATTGTAATTATTTTTTTCAAAAAGAGGTTGTTTTTTTAACAGCCTCTTTTTTTTTCAATTTTTTTTTCAATTTTTTCTACCCTTAATGAAAAGTGGAAATGTATTTTTTTAGGATTTGTTAACCTTTGGCTATATAATGTATTACATTTGTATATTATTAACTTATAAACTTAGCAAAAATGAGAAAAATTTTATTTTTTTTAGCATTTATCTTATTAAGTATAGTTATAAATGCACAAACACTATGGACACAGCAAACTACCAATATGAGTGGAACTTCTATTGGAGTGGATCAAATATCAGCTGTCGACTCTAACATCGTATGGATTAATGGATTTAATGGTTCAGGAACTACTCAAAGAGCTAAATTGTGTTCGCATACTCAAAATGGGGGGAGTACATGGACGGCCGCCAGTTATAATGGATTTGGAGCTACTGTATTCCCTTATGTTTTATGTGGTGTAACGTATAATAAAGCTTTCGCCATTGCAATGGACACTGTTAGCGGTGGTTTGGCTTCTTTTTGGAAAACTATCGATGGAGGCACTAGTTGGTCGTTGGTAAGTGGCGTAATGAATACAGGTTCTACAACTTTTGCAGATGGAGTTATGTTTTGGGGAAGTGACAAAGGATTTTGTTATGGCGATCCGGTGAATAGCAAATTTGATATTTATTATACAACCGACAGCGGAAGTAATTGGACTGCTGTTCTGGCTGCCAATGTTCCCCTTCCTCTCAGCGGAGAATTTGGTTACAATGGTTTTGAATATGCCTCTAAAATGGAAGGCGGATCTGCTGCTTTCCTCACGAATATGGGGAGGGTTTTTAAAACATCCAATTATGGAGTTAACTGGACAGTTACAGCCACAGCTCCATTTACTACAGTAGCTTCAGGTAAAATTTATCTTACAGGAATAAATAGCATGATTGTTGCAGGTATGGCAACTGGAGCCACTGCTCTTACATGGAAACAATCTACTGATAATGGTGCAAGTTGGACAAGCTATTCACCTATTGGAAATTTCTACACCTATTCAATGACCTATGTCCCAAACTCAAGCAATATGCTGGTATCCACTTCTCCTTATTCAACTGCAAAAGGTGTTTCTTATAGCAATGATGGTGGTGCAAACTGGTCAGATTATATTGACCCATTGCTTCAAACCAGTGGAGTGAACAATCAATGTTTAGGCGTTGGTTTTGCCGATCCAAGCCACGGTTGGGTAGGTAATTACAGTAGCCTTTCAAACAGTATCTTAAAAGTGGTAATTACATTGCCAGGAAATGCAACTAATATCAATGGACCATCAACTGTTTGTAAGGGCCAAAATTCTGTAATATATACTGTTCCTTTGGTTGCTAATGCCACATCTTATATCTGGACTATACCTGCGGGTGCAACTGGTACAAGTATTACAAGTGGTATAAGCGTTAACTATGGGGCGTTTGCAGTTTCAGGTAATGTTACAGTCAGAGGTCATAATGTGTATGGTAACGGAGCCATTGCCTCATTGGCTGTAACTGTAAATCCTCCACTTCCAACACCTATCATCACTCAAACACTGAATACCCTCAGTTCAAGTGCTTCCGTTG
Source organism: Bacteroidota bacterium (assembly GCA_037133555.1). Taxonomy (GTDB): domain Bacteria; phylum Bacteroidota; class Bacteroidia; order Bacteroidales; family JACABE01; genus JACABE01. The sequence continues at coordinate 25,552 of JBAXNW010000048.1, forward strand.
GTAATCAATGGTACGAATTATCAACGGGCATAATCAGCAGTGCAACATCTCAAACCTTTACACCCCAGCAAAGCGGTGATTATTTTACCATTGTTTCCCAAAACGGATGCATTTCAGATTCTTCAAATATTATTCATCTAGATTTTACAGGCATTGGATTAAATACAGCAAAGGATATTAGCATCCGGATTACACCCAACCCTGCACAGGATATCTTGTATTTGAAAGCAAAAGGAGTGAAAGAAAAGCTATTGATTGAAATATTTGATATGTTGGGTAAATCTGTCTATACTGAATATATAATTACTTCTACAGCAGATTTCAATAAAGAAATCAATGTTGGTAAATTTGATAAAGGCATCTTTTTCATTAAAATCAGCAATAATCAGCTATGCAAAACAGAAAAAATAGTGCTGAACTAATTGATAGGTATGCAGCAATTCGATTTTATGTTTGAAACTTTAAAACATAGATTATGAATGATATTTCAAATCAATACACATTAAATGAAGAAACTATAATCTCGAAAATACTTTTTATTCGAGGTCAGAAAGTAATGATAGATGCAGATTTAGCAGAAATGTTTGGCGTTACTACAAAACGATTAAATGAACAAGTAAGACGTAATTTAAAACGTTTCCCTGAACATTTTATGTTTATTCTGAGCCAGGAAGAAAAAGAGAATGTGGTCGCAATTTGCGACCACCTCAAAAAACTTAAATATTCCCCTCATCTGCCATCAGTGTTTACTGAACATGGAATAATTATGTTATCAAGTGTTTTAAATAGCGAAATAGCTATAAAGGTAAGTGTCAGGATCGTAGAAGTATTTATTAAAATGCGTGAAATGTTTATTATGCATAAAGAATTAATTACAGAACTTGAACAAATCAAAAAACGAATTTCCAATCACGATGAGCATTTTCTCTTAATTTTTAAATACATGAAGCAGTTTGAAGAGGCAAGGCAACAGCAATTAGAACAAACAAACCGAAAGAAAATAGGATATAAGAAATCTGAAGAATAGGTTCTGAAAAGGATAGTTTTTGAATAAAGATTATTTCTCAAATAGAAAGGGGCCTTGTAGTTTGCAAGGCCCCTTTCAAAAAAAACAAATCGTTTTTCTAAGCAATAAACGCTTTGGCTTTCGCAAAAGCATTTTCCAACCCTTCAGGTTTTTTGCCTCCGGCTGTAGCAAAGAAAGCCTGTCCTCCACCACCACCTTCAATCTCTTTGGCAATTTCGCGTATAATTTTACCTGCATCCAAACCTTTTTCGCTCACTAAGTTTTCAGAAACCATCACACTTAAGCCAATTTTACCTTCGGCTTCATAGCCTAAAACTACGAAAAGGTTTTCCTCTTTTTCTTTCATGGCAAAGGCTAGGTCTTTTACCATAGCGGCATCCAGATCTACTTTGGCAGTTATAAAATTCACCCCATTGATATTTTGTTTCAATTGCAACAAGGTATCTAAAAGATTGCCTGCTTTTTCTCTGTTAAAGGCAGCCAGTTGGCGACGCAATTCATTGCTTTCATCCTGAAGATTTTTAATGCTCTTTACAACATCCTTGCTGCCTTTCAGCACTTCCTGGATTTCAGAAAGCAAAGCATTTTGCTGGATATAGAATGCTTCTGCTTTATCGGCAGTAATGGCTTCTATTCGACGAATACCGGCAGCAATGGCACTTTCGGAAATAATCTTGATTAATCCAATATTCCCAGTTGCTTTTACATGGGTGCCCCCGCACAATTCCACAGATTCACCAAAACGTATTACCCTCACACTGTCACCATATTTCTCGCCAAATAAAGCAATGGCCCCCATTTTCCGGGCATCTTCAATGGCTATATTGCGTTTTTCATCTAATCCCAAATTCTCTCGGATCTTGCGATTTACCATGGCTTCTACAAGCTGAATTTCTTCAATACTCATTTTCGAAAAATGAGCAAAGTCGAAACGTAAACGTTCATCGTCAACCATAGAACCTTTTTGTTCGACGTGTGTGCCCAGCACCAAACGTAAAGCCTCGTGCAATAAATGGGTAGCACTATGATTATTGGCTGTTTGCTGACGTTTGTTTTCGTCTACTAAAGCCGTGAACCCAGCTATGAAATCTTTAGGTAATTGATCAGCTATATGAACAATCAGATTATTTTCTTTTTTTGTATCCCTGATAATAATTTTTTCATTGTCGTTGTAAATGATACCCTTATCACCTGCTTGTCCACCACTTTCACCATAAAATGGAGTTCTGTCGAAGACAAGCTGATAAAAAGTTTTTTCTTTGGCTTTTACCTTGCGGTATTTTACAATTTCAATATCTGAGCTGATAGTGTCGTAACCAACAAATACGGTTTCTTCTGAGGCATTTTTTAGGATTACCCAATCGTCGGTATCCACCACTGCTGCCTGACGCGAACGGGCTTTTTGTTCTTCCATCGATTTGGAAAATCCTTCCATATCTACTGTCCAACCTTTTTCTCTGGCCATCAGTTCGGTTAAATCTATTGGAAATCCAAAGGTGTCGAGCAATTCGAAAGCAAAATTACCAGCAATAACTGTATTCGCAGAATTCTGCTGACCATATTGTTCAAATTTCTGAATACCATTGGCCAATGTTTTTAAAAATGAAATTTCTTCTTCGGCTATCACTTTCCGGATTAGCTCATGCTGGGCTTTGATTTCAGGGAAATTTTCACCCATTTGTTTTACCAGTATCGGCAACAACTCATTGATAAATGCTTCTTTAAAACCAAGGAAGGTATAGCCATATCTGACAGCGCGTCGCAATATTCTACGGATTACATAACCGGCTTTGTTGTTGGATGGCAACTGACCATCAGCTATTGCAAAACTAACAGCTCGAAGGTGGTCGGCAATAACACGCATAGCCACATCGGCTTTGTATTCAGCACCATATACTTTGCCTGACATACGGGCTATTTCCTGAATAATCGGTTGAAAAACATCGGTATCATAATTGGATTGTTTACCCTGTAATACCATAGCCAGGCGTTCAAACCCCATACCAGTATCAACATGTTTAGCAGGCAATGAAACGAGTTTGCCATCAGACATTCGATTGAATTCTATGAATACAAGGTTCCAGATTTCAATTACCTGAGGATGGTCGTTGTTTACCAGATCTTTTCCCGGAATTTTAGCTTTCTCGGAGGCATCGCGAATATCAACATGTATCTCTGAACATGGTCCGCAAGGACCAGTATCGCCCATTTCCCAAAAATTATCTTTCTTCGATCCAAACAATATCCTGTCTTCACTTACAAATTCTTTCCAGAAATTAAAGGCTTCCATATCTTTGGGTAAACCATCAGCTTCGTCACCACCAAAAACAGTAATGTACATACTGTCTTTATTAATTTTATATACTCCTGCCAGCAATTCCCATGCCCATGCAATAGCTTCTTTTTTGAAATAATCTCCAAAGGACCAATTCCCAAGCATTTCAAACATAGTATGGTGGTATGTATCGTGACCGACTTCTTCCAGATCATTGTGTTTACCCGAAACTCTCAGACATTTTTGTGTATCGGTGATACGGCTGTATTTAGCAGGCGAATTGCCCAGGAAAATATCTTTAAACTGATTCATTCCGGCATTGGTAAACATCAGTGTAGGATCGTTTTTCACAACCATGGGTGCTGATGGAACAATCTGATGCTGTTTGGATTGAAAGAATTCTAAAAAGGTTTTTCTAATAGTAGATGATTGCATATTGTGTAAGTATTTTTTATTTTAAGGTTTTTTATGAGTCAAACATTTTGCAAAAATAGCTTTTATTGATTAATTTTGCGAGTCAGGAAAGTCAATTTCTTGCATTTAGTTTATAAATTGTTGAAATCCGATGCCAAATAAAATTAAATATCACTTTAATATTCATTCGCTTTCGATTGAGAAAGTGAGAATTACATTTAAAGACCGCTTCAAAAAATTATTCTCTATTGTAGCTTTTGGTTCCGTTTTTTCTACTGTCGTTTTGTTAATTGCTTATAATTTCTTCAATTCACCTAAAGAAAAAATGCTTTCGCGTGAAATTGAGCAATATAAATTGCAATATGATATTATGAACGATAAACTCAATAATATTTCTGCAGTTTTAAATGATATAGAAAACAGAGACGATAATATATACCGTGTCATCTTTGAAGCAGAACCTATTTCAGGAACAGTTAGAAATGCCGGTATTGGTGGTGCCAATCGTTATGCTGAACTCGAAGGACTGGGCAATTCGGAGAGAGTAATTGAGACTGCAAAAAAAATTGACAATATTTCGAGACAATTATATGTACAATCAAAATCTTTTGATGATGTCTTCCGTATGGCAAAAAGTAAAGAAGATATGATGGTTCATCTGCCGGCTGTTATGCCTATGCCAAAAAACAAAGGTCAGATTATTTCTGGTTTTGGAATGCGTTTTCATCCAATTCTAAAATACCGTAGAATGCACACAGGCATCGACATTGCTGCTCCAAAAGGAACACCAATTTATGCAACCGGTGATGGCGTTGTGGTTGATGCAGGAAGAGAGAGTGGTTATGGTATTGTTTGTGAAATCAATCATGGTTATGGTTATCAGACCTTGTATGGTCATATGTCGAAAATCAATGTAAAACCCGGACAAAAAGTAAAACGAGGCGAAATTATTGGATTTGTGGGTAGTACAGGCTTATCTAAAGCTCCTCATGTACATTACGAAGTAATCTTAAACGGACTGAAAGTAAATCCGGTTTATTTTTTCTACAATGATCTTACGCCTGCTGAATATGAAAAGGTGATTGAAAAAGCCAACGAAGAAAACCAATGCTTATCATAGTATCTAAAAAAAGCTGTCAGATTTCAAACTGACAGCTTTTTTTTATACTATAATTCTTTTTTAAGTAGTAATTCTTTTTTTCTCTTTATAGCTTACAGTTAATTTTAATGTCGATTCAGCATATGTTTAAACTGTTCAAGATTGAAATTATTATCAGTGTTCAACATTGGAAATAAGCTTAGTTTGTTACTGAAAATGAATAGTATTTTTTATTAACGAGAAGGAGCTTATCATTTTTGTTTATTTCCCAAACAACGGCATCAGCAGGAGTAAGACTGTTAATATTGTAAGTATAGCTACTGTAGTCCAGCCAATAATATTATTGAATGGTTTGTTGACATATTTTCCCATGATTTTTTTGTTGTTAACCAACAAAATCATACAGACCAATACTACCGGTAACAACATACCATTAATTACCTGAGACCACAAAGAGATTAGAATAAGTGGTGCATTGGGTAGTAAAATGATTACAGCTGCTACTATCAGTATTCCGGTGTAAAGCACATAAAACTCTTTGGCTTCGTCCCATTTTTTATCGATACCGGCTTCGAAACCAAAGGCCTCGCATACGTAGAAAGCTGTTGCTAATGGAAGTATTGTTGCCGAAAAAATAGAAGCAATAAAGAGTCCGAATGCAAAAACCTGAGAAGCAAGTGCTCCTGCCAGTGGTTTTAACGCAAAAGCAGCATCTTTTGCCTCATTAATCTGAATGCCATTGACATGTAGGGTTGAAGCACAGGCTACAATGATAAAAAAAGCAACTACCACAGTAGCAACGCATCCTACTAGTATATCAATGAGTAAATACTTGTAATGCTTCATCTTTAAACCTTTCTCAATGACGGAGGATTGCATGTAAAATTGCATCCAGGGAGCTATGGTTGTACCGATGATGCCAATAACCATCGCAAGACTTTGGGTATTTACTTTCATTTGTGGATGGACAATGGCATGTCCGATTTCGTTCCAATGTGGTTTTCCCATTATAGCAGAAACTACATACATTAACAAGGAAACACTAAATATAAGGAAAATGCGCTCTGCTATTTTGTAGGTGCCTTTTACAACCAATATCCAGATCATAAACCCAACAATAGGTACCGAAATATATTTGCTGATCCCGAATACCTCCATACTACCGGCAACACCCGCAAATTCTGTAGTAGTATTGCCAATATCTGCAACCAATAATCCAAGGAAAATAAAAAATGTAATTTTTACGCCAGCATTTTCACGAATAAGGTCGGCGAGACCTTTGCCTGTGACAATTCCCATTCGAGCATTCATTTCCTGAATCACAACCAAAACGATAAAGGATGGAATAAGTGTCCATATTAAATTATACCCATAAATAGCCCCTGCAACTGAATAAGTTGTTATCCCACCCGCATCATTATCTACACTGCCGGTAATAATTCCGGGGCCTAAAATCGCAAAGAATATGCCAAGTTGTCGGAAAAATGTTTTTTTATTTTTAAACATTCAACGATTCTCCTTATTTATTTGTTCTACCTTTATCCATCAAATCATCAATTACATCATCAATTACAACCATTCCTTGTAATACATCATGGCGATCTACAACAGGTATGGCCAGCATATTATATTTTGAAATAAATTCAGCAATATCATCTATTTCCTGATAATCATATAAATGAACGGGTGAAGGTTTCATAATCTGATGAATCTTTGTTTCCGGTGCAGAAATGACAAGATCTCTCAATGAAAAAGTTGCTACTAATTCTTCTTTCTCGTTGATTACAAAAAGGTTGTACAAAGTTTCTGCTTCAGGCTTCTTGGTTCTTAATTCATGAAAGACATCTTCTATGCTTGTATTTTCATTGAAGGATAATATTTCGGTTGACATAATACTGCCAACAGCATTATTTGGATAATCAAGTAATTCGCGCACTTCCTGAGAAGTGTCTTTTTCCATTTCATTCAACAACAACTGGACCTTTTCGTACTCTAAAGCATCAAAAATATCAGCCACTTCATCGGCAGGCATTTTGTCCAATACATCGGCTGCTTTTTCAATTGAAAGACTTTCAATGATATGAACCTGGGTTTCAACTTCTAATTCTTCCAATACATCGGCAGCTTTTTCTTCATCAAGCAAGGAGAATACTTCAGCGCTTGATTTTTTACCCAGTTCTTCAATAATGTCTGCTAAGTCGGAAGGATGTAGTGTTTGAAGTTTAGAGTAGGTTTTCGAAAGTTTGATTTTTAAATTAGAGAAATCAATGGCTTCTACATCTTCCCAAAGAATGAATTTAGCAGGAATTTTAACCTTGAAAATGGATAAAGCTATTTTAATAGGTTGAACGATGCCAATCCTGCGCAATAAGCCCTCAATACCAATATCAACAGCTATTGCAAAAGTTCCGTTGGCTACAGAAACTAATCTTACATCATTGACTCTTACCAGTTTTCGTCCATTAAGGTCAACAATTTGTTTGTCAAGTACAGATTCTACTAAATATAAATCATTGTTCTTATTACCTGACGATAATTCCTTGGGTTGATTGCAAATAACATTGATTTTCCCTTTTAATTTCTCAATACGGAAGTATTCAAAAGAGTAATAAACGATCTCTTTTTTGAATTTTATCTTAATACCATTAACAATTGGATGACCTGATGGATAATTGGAAGAATCAGCATCAACCAATAAATCTTTAACAATGCCAATAAATTTGCCATTGTTATCGAAAGCCTTTTTGCCGATGATACGGCTCAAATAAAATGTAGTGAAAGATGTCATTGGCACCTCCTTGTTTTTTGTGATATAAAGAAGGAGCGTACCAGAAGGTGGGCGATCCTGTTATATCAGGTTAATAACTAATTTTCCCGCAGGTCCATCGTCCATTTTAATATGATTTTAATTTATTTGCAAAGGTAAGTTTTTTGTTCTAAACAAAAAAACAATAATCTATGTTTTGTCACAGCCGTCCGAAAGTTTTTATAAATAGAGAAAATAATGGCTAAACCTCTTT
>JBAXNW010000049.1:0-33036 GCA_037133555.1 Bacteroidota bacterium
CGCCGCCAAAAACCTACTGAAAACCTCATCGAAAGATGGGGTTTTTTTGTTTGTAACAATAGGTGTTTAGGCTGTGGGTTTTTAGTAATCCCACACAAAAGAAATTATCACTAAATCACCAAATCATTTCTTCCTACAGCCTAAACTCCTATATTCCTAAAGTCTTTTCCAAATCACCATCCCGATTAACAATTTCTAACTCATACTTCATAAGGAATTGTAAACCGGGACTAAGCTGTCGCTTAGAATCACTATATCACTAAATCACCAAATCGCTAAATCCCTATATCGCCAAATCTTAAACTTTTCAGCTTATTCATTTGATTTCTGCTTTTTCTGGATTACATTTGTAAAAAATATTGCCATGGATTACGAAAAAATATGTTTTGAGGTTATTGCCATTTGTAAAACCGTTGGCGATTTTATCTATCAGGAAAGTAAAAAGATTACAGCAGCCAATATTGAAGTAAAAGGCAAACACGATTTTGTTACTTATGTGGATAAAACTTCAGAAAAAATGCTGGTAGAAGCCTTAGCTAATTTAATCCCTGAATCTGGTTTTATTGCTGAAGAGAATACTTCTACAAAAGTAGGCATTGAATACAACTGGATCATCGATCCATTGGACGGTACTACCAATTTTATACATGGAATTCCTTTGTATGCCATCAGCATCGCTTTGCAACAAGATGATGAAATCGTTATTGGGGTAGTATACGAAATCAACCTAAAAGAGTCCTTTTATGCCTGGAAAGGGAGTGAGGCTTTTCTGGATGGAAACCCTATAAAGGTTTCAGCAAACAAAACCATCAATGATAGTTTGATAGCTACCGGTTTTCCTTATTATGATTATTCTAAATTAAAAGAATATACGGAGCTCTTTACGTATCTTTTGCAAAATTCAAGAGGATTGCGACGTCTGGGATCAGCTGCCATAGATTTAGTTTATGTAGCTTGTGGAAGGTTTGAAGCTTTTTACGAATACGGGTTGAGACCCTGGGACGTGGCTGCGGGTTGTTTTATCGTTCAACAGGCCGGTGGCTTGAATTATGATTTTGATGGGGGTGATAATTATATTTTTGGTAAGGAAATCATTAGTTGCAATCCAAACATAGCTGCAGAATTCCTGAAGGTATGCAGAAATCATTTTAAATAAGGAAAGAGTACTTGGAATAATAAAAGTACTTTTAATGCCTTAAGAGCATTGGATACTTAGAGTTTGTTGAGTACTTAAAATGCTTTGAATTGCTTTCGTTAAACAACGTTAATTATTATATTTCAATTTAGTACTTAGCCGAAAAAAACGTATTTTTGTAAAAATATATAATAAATGGCAGATTTAACGGTAGGTAAAGAAGGACGATTGATTTTTAGGTTTGCAGTGCCGATGTTGTTGGGAAATGTGTTTCAGCAATTATACAGTATTATTAATAGCATTATTGTAGGAAATTATTTAGGCAAATCATCCCTGGCTGCAGTAAGTGCGTCTTTCCCTATTATTTTTTTATTGATTTCTTTAGTTATAGGTATAGGGATGGGGTCTACAATTCTCATTTCACAGTATTATGGTGCTAAAAATATCGATAAAGTAAAAAAAACCATTGATACAACCTATATCTTTCTGTTTATCGCTTCAATTGCTATAACAATAGTGGGTGTTATTTTCTGTGAAGATATCCTTCGTTTTACACGTTTACCCGAAGAAATTATACCTCAGGCAAAGACTTACCTGAGCGTTTATCTTTTAGGTATGGTTTTCTTTTTTGGTTTTAATGGAACCAGTGCTGCTTTACGTGGTTTAGGCGATTCAAAAACCCCTTTGTATTTTTTAATCATTGCAAATATCACCAATATCTTATTCGATCTTTTACTGATAAGGGTGTTTAAATTAGGTGTAGAAGGTGCTGCCATTGCTACCATTATTTCACAAGGAGGTGCTTTTTTTAGCATGATATTGTATTTGAATAAATACCACGACATTGTAAAACTTAGAATACTCAAACTTCAATTTGATAAAGAAATTTTTAAAAAGAGTCTAAAAATCGGTTTACCCACAGGTATGCAGCAAACCTTTGTTTCGTTGGGAATGTTGGCATTAAATTTTATCATCAACCCTTTCGGAACCAATACAATTGCCGCTTATGGAGTTGGTGGCCGCTTAGATGCTTTTGCTGCTCTTCCGGCTATGAATTTTTCAGCAGCGCTGTCTTCCTTTGTAGGGCAAAACTTAGGTGCCAATAAACCCGAAAGAGTAAAAAAAGGTTTTCAAGCAACCTTGCTGATGACCTCCATTGTTTCTGTGAGTGTATCCATCATTGTCCTTTTGTTTGGCAGATGGATTATGAATTTATTTACCCCCGATCATGTTGTGATAGAATTAGGTTATCACTACCTTGTCATCGTCAGTTCGTTTTATGTTGTGTTTTCTTCTATGTTTATCATTGGTGGCGTAATGCGGGGCGCAGGCGATACCCTTATACCCATGTTTATCACTTTGTTTGCTTTATGGGTTGTTAGGATTCCATTGGCTTATTTTTTGGCGCCAAGGTTTGGTGTAACAGGTATATGGTGGGCAATTCCTATAGGATGGAGTATTGGTATGGTATTCTCTTATGCGTATTATCTTACCGGCAGATGGAAAACCAAGGTTGTAGTAAAATATAAAGAAGACAAAATTATGGATGTTGTTGAAAATGAAACTATCTGAGTTATTAAATTAAGATATTCCTCCCTTTTATAAATTTAGCTGTAAATTTCCAAAACCCTCGAGTGGTTTTGTTTCCAGACTTTTTATTGGCTTATATGCTCTATTCAGCATCAATGAAGATTTAAAATTTTTGTATTTTTTTAGATTTTTGTATTTTTTGGCATTATCTTTATACTGAAATTGAAAATCCTCAAATTCTTTTTATGAGTAAAATCAATTATATTATCCTAAAAGCTAATGGGAATTGTAATCTTAGTTGCAACTATTGCTATTATACACATTATCAGTTAGCCAAATGGAAAATAAAATACAGTTTAGAACTTCTCGATCTGACATTTAAAAAAATAGCTGGATATACAGATAAAATAACACTATGTTGGCATGGGGGAGAACCCTTGTTGAATGGGATTGATTATTATACAAAAGCAATTGAATTACAAAAGAAATATAGTATTAATATAGAACACAATCTTCAGACAAATGGAACATTAATAAATGATGATTGGGCAAAAATGTTTAAAGAAAATAATTTTTCTATTGGAATAAGCTTAGATGGAAATCAATCAGTAAATGATAAAAACCGGCTTATAAATGGTAAATCTTCTTATATGGATGTTATCAGAGGCATGAAGATTCTACAAAGGAATGAAGTTAAATTTGGAGTTCTTTGTTATGTAAATCCACTTGAAAATGGAGTAAATATTTTTCGGCATTTTGTAGATTTGGGCGTTAAAAAGATTGATTTTCTACTTCCAATTGTTTCACATTCATCAAATACAACCATCGACGAAGAATTATTAGCTCAATATTTTGAAAATATATTCAATGATTGGCTAACACTCAATGATCCAACAATAAAGATAAGAATCTTTGAAGATGTATTAACTTTATTGATGGGAGGAAAAGCAAAAAACTGTATTTTTAAAAATAAATGCAATGGGTTTATTACCATTGAACCCAATGGAGATGTTGGGATATGTGAAAACCACAGGATTAATGGTTTAGAAAACTATTTAATCAATAAAAATATTTTATATGATGATTTTGAATTGATTGAAAAAGAGGTAAATACCAGATCTGAAATAATTAATTCATTGCCTGATAATTGTATTAAATGCAATATTCTTGAAGTATGTAAAGGTGGTTGTTCTGTTGAAAGATATAATAATGAATATAAGCATACAAATATATATTGTAAGACCTATAAAAAACTTTTTATTAATTTAGCTAAAAAAGTTTATGTTCAACCTCAAAATTAATGTATTATGGAAAAATCGGATTTTGAAAAAAGACTAGTTCTTGATATTTTATTCGAGAACTTAACTATGGATGAAATTAAAAAGTTAGAGCTCAGTGATGCTGTAAAGTCTAAATGTATTGATCAGATTATTCTAGATTATAGAGCATCTGGCCAACCTATGGATATAATTACGTGGAAAAACGAATGGAAAGATCATATTCCTGATTAAGTTGGGTTAGTTTATACAGTGATAAAAGTATAAAAGAAATTTTGTATTATTCTGAATATAGGATTAAATTGTATTTGGGTATATAAGCCCTGAAAATTCAAATTTAGTCATGTGTTTTTTTTTGCATATTTCAATGTTATAATAGCATATTTTTTAAAATCATAGAAATCGTGCATAATGATTTCTATGATATAAAGTGATGTAATTTAAATGATTGTATAATTGAAATAATTCAATGATTATTTGAATAGATGAAAAAATATACCATTATTTACTTATTCGTATTGATAATTATTTCTTGTAATCATAAAGATGAAAAGAATACGATTAAATTTAATACTGTTAGATTTGAAAAAGTTGATGGATTTGTAAATCAAAAGGATAGCAATATAATTCCTGATTTTGTCACAATTGATGAACGAAAATTAAAGAAAATCAAGATTCCTAAGCTTAAAATAGCTGAAATAAATAACAATGTTCATCTTATAAAAAACACAAAACCTTTACTGATCGGCAAACCAAAGCTTATTAAAAAAGCTAAGGATAGTGTTTCTTTTATTAACTCCAACTTTGATAAAGACAATATCATTTTAGCTGGTGTACCTGAAGTCGTCATTGCTAAAGATGCAACTACCAAATACCCGAATCCACAATCTTTTACCTCTTATAGCAAATTGCAAGGATTGAAACAGCAAAGTATCTATTGCATGTTGGAAGATATTAATGGAAACCTATGGTTTGGAACCAATGGAGGAGGTGTAAGTAAATTTGATGGAAAATCCTTTTCTCATTATTCGGATAATGAAGGTTTAAGCAATAATGAAATCAGATGTATATTAAAGGATAAAAAAGAAAATTTGTGGTTTGTAACATATGCTAAAGGCGTATGTCGGTTTGATGGGAAATCTTTTACCAGGTATACTTCAAAGGAAGGTTTGTCAAATAATGAGGTTCTTTGTCTTCTGGAAGATAAAAACGGCAGTATCTGGTTTGGATGCAATGGTGGTGGTGTTTGTAAGTTTTCAGGGACCTCTTTTACTAAATATACAATTAAATCCGGCTTATCTGATAACGTAGTACTTTGTATGCTTAATGACAAACAGGGTAATCTTTGGTTTGGAACCAATAGTTGGGGTGTGAATAAATTTGATGGGGTTTCATTTACACATTATACTGAAAAAGAAGGACTTTCAAGTAATTCTATTTCATGTATGTTACAAGATAGAACCGGAAATTTTTGGTTTGGTACAAATGGGAAAGGATTAAATAAATTTGACGGGAAATATATTACCAAATATTCAGAAAAGAATGGATTATGCAATAATTATATCAGATGTTTGTTGGAAGACATAAATGGTAAAATTTGGATTGGAACCAATGGTGGTATATCAAAACTTGATGGTAATTCCTTTGCAAATTATACTACAAAAGAAGGATTGACGAGTAATGTAGTGTTAAGCATTCTTGAAGATAAAACCAGCAATTTATGGTTCGGTACTTACAATGGAGGGGTAAATAAGTTTGATGGGCGAATGTTTACGCATTATACTGATAAGGACGGCTTGTCAAATAACTATATAACAAGTATATTTAAAGATAAAAAAGCCAGGCTTTGGCTAGGATTAAGCGATGGCGAAGTGAATTTATATGAAGGAAATTTTTTTTACCGGTATAAATTAAATGAAGGCTTTGCTAATGCTGATATTTCTTGCATAATGGAAGATAATAAAGGGAATATCTGGTTTGCTAGTCATGGGAAAGGCATTTGTAAATTTGATGGGGAAATATTCACTTTTTATTCAAAAATAAACGGATTATCAAATATTTACATTTATTGTATGCTTTATGATAGTAAAGGTAATTTGTGGATTGGGACATATGGTGATGGAATCATCAAATTTAATGGTAAATCTTTTATAAATTTCACTACAAAAGAAGGCCTTTCTAGTAATAACATATTTAGTATAGCAGAAGATGCAAAAGGGGATATTTGGTTTGGAACTTCAGATGGAATAGTAAATAAATATAATGGGAAAGAATTCATAGCATATAAAATAAATAAAGGTTTACAACATAATGCTGTAAGATGCATTATTGTTGATAATGATCAGCATCTTTGGTTTGGAACTTACGGAGGAGGAGTAAGTAAGTTTGATGGCAAATATGTATATTATTTTTCGGTAAATGAAGGTCTTCCAAGTAATAATGTTTTAAGTGCAATTCAAGATAAAAAGGGGAATTTATGGTTTGGAACAAGCTTTGGATTGAGTAAATTATCCGCTGAAAGCTTAAAAAAAATCGATAATTTGCCAAATTACAATATCCAAAATGAGAATGCACATATCTTTAAAAATTATACGTATGAAGATGGATTTTTAGGTGTAGGCGTAAACACTGGGAAAACGATTTGTGAGGATAATAAAGGAAGTATCTGGATTGCAGCAAATGATAGGCTAACTGCTTTTCATCCTGATGGTGATAAGGAAGATAGCATTCCGCCCAAAATACAAATTAATAGTATTGAATTGTTTAATGAAAAAATAGACTGGTCTTTATTAGCGCATAAAAAAGATACTTTAATTGTTTTAGGAAATGGGGTGAATTTGCGAAATTTTAATTTTTCCGGCATCTCTAAATGGAATTCAATCCCTCAAGATTTAAGTCTTGCATATAACAATAATTATCTGACTTTTAAATTTATAGGTATTACCCAAAAAAGTCCTAAAAAAGTTCTCTATCGTTCTAAGCTCGAAGGTTTGGAAGAAAACTGGAATGCTCCAAGTAAAATGACAGATGCATATTATGGTAATTTACCTCCGGGTAATTACATATTCAAAGTAAAAGCAATGAATAGTGACGGGTATTGGAGCAATGAATTTAGTTATAATTTCACAATACGTCCACCATGGTGGAAAACCTGGTTGGCATATATTTCTTATTTTCTTATTATTTTGAGTAGTATTTGGGTTTATATTAATTTACGCTTAAGATATTTGAAAGAGCAGCAGAAAATACTCGAAATGACTGTTAAAGAAAGGACTACAGAATTAGAAATTCAAAAAAGCTTAAGCGATGAATTGTTAATGAATATTCTCCCTGAGGAAGTTGCAGAAGAACTGAAGCAGACAGGTAAATCTGAAGCTAAACAATTTGATAAAGTTACTGTGATTTTTACCGATTTTAAAGATTTCACGCTGATATCCCAAAAACTTACTCCATCTGAATTGGTTGAGGAAATTCATACTTACTATAAAGTATTCGATCAGATTATTGGTAAATATAATATTGAAAAAATAAAGACCATAGGTGATAGTTATATGTGTGCAGGTGGTTTGCCTCTAGCTAATACTACGAATGCTTATGATACGGTGTGTGCAGCAATTGAAATACGCGATTTTATGATTAGCGAAAGAAATAAACGTATAACCGAAGGCAGAACTTTTTTCGAAATTAGAATTGGATGTAATTCAGGACCTGTTGTAGCAGGTATTGTTGGCGTTAAAAAATATGCTTACGATATCTGGGGCGACACTGTAAACCTAGCAGCCCGTATGGAACAAAATAGCGAAGCTGGCAAAATTAATATCAGTGGGAGTACTTACGATCAGGTAAAAGATAAATTCAAATGCACTTACAGAGGTAAAATAGAAGCAAAAAACAAAGGTTTGATTGATATGTATTTTGTTGAAGACAGAATCGAATCTTGAAAACTAGTATTTAGAGACTATTTTGAAATTATTTTTCAATTCTGTCAAATAAAGCATGTAAATATAGATGGTTTCCTGAAACCAAAAGATATGAGCATATTATTCATTAAAAAGCCTGTAAACGGATTGATTTACAGGCTTAATATGCTTATTTTGTGGTTTTGTGTGTTTATTGTTTTTAATACACAAAAATATGAAATTAAAATTGAATAAAGTTCAGAATTGTGCAACAAAAAACAGGATACGGTAAAATAATTACTGACAACTTACCTATTAGTAGATTTTACTTTTCACAGCCAAAGAATAAAAGATAATATTGGGTGTAGAATAAACGCTTAACAATGGGGTAATATAAAACAGCTCATCTACACCTCATTTCCGCACATCTGTGCGATTATTTCATATTTAATTTGTTTTTATATAGAATTTGATGTTAGGAAATGTCTTTTCTTTGGATCTCTATTTGTGGTGTTTAGCTTAGATTCCTTAGGCTTATGCATATTATTTATATGATTGGCATATTCTTTGCCTTGTCTATGATGGAAATTAAGGAAATTATAGATCTAGTTCATTGTATTCATTAATTTTTAACCATTAAAAAACATTTACATTGAAAATATTTTAATATTTTTTCACATTTAACATTTTTATGTAGTATATTTGTAACACTCAAATTTTCTCGATGTTAATAAATATAATTATCAGTATTTTAGCTTTATATATTTATATATTTATAACGTATCTTATTATTACTAAACCAATAATTGGAATATTCCCCTTTTCTTAACCCAAATTATTATGAAAAAAATTATACTTATTCTTATCAGTATTATTACATTTTCAATAAATATTGCCGCACAACCTACAATTAGATATGTTTCAAATTCAGGTGTTGATACATTGATTAATGGAAGTTCAGGCAACCCTTATAATACTGTGCAATACGCAATTAATCAATCTAATTTGCATGATACTATTATTCTTTTGCCTGGCATTTATTATCAATCTTTACAGATAAACTCAACAAAAAACCTGATTATTGCATCCCAATTTATATTAAATCATGATACTACATACATATCAAACACAATAATTGATGGTAGTCAGTTCTATGGTCCTGGTGCATTGGTAACCACATCAACAGGCAATGATAGCACTTTAATTAAAGGGTTGACATTCAGAAACTCAAACACACTTATAACATATTATACAATGGCATTTTCATATTGTATATTTTTTAATAATGGGAATGCTTCTTCTAATATGATTACTAGTGAATTGGTTGAATACTGTAAATTTTACAATAATCATGGATGGACAATCGTTTCTTCAACTATAACACGAAATTCTTATTTTAAAAATAATGGACAGGGACAAAGTAATGGTTCTGTTGCTTCTCCACGTGGAAATGCAACTGTTTCACGATGCTACTTTGAAAACAATAATAACAATTGTATTGAAGGAGGGTATAATAATTCTATTGATTATATTATAAATATTGCATTTAACACAATAATAAACAATAATTTTACTGCAATTTCTATTTATAATTATTGTTGTGGGCAAACTTTTATTCTTACTAATAATATCATTGAAAACAATCAGCCTAATATTGCTTATATTGGCGGTGGGTACTCGATTATTAAATTCAAAAGAAATTATATAAAACCTTATATTGATTACACACCTTCTCTATTAAATTTTAATATTCAACACATTGATACAGATACCACAGGATTTTCAGGGCTTGACTCAATTACACCAGAAGGATTCAGAGCATTAAATAGTAGCAGCAAACTAATTGGAGCAGCAACAAATACTTTTAGTTCAACACCAGATTTTCTTGGGAATTCTGCACCTATGCCAGTTGGTTCAAATTACGATATGGGAGCCATCGAATCCCCTTATGCTTTTCCTGCACCTATTTTAGACCAAATAATAGGAGGGGATACTCAAATAAGACTAACATGGCATGTTAATGCAATTTCGCAAATTACTAAATACCGTATATATAGATCATTGGTTCATATTCCTGACACTTCAACCCTAGGAATTATTGTTGATACACTTTCTGTAAATACCCTAACCTATTTAAATACAGGTTTAACTAACTTAACAAAATATTACTATCGGATACAATCAGGAGATAACCAAAACAATTGGAGTGCAATGAGTAACGAATTATCATGTACACCTAATATTCCATCCAGTATTCCTACATTAATTATTGCTGAAAGAGGCCCCAGGAAATCTTATCTGAAATGGAGCAATTCATTGAGTGCAAACAGTAGTGTCAAATACAATGTCTACCGTAGTTTAAACAATTCAAATTTTGAAATAATTAATTCAAATATGAGTGATACCAGTTTGATAGATACGGCATTGATAGTAGGAGGTTCTTATAATTACAAAATTGCTGCTATTGACACTTTTGGTTCGTTGAGTAGTTATTCTAATGTATTGAATGTAGTCCCAAACAGAATTTGGTATATTAGTCCACAAGGCTCTGATTCAATAAATTTCGGAGGGATTTATGCACCAATGCAATTGGTCAATTCTGTTGTTTCATTATGTGAAAATGGTGATACTGTATTAATGTTAAATGGGATACACTATCAGAGGGTAAATTTAAGTACAAAAGGCGTTTTTCTTACTTCAAATTTTATATTTTCAAACAATGATTCAGACATAACAAATACTATATTGGATGCATCGAGTAATGGAAATGTAATTACTGTAAATAATAACAATTCTAAACTTGTTGGTTTTACAATTCAAAATGGATATAGTGCTCAAGGTGCAGGTGTTTATAGTGGGCAAATTGAATTGAGAAATTTAATTATAAAGAATTGTATCGCAAATGGTGATATTTGTGGTGCTGGAGCTTATATTAGTGGAAAGGCATTGATAGCTAATTGTAAGTTTTACAATAATACGGGAAGAAAAGGCGGTGCTCTTTGTATAGGTGGTGGAGTTACTGATACAATAAAAATTATTAATTGTATTTTTAAAGAAAATTACGGATGGGAACAAGGATCTGCTTTATTATTGTTTGGTGCTCTGGTTGAATTATCAAACAGTATTTTTTATAAGAATTACGGTTCTCAGGTTTTGTATTTTTATGGTTCTGCTATTCATTCATTTAAACATTGTAATTTTATTGATAATGCTTCACCAGCCTTATTCAATCAGGAAGGAGTGGTAAATATCAAAAATTCTATTATTCGAGATATTACTTCTACTGAAATTACTTCTACAATAAATCCAAGTTCAACTTATACACATATTACAAATTCTAATATTAAGGGTGGCTTTCCTGGAATTGGTAATTTTGATCTTAATCCTCAATTTGTAGATACTAATGTGATGCTTTTGAAAAACAATTCTCCATGCATTGGCAGGGGGAATTCATCAACTAATTTACTTTTTGATTATTTTAATAATTCTCGTCCAAATCCATCTGGAACCAATCCTGATGTTGGTGCCTATGAATCTCCTTTTGCTATTCCTTCGCCTGATTTAAACCAAATAATAAGTGGATCCAATAATATTCAACTAAAATGGTCTGCCAATGCAAGTTTACAAATTACAAAATTTCGCATATTCAGATCATTGCTGAGTATTTCAGATTCTGCAACTCAAGGAATTATTGTTGATACACTTTCTGTAAATACCCTAACCTATTTAAATACAGGTTTAACTAACTTAACAAAATATTACTATCGGATACAATCAGGAGATAACCAAAACAATTGGAGTGCAATGAGTAACGAATTATCATGTACACCTAATATTCCATCCAGTATTCCTACATTAATTATTGCTGAAAGAGGCCCCAGGAAATCTTATCTGAAATGGAGCAATTCATTGAGTGCAAACAGTAGTGTCAAATACAATGTCTACCGTAGTTTAAACAATTCAAATTTTGAAATAATTAATTCAAATATTATTGATACAAGTTTGATAGATACAGCATTGATTGCAGGAGGTTCTTACAATTACAAAATAGCTGCTATTGATACTTTTGCTTCGGTAAGTGGTTTTTCTAATGTATTAAATGTAGTGCCAAACAGAATTTGGTATGTTAATACTCAGGGCAATGATTCGATAAACTTTGGTGGTATTTCAGTTCCAGTGCAAACGGTTAACTTAGTAATATTATCATGCAATAATGGTGATACCATTATTCTTTTACCTGGTATTTATTATCAGCAAATAAACACTGGAACGAAATCTATGGTTATTAGCTCTTTGTTTTTATTAACTCAAGACACTTCTTATATTGGAAATACCATTGTTGATGGAAGCCAATTTTATAATCCGATTCCATTAATAGAGACAGGGTTAACAGCTTCTTTTAAATTGTCTGGGATTACTTTAAGAAATGCTATTGCATCTGCTTTAGTCACAAATTCTTCAAATAATATTATAGTATCAAATGTTCGTTTTTTAGGAAACTCAAGTAATGTCGTATTTACTTCTATAGGACCAACAGTAATTAATAATTGTGACTTTTTTAATAATCCATGTAATATAGTAGTTGTTAGTATATCAACAAATTCGATAATTAAAAACTGTTTTTTCAAAAACAACGGATCAAGTTCTGGACAAGATGTAATATATAACTCGCATTATCAAAATTTAGATGTAACAAGATGTTACTTTGAAGGAAATAATATGCCATGTTTAGGAGGAGGATGTAATTCAAACGTAAATAGTGTTTTTAAAATTTATAATAATACAATTGTTAATAATAATTCAGCAGCATTTGATTTCCGTAATTGTGACGGAGGAATGACATTTAAAATATATAATAATATTGTTTTAAATAATCAATTCGCATTTCAATATTGGAATGCAGGATATTCAATTATCGAATTTAAAAATAATTTTATTAAGCCGATTAATAGCAGTGTTTCTCCTTCTTTTTTGCATTTTTCAATTCAAAATATCAATACAGATTCTATTGGTTACTGCGGACTTGATTCACTAACTTCCAATGGAATTCTATGTTTAAACAGTTCAAGTAAACTCATAGGTGCTGGTATAAATACGTTTAGTTCACCAATAGATTTACTGGGGAATCCTGCGCCTATGCCATCAGGTTTTAATTACGATTTAGGAGCTATAGAAAGCTCATTAGGTTTACCAATTATTAAAGCAGATAGCATTCCTTCTTTCTGTGCAAATGATAATCCCGCAACTTTGCAATTTGTTAATCCAAAAGGAGGTGTTTACTCTGGTCCAGGTATGTCTAATGGGACTATTTTTTCTCCAAATACGTTGGTTGCTGGTTTATATAATATTAAATACACATTCACCAATGCTAATGCAGCTGTAATTCAGGATTCATTTAATATCACAGTAAAACCAATACCAGTAAATATTATTGTTTCAGATAGCATTGCATCCTGTGGTGATAGTTTATTGGTTTCAGCTACACCTAGTTTGAGTTCTTATTTATGGTCAAACGGGAAAATTACACCTACTATTTACGCAAAAACTACAGGATTATATCAAATTACTGTATATAACAATTTGGGCTGTAGTAATAAAGACAGTGTGTATATTTTTATGAACAAACACACTGTAGATGCTGGTTCTAATATTATAAAAAACTGTGGTGATTCAATAACTTTAAGTCCAACAACAAATTATACTAAAAGTCAAAGTAATTTAACTTGGTCATGGAATCCAGCCATTGGTTTAAATTCAGCTTTTGTTAAAAACCCTATAGCTAAACCAATAGCTACAACAATATATACACTTACATTAACCTCAACAGAAGGATGTGTAGCAACTGATACTATAAAGATAACAATAAATCCATTAACGGTAGATGCTGGAATTAATGCTTCCGTAGTATGCGGGGATTCTTTACAAATAAATGCTAACCCAAATTTTAGCAATGGAGCATTCTCATACAGCTGGGTTCCCAACAATGGCTTAAACAATATAAATATAAAAAACCCTAAGACTGCACCATTTAATTCAACAATTTATACTGTTACTTTACATTCAATTAATGGTTGCGGAAATCCAACAGACAGCTTGTTAATAACGGTGAATCCATTAGTTGTAGAAGCTGGTGCAAATAAGTCAATTATTTGTGGAGGCACTGCTCAACTAAATAATGTGGTTACAAACTATTCAGGAAGTGGAGTATTGAAATATTATTGGTCACCTTCTACGGGATTAAATAATGATAGTATAATAAACCCAACAGCTACTGTTACTCAAAATACGAAATATTATGTTACTGTTATAGCTCCTAATGGTTGTTCTGGGTTTGATAGTATTACAGTAACTGTAAATCCATTCATTGTTGATGCAGGAACTGATAAGGCTATTGTTTGCGGTAGTTCAGTACTTTTAAACAATATTACAACCAACTATACTGGAACAGGCACATTAACTTATTTATGGAGTCCAAATACTGGACTAAATAACGTCAATATACAAAGCCCAACTTCTTCAGCTAATGGTTATATTAAATATACTCTAAATGTAAGCACTCCAAACGGATGTTTAGCAACTGATACAGTGAAAGTAAATGTAACACCTTTATCAGCAGAGGCTGGATTAAATAAAACCATCATTTGTGGTGGAAGCACTCTATTAAACAACATAATCACAAATTATATCGGAGGAGGTACTTTGCACTATAATTGGTTACCTTCAACAGGTTTGAATAATGACACTTTAATTAATCCTACTGCAACCATTACCCAAACTACAAAATACTATGTAACAGTCACAACTCCAAATGGCTGTACAGCTATTGATAGCATTACAGTCATTGTTAACCCTTTCATTGCTGATGCAGGAACAGATAAAACCATTGTTTGTGGTGCTATTGCACAATTAAATACCGTTACATCAAATTACACTGGCATAGGCACGCTTTCTTATTCATGGTCACCAACTTTAGGTTTGAATAGCTTAACTATTTCAAATCCAACTGCCAATATTCTTCAAACTACTAAATACTTTGTTACTGTCACAACACCGAATGCATGTATTTCAACAGATAGTATTAATGTAATTGTAAATCCTCTATCAGCAGAAGCTGGTATTGACAAAACAATTATTTGTGGTGGTACTGCTCAATTAAATAATGTTACAACAAACTTTACAGGAACAGGTACACTTAGTTATGCCTGGACACCAACATCTGGATTAAGTAGTTTCACTGTTTTTAATCCTTTAGCAACAGTAATACAAAATACAAAATATTATGTGGCAGTTACAACTCCTAATGGTTGTATAGCAAACGACAGTATCTCTGTTTTTGTAAATCCTCTTACAGCCGAAGCTGGTATAGATAAAACAATTATTTGCGGTGGTACTACTCAATTAAATAGTGTTACATCTAACTACACAGGAACAGGTACACTCACTTATGCTTGGATGCCAACAACTGGGTTAAGCAGTATAAATATCTCAAATCCCACTTCAACCATTACTCAAACGAATAAATACTTTGTAACAGTAAGCACTCCAAACGGATGTTCAGCAATTGACAGTATTAATGTTATAGTAAATCCACTAACTGCTGAAGCAGGTGTAAATAAAACGATTATTTGCGGAGGCACAGCACAGTTGAACAGTGTTACTACTAATTACACAGGAACAGGTAGTTTGACGTATTCATGGTCACCAACCATAGGTTTAAACAGCATAAGTGTCTTAAATCCTACAGCTACGGTAATTCAAACTACAAAATATTATGTTACAACTACCACGCCAAATGGATGTGCAGCAACTGATAGCATCAATGTCATCGTAAATCCGTTGACTGTAAATGCAGGGTCTGATAAAACAATTATTTGCGGAGCAATTGCACAATTAGACAATGCTACTTCGAACTATACAGGAACGGCAACACTTACATATTCATGGACACCAACAACAGGTTTGAACAATGCTACAATTCCAAATCCAACAACAATAACCAATAGCAACATCACTTATCATTTAACAATTCATACACCCAATGCTTGTCTCGCAAATGATAGTGTTATTGTTCACGTTAATCCATTAATTGCAAATGCTGGTTCAGATAAAATTAATATCTGTGGTGATACTTCTCAAATGGATAGTGTTATTACAAATTACAATGGAAACGGACTACTTACCTATACCTGGCATCCAATCATAGGATTAAATTCTTCCACTATCCCCAAACCTTACACAACATCAACTGGGATTACATATACTGTTACCGTTAATTCGACAAATGGATGTATTGCAAAAGATAGTATTTCAATAAATTCAATACCAATGAACAATCCTAATATTTGCATTGTGGGTGTAGACAGTACAAATAAAAATATGATTATCTGGAATAAACCCTATTCAACCGCAATTGATTCATTTTTAATTTACGAAGAAACGAATGTAACTGGAATTTATGAGAAAATAGGGGCTGTTTCTTATGATTCAAATAGTGTTTTTGTTGATTATTTATCAAATCCAAATATACAATCCAGTAAATACAAAATAGCTATATTGGATAGCTGTGGTCTTGTATCCAATCAAAGCGCTTATCACAAAACAATGCACCTTGCAATTAATCAGGGTGTCGGAACATCATGGAATTTAATATGGGATTCTTATGAAGGATTTACGGTTTCTACTTATAAAATTTATAGAGGTACAAATCAAAATAATTTACAATTAATTGGGTCAACATCGGGTGGCAACAACCAATATACAGATTTTTCTGCACCTGCAGGATATGTTTATTATCAGGTAGAAGTAATCAGTCCGAATAGCTGCAGTATTACCAAATCTATAAATTCTACAAGATCAAATATTGCAACAAACAATCCGACTGTAATAAATGAAAGTTCAAAGAGACGACTCACATATTCAATTTATCCAAATCCAAGCCATAATGAATTTACGATTGAATCAAATGGGATAAATGAAAGAATTAATTATGAAATTTATAATTTATTTGGACAAATTGTATCTAAAGGGAAATTCTTAGAAAAAACCATTGTACAAACTACAAACCTTACACCCGGCATATACTTAATCAAACTTGAGAATGGAAAAACCTTTGAATTTAAGAAGGTTATTAAAGAGTGATCGAAATAAATATTAAGTTAAAATCAATAAGATAATATTCTATAATCTTAACTGTTTTATTTATTGTTTATAATTAAATAGAATCAATATGAAAAAAAATTACATTGCAAAAATTGTATTTTGCTTAATATATTTTAGTATTACTATTAATGCAAAAGCACAAACATCTATTCCAGCTGGTCTTGTGAGTGGTACATGGTCTTTAGCTGGCTCTCCTTATTTGATTCAAGGTTCAATACAAATTGCGAATGGGGCTACATTAACTATACAGCCAGGTGTTACAGTGAACTTTCAAGGAATGTACAAAATTAATGTACAAGGTCGATTAATTGCAATTGGGACTGCATCCAATACAATAACATTTACTGCTACTGATACCACCAATGGCTGGCGAGGAATACGATTTGAATCGACACCGGTTCAAAACGATACTTCAAAATTTATTTATTGCAATATTCAATATGGCAAAGCGAACGGCAACAATCCTCAATTTGATGGTGGTGCCTTTTATTTTTATTTTGGAGGGAAAGCAATAATTAATCATTGCAATATTTCAAACTGTATAGCAAACAGATATGGTGGAGCTATTTATTGTGTATATGCCAACCCAATTATCTCACAAAATAACATTACGAATAACTTTGCTACAAATGCGGGAGGAGCTATTCTTTGCGATGGAGGTAATCCAAGCATTTTAAACAATCTCTTCTCTAACAATTCAACTTCTGGTTATGGTGGAGGAATTTGTTGCCAAGGCAATCCTTGTAACCCTGATATAATAAATAATATTATATCCAATAATACAGCAGCTTCTCATGGAGGGGGCTTTTTCTTTGAGAGATGTACTTCGAACATCATTAACAATACAATTGTGAACAATAGCGCAATTTACGGTGGAGCAATATTCTGTGATTTATTTAACCCATCATTTCGTAATTGTATTATTTGGGGAAATACATCAAGTGTGAGCGGTTCTCAGGTCTATCTGAATTATGAAGATGCTGATCCTAATTTTTATAATTGTGATATTCAAGGCGGTTCTGCAGCTATTGAAGTTAATGGAAATGTCTATACTGGCATTTATCAAAACAATATAAATGCGAATCCTTTATTTGTTGCACCTTCTACTGGAAGTGGTAATGGGTTTAATGGTGTCACAGCTGATTGGTCGATACAAAATACATCTCCTTGTATCAATGTAGGAGATTTTTATGTAAATTATACAAATACAGATTTAGCAGGGAATACAAGGTTAGTTGGTTGCAGCTTTGATTTAGGAGCCTATGAAAATCAATTTGTAGGATTTTCACCTATTACTATCATATCTCAACCAGTTAGCCAATTTGTAATGCAGGGTGCCAAGACTTCGTTTTCAATTACTGCATCCTGTCCAGCAAACCAGCATTATAAATGGCAATACAATGGTTTAGATATTTCCAATTCTGACACTTGTGCTTTGATTTTATATCCAATGTTTACAGATAGCGGCAATTATAGATGTATTGTATATAACAGTCTTAGTAGAGATACAAGTAATTATGTTAATCTTTCAATAATACCTCTTCCTGTAGTTACTTCTTTTACTCCTACTTCAGGAAATATTGGCACAATCGTTACAATTAAAGGAGCTCATTTTAATGACACAATATCTAATAATATTGTATATTTTGGTGCTACAAGAGCATTAGTAACGGCTGTAACAGATAGTAGTTTAAATGTAATTGTTCCTTTTGGAGCTACTTACGAATCAATATCTATTTTGAATAGCACATTAGGAATGATTGCGTATTCTTCAAAACCATTCATTGTGACATATAAATGTGGAGGAAGAGTTAATACAAATTCATTTTCTCAAAAAGTTACATCCTATTCTGGATATGCACCATGTTTGTCTGCATCAGGGGATCTTGATGGAGATGGCAAACTGGATTTTATAGTTGCTATGGGCTATGGTGCAGCAGTTCGCGTTTTTAGAAATATTTCTACAATGGACTCAATCATACTTGATAATGGGATAAATTATACAGCTTCTGGTGGTTTTGTAAATTCTGTAAAAATAGCTGATTTAGATGGTGACGGTAAATTAGATATTGCAGTAGTAAATATGGGGGCTAATTCTATTTCTCTTTTCAGAAATACGAGCACTCTTGGAGCAATATCTTTTGCATCAAAAATTGATTTTCCTACTGGGCTATCATCTTTTGATCTTGCTATTGGTGATTTTGATAACGATGGGAAAGCTGATATAGCAGTTGGTAGTTATGATGGAACTGGTACAGTTTCAGTTTTAAAAAACAATTGTACTATTGGGAATTTTTTATTTTCAAGCCCAGCAATATATAATACTAATGTAGGTTCTAACACATATTGTATCGGTATAAGTGATTTAAATTCTGATGGGAAACCAGATCTTGTAATAGTTAATCAATCATCCAACACTTTTGCAGTTCTAAAAAATACCAGTACTATAGGTAATATTTATTTTGCAACTAAGGTTAATTTTACAACAGAATTAGCTAATCCTTTCGAGATATTAATTGCTGACTTTGAAGACGATGGTAAACCAGAAATTGCTGTAACATATAGCAACGCTAATATAATTTCTGTTTATAAAAACACTTGTACGTTAGGAACAATTTCTTTTGCACCAAAAGTAGATTATCCTTCTATTGCTTGCGAGCAGAGTGCTATTGCAGACATAGATGGAGATTCGAAATTAGATATTATTACTTCAAGTGGATCTATTTTTAAAAATACAAGTGCAGGAGGAGTTATTTCTTTTAACTCCGCAGTGAATTTCGATATGGGTAGTTCAAATAGTGGAATAGTTATTGGAGATTTTAATAACGATGGAAAACCAGATATTATTACTTCATCTAATGCAAGTAATTCGTACTCTATTTTAAAAAATCAAATCTATATATCCCCAACGATGACAAGTGCAACAACTAAATTAATTTGCAATAATAATTCTGTTAATTTCACATTGTCTAGTGATATAGCATCTTCTTATTCCTGGATTGCGAATAACAATCCAAATATTAATGGTGAAAGTTTAACTCTAAAAACTTCAGCTACTATTAATGATACTTTAATTAATACTACTACTTCAATTCAAAATGTAACTTATACTGTAACTCCCTCATCTATAGCAGAAAATTGTGTTGGAACACCTCAAATTATAACAATATCTGTAAACCCATTATTTGGCTCTTCTGGAACTATATCAGGATCCACAACTGTCTGTCAGGGGCAAAACAATGTAAACTATAGCATCCCTTTAATAACCAATGCAACTTCCTATATTTGGTCTTTACCAATAGGTGCAACAGGAACAAGTACAACTAATAATATTACAGTTAATTATGGGACATCTTCCGTTTCGGGAAATATAACTGTGAAAGGACAAAATACATGTGGTAATGGAGATACTTCAATATTAACAATTACAGTAAATCCACTGCCATCAAATGCAAGTGTAATTATTGGTGATACAACTGTTTGTCAAGGGCAAAATTCTGTAGTATACACTGTTCCTTCAATTACCAATGCGACTTCTTACGTGTGGACATTACCTTCTGGTACAACAGGAACAAGTGATAGTAATAGTATAATTGTAAATTATGGAACATCTACGGTTTCAGGAAATATTACAGTAAAAGGAACAAATTTATGTGGAAATGGGCTCTCTTCAATTAAAGCAATTGCTGTAAATCCACTTCCTTCAAACGCAGGGACAATTTCAGGTTTAGCTACAGTTTGCCAGGGGCAAAACACAGTAAGTTATTCTCTCCCAGCAATAACCAATGTAACTTCATATATTTGGTCATTACCCAATGGTGCAACAGGTTCAAGCACAACGAATACAATAACTTTAAATTATAGCACTTCTGCTATTTTAGGAAATATTACAGTTAAAGGCCACAATTCCTGTGGTGATGGTGTTTTATCAAATATTGAAATTACGGTAAATCCACTTCCTTCAGCTGCAGGAACAATAACTGGGCTTTCAACAGTTTGTCAAAGCCAAAATGGTGTTACTTATACTATTCCTCCAATTACAAATGCTACTTCTTATCTTTGGGATTTCCCTCTACTTTACCCAGGCACAACAACTACTAATAGTATAACAATTGATATTATTTCATCTGCTATTTCACGTAATTATTGGGTAAAAGGTTATAATGCATGTGGTCTTGGTATTCCTTCAATATTAGCAATTACAGTTAATCCTCTTCCTGAAAATGCAGGGACAATTTCAGGTTTAGCAACTGTTTGTCAGGGGCAAAATTCTGTAGTATACACTGTTCCTTCAATTACCAATGCGACTTCTTACGTGTGGACATTACCTTCTGGTACAACAGGAACAAGTGATAGTAATAGTATAATTGTAAATTATGGAACATCTACGGTTTCAGGAAATATTACAGTAAAAGGAACAAATTTATGTGGAAATGGGCTCTCTTCAATTAAAGCAATTGCTGTAAATCCACTTCCTTCAAACGCAGGGACAATTTCAGGTTTAGCTACAGTTTGCCAGGGGCAAAACACAGTAAGTTATACTCTACCTGCAATAACCAATGCAACTTCATATATCTGGTCATTAGCCAACGGTGCAACAGGCGTAAGTTCTATAAATAACATTTTAGTAAACTTTGACACTTCTTCAGTATCTGGTAGTATTTCGGTAAAAGGAAATAATAGTTGTGGTAATGGCGCTTTTTCAAGTAAAGCAATTACTGTGAATCCATTACCTTTAAGTGCAGGAACAATTTCAGGAACTGCAACAGTTTGTCAGGGCCAAAATGGAGTATCATATAATGTTCCAGCTATTACCAATGCAACTTCTTATATTTGGACATTGCCAAGTGGTGCGACTGCTTCAAGCACTACAAATACAATAACTGTAAATTATGGTTCTTCAGCTGTTTCAGGAAATATTACAGTTAAAGGACACAATTCCTGTGGTGATGGTGTTTTATCATATACTGTAATTACGGTAAATCCACTTCCTTCAGCTGCAGGAACAATAACTGGGCCTTCAACTGTTTGTCAAAGTCAGAATGGTGTTACTTATACTATTCCTCCAATTACAAATGCTACTTCTTATCTTTGGGATTTTCCTCTACTTTTTCCAGGTACAACAACAACGAATACTATAACTATTGATGTTATTTCATCTGCTATTTCACGTAATTATTTGGTAAAAGGTTATAATGCATGTGGTCTTGGTATTCCTTCTATATTAGCAATTACAGTTAACCCTCTTCCTTTAAATGCAGGTGTGATTAATGGGCTCACTACCGTATGCCAGGGCCAAAATGCAGTAACATATTGTGTTCCTTCAATAACAAATGCAACGTCTTATATATGGGCAATACCTAATGGCGCAACTGGCACAAGTACTATAGAATGTAATATGCTTAATTTTTCAAATACAGCAACTTCTGGCAATATTACGGTAAAAGGGCATAATTCATGCGGAGATGGTGTAAATTCTATATTTTCAGTAACAGTAAATCCATTACCTATAAGTGCAGGAACAATTTCAGGTACAACAACTGTTTGTCAGGGTCAAAATGGAGTAACATATAATGTTCCAGCTATTACCAATGCAACTTCTTATGTTTGGACATTGCCAAGTGGTGCAACTGCTTCAAGCACAACAAATACAATAACAGTAAATTATAGCACTTCTGCTGTATCAGGTAATATTACAGTTAAAGGTCATTCATGCGGCGATGGTGTTACTTCAACGTTAGTAATTACAGTAAATCCACTTCCTTCAATAGCTGGCACTATTTCAGGTTTAGCAACTGTTTGTCTAGGGCAAAATTCAGTAGTATATACTGTTTCTCCAATTTCTAATGCTTCTTCTTATGTGTGGACATTACCTTCAGGAACAACAGGGGCAAGTGATAGTAATAGTATCATTGTAAATTATGGAACTTCTGCTGTTTCAGGTAATATCACTGTAAAAGGAACTAATTTATGTGGTAATGGAGTCTCTTCAAGTAAGGCAATAACTGTAAATCCTTTACCTATCAATGCAGGAACAATAACAGGTTTGTCAACGGTTTGTCAGGGGCAAAACTCAGTTGCCTATAATTTACCTGCAATATCCAATGCAACTTCTTATGCTTGGACTTTACCAAATGGCGCAACAGGCACAAGTGCAACAAATAGTATTGTTTTAAGCTATTCAAATTCAGCTGCATCGGGTAATATTACGGTTAAAGGACATAATTCCTGTGGAGATGGTGTAAATTCGATATTATCGTTAACCGTAAATCCATTACCCATCAGTGCAAGTGCAATTTCAGGTAGTGCAACAGTATGTCAAGGACAAAATTCTGTAAATTATACAATTCCTTTAATTGATAATGCTACATCTTATATCTGGACATTACCAAGTGGTGCAACTGCTTCAAGCTCAACAAATACAATAACAGTAAATTATGGCACTTCTGCTGCTTCAGGAAATATTACTGTTAAGGGGCACAATTCCTGTGGTGATGGTAATATTTCTTCGTATGCAGTTACAGTAAATCCTCTTCCTTCAATTGCTGGCACTATTTCAGGTTTAGCAACTGTTTGTCAAGGGCAAAATTCTGTAGTATATACTGTTCCTTCAATTACCAATGCTTCTACTTATGTGTGGACATTACCTTCAGGAATCACAGGAACAAGCGATAGTAATAGTATCATTATAAATTATGGAATTTCTGCTGTTTCAGGTAACATTTTAGTAAAAGGAAATAATGCTTGTGGTGATGGGATCTCATCAAGTAAGGTAATAACAATTAATCCTTTACCTATCAATGCAGGAACAATAACAGGTTTGTCAACCGTTTGTCAGGGGCAAAACTCAGTTGCATACAATCTGCCTGCAATATCAAATGCAACTTCTTATGTTTGGACATTACCCAATGGTGCATCTGGCACAAGTACAAGCAATAGTATTATTTTAAGCTATTCAAATTCAGCTAGCTCAGGAAATATTACCGTTAAAGGGCATAATTCATGTGGAGATGGTGTAAATTCGATATTGTCACTAACAGTAAATCCATTACCCATAAGTGCAAGTGCAATTTCAGGTAGTGCAACAGTATGTCAAGGACAAAATTCTGAAAATTATACAGTTCCTTTAATTGATAATGCTTCATCTTATATCTGGACATTACCAAGTGGTGCAACTGCTTCAAGTACAACAAATACAATTACTGTAAATTATAGTAATTCAGCTGTTTCAGGAAATATTACTGTTAAGGGGCATAATTCCTGTGGTGATGGTAATATTTCTTCGTATGCAGTTATAGTAAATCCTCTTCCTTTCAATGCCGGAACTATTTCAGGTTTAGCAACTAATTGTCAGGGGCAAAATTCTTTAGTATATACTGTAGCTTCAATTACCAATGCTACTTCTTATGTGTGGTCATTACCAAATGGGGTAAATGGAGCAAGTTCAACAAATTCAATTACTGTTGATTTCACTACCTCTGCTATTTCAGGGAATATTACAGTAAAAGGAAATAATGCATGTGGGTATGGAGTTTCTTCAAGTAAAATAATAACTGTAAATCCGATACCTGGAAGCATTGGCACTATTACAGGAGCAGCAACTGTTTGTCAATCTCAAAATGCTGTTTTATATAAAATCCCAACAGTAACTAATGCGACATCTTATATCTGGACGTTACCTCAAGGTATAATAGGTTATAGTACTTCCGACAGCATAAAAGTAAATATTGATACAACTGCAGTAACAAGTATAATTAGTGTAAAAGCTATTAATGCATGTGGCGAAACCCCTCTTTCCTCATTAGCAATCAATGTAAACCCGTTACCTTTAACTGCCGGAATCATTTCTGGGTTAAATGTAGTTTGTCAGGGTAATATTTCTGTACCTTATTCAGTTTCCCCTATACTTAATGCAACATCATATACTTGGGTTTTACCAAGTGGTGTAACGGGCTCAAGTAATTCTAGTTCTATTTTTGTTGATGTCATTCCTTCATTTGTTTCAGGAGCTATTTCTGTGAAAGGGCATAATGCATGTGGAAATGGAAATATATCAAGCATTACATTAAGTAAACTAATCACTGATATTAGTCAGATATGTTATGTGGAATTTGATACTTTAACTCAAAAAAACAAAGTATTCTGGTCTACTTCATTTAGTAACTCAACGGATAGTATTTATATATATAGAGAACTTAGCTTAGGCAATTGGGGTAAAATTGGAAGTACATTGTATACTAACCAAAGTTATGTAGATATTACTAGTAATCCAATGAGCCAATCTTATAATTACAAAATCGCAGCTTTAGACAGTTGTAATAATGAAAGTACAACTTCATCCAGTCATAAAACTGTTACGCTTA
The DNA here is from genome assembly GCA_037133555.1 of Bacteroidota bacterium. GTDB lineage: Bacteria > Bacteroidota > Bacteroidia > Bacteroidales > JACABE01 > JACABE01. The sequence continues at coordinate 25,364 of JBAXNW010000049.1, forward strand.
TTAAAAGTTATGATCAACTAAGTTCTACTTATGGATTTTCATGGAGTGCCTATGAAGGTATAGTTGTTTCACAATATAATGTTTTTGGAATGGATGCAAGTGGAAACACTTCTGTAATTGGAACTGTTCCAGGAAATAGTTTTATGTTTAACTACGCCAATCCTAATCCTTTATTTATGAATTATTTTGTAGGATTTGACACAGCACCTTGTTCAGCTAAAGGTTCAAAAAGTTCACATACCGTTAAATCAAATTATGTAAATTCGATAACAAATAGCATAAATTCATATAAAATTAAACATTTCAAAATTTATCCCAATCCATTTAAAAATGAAATTTTCATTGAGATGCAGGAGAATAAGGACAAAATATATTTTGAAATTTACAATTCAATTGGTCAAGTTGTATTAAAAGATAATTTTTTCGAAAAAACAGTTGTTCAAACTACAAACTTTGTGCCAGGTATATATTTTATCAAACTTATAAATGGCAAAATTTTCGAATTTAATAAAATAATAAAAAACTAAAAAAACAATAATTATACAGTTGATGGTATGTATATCTTTTATTTCCAAATAGTTAAGGTTCGACTAAATAATTATTAAGAAAATAATAATAGTTAATTGTTTATTTTGTGTGTATTTTAGTGTGTAAAAATAAAAAAGGATTGTAAACATACTGATTTACAATCCTTTAAATTTAATTTCGTGGGCTGTACAAGACTCGAACTTGTGACTTCCACCCTGTCAAGGTGGCACTCTAAACCAACTGAGTTAACAACCCTCGTATATTGCAAAAGTAATGATTTTTTTCATCATTCTTGCAATGATTTTCTTGAAAATACGTGCAAATTTTTAAATTTTACCAATAAGCTAAATGTCTGCAGCCTAAACCTCTATCCAACATTCACCAGACTCTTAAAGTCAGAACCACTAGGATTCTGGAAAAGCTGCAATTCAAATTCAGGGACTACTGCCAGGATATGGTCAAAAATATCGGCCATCAGATCTTCGTATTTTTCCCATTCCAATATAGTGCTGAAAGCATAAACTTCTATCGGTAAGCCTCTTTCTGTGGGTTGCAACTGACGAACGATAATAGAATTGGTTTTTGACAAATGTGGATTGCTGTATAAATAAGCCTGCACATAGGCTCTGAACACACCAAGATTAGTCTGTCGTTTACCGTTTATAACCTCATTATTGTCAAATTGCATGGTCTTATTATAATCCTGTAATTCCTTTTGCGTTTCGGTAATGTATTGCTTTATCAAATGAACCTTGGCAAATTTTTCCAGCATTTCGGGAGTGCAGAATTTTACACTGTTCATGTTCAAAATAATGGATCTTTTGATTCGCCGAACACCCGATTCTTCCATTCCTCTCCAGTTCTGAAAAGCATCAGAAATCAATGAGTAAGTTGGTATGGTGGTGATTGTCTTGTCGAAATTCTCAATTTTTACGGTGGTAAGATTGATATCCATTACGGTACCGTCAGCTCCAAATTTATTGATGGTAATCCAGTCGCCATGACGGAGCATATCATTGCTCGATAATTGAATACTTGCTACCAGACCCAATAAAGTATCTTTAAAAATCAACATCATTACTGCAGAAATTGCACCTAAACCAGTTAAAAGGTAAACCGGCGATTTATTGATCAAGATGGAAATGATAATAATCCCACTGATTAAATAGACGATGATTTTTAATATCTGAACATAGGCTTTGATGGGTTTAAATTTTGATATTTCAAAGTTCTGGTAAATTTCTATCAATGCACTGAAAAAAGCATCCATTACCATAATGATGATCAAAACGATATATATCTCCAGCGCAGCCTGCAAAATTACAGTCCAGGTTATATAATCTATCATCATAGTTGGTATCAATGAATGCAACATGACAGCAGGAGCTATATTCGCCAAACGGTGAAATACCCTGCGTTCAACCATTATGTCATCCCAGGTATTTTCTGTCCTTTTTGCTATTTCATGAAGAATTCTTACGATGATTTTTCTTGTAATATAAAATACAAATACACTTAAAACCAGGAGTGAAATAACTATAATAACTCCTTTTAAAACGATGGCAGCACTGTCGTTCAACCCAATATCCATCAACCAATCGTGTAGCATTTTGCCGATTGTATTCTTTGTATTTTGAAAATTTTGAGTATTCATATTTGTGTTTTTTTAAAGTTCTTGTGAAAACATGGGGTCCCATGGTGGTAATACAGTAGGCTTTTGTTCTGTTATTTTCATAATTTCGGGAGCAACATATTTTTTGTTTGCAACCAGTCGAAACATATATTCTTCAAACCATTTGTCAGTCATAATTAAATGGCCTTCAAAGCCTGCACTGCTACCCCAGCTGTTTTCCAACAACCATTTTATGGGTTTCCCGTTTGAAAGATCCACAGCTAGCAATGTCATACCATGCGAAGAGCTGCTTTCGAAGCTTTGGATGCGTTGGGTTTTATTCATACTGAATTTTACACCAAATAAACTTTCGTAATCATAATTGTTTACATCCAGCAATCCTTTTTCACTGTTCAATTGCTTACCAACATCACAAGAAAAATAAAGGGCATTGGTGTCAAGTATAGAGGCAATGGCAATTTTTTTGATTTCTTCGATTGGTAAATTGATGTATTTCCAGTTATTTCCATCAAAAGTGTGCCTGTCGTCTTCAATTTCATATAGTTTGTAAAAGGGGCGTGTAGGATCATTCATAAACATCGTATAATCATTTAATTCTATACCAACGAAATCTTTGAAAAAGGAGAGGGGCGTATATTTTTTAAGTTCGCTGATTTGCCCATTTGCATTTTTATACCGCCAGTTGAATTCTGTGGGTGGTTCACCCAGGCAATATACCAGTATTTTGTAAATTTCAGAAAGAACTGCTTTTTTCTTGGTTTGCAGGCTTTCATAATTTTGGCCTTTGCTTGCCAATTCTCTTAATTGCAAGCCACTTTCGCGAAGTTTGCTTCCTAATATGGATGACATTACGCCTGTATTGTCGGCATTTTTGGTTTCGGGCATGATGTCAGAAGGAAGCAAACCATATTTTTGAGTAATATTCACAACTCCCGTCCATTGGCCACCATCACCAATAGGGTTTTTGAAAAGCCAATCTACTTTTTTGTCATCCATGGCTTTGTCTTTGCAAGCTATGATTTCCTCGAGAAACAAATTTGATTTTTCCAGTTGATCCCAAAAGAAAGAATAGTTTTGAGAAAACTGAAACTGAGAAAGATTGTATTTACCGATAACTTTGGCTCTGATAACGTTCAAACCAGTAAATAACCAGCATCTTCCCGACGATTTCTGATCAGAAATACCTTTTGAGCTGATTCTGTTTGAGAAATAAACATCATTCGTTGCAATATTTTGTCTGTTCAAAGCCAGTTTTTTGATTTCATTGGCAGAAATAGCATTTCCGATGGCCTTATCATGGCTGTTATTTTGATAGCTCTTTTGAATTTCTTTCAGCATTTCAGTAGATATGCCTCCTTTGGATTGTTGTGCGCTTACATTCATGTAAATGCATGAAATCAATAGGATAATGAGGAGTTTTTTCATTGATTGATTTTTTTTATGTATTGTTTTGCCTTCATAGCAAATATTCAGCAAACCTAAGCATATTATGTGGTAAAATGAAGATTTTGTTAAAAAAAAACCCCAACTATTCGTCGGGGTTTTCGATATGTGAAAAAGAGAATTACATTCTTTTTTCTTTAATTCTGGCTTTTTTACCTCTTAGACCTCTGAGGTAGAAGATACGGGCTCTTCTAACAACACCATGTTTGTTAACTTCGATGTTATCGATGAAGGGTGAAGCGATAGGGAAAATTCTTTCCACACCTGTATTTCCTGATATTTTTCTAACGGTGAAAGTTTCGGTAGAACCACTTCCGCTTCTTTGGAGTACAACTCCTTGGAATAACTGGATACGTTCTTTGTTACCTTCTATGATTTTATATGAAACTGTAACAGTGTCTCCAGCTTTAAATTTAGGAAATTCTTTTCTTTCAACAAGGCTTTCAACATATTGCATTAATTCGGGCTTGCTCATGATTGCTATTTTTTAATGTTTTTTAGGGAGTGCAAATTTAATAATTTTTTTAATTGATTTGCATTATAACTCAAAATATTTTCTTATAAAGCCATCAGTTTTAGATTGCTGGCTTTTGTATTAAACGTTGTCTTATTTCTTAACAAAATCAACGACTGCTTTAAAAGCATCCGGATTGTTCATTGCTAAGTCGGCTAAAACTTTTCTGTTTAAACTGATATTTTTTTTGTGAATTCCACCCATAAATACGGAATAAGATAAACCATAAGGTCTAACACCAGCATTGATACGGGCAATCCATAAGTTCCTGAAATTACGTTTTTTAACTCTTCTGTCTCTGTATGCGTATTGCAAACCTTTTTCCAAAGAGTTTTTTGCTACTGTCCATACATTTTTTCTACGACCAAATTGACCTTTCGTCATTGCGAGAAGTCTCTTTCTGCGTGCTCTTGATGCTACTGAATTTACTGATCTTGGCATTTTGTTTTGTTTTTTTGTTTAAGCGTTCCTGTTTTATCGGGACTCTTTTGTGCTATAAACAAGGTTAATACTAATTATTATAAAATTATTTTGAAAGCATTCCTCTTACTCTTTTCTCATCGGCTGTATCTACGGTCGTACTGTAAGTTAAATTACGTTTACGTTTGATAGATTTTTTAGTCAAAATGTGACTTTTGTAAGCATGCTTTCTTTTAATTTTACCAGTTCCTGTAAGAGTGAATCTTTTTTTAGCACTGGATTTGCTTTTCATTTTTGGCATTGCTGTGATATATTTAGATTAATTATTATTTAAAAACTATTTTTTTGGAGCGATAATCATCATCATCCTTTTTCCTTCCAGTTTTGGCATCATTTCTGGTTTGCCAACTTCAAATAAGGCTTCTGCAAATTTTAACAACATCGTTTCTCCCTGTTCTTTGTAGATGATGGTTCTGCCTTTGAAAAATACATCTACTTTAACCTTGGCCCCATCCAACAAAAATTTTCTTGCGTGATTCAGCTTAAACAAGAAATCATGGTCATCTGTTTGAGGCCCTAATCTGATTTCTTTTACTACAATTTTAGCCGATTTGGCTTTGATTTCCTTTTGTTTTCTTTTTTGTTCGTAAAGAAACTTCTTGTAATCAATTATTTTACAAACCGGTGGATTAGCTGTAGGTGATATTTCTACTAAATCAAGCTCCAACTCATAGGCCAATTTAATGGCATCTTTGAAATTATAAATACCAGGCTCAATATTTTCCCCAACAACACGCACTACCGGCGAAGTAATCTTATTGTTAATCTTATGTTGGTCTTCAGCTTTTTTCTCTAATGGCCTTTGTCCTCTATTTCTGCTGTAAAATGGTGTAGCTATAGCTGTGTTCCTCCCAAATTAGTGAATATATTCTCTTTTAAACTTACTATTCAATTAAACTTGCAATCTCGTCATTGATGATTTTTGCAAACGATGCTATGGTAAAACTGCCCAAATCGCCTTCAGCTTGCTTTCTAACAGAGATAGAATTTTCATTTTCTTCTTTCTCCCCTACAATGATCATGTATGGAATTCGTTGAAGTTCAGCGTCTCTGATCTTTTTCCCCGTTTTCTCGTTTCTTTCGTCAATGAGTCCGCGAAGGTCGTAATTTTTTAGCAAATTTAAAACTTTTTTTGCATATTCTGTATATTTTTCGCTAATAGGCAGAATGATAAACTGTTCCGGAGTTAACCAGATAGGAAATTTGCCTGCAGTATGCTCAATAAGTACAGCAACAAATCTTTCCATAGAGCCAAAAGGAGCCCGGTGAATCATTACCGGACGATGTTTTTGGTTATCGTTGCCAACATATTCCAGTTCAAAGCGTTCTGGCAGATTGTAGTCAACCTGTATGGTGCCCAATTGCCATTTTCTGCCAATGGCATCTTTTACCATGAAGTCCAGTTTTGGACCGTAAAATGCTGCTTCACCGTATTCTATGGTTGTGCTCAAGCCTTTTTCCTGTGTAGCTTCAATAATAGCATTTTCAGCTTTTTCCCAGTTTTCGTCGCTACCAATGTATTTTTCGCTATTGTTTTTATCTCTCAACGAAATCTGAGCGGTGAAATTTTTAAAGTCCAGGGTTTTGAAAATATATAAAACAATGTCAATAACATTGATAAATTCTTCTTTCAACTGATCGGGACGGCAGAATATATGGGCATCGTCCTGAGTAAATCCTCTCACTCTCGTCAAACCGTGCAATTCACCACTTTGTTCGTAGCGATATACCGTTCCGAATTCTGCAATTCTTACTGGTAAGTCTTTGTAAGAACGTGGTTTGAAATTGTATATTTCGCAATGATGTGGGCAATTCATAGGTTTCAGGAAAAATTGTTCACCTTCAACCGGAGTTGAAATGGGTTGAAAAGAATCTTTTCCATATTTCTGAAAATGGCCTGATGTTTTATACAATTCTACATTGCCGATATGTGGACAAATTACTTGTTCGTAACCTGCATTTTTTTGTATTTTTTTGAGGAAATTTTCTAAACGTTCACGTAAAGCAGCACCTTTAGGCAACCATATAGGTAAGCCCATGCCGACTTTAGCTGAGAAAGTAAAAAGTTCAAGTTCTTTACCTAATTTACGATGGTCGCGTTTTTTGGCTTCTTCCAGCAAAATCAGGTATTCACCTAATTCTTTTTGTTTTGGAAAGGTAATTCCATAGATACGCGTAAGTTGTTTGCGTTTTTCGTCACCACGCCAGTAAGCACCGGCAGTGTTCAATAGTTTGATAGCTTTAATAAAGCTTGAATCAGGAATATGAGGCCCACGACACAAATCGGTAAATACACCGGTTTCATACAAAGTAATACTGCCGTCTTCTAATCCATCAATCAATTCTAATTTGTATTCATCACCTTTTTTTCTGAAATAATCAAGAGCATCCGATTTCGAAATATCTTTACGGGTAAATAATTGTTTCTGCGAAGCCAGTTCAAGCATTTTGTCTTCGATTTTTTTGAAATCATCCGATGAAATGCTGTAATCCATAAAATCAATATCGTAATAGAAACCGTTTTCGATATCAGGACCTATGCCAAATTTAACGCCAGGGTAAAGTATTTCAATGGCTTCAGCCATCAAATGGGCAGATGAATGCCACATGGCTGCTTTGCCTTCGGTATCGTTCCAGGTGTATAAACGCAAATGAGCATCGTAGTTGATAGGACGACAAGCATCCCAGATTTCTTCATTCACTTTGGCTGCCAGTACATTACGGGCAAGGCCTTCGCTAATGCTTTTGGCTATATCGAGGGCGCTGCTTCCTTTGCTGTATTGTCTGACCGTATTGTCGGGTAAAGTAATATTAATCATGCGTTTCAAACTAAAAATTGAAATATTATTTTTCTATTCAAAAAGAGTGCAAAATTAATCATTTATCTCATTGCTACGACGATAAATAAAAATTAATTTTAGCTGATTACAGTTTGAGATGCTGCGAATTTTGTAATATATTGAATGATAATAAGATGCGAGTTGGGTGCCTAAAGTACTTAGAGTACTTAAAGTGCCTAAAGTACTTAAAGTGCCTAAAGTACTTAAAGTGCCTAAAGTACTTAAAGTGCCTAAA
>JBAXNW010000050.1:0-32005 GCA_037133555.1 Bacteroidota bacterium
GTTGCGGTCACCGTATGAAGGTCTTTCGGAAGATCGTTGGTCTCTGCCGCCATATGCTGGTTTATCGTCTCTGTCGCGGTATGAAGGTTTGCTGTCTCTGTCCCCAAACTTTGGTTTGAAACTGCTTTCTTTTCTTTCTCCGTAACTGGGTTTATCATCTCTTTTGGGATAAGAAGGTCTGTCGGAGGAAGTGTGGCTTCTGTCTCCATATCTTGGTTTATCCCCTCTGTCACCATAGGAAGGTTTGCTGTCTCTGTCCCCAAATTTTGGTTTGAAACTGCTTTCTCTTTTTTCTCCGTAAATGGGTTTATCGTTTCTTTCGCCGTATCTGGGTTTATCATCCCTGTTTCCGAAGGCTGGTTTGCTATAAGGTTTGTCGGAACTGCTAAATTTGGGTTTAAATGAAGAAGATCTATCGCCTGGGCTGTCTGTTTTCCTTTTCCAATCCGGTTTTGAATGATTCGATGAAGCTTCTGAACTTCTGCTTCTTTCGGGTTTGCCAAAAGGACGTTTATTGTTATTTCTTTCCATGATTTTTATAAAATGCGGCTGCAAAGGTAGGCATTTTCTTGGTAATTTCCTAAAAATAATTTAGTTAAGAAAAGTGAAACACATTCTTTTATTGCAAAACGCCTCATTCACAAAAGTAAATACGTAATGACGAATTGATAAATGATGAAACCGTAACGAATTGCATCGGAGAATTATTAAAATGATACTAATTAAATAAGGTTGTAGTTTAAAGTTACGTTTTAAATAATTTAGTTTTGAAGTAAATGATTTACTGTCTTGACTTTTTGATTACCTTTGTTTCAAGACAAATTTTTAAATAAAATTTATTACCTCTACTCTTCAAAAATTATATATTGTTCATCTGAAATATTTGTGAATAGCAAAGTTTTGGAAGTAGTTCTTTTTTATAGCAATAACTCAATAACAATTAATACAAATGTCATTTAAGACCATTTTCATATATATCGTATTTCTGCTTTCCTTTTTGAACCTCCAGGCTCAAAAAGAAACCTGGCATTGGTATTTCGGAGGGCAAGCCGGTATTGATTTTACTTCCGGCTCTCCAATTGCCGACACCAACGGCAAAATTGGTGCTGGAGAGGGTGTTTCTTCCATTTCCGATAGCATAGGGGATTTATTATTCTATACAGATGGTATGAGTGTTTGGAATAAAATCCATGTTAAAATGGACAATGGCACAGGACTTCTGGGGAATCGTTCAAGTTCTCAGTCTTCCATAGTTGTAAAACAGCCTAATAATGATTCTATTTATTATATTTTTACTACTGATGCCTATGAATCTTACAATTTTTTTCCACCACACAAAGGTTTTAGGTATAGCATTGTAAATACTAAAAAAAACAATGGTTTAGGCAAGGTAACAATAAAAAATGTATGGATAGCAGATAGCAGTTGCGAGCGGATAACAGCAGTACAGCATTGTAACCGGAAAGATATGTGGATAATTGCTGCCAAAGCCAATAGTAATAAATATATGGCTTATTTATTAAGTGATACAGGATTAAACATGGTGCCTGTTATTAGCCAAAATGGTCCGTTGGCACCTATTAATGCTTTATTTTGGAGCTGTACCGCAGGCTATATGAAGGCTTCGCCCAATGGTAGCAAAATTGCAGTAGTTTTTTGTTGCGAAAATCATTCTGTTAGCCTATTCGATTTTGACAATGCCACCGGACTTTTATCCAACCCTATTCCCGTTGGATTTTCTAATCCCGATTATTATGGCTCTTATGCAGCAGAATTTTCGCCTAATCAAAAATATATTTACATTACATACGCTTCAGGTGGTTCAGGACACGGACACATTTATCAATACGATATTTCATCTAATAACCCTGTTACAATTAATTTATCTGGTATAGAATTATATTGGAATTATACACACCCGAATACTTATTCAGAGCAAGCTTATGCTCTTCAGCTAGCTTGCGATAAAAAAATATACATTGCCTTTGCATTTTATGCTTATGTAGGTGTTATCAATTCTCCCGATTCGGCAGGCTTGGCCTGTAATTTTGTAAAAAATGGTGTTTTTTTAAATGGGAAATTGAGTAGTATTGGTCTGCCTACATTTTTCCCCGGTTACTTTAAACCAGTTCCCGATTTTACCTATACTCAAAACTGTTTAAATATTGTGTTTAAGCCAAACTGCGATAGTGCAGCACTAGATTCCATCCGCTGGAATTTCGGAGATGTTGCATCCGGCAGTAATACCTCGGCTTTGTACAGCCCTACGCATTTGTTTTCCGATACAGGTATATATACTATAAAGGTAATTTATTATTATCCCTGCAATATGAGCGATACGTTGCTAAAAACAATCAGTGTGCAACTACCGGCCTATACTTTTTCGCCAAGTTATATTACGGATAGTATTACAAATCTGTGTAAACAGTTAAGATTTACTGCCGTTTGCGACAGTGCTGCGCTGGATTCTTTGCGCTGGAATTTCGGAGATATTGCCTCCGGTTCAACCAATACCTCCGGCTGGTTTCATCCCTTACATACCTTCAGCGATACGGGAAGCTATAACGTAAGTCTTATTTTATACGCCTATTGCCGAAGCGATACGATTTATAAAACTGTACACATTGCATTGCCCATCAATGGTGTTTATCTGGGGGCAGATACCACATTGTGCAGTGGAGAAGTTTTACAACTGGGAGGAGCAATTCCGTCTCCCTTACCCATTAGCTATCTATGGCAAAACGGATCACTTACACCCGGGTTTACGGTTAGCCAGGCCGGAACTTACTGGCAGCAGGTGAATGCAGGTGGTTGTTTGTTTTCGGATACGATAAATATCAGCTATCTCGACCCGCCAACGATTAGCCTACCCAATGATACCATCATCTGTGAGGACAGTCGTATAGATGTTCAGCTTCCACAGGGAAATTATAGTCTTTTATGGGATAATGGAAGTACGTTTTTCAACCGCAGCTTTACCCAAGCCGGGAATTACTGGCTCACCGCAACCAATATATGTGGCAACGCAACGGATGCCTTTGTATTACAAAGCAAAAACTGTAATTGCTATCTGTATTTCCCCAATGCCTTTACACCCGATGGCAACGATTTGAATGCCTGTTTTGCTGCTGTCTACGACTGCGCATTTGAGACTTACCATTTATTCATCTACAACCGCTGGGGGCAATTGCTGTTCCAAACCACCAACCCTGCCGAATGCTGGGACGGGAAATACAAAAACGAAACAGTTTTGCCGGATGTTTACGTCTGGATACTCGAATACAAAAGCGTATACGATGGAACAGTGATTGGGAAAAAGGGGATAGTGACGGTGGTGAAATAGATACTTAGGCTATAGGTTTTTAGGAAGAAAAGATAAATTGAAACCTTTACTAAACCATACCAAAGAATACGAAAAAGCATAATGTTGCTGAACTTCTAAAAACTAAAAGCTAATCCATTTCAGCCGATAGGCAGGTCTGCTCAATGATCAAAATAATAGTGATGAATAAATGAAGGAGAAAAGGATACTGCAATTTTACTTTTAGCTTAAACTACTCAAGACTTTTTATAAAGCCCCCTCAAATTGTTTCAGAAACCTTACATCGTTTTCAAAAAACAGGCGTAAGTCCTTGATGCCATAACGCAACATGGTGATGCGTTCGATGCCCATCCCAAAGGCAAAACCGGTATAAACCGAAGAATCGATACCACAGTTGTCCAGCACATTGGGATCTACCATACCGCAACCTAAAATCTCGACCCAACCGGTGTGTTTACAGATATTACAGCCTTTACCTCCGCATATACTGCAGGAAATATCCATTTCGGCTGAAGGTTCGGTAAAAGGGAAATAAGAAGGACGCAGGCGGATATTGGTGTTTTCGCCAAACATTTCCTTGGCAAAATACAATAAAGTCTGTTTTAAATCGGCAAAAGAAACATTTTTATCAATATAAAGGCCTTCTACCTGATGAAAAATGCAGTGTGCCCTGGCCGATATGGCTTCGTTACGAAAAACCCTGCCCGGGAATATGGCCCGTATGGGTGGTTTCGTGTTTTCCATCATTCTTACCTGTACCGATGAAGTATGGGTACGCAAGGCAATATCGCCGTTTTCGGCAGATTTTTCAATAAAAAAAGTATCCTGCATATCGCGGGCCGGATGTTCGGGTGGAAAGTTCAGTGCAGAAAAATTATGCCAGTCGTCTTCTATTTCAGGTCCTTCGCTTACCACAAAACCAATACGTGAAAAAATACTGATGATTTCGTTGCGCATCACGGATAAAGGATGGCGAGTTCCCAATTCCTGAAAATCGGCAGGCATGCTGAGGTCGATGGCAGGTTTTTGGATTGTAGTTGTTTGAAAACGGTCTTTGTAAGTATCCAGTTTTTGCTGTGTATTGGATTTTAGGTCGTTAAGCAAAACGCCGATTTCTTTGCGCATTTCAGGTGCAACAGTTTTAAAGTCGGCAAACAAATCCTGAATACTCCCTTTTTTACCAAGGTATTGAATACGGAATGCTTCCAGTTGCTCAAGGTTTTCTGGTACAAAGGCTAGTATTTCAGCGTTTAATAAGGCAATTTTCTCCTTCACAATCGTTTGTTTAATTTTTTTGTAACTGCAAAATTACTGAATATTCAGCATTTCTGTAAAAATATCCGTGAAATATTTGAATAAAATATATAATATCAAGCTTTTTTGCAGAATCTAAGGAAAAAGAAATCTACTGAAGTTGCTTGTCATTCTGCTAAGTGTAAATGCCCTGCCAAAAAATAGGATTGGTAAAAAAATGAATTGAAAAGAGAGTAGCAACTACTTTGATTGAAAGGATGTTGCCAGGCTTTAATCCAATTTAACCATCATAGGTATATCTTTCAAAGGTCGGTTGTTGCCATCACAGGCAACGGCAGCAATTTTGTCCAATACCTCCCAACCGCTGATAATTTCTCCGAAAACGGTATAATTATCGTCCAGGTGAGGAGTTCCGCCTATAGTAGTATAGGCTTTGATTTGCTCTGGGCTAAAGGTTTTTCCCATTCGTTTGGCTAACATATTGAGTTCATCCAATGTCCATACTTTACCCTGAACGATGTAAAACTGAGAACCCGAAGAAGCTTTGGAAGGATTTACCTGATCACCTTCGCGGGCAGCTGCCAAAGCTCCTTTTTTATGAAAAATCCCTGGTCGAAATTCAGCAGGAATGGTATAGGCCGGACCACCATTACCCAGCATACTGCCGGCTATTGCATGTTTTGAATCCGGATCGCCGCCTTGTATCATAAAGGCGTTGATGACTCTGTGAAACAAAGTGGAATCGAGGTATTTTTCCTGAACCAGTTTAATAAAATTATCTCTGTGTAATGGAGTTTCATCGTATAATTTGAGTTCAATACTTCCAAATTCAGTAGTGATTACAACTGTCTTGCCTGCCTTTTGTTGAGGTGTTTGCGCTTGAGTGTTTATGGATAATTGTAAGAAAACGAAAGCGGTAATGACATGTATTGAAAATATTTTTTTCATGATTTTGTGATTATTAGTAAAAAAATATGTAGGTTTGCTGAATAATAATAATAGAACGCAATATTAATAAAATATCAGTAAAAAGATGAAAAATTTTTCGAAATATTTATTTTTTATTCCCTTTTTCGCGATAACATTGATGTTTTGTAATACTTCCTGTAAAGAAGACACTGACTGCAAATTGCAAATTATAGTGAAGCTTTTCAATGATACCACCGTTGTTGTTCCCAATGCACAAATATGGATTCATCAGAATGATATTAGTTTATTTGGCACAACAGATGCAACAGGGAAGTATGAACATACTTTTGTATGGGAAGCTATTTATAATGTTAAGGCTACTGATAGCACAATTATTGACCCTAACGCAATCCCTCCAACTTATAGTCTTCGCACAGCAGAAGCCACCGTTAGGCTTAAACCGGGAGAAACAGTTAGTAAAGTTATCTATGTGAAATAACTTCTTAACCCAAGAAAGTTTTTAGTTTTTAAAATAAAAGGGCTCTATCTTTTATTGCCCCTATTTGGTAAGCTTTGTATTCCCATTATCGTTTTAATGTTTCTGGTAGCTTTTCCTCTATTTATTAGGTAAGTTTTTTGTAATCATTTCAAAGATACGTTTACGTCTTTTTCGGATGTTTCTAATTCCCATAACCAGAAGCGTTGTCAGAATAATTGCAACGATCATCATGATGACAAACAATCCGGTTGTGTTTTCAGTTTCAGTACCAAAGCGAATTCCTTTCCCTAAAATAATCCGAAAAAGTGTGAGGATGAGGATAAAAAAGCCTACAAAGAACCATGAAAAAACATACAAGGGGGGGTCGTCTTCTACATTTGGAATCATGATTGAATCAAATCTTATATAGGCAGGGATTAGTAAAATAAGCATAGATACATTGATCAGTAATTCATGTAAAGGTAATTCGGGAAGATATACTAAAAATAAAATAAGGCTTCCCAGCAACCAGGGAACAAATATTTGGTTTTTGATAAATCTTGCCCTGTTTTTGCTGTTGATAAGATAGAACGAATTGGCTGAAGTTATGATAGAGAAAACGGAAAAATAGCCAATGATGAGCAAGCCAATGATAGAGAGCGCGACTAGTAAAATTTTAATTTCCATACCTAAAAATAACCAGTCTGCTAGCAAATTAGAGCCATATAATAAGAAAATAGTCCCGATAGCAAAAGAACCTAATATCCGATTGATAAAATGCAAAGCAACCCAAAGACAAAATAATTTTAAAATACTATCTGTATTAGCAAGTTTATGGTATAACATAATGAAAACGAAAGCTAAAAAAATAGAAACCAAAGGCCCGGCTGCAAATACCGTTAAAGCAGAATCGGAATACCAAAATTTAGAATTATCTGGAGTAAGAAATTCAATTCCTTTATACAATAAATTCACCCGAATAAAGTATTGGCCAGCAATAAAAGCAGTAATAAACTGATAAACAAAATATACAAACAAAAATGCAAGTACATAAATTACAGTGGAATCCAATGCTATTAAACGGAAAATTCTTTTTTTTTCGCTTTCTTTTAATTGTATCATTGAGATTTAATAAAATTTAGTAGTTGTTGTTCCATTTTTTTGTTGGGTGTATTTTTGTATCCGTATATAATTGACAGTAACCCCATTTTAATTTTAGTGCAAATAAATTTATTTTCACTGATAGATAAGAATAATTAAAATTATTTTTTACTATAAAAAAGATATTGCCCTATAATGATGAAGGTTACAGTAGCTATTGTACTTAAAATGACCCTTGCAAAAGTGTAAAAAAATTCGTGAAAACTAAAAACTTCGAGGTAAAAAAACACAAGATGATGTAAGAGGACCAATATCACTGTATATTTCAAAAACCAATCGATGCCTAAATCTTTAATACCGGGTGTAATTCCGACTTCATAGTCCTTAGTAGAAAAGACCATCCTTAGTACGCCAGGACGACAAAATGCCATAAAAACACTGCCCGCTGTGTGCATGCCCATAGTATCTGAGAACAAATCCACACCAAAGCCCAGGGCAAAAGCAGTAAGCAACAACAACCATTGAGGTGTTTCGAATGGAATCAGCAAAATAAATAAGACATAAAGATATGGATTGATATACCCATTGATATGCATATTATCAAAGACCAACACTTGCAAAAGTATCAACAAAAAGAAGCGGATAATATTCTTTAAATAGAGATTATTCATGTTGAGATTCTTTAAGTTTCAACTGTTCGTCCTTAAACATGTTTTTAACAACATAAACATAATCCAATTTGTTGAAATCGGTAGAATAATTGATTTTGATTTTATAAAAATTGTCGCCGGGAGTTAGTTTGTATTCTGCAATGGTTCCTATCATAATTCCCTCCGGAAAATCAAGTGAGAAACCACTGGTAATAACAGTATCGCCGGTTAGAATGCGAATGTGTGAAGGAATATCGGTAAGCATACCTTTTTTATAACTTCCACCTTCCCAGGTTACGGAACCTGTTGCATTGTTGTTTTTTAGCTTCGCGCTGATTTTAGTTTCGGCATGAAGTAACGACATAACTGAGCTAAAGTTTCCCGACACTCCATTTACAATCCCTACGATACCTGTGGAGTTTACCACCGCCATGTTGTTCCGAATACCTTGGTTGTATCCTTTGTTGAGCATCAGATAATTGTTTCGTTTACCTGTTGAGTTGCTGATAACTTTGGCGTCGATGTATTCGAACTGTTGTTTATACAAGGTGTCATGCACCATTATTTCACTGGAAGTAAATTTAACATAGGAATTTTCGATTTTAGCCCTCAGTTTTGCATTTTCTTCTGCCAATATCCGGTTGTTTTGTTTAAGGTAGAAGTAGTCGAATACATCGTTATAGGTTTGGTAAACATTGCCGGTTAGTTGATTGGCAGTATTCAGCATCCGTGCTCCGTGATAATAACTATTATTAGCTATCATTATAAAAGCAATTATTTCAAGCAGTGCAAATAAAAAGAAAAAATAGTATTTTATCAGAAACGCAAAAAGTTGTCTCATTTATTTTTGGTTATGAATCAATTCTTGGTGGCAAAGTTAATAAAATACGAATTAGGAATTACGAATCAGAGATTAAAATACTTTGATATTGTCACGATTTGATAATTGTGATGATTTTGAGAATCTCACTTTATTAAAGTTGAGCGAACTAAAGCATTTTGTAATTTAAAATCAGACGTCACTTTATTCTGAAATGAAAAACGTAATGCAGAATGATGCGATAATTTAACAACCTAATAACCTGATTACTTTAAGTATTCCAAGTGCTCTAAGTACTCAAGGCACTTATTTAATCAGGAACGTAAATTTATCGAAATTTTTCAAAGCAATACCTGTGCCGCGTGCCACAGCCCTTAATGGATCTTCGGCAACATGAACGGTAAGTTTTGTTTTTTGAGCAATTCGTTTATCAAGACCTCTGAGCATAGAGCCTCCGCCAGCCAGATAAATTCCTGTACAGTAAATGTCTGCACACAATTCTGGTGGAGTCATTTCCAAAGCATTTAAGATGGCAGCTTCAATTTTAGAAATCGATTTGTCAAGGCAATGTGCAATTTCGGTATAATTTACATAAACCTCTCTCGGAGTACCGGTTAACATATCTCTACCCTGAACGGCAAAATCTTCTGGTGGATTGTCCAATTCGGGTATGGCTGATCCAACTTCAATTTTAATTCTTTCGGCAGTACGTTCTCCAATGACGACATTATGCTGCTTGCGCAAGTATTCTTCAATATCCTGATTAAAATCATCGCCTGCAATGCGGATAGATTTATTACATACAATTCCACCTAAGGCAATAACCGCAATTTCGCTGGTCCCACCTCCGATATCAATAACCATATTGCCATTGGGCTCCAATACATCAATTCCAATCCCAATAGCTGCTGCCATGGGTTCATGAATTAATTTTACCTCCTTGGCTCCTGCTTGTTCGGCAGAATCTCTTACAGCTCTTTCTTCAACTTCAGTAATACCTGAAGGAATACAAATTACCATTTTTAAGGCAGGTGGAAACAAAGGCTTTTTAGGGCTAATCATTTTAATCATTTCCCTGATCATGTATTCAGCTGATTGAAAATCAGCAATAACACCATCTCTCAGAGGGCGGATGGTTTTGATATTTTCGTGAGTTTTCCCGTGCATCAGCATGGCTTTTTTACCAACGGCAATAATTTTACCGGTAGTACGATCTATTGCTACGATAGAAGGTTCGTCCACAACTACTTTGTCGTTGTGGATTATAATAGTGTTGGCTGTTCCTAAGTCAATTGCTATTTCTTTTGTTAAAAAAGAAAAAAGTCCCATATTTTTTTAATTTGATTCCTGATAAAAACGTTATACCTTACGTAAAATCAGAAAATTAGTTACCATTATTAATTAATCAATGTTTAAAATGCCTCTTTCCAGTAAAAACCATTGTCATTTGGTGAAGGTTGCAAAAGTCTATACTCTCCTGATCTTTTATTGAACCGCCTGGTTGTATGACAGCTTTTACGCCTTCATTGTTTGCTATTTCAACGGAATCAGCAAAAGGGAAAAAAGCATCAGAAGCCATTACAGCTCCATTCAAATCAAAGCCAAATGTTTTGGCTTTGACAATTGCTTGTTTCAATGCATCTACCCTTGAAGTTTGTCCCACTCCACTGGCCAGCAATTGTTTGTTTTTTACAAGAATGATCGCATTAGATTTTGTATGTTTAACAAGAATATTGGCAAATAGCATATCTGTAATTTGCGCATCAGTGGGTAAAACATCTGTAACAGTTTTCAAGTCTTCTGGTTTTTCAACAAAAGTATCCCTTTTTTGGGCTATCACTCCATTTAATACCGTTTTGAATTGCTTGTCGTTCAGTACAAAATCTTTAGACTGCAAAATTATTCTATTTTTCTTAGATTTTAGTATTTCTAAGCTTTTATTTTCATAATTAGGTGCAATTATTATTTCAAAGAACAATTTGTTGATTTCAACTGCAGTTTCCTCATCAAGTATGCGATTACAAATTAAGATGCCTCCAAAAGCCGAAATTGGGTCAGCCGCAAGGGCATCTTTCCATGCATCAAAGAGTTTATTCCTGCTTGCTAATCCACAAGCATTGTTGTGTTTGATAATAACAAAAGTAGTTTCCTCAAAATCCTTAATTAAAGCAACTGCAGCATCAATATCCAGCAAATTGTTGTAAGATAGATCCTTCCCATGGAGCTGACAAAAGTAATCGGCTATATCTCCATGAAAAATAGCTTGTTGATGTGGATTTTCGCCATATCGCATCGCATTACTCTGTAAAATACTTTGTTTAAAAATGCTGAGTTGTATATCTTGGTTGAAATAATTAAAAATATGGGTGTCGTAATGCGAAGAAATATTAAAGGCTTTACAGGCAAATAATTTTCTGTCCGATAAATCGGTAAATCCCTGCTTTTCGTTAAGTAAAAATAAAAAATTATCATATTCTGAAGCAGAAGGGATGATTACAACATCTTTATAGTTCTTTGCCGCTGCTCTTATCAGAGAGATGCCACCGATATCAATTTTTTCAATGATTTCCACTTCATTTACAGTAGATGCTACTGTTTGCTCAAAAGGGTATAAATCAACAATAACAAGGTCAATTTCGGGAATCCCATATTCCTGAAGTTGCTGTAAATCAGAATCTACATCACGTCTTCCTAGTATTCCTCCAAATATTTTTGGATGAAGGGTTTTAACCCGTCCTCCCAATATAGATGGATATGAAGTCAAAGAATCAACTGCAATTGCATCGATGCCGAGACTTTTAATAAAATCAAAACTACCACCCGTTGAATACAGTGTAACATTTAGTTCGTTTAATTTTCTAATAATAGGTTCTATCCCATCTTTAGAAAAAACAGAAATGAGGGCGCTGTTAATTTTTTTCATATAAATTTTATGTTTTAAAACTGAAAATCAGCAGGGTAATAAAAAATTAATATTTTGCAATTTTATTAAAAAATTAGCTTAAAACCCAATTTATTTTCATATATATTTATAATTTTACAGAATATTATAATTTAT
This sequence comes from Bacteroidota bacterium, assembly GCA_037133555.1. Taxonomy (GTDB): domain Bacteria; phylum Bacteroidota; class Bacteroidia; order Bacteroidales; family JACABE01; genus JACABE01. The sequence continues at coordinate 11,593 of JBAXNW010000050.1, forward strand.
AAAAATTGTTGAAATTCAGCTAAAAGAAATGAAACACAAATTATTTATTTTTGTTAAATTATTTAGAGAAAGTTATTTGTTTGCTTTTCAGGCAATCATCGCAAATAAATTGCGGACCTTACTCACCTTGTCAGGGATTACCATAGGGATTTTTTCAATTATTTCCGTTTTTACAGTTTTTGATTCCCTTGAAAATAAGATAACAAGCAGCATTGCTTCACTGGGGGATAATGTTTTATTTGTTCAGAAATGGCCATGGGATTTTGGTAGCGATTATCCCTGGTGGAAATATATGAGCCGACCCGTTGCCAAAATCAATGAACTGGCTGAAATTGAAAAAAGAAGCGAAGCATTCAGTGCTGCAACATTTATTGTAGGAAATTCAAAAACAGTAAAATATAAAAACAACAGCATTTCAAACACTCAGATAATGGCTGTTTCGGAAGACTATGACAAAGTAATGTCAGTCAACATTGATCAGGGACGATATTTTTCGTTGAGCGAGTCTGCGGGAGGAAGACCGGTGGCAATCATCGGAAACGAAATTGCTGTAAATCTAATGAACAATGCAGATCCATTAGGGAAAGAAATAACCGTATTTGGCAGAAAATTGAAAGTGGTGGGTGTTTTCAAAAAAGAAGGCGATGTAACGATTGGGCGAAGTTCAGATAATCAGGTAATGCTGCCCATAAATTTCGCACGAAATGTAATGGATATTACCGACGAAAGTAACGACCCTACAATAATTGTAAAAGCAAAGCCAAATGTGAGTAACCAGGAGTTGAAAGACGAGCTCACAGGGATCATGCGTTCAGTAAGACGTTTAAAACCATCGGCTGAAGATAATTTTGCCATCAACGAAATGAGCTTAATTACCAAAGGCTTCGAAGGTATATTCAGTACAATCAGTATCATTGGCTGGATTATTGGTGCTTTCTCATTAATTGTAGGAGGCTTTGGAATTGCCAATATCATGTTTGTTTCTGTAAAAGAAAGAACAAGTATTATTGGAATTCAAAAATCCCTGGGTGCAAAAAACTATTTTATTTTATTACAGTTTTTATTTGAAGCCATTTTCCTTTCTCTTATCGGGGGTGCATTGGGCTTATTCATCATCTTTGCAGGAACCCTCATTGTTACTTATACATTAGATTTTTCCCTGAGTTTAACATTGGGAAATATTATCTTAGGCTTGAGCGTTTCTTTTATCATTGGTTTAATTGCAGGATTTATACCTGCTTTTAGTGCGTCCCGTCTCAATCCTGTAGATGCCATCCGTTCATCTAATTAGATTTTTTTTGAATTGGGTCTAGTATATGTAGTGCTTTGCTGATGGTACTCACATTTTCGAAAATGATGGAAAGTTTGCCTTTATTTTCTTTCATTCTTACCAGTCGAGGGTTAAGTTGCAGGTAATGTAAGAGTTTTGTAAACTCATCCGATTGAAAATAAGGAGAATCCTGATTGGCTATAAAATAGGCAATCATCTTTTGTTGTTTCAATATCATTTTCTCAAAACCGATTTGTTTCGCAATTCTACGCAGTTGTATGGTGTTTACCAGTTCTTCGGTAGGTTCGGGAATTGCACCAAAACGATCGATGAGCCTGGTTTTGAAGGCTGCCAATTCTTCATCCGATTCAAGGCTGTCAAGTTCTTTGTAAAGGCTCAGTCTTTCAGTGATATTTCGTATGTATTCGTCAGGTATCATGAGCTCAAGATCCGTTTCGATGGTGCATTCTTTTACAAACACAATTTCGTCTTTTTCGTTGTGGTACAATGCTCTGAAATCATTCTCTTTCAATTCGGTGATGGCTTCATCCAGAATTTTATGATACATGTCAAAGCCAATTTCAGAGATAAACCCGCTTTGTTCGCCTCCCAGAATATCCCCTGCGCCTCGGATGTCCAGATCGCGCATTGCAATGTTAAAACCACTACCGATTTCGGAAAATTCTTCGATGGCTTTTAGTCTTTTACGGGCTTCGTCGGTAAGCACTGTTAAAGGTGGAGCGATTAAAAAGCAGAAGGATTTTTTGTTGGAACGTCCCACTCGACCCCGCAACTGGTGTAAATCGCTCAAGCCATAAGTATGAGCCTCATTGATGATGATGGTATTGGCATTCGGGATGTCAAGGCCATTTTCGATAATGGTGGTTGCCAACAATACATCGTATTCACCGTCAATAAAATCGAGCATAATTTTTTCGAGTTTATGCCCTTCCATCTGACCGTGTCCGATGGCTACTTTGATGTCGGGCAATAAACGTTGAAGCATTCCTGCCACTTCCAGTATGCTTTGTACACGATTGTGGACAAAAAATACCTGACCGCCTCTTGAAACTTCTTGCAAAACAGCGTCTCGTATCAATTCTTCGTTAAACGAATGCAATTCGGTATGTATCGGATGGCGGTTAGGTGGAGGAGTATTCATGATAGACAAATCCCTGGCTCCCATCAGTGAAAACTGCAAGGTACGTGGTATAGGTGTTGCTGTTAAAGTGAGGGTATCCACGTCCACCTTGATTTGTTTGAGTTTTTCTTTTACAGCTACGCCAAACTTCTGTTCTTCGTCAATAATCAGTAAGCCAAGGTCTTTGAAAGCGATATCTTTACTTACCAAACGGTGCGTACCAATCAGGATATCAATCTTCCCTGCTTTGAGGTCTTTTAAAATCTGAGTTTTTTGGGCTGTGGTTTTAAATCGGTTGATGTATTCGATGTTACAGGGGAAGTTGTTGAGTCTTTCTTTAAAAGTTTTGGAATGTTGTAAGGCAAGAATGGTAGTTGGCACCAATACCGCAACTTGCTTGCTGTCGCTGACGGCTTTAAATGCAGCCCGAATAGCAATTTCGGTTTTACCAAAACCAACATCTCCGCATACCAGTCTGTCCATCGGAAAGTCGGCTTCCATGTCTTTTTTGACATCCAGGGTAGCTTTCAGCTGATCGGGTGTATCTTCGTAAATAAAAGAAGCCTCCAGTTCGTTTTGCAGATAGGTATCAGCATTAAATGCATAACCTTTGGCTGATTTACGTTCAGCATATAATTTAATTAAATCCTTGGCAATATCCTTTACCTTTTGTTTGGCTTTGTTTTTAAGGTTTTGCCAGGCAGGTGAACCGAGTCTGCTGAGGGCAGGCAAACTGCCTTCTCTTCCGGAATACCTCGAAATACGATGCAATGAATGGATGCTTACGTACAAAATATCGTCGTCTTTGTAAATCAAACGGATGGTTTCCTGCTCTTTGCCGTTGTTAATGATTTTTTCAAGACCTCCATATCTTCCTATACCATGATCGGTATGGGTTACAAAGTCACCGGGTTTAAGGTCGTAGATTTCTTTAAGCGTGATGGCTTCCTTGTTTTGAGAAAACTCGTTGAGTTTGTATTTATGGTAGCGTTCAAATATCTGATGATCGGTATAGCAGCATATTTTGAGGTCTTTATCTACAAATCCTTCGGTCAATGCGCAGCTGAGGTGGGTATATGTTAAAGGCTCTTTATTGGTATTGATTTCTATGAAAATCCTATCCAGTCTTTCGAATTGTTTTGGGTTTTCCGAAACAATGATATTCGTAAAACTGTTTTCTGTATTTTCAACCAGATTCCTGAAAAGCATTTCGAAGTTTTTGTTGAAAACCGGTTGTGGGCTGGTGTTGAATATAAGTTCTTTATTGTTTTTCAAAAAAGGATAATTCCCGACCTCCAAAATATTGAAATCGAGCATTTCTTTTAAAAATTCGCGGGCAGTGGTAAATAATTGATTTGGTTTTTTATGTCCTGTGTCTACTGTAATTTCATCAAAAGCAATTTCTGCCTTCTCAAAGGCGGTATCAATTTTTTCGGAGGCATACTCCATGTTTTCAACCCATACCGTTGCTGGTTTGGGAATAAACTGCAACAAGCTTTCGCGGATTTCCCCAAATTTATCATGCTGGATATTCGGTAAAATCGAAATTACATCCAGTTGTTGTTTTGAGAGTTGATTCACTGGATTAAAGGTTCGTATGGATTCTACCTCATCTCCAAAAAACTCGATGCGGTAAGGGAAGTCGTTGGAAAAAGAAAACACATCCACCAAACCACCCCTTATTGAAAACTGACCAGGTTCTGTCACAAAATCTACCCTTTCAAACTCGTATTCTATCAGCAGATCGGTAATAAATTCGTGGTTTACACTTTCACCTTTTTTTAGTTGCAAAGTGTTGCGAATCAGGTTCTTTTTGGTGATAACTTTTTCGCACAATGCCTCTGGATAAGTAACAATGATAGGACTTTTTTTAGTGTGGCTGAGGCGGTTGAGTACTTCCGAACGCAGCAGCACATTTGCATTTTCCACAGCTTCAACCTGATAAGGTCTTTTGTAGGAAGTAGGATAAAACAAAATATTTTTGTTGCCGTAATCAAAATCGGTTTCCCCTGAGAGGTTTTCCAGGTCGTTGTAAAAATAAGCCGCTTTTTCTTTATCGCTAAGGATGAACAAATGAATGCCATGGCTCTGTTTGACCACTGCATGGGCTATCAAAGACAAGGCAGAGCCGCTCAGGCCTTTGATGGTATATCTTAGCGCTTTTTCCTTGAGAAGCAAACTACTTAGGCCGGAAACTCTTTTGTCCCCGGCATACAATTTAGTTAAATCTAATGTCTGCAATTTTTATTGCTTTAAAATTTTGGCAAAGTTAAGGAAAGATTGAGTTTGTAAAGATATAAAGTTTGTAAAGTTTATAAAGTGGAGAACGTTTTTTTTGGGATATCTATTATTCCTTTATAAATTTGCTGTTCAACGTCTTGTAATTATTCTTGACCTTTACAATATAGATTCCATTGGCAAAACTGGAAATATTGAGTTCTGTTTGAGGTTGTTGTATATTTTGATTCAGCAGCAATTGTCCTTGTATGTCATAAATTGAGACCGTAGTGTTTTGAAAGTCTTTTATTTGCTTCAAGTCTATGTAAAGTTTTTGGCAAGCCGGATTTGGGAAAAGCATTAAATTATTGTCGGTATTGTTTTCAGAAATGCTTGCTTCGCCACCATTTGTAGTTTTTAGCATCACCCCATTTTCACCAACAGCATAGCCTGTGGTGGCATTGATAAAGAAAACAGAACTTAAATAGTTTGTTGTTCCGGAATTTTGCGTTATCCAGCTGAGTCCTTCGTTCATAGTTTTTAATATAGTTCCACTATCCCCAACAATATAACCTATATTATTTGTGGTAAAACGTACAGAAAGAAGAGCATTATAATTGGTTGAATCTACTATTAGCCATGTATTACCTCCATTGTTCGTTTTTAATATTATTCCCTTATAGTTCAAATCAAATCCAACTATATAGCCATTCAAAATATCTGTAAAATAAACGGAGGTTAAAAGCCTATTTGTTCCCGAATTCTGGGCTATCCAGTTTATCCCCCCATTTATGGTTTTAAGTATAGTCCCTTCATTACCTACAGTATAACCAATAATTGAGTCGGGGAAAAATATTGAATTTAAACTGTTTGTATTGCTTCCACTTTGATTTGTCCAGCTTATTCCGCCATTATTTGTTTTAATAATATAATCTAAACCTACAGTATAAACGGTTGAAGTATCCGTTAAAAAAATAGAAGAGAAATAATTATTAATACCAGGTATTTGAGAATTCCAGTTTGCGCCTCCATTGGATGTCTTGAGAATAGGACTACTATAGCCACATACATATCCTGTATTATCCTTAAAATAAACAGATTTTAACATAGCTGTTACGCCTGAGTTTTGACTTGTCCAGCTTATTCCACTATCTGTTGTTTTTAATATAGTGCCGCCTCCACCAACTGCATAAGCCGTATTTAAATTTGTAAAAAAAACATCATATAAGTTTTGAGAAGTACCTGAATTAATTGGCAACCACTGTGCTTTTACAATATTCACTAAACACAATGCAAGCATTAAAATGAATAGCTTTTTCATTTTTTTTGCGTTTTAAATTTTCTGCAAGTCATCTGATGATTATCAAATTGTTAGTATTATCTTAGCATTTTTTCCGGCTTTACTAATAGGCTTGTTGTGGAGTTAATAAATGGAAAAACAATTACTATTTATTTTCTCTTTGCAATACTTCTTATTTCTTTTTCAATATAAATCTTATATAAATCATCTGTAGAAAGCACTTTTGAATATCCTTTCTTTTTTAAGCCATTAAGCAATCTTTTATCTCCCGTCCACAAACTGGAATGTAAATGATTTGATAATGCTACAAACAAACTATCTTCTTCATCAATATCAGACACTAATTGGAATGCTTTTTCTATATCTTTATCTGAAATCAGGATATCATCTACAAATCTTATCTTGCTTACAATTAGCTGATAAATTTCAAGAAACTGTGTTTCATTATATCCTGTAATCTTTATAATTTTCTTTTGGTGCTCAGTAATTTCTTGCTTTAGCTGGGCAACTGTATAATAATCAAAATGTTTAGAGCCATTTAAAATGAGTTGTCCAATCTTGCTTTGAGTGTTTAGTATTGCGCTAAACACAATATTAGTATCAACAACAATTCTCATTTTAATTTTCTTTTTGCTTTAATCTTTGTCCAAATTGATTTATTAACAGTAATCGAAATAGCATCAACATCAGATTGTTTAGCTTTTGACGAAGCCGACAATTCCTTGTATTTTAAATAATCCAACATATTTTGAAGCTCAGAGAGATCAACGGATAAAGGTAATCTTACTAAAATTTCAGTACTTGTTCTTTCGAGTATCATATTTTATATTATTTTTGATTCTGATAAATTCATGCTTTAAGCATAATACATATAGTATTTTGATTAACAAAAGTAATACTTTTTATACCAATATAAAAGAAATACCTTAATAATCACAAGTCATCTGATGACTAATTGAAATGCAATTATTCATAGAATACTCTATTTTTAAGTCACCTGATGATTATTATGATTTTGAAATGAATACACCAATTATTTGTATTCCTGTATTAAAACATCTGTTGGAATGTGCATTTTTTTATTAATCTTACGAATCATATCCAGAGATAATTTTCGCTTCTTATTTAATATTTCGGTTACACGACTTCTAAACCCCAGCACTATTGCTAAATCGCTAGGTTTATAATTCATTTGCTCCATTCTGAATTTTATTGCTTCAACAGGATCAGGTAAACCAATCGGATCATTTATTTTTTCGTAGTTATCTATCAATAAAGACAACAACTCCAGTTCATCGCCGTCTTTAGTCCCTAATTTTGCTTCAAATATCACTTCAAGCCTGTTGAGTGCTTCCTGATATTCTGCTTCGGTTTTTATTACTTTATGTCTCATTATTATATTTTTTCAGCATTAATACCATCATATTCGTTATGGCTGCCAATAAACCTTATCCAAACAATTCCTAGACTGTAGTTTATTTTTACAATCAGCCGGTAAGTATTTCCCTTTATATTAAAAACGATACGATTGTCAGGTAATATACTGGCCGAAGGGTAATCCTTTTTAATAGCTGCTGGCGAAATCCAATGGGCTTTTTCAGCTTCATTGTACCATGCTTTTAATTGTTCTTCGCTATCGTTGTGTTTTATCCAAAACGCCCGCAAAGTTCTTTTTGCAATTACTCTCACCGTTTTTTTGTTTGCAAAGATACTACAATATTTCCCAATATGGTAATTTAATATCGGGTTTTATTTATTTTTTGCTTCATTCTATTAGAGCCATTTAAGTCTGTGAGATTTCAAAAACCTCACAGGCTCTTTTACAAAAGCTTTGGAAAAATTGTAGTGGAAGGAGTATAAATACCTCACAGCGTGCGAAGCAACTGATAGCGTCGGGAAAAACATAGGATAGTAAACGCTGTCAGGTCTAAAGACGCTGTCAGGTTTACCAATTTACAAGTCATCTGAATACTTTATATATTTGAAGAAAAGAGGATTTGTAATTGAAGGGAAGACTTGAACCAAATATTTTTAAATAAATTTGTTAATAAACATTAAAAATATATTACTTTTGATGGATAAAATTTTAATACAAATCTTAAATTAATTCATTATGAAAAAATTCTTACTTGTTTTATTAAGTTTTGCTTTAATAGTAAATATTTCTGCTGCACCTGTTAATCCTGAGCAAGCAATAAAAATTGCTAAGAATTTCTATCTGCAAATGAATAAGGACAAAGAATTTCCAAACATTTCTTTGACACTTGTATATACAATTTCTTCTAAAAATGTTTATACAACCAAAGGCTTAAATGAAGAAGAAACACCTATTCTTTATATTTTTAATGTAAATCAAAACGATGGTTTTGTAATTATTTCTGCAGACAATTCGGCTACTCCAATTCTTGGGTATGCTTTAACTGGTAATTATTCTAGCGAAAATAGACCGATAGCTTTTATTAAATTATTAGAAAAGTATAAACAGGAAATTATATTTATCATATCTAATAAGCTTATAGCAGATAAAGATATTAAAACAAAATGGGAAAACCTTGAAAACGGTAAGCCAAATGAACAAAAGAAAAGTACTTCTAGTGTGAATCCACTTTGTAATACTACATGGAATCAATCGCCATATTACAATGATTTATGTCCTTATAATACTCAATATAGTAATAGAACTGTTACTGGATGTGTTGCAACAGCAATGGCTCAAATTATGAAATATTGGAATTACCCAACAACAGGTTCTGGTTTTCATTCTTATAATTCCCAGGTTTATGGAACATTATCGGCAAACTTCGGTGCAACTACGTATAATTGGGCAAGCATGCCAAACAATGTAAGTTCAGCAAATAATTCTGTTGCAACATTAATGTCACATTGTGGTATAAGTGTTAATATGAATTATGGTGTTGCTGCAACCGGAGGAAGTAGTGCTTTTGTAATTGACGATAATGGTGCAAATCCTGAGTGTGCACAAAACTCTTATAAAACATATTTTGGTTACAATCCTTCAACAATTCAAGGATTAAAAAGAGTCAATTATTCTGATGCAAATTGGAAACAACTTTTAAAAACTGATTTAGATGCTTCTCACCCAATTCAATATGCAGGATTTGGTACAAATGGTGGACATACATTTGTTTGCGATGGTTATAATAGCAGTGATATGTTTCATATGAATTGGGGCTGGGGTGGTCAATCAGATGGTTATTTTACATTAGATGCACTTAATCCTGGGTCATTAGGAACTGGAGGTGGTGCAGGTGGTTTTAATTCTGGGCAACAAGCAGTAATTGGGATACAACCTCCTTCTGGGGCAATTACTTCAGTAATTGGAATGTATTCTTCAATAACAGTAACTCCTAATCCGATTAGTTTCGGACAATCATTTACTGTTAATGCAGATGTAAAAAACAATGGCACTTCTAATTTTAGTGGAGATTTTTGTGCAGCTTTATTTACTTCATCTGGTGCTTTTGTTAATTATATACAAACTTTATCAGCAAGTACATCTCCTTTACAACCAGGTTATCATTATACAGGTGGTTTAGCTTTTTCGAATACTGGTTTAATTACAGTACCTGGTAATTATTTCATTGGCATATATTTTAGAGATCCTGGTGGCAATTGGCATTTAGCAGGGAATGCATCCTATTCTAATGCTATTAATATTACAATTAATTCCCCGGTAGATTATATACAACAATATTCAACAATTGTTGCTTCTCCTGCAACATTTATTCAAGGGCAAGCAGCAACAGTTAACGTAAATATAAAAAATGATAAAAGTTCAACATATTATGGAGTATATAGAGCTGCACTATTTGATTTAAATGGTAATTTTGTTCAAACAATTGGAACCTATAATGAAACAACTGGGCTTCCAGCTGGTTACATTTATTCATCTCCTTATATTACTTTTAGTACAACAGCTATTACTGCAACTCCAGGTACATATATTTTAGCTATTCAAGAATTAGAAAATGGATACTCAAATTGGTATCTTATAGGTGGTCAGTATTATTCAACTCCTATTAACATTAATGTTGTGGCACCTATTATAATTCCAGATATATATGAGCCAAATAATTCTGAAAGTACTGCTTATAATTTATCTTTGAATTTTTCAGGTAATACTACTGTTATAAACACTATTGGTTCAAATATTCATAATGGGAATGATTTAGATTACTATAAATTAAATCTTCCTTCAGGGTATAATTATTCAATTACAGCAAGAGTTCATGATTCTTATAATAGTGGGAATGGTCAGACATATACAGCAGATGTTCTATTTTCTTATAAAATCGGGACACAAATTTCTGATACTTATGATGATGTAATGCCCAATAATATTCAAATAAATAATGGAGGTATGATTATTTTTGGTGTTGCTCCATATATGTCAGGAGAAACAGGAACTTATTTGTTGGATATTTCTATAACAAGGACATTAAATGTTGGGATTATAGAAAATGATTATTCAAATACAATTATTGTTTATCCTAATCCTGCAAAGAATATTATAAATATTGATTTAAGTAATATTTCAACAAAAGTGACTACAATAAAGGTATATGATAATACGGGAAAAGAAATTTGTAATTTTAAATTATCTGATTTTAATGAAAATATATACCAAATACCAATATCTAATTTTTCAAATGGCTTATATTATATGAGTATTATTTCAAGTAATAAATTTTACTCAAAAAAATTTACGATTCAAAAATAATAATCGGGTTTTGTAATTATTAAATAAAATATAAAAATATGAATAAAACAACATTGATCACGCAGTTATTTACCTTAATTGGATTATTCTCTTATGCTCAACAAAATGAAATTTCAACTTCTGATTTAGTGCCAATTTTTAAAGAACGTCCTATTGATTACGAAAATTTTTCAATCTCTGATTCTTTTAGAATAAGAATCCCTTTAAAAAAGCCTTCATTTAACAAAACGACAGGTATCTTATTACCTTATCCAATTATATTTATTCATGGTCTTAATTCAAATAGTAATGATTGTTGGGATGTAACAACTAATTGGATGGACTCACAATTTGGGACAAACTATGGAGGGAGATTTGATTTTTGTTTAAATTATGATGGAAACTATAATTTTGCAAATACAAACTTTTATCCAACAACTGGAGCAGATATTGCTATTTTTACTCCAACTTTATCTGCTGGTGATTATTTCTATATAAATTTTGATGTTGCACTTGATGGTGCTGTAAATACAACTTCAAGTTATACATATAATTTTAAAAGTAACCAGCAAGCTGTTGTAAAACAAGGAAAAGCAATTAAATGGGCAATAAATAGAGTCTTACAAATAACAGGTAGAGATAAAGTGATTTTAATGGGGCATAGTATGGGTGGGCTAGCAGCAAGAGAATATTTGCAGAACATAAACAATTGGCAATCAGATGGAAAACATCATGTTGCTAAATTAGTAACAACAGGGACGCCTCATGGTGGAAGTAATGCTTCGTTATCTATACTGAATAGTTTAGTAAATATTGATAACCAATCTGAAGCTGTAAGAGACTTAAGAACATCATATTATTATAGTGGAAGCCCTGGAGTATATTTGTTTGGTGGTTATGAAACCAATTCCGTAATGAATGATATGTTAGCGTATAATTTTCGTAATGTTGATGTAAATTGTAATGGTATAACATCTGAGTATGTAACAGGTTTAAATCAAAAAAATCGTCCGGTAGACTTAGATTATTCCTGTATTATTGGAACTGCGAATATTTTAAATGGAGGAGATTATGTCGTTGATAATGAAATGGCAGATATAAATAATTATTACTCAAATACTACAACAAATGTATTTCCAGTTAGTGTTTCACATACTAGTTTACCAAGTCAAAATAAAGAAAACATGCAAGGGTTAGATGAACCAAATGAATTTATTTTTTCATATCATATTGGATTTGATACTACATATACTGGTTTTATTACGGTTCAAGCTGTTGGTGGCTACCAATTTGATTATGATGATTATAAATTTTCAGTACTTAATAATAGTACTATCCATATTAGCATAAATTCAATTTTATTATCAAATCTTATGGCGCGTATTGTTGATAATGCTGGTAATACAGTAGGTACAGTATTTCAAAGTAATGGTTCTTCAAATATAAATTTTTCACAAGTAGTAAATTCAGGAAATTATTATTTTGAAATTTATGGTATACCAACATCAACAAGTTACCTCCATCCTTATAATTTTATATTAACAAAAACGCCAATTATAGCTATTGTTGAACAATCTGAAAAACCTAAAAATATATCAATTTACCCAAACCCAGCTACTAGTACTATAAATATTAATGGTTTGTCTGATAGAACAAAAATAAAATTGTATGATGTGTTTGGCAAACTTGTTTTAACTTCAGAAATAGAAAGTGACACGACAATTGATATAAGTGAATTGTCACAAGGAATTTACACATTAATTGCAGAGAACATAAATGGAAGAATATTCAATAAAATAATTATTACAAAATAAATTAAGCTATGAAAAAATTATTACTAACTATTTTTTTAATTTTATTTTATTTCAATTCATTTAGTCAGGATAATTCAAAATGGGTTGGAATATATAATGACAATAATATAACTGAAAAGCCTCTAAGTGCTGGTTCTTCAGAAATAAAAATTTATATAGGAAATAATAACAGTATTATTGGTACAATTAACAATAAGGGAATGTGGCAAGGTCAAGTTTGGGATAACTCAACTGAATGTAAAATAGATTTCATCTCAAATATTGCTTATTTCTATGATATAAAAAAAACAAACAAAGAACCTGTATTAAAATTAAAGTATGAAAATGGAAGTTTTTATATGGAATATGTAACAGGGTGGTTTAAAATTATAAAAACAAGTAATACTTTAAATATTACAAAAGATGATAAAAAACAATGGATTAATGAACATATTTTAGATTTAATACAAGTAAATAGGTCATTTGAAAAGAAATTAATTGGCACTGAAAATTTGATAATTTATCTTGAAAATAAAACAGGTTACAAGCTTGATTATATTCTTGTTGAAGTTTATTTTTATGGTAGTACTTTTAGTACTTTATATTGTAAGAAAGAAGTCGTGTTTGATAATATTGATGCTCGAAGTATAAAAAATTCTTTACCTGGCCCAAAATGCGAAAACGGGAAAGATATTAGGGTCAAGATAAAAAAAATAGTATCCAAGGACCTTAATTTAGATAGAGATTTTTAAAATTGCATAAATTAAAAATTTATCTTAAAGCCCTGTCTTTTCTAAACGAAAGGATGGGGTTTAATTTTTCGATCAATTTTCTTCCTATCTTTATATTTTTACATTGTTCATTCATACAATAGTCTCATACATTTATAAATTCCCCCATATTCAACAATATTTTTCCAGTCCCTATTCAGCTATTTATATTTTTTAAACGTAGCTGAATATTCTCTAAATCTACTGACAGAATAGTGACCTACACCATCAGAATATATTTATGTACCGCCTGAATAGATGAAGTTTATGCAGTTTCTACCATCCAAGAAAAATAATTGATTTTTACATAAAAATGTAGTTGAAAATTCGATTTCACGAAATTCTTACAGTATCTTTGTGATTGTATTAACAATAAAAAATCATTATCTATTCACATTTTCTTAAAATCAATTCTCTATGAAAACAACACAGCACACTTCCAAGGGAATTTCTCAACCGAGACAATTGGAAATTTCGAAAACCATTCATCAGTCATTTAACAATGATATTGCAAAATTTACAGCTTTCGATCCGGATCTGAACGCTTCCTATTCTGCTCAGATCAGCCTTAAAATATCAGAGGTAGAAGGTATTCCGGCAGATTATGTTCTGGTAGCAATGCAAATGCAGGAAACCCAGAAAGTAATCAAATATTCTAACGCAGCCATCTCCGACGTAAGAACCATCAGGTATTACGTGGAAAAGGCTTTTCCGGGCGATTACCTTCACCTCTACGAATTTGGCTATCCCGAACTGAAAAAGGTGATCAACACTCAAAGCAAGCTCATATTGTTTCTAAAAAACTTTAGCGTTACACTTAACAAATACAAAGCCGAACTTTTACAAAAAGGCTTGTCACAAACTACTTTCGATGAAATGATTCATCTTACTACAGATCTGGATACAGCAAGCGTACAGCAGGAACAAGCCAAAAAAGCACGCTATATTGCAACAGGCAGCAGGGTGAAAGCCTATGACGAATTATGGAAACTAACGGCGACAATTGCTAAAGCAGGTAAACTGATTTTTGAAGAAGATGCGGAAAATCAACGAAATTATATTTTAGATGTGAGCCCTAAAAAGAAGACCGTAAAACTGGCTGAAACCGAAGTTAATGCAGCTGTTTTCCAGGGCACAGTTACCGATACTGAAACCGAAGAAGTGATAGAAGATGCCATTGTAGAAATTTTGGGAACTACTCTCAGCACAACTACTGATGAGGACGGCGAATTCTATTTGGACGAAGTGCTACCCGGTACTTATAGCATTATAATTAAGGCTGTTGGTTACAAAGATTTCCAGCAAAGTGGCATAGAACTGGCATCGAGCAACGAGGAACAGGAATTTACCTATAGCCTTGAAAAAATTGTGGTGGAAGGAGTATAACGACCTGTTAGCGTGCGTAGTACCTGATAGCGTCTTAAACCCTGACAATGCCAACTCATTCCTTAATTTTACTTTTGATATTAAACACCATTAGCGATTGTCCATGTCTTACATACAAGCATCCGTTTTTAATGGCAGGATGTGAAAAATGTTCTTTCGTTCCTTTGCTTATCTTAAAACTACTGATGAGTTGCATTTTTTCAGCATAAGGATTTACCAGACCTATTTGTCCTTTGTCGTTATAGCAATACAACATGCTGTCGGCGTAAATGGTAACTCCTTTCTTATAGTCCAATGAATCCATCAATTTCCCGGAATTAGCATCAACACTCAGCCATTTGTTTTTTTTCTCGCTGGCAGCAAATATTTTATCGTTTACTTTAACAAATCCACTGAAATAATTGATCAAATCTTTGCTTCTCCATACTTCATTTATTTTACTTCCATCTTCAGTAAGACTCAGTTTAACCAATCCGTTTCCACAACCGGCTGCATAATAGATACTCCCGTTTTCGTACAAAGCTGTATTCCCATGAATATCGCAAATGGTATCCTGAGCATGCGACCATAAAAGGCTGCCATCTTTTGCATCTAAACCCATTAATTCTGATAATGAAAACGTAACAATTACTTTTCGTCCGGCTAGATTTATGAGTAAAGGAGAGCAATAGGCACTGCTCTGGTTTTTCCCTTTCCCAATCCATTTCAGTTCACCATTCATACGGTTCAGTGCAATTACATTCGTGTCGTTTCCGCCGGGAGTAGCAAACAAGGTGGTTTCATCTATTAAGAGTGACTCTGAATAGCCAAAGCGGATAGTTTGCCCGTTAAAATCCGTTATCATATTCTTTGACCACTTTTTATTGCCTTTTTCTTTTTCGAAACATACAATTTCACCCATGCCAGAACAAACATAGATTAAATCATCTATCACCGTGGGTGTTGAACGAGACCCTGTAAAATTCTCCATCCATTCTATGCCATAAAATGATTTCCATAAAAGTTGACCCTTTAAATCAAAAGCAAATAAGTAACCGCTGCTATCAATTTCACCCATCACATACACTCTGTCAGAAGTTATTACTGGAGAGCCATAGCCATTTCCGATACTATCGCTGAACCATAACAATGTCGGACCATTTTCGGGCCAGGATCTCAGTAAACCGCTTTCGTTGTATTTCCCATCCCGAAACACGCCTCTCCATTGCGATATTTCTGGTTTATCAGGTTTTACACCGATTTCTGTAAAAGCGTATAAGAAAAGAATCAGTAGTAAAAAGTAAAAGTTTTTCATATTGATAGCATGTTTATTCGTTTCGTAATGAAGTTATGATGTTGCCTTTGAGTGTTTTTTGAATGGGCAAATAAATCCAAAGGATGGCATTTGTAAAAATGATAAAAAGCAGTAAAAAAACAAAATTAGTATCTGGCATTTGGAAGCTTATAGATATCAACGAAGGAAGAATCCCTATAAGTGCAGATGCCAGTCCAACTATAATTCCGATTATAATTAAGAAAAGATTTTCTGCAAAAATTAATCTGAATATCCTGGATTTAGGAAAACCCAAGGCCTTCAATAAGGCGATCTCCTGTTTTCTGTCAATCAGGTTTCTGTATAAAATGATTCCAATGCCAATACTTGCTATGATAAGGCCCAATCCGCCCAAAATCATAAAAACCGATAAATAGGTATTGGTAACAGTATTAAACTGCCTGAGCCTTTCATTTGTTTTACTGATTTCAATGCCATGATCTTGAAAACACGAACTTAGACGTTCATCAACAGCTTTCAGCTTTTCTTCAGCAGCATCCACCAGCATCAATTTTGATGCACTGACCGAAGGGAAATTTTCTTTAAAGTGTTGATCAGCAATCAGTATTTTTCCCTGAAAAACAGAGGCATTTAAACCACCAGCTAAAATTAAATACAGTTTCTTTCCCTTTTCATTTACATACGCAAGTGTATCCCCGATTTTTTTTAGGATGCCCCAGCTGATTACGGTTTGATCGGCATAAGCCGGTATTACATTGTCGGCATAGGACTTATTGAGTTCCGGCCAGGGATGCAACTTATCAACATTGGCTTTCAGGGTTTCGAATGAAAATGACTTGCGTTGATCAAACACCCCTGGATTGACTCCGATTATTTCGGGTTTTTCAACATGGTTGAGGTTCAGACAACTTGCATCATCCCCTTTTAGGGATAAAAACTGAGCAAATTCAACATTCTTTAATAGGCTGTCATGGCCAAGTCCTTGTTTTTCTTTTCCTTGAGCCGTATTCAAATCATTGCCTACAGCCATCGTTGTTTCTACCCAAAATTTATATCCACCTGTTCCGGATTGATTCTTATTTTCAACCCCATTAAATGTTTTGCGGTTGGCAGCTGTTATGATGACTATAAAAACGCCCAACGAAAGCAGCACCAATATACTAAGGCTTCTGTTGCTATTTCTGGAAGCATTCTTAAAAGCAAGTGCAATCCATCCATATTTTGTTGTATCCTTATTGTTTCTGCGACTCATCATTTTATTGACAACCAGCCAGCAGGCAATCATAAACAAAGCACCGGAAAGCAGAAACAAGTTTGCATTATAATCTACTGAAGTTAAACCCGAATACAATACTAATCCAAATGATGCCGCAAAACAAAATATCATCAATATCTGTATCAGTCTGTTATATTTGTTTTTTTGGTTTTGAATAGATTGTGAATGATTGTTTATCAATCCCACAACTGTTTTCTTTAGATGAAAATAAGTTATAACATAAATGGAAAGCATAGAAATTTCAAACCCACTTAATGCCCCGGTTAATAAAGTCATGGGTCGGATGGTAACATCCATCATAGGAGCTCTCACAATATCATTCCAGACCGAATTAATGGCAACCAATAGGCCGTAATTGTAGAGAATTCCGCATAAAACGCCCATTATACTCCCTAATAATACAGTTAGGGTGTTTTCGTAGATGCGTAAGTTCATGATTTGCTTTCGGGTAAAACCCATACTCATCAGCAAACCAATTTCTGATTTCCTGGCTTCAAGACTCAAGACATACAACATCACTGTCAGCATCAAGCCGGCCAGAATTACAAAAAAGCTTAGGCTTAGAAACAGTTCACCAAAGTTTACACCGCTTTTTGCAGCAAGCAGACCTTGCTGCTTAACTTCTGTAAAACGAAGGTTTATATCATTGGGCTCAATCATTTTTAGTATTTGCTGATCAGGACTTAAATGTGTTGAATTAATACCACAAACAGCAGTATCGTTAAAACGAATGGCGGTAAAATCCCCAAAATTGTTTTTCCAGATTTTATTGCCGACCGCAATAGAAATTACTGCTTTTGGAGTTCCTCTGTATTGATTCCAGTAGCTTTCGTCTTTATCGCGGATTTTGCCTAAATTGATAGGAAGATTGGTATTCCATTCCATACAATTCACAGCTTTTGCAAAACCAGGAAATTTAGGCATTAAACTGCGGTTGATGAGTGGATTTTGTGTTGGGATAATTGCTTTTACAACATAGCAACTACTATCTTCTTTCAGATTTCTCAGGGAATCAATAACAAAATAGCTCAATGTAAGACTGTCACCTATTTTGGCTTTTAAATCATCAGCCAGCCATTGATTAATGACAATTTCATTATTTTTTAGTTTTTCCCCCAAATAGTTTTCGGAAACTGCAGTAATAAAAGAATAGGGCGTTGTTTTTTCGCCGAAACGAATGGCGTTAACCAGATAAGTGAGGATGGTTTGCGCATTAGATTTTTGTGATAATATAGCAGCTGAAATTTGTTTGTCGATAAATATCCTGTCGGAAGTAATTTCATAATTGCCAGCATTATCCACTTTATTGATTTCAATCCCTGCATCTTTCAATTGCCATACTTCCGAAATTGTAGCGTTAAGCAATTTAGTATCAATAGCAGAAGTAGGATTGTTTGCAATAAGAATAAGATTTGCCAGCCCTTTAATTTCCATTTTTTTACTTAAAACCTCCCTTGAAATAAAAATAGTATAAGGCGCCACTTGATTGCTTTTCAGGCTAAACCTACCTAAATTGCTATTGTCGGCAATGGCTTTAACTTTTAATCTGAACGAAACAGAGGGCACTTCCTGCATACTGAATGGAGAATGCAGCGGAATGATACTCAGCTGCTCTACTTTAAGAACTAAATCGTCATTAACTTTTAGCTGTAATTTTTCAGCGGTAGTTGAACTGATAATGGCTTCATCATCATTTAGTTCCGGCATTTTTTTAGCTGAAATAAGCCAGAAATTTGAATCAATACCCACAACCTGGGTTTTGTTGATAGTGTTTTCATTTTCCGGATTGGTAGAAACACCTGCAAGCATTACTACAGCTGCTGACTTTATATGTAGTTTATCGGAAATACCATCAGCCAGTTTTGCGCTGACAAAGCGGTCGTTGGTTTGTAAAATATATTCAATCTTACCCAAACGGGATTCAACCATCTGGCTTAAGCTATACTTAACCGAATCGCCGATAATCAAAGCTCCTGTCAATACCGCTGTAGTGATAACAGTCCCCAAAAGCAAGGCGAGATGTTGTCTTTTAAAATAAACGAAGCTTCTAAAAAGATGCTTAAGTTTAGACATTTGAGTTAATTTCATTAGATAGTTTCATTTCTCATTTTTGTAGTTTTCCATTATTTAATGAGTACATAATACCCATTTTAGCAGCAAGATCGCTTGAATGTGTAACAATCACCAAAGCTACATTTTGTTTCTGATGGATGTTTGATAAGAGATTGCCAATTTGCTCTGCCGATTCTTGGTCCAGTGAACCGGTGGGTTCATCAGCCAGAATAATATCGGGTTCATTGATCAAAGCCCTGACAACTGCAGTCCGCTGACATTCGCCACCCGAAAGTTGTCCGGGAAATTGCCTGATTTTATCTTCCAACCCAAGATCTTTCAACATGTCCATGGCTCTGGAGCGAGCTGAAATTTTCAATTTTTTATCTTTAAGGACAAGGCTTGGCAGTAAAATATTTTCCAGCATATTTAATTGAGGCAATAGATGGTGAAGCTGGAATACAAAACCGATCTTTTTATTCCGGATTTCAGCCAGTTTTAAATCAGTATAGTTAGAAATATCTTCATGATCTATACGAATAATGCCTGAAGAGGGTTTGTCCAAAGTTCCAATCAGGTTCAGTAAAGTGCTTTTCCCACATCCTGAAGGACCAACAATGGCAATTGAATCGTTGGTGTTTATTGTTAGTGATATTCCTTCAATGACAGATCTTTGTGGTGAAGCTGAATGATTACTGTAGCTTTTAATAATATTTTCTAATTCTATAATCATATTATTTTATATTTTCTTGATTTAGTATGCAAGCCCTACAGGCTTGAGTGTTTTATTTTTTCCCTTATTACAATAATGCAAGCTCTACGAGCTTGGTAATCTATTATTAAAGCTTTAAGAGCGATTATAACCTACTCTTTAATGGGTTTTTATACACTTAGAACAATCCTTTGGCTTTGGATTGACAATTCTAAAAATTAGTGCAAATATAATTGAAATTCAAGATGATGTCCGTAGGACATCCATTATTATAATCTCAAACGTTTCTTTTTTTTAATGCCTGTAGGGCATTCATATAGTTTATTGATTTTCAAAAAATGCAAACAAAAATCTTTCATCATAATCAATTTCAAATTTTTTAAGTAAATCCAAATATTCTTCTCTAAACGTTCTTTTTTGATGATGTTCTTTTTGGTTTAAGATGTAATTACTTAGTACATGACAAAAAATAAATAGTGCTGAATATCAATAAAGTATGTTCA
>JBAXNW010000051.1:0-30931 GCA_037133555.1 Bacteroidota bacterium
AAAACATCTTAACTTGCTGCGAAATTTGTCCGAACATTGGGGAGTACTTTAATACTCTTTTTTTTCAATTAAGTTTCAAAAAACAATCTCAGCCTTACCAATGAAATGCTTCTTTGTGAAACCACTTATCATGCAAACGTAAAACTTGTTCAATAACATCTCTTACACAACCTTCACCACCTTTGGCATCAGAAATATAATCGGCTATCGATTTTATTTCCATAGCTGAATCAGATGGACAACAAGCCACCCCAACATTTAACATAATTTCGTAATCGGGTATATCATCTCCCATATAAATCACCTGGGATCTATCTAAGTTATTATCGATAAGGTATTTATTAAATACTTCAATTTTATTTTCAACCCCTAAAAAAACATCATTTACGCCTAAACTTTCCATCCTTTGCGTCATTGATAAGGATTTACCACCAGAGATAACACAAATTCGATATCCTTTTTTAACTGCATATTGCAATGCATACCCATCTTTTACATTTGAAGTGCGAAGTTGTTCATTTTCGTTGACCACCAGAACTTTTCCATCAGTCAACACGCCATCGTAATCAAAAATAAATGTGTTAACCGTTTGTAATTTTTCTTTGTAATTTGACATGTTTTATTTTTATGATTGGTGATAGTGTTTAACAATATAATCACTGATAAGTTTATAAATTGCTTGAAATTCAATATGATTTGAAAGAAGTTGTAAATGCTCATCCATTACTGCAGTATCATTCCGTCTGGCTGGACCGGTAAGTGCATCTTCAGGTTGAAGTATTTGTACTTTTTCGGCAGTTCTGAGAATAAGGGGTTGTAAAAGATCGAATGGCAACTGATTTTCAGTCAACAGTTGATGTGCAATCAAATGCATATAACTGCTAAAATTACATGAAAAAACAGCTGATATATGCAGCATTTTTCTTTGAGAAGAAGTAATTGATTGAACATTTTTAGAAAGTTTTTCACCCAATTCAATCAACAAACGAGCATTCTCAGGTGAATTTGCTTCAATACAAACGGGTATTTTATCAAAAGCAGTAATGTCGGTTTTTGAAAAAGTTTGTAAAGGGTAAAAAACTCCATAATTGCATGAAACAGATTTTAGCACTTCCATTTCAATCGTTCCTGCAGTATGAACAACTAATTTATCAATCAGGTTCATGCTTTTTATTATTTCTGAAATACCAGCATCCGCAATCGCAATAATATATAAATCAGCATTCTGCTCAATTTCATCCAAATTATTTGTAAAGGATGCATTCACTCTTTTAGCCAATATTGTTGCATTCATAATTGTGCGATTCACAATTTGAATCAACTGCAAACCATTGTTATGTAATGCCAGCGCTAAATTTGTAGCGAGACTTCCTGCACCAATGATTACTATTTTTTTAATTGATTTCAATTTGGTTTAGTTTATTGGTTGTTATTCAATGGGAAGACAGAAGTCGGAATACCGAAGACAAAAAACGCATAGTATTCATCGAAAAAAACGTTGATTCTTAGCTATTAATCTTTTATCAATTCTCTTAATAAAAAAATTATTGTTAACGATACAAACAACGATAAGTCGTATCCTCTGCAATTTTAAGCTTGAACTTGCTGTCTTTGGGTACGATAAAAGTTTCAAATTCTTTGTATTCTTTCCATTCACTTTCATCTGACAATTGGATGATCATCTTGCCTGAAGTTACCGTCATATGCTCAACGGAAGAGGTTCCGAATTCGTACTCTCCTGCAGCCATAACACCAATAGTAGCGGGACCTTCGATAGTTTCATAAGCAATGGATTTTACCTTACCATCAAAATATTCATTTGTTTTAAACATAACTAATTTCTTTTAAATTTTTCTTCAAAAATATAATTTTTATTGGAGACTTTCGGTACTTTTTATATAAATCTTTTGCATATATGGTCTAATATCTTTTATACCAACACCTTCTTCGATGGTTGACAGGACTTTTTCAGGTTCAATAAATGCTGCTCCAAAAATACACTTAAGATTTTTAAAAGAAAAAAGTTGATGACAAAGTATTGAGCTAGGTCCTAACAGAAAAACATCGCAGTTTGAATTTGTGTTTTCTAGGATTTTACCAAAAGTATTGTTCAAAAATGTGGTTGCAGAAACAATTACAGCATCAGCATTGCCAAGATATTCTAGTTGCAATTGCATATCTGTTAGTCTTTCTCCAACATTTTCCAAATCGAAAACATAAAGTGGAATATTATTATCATCTATTTTTTTTGCAAGGGTTCTGAAATAACCAATCATAACTATATGGGAATATTTACTAAAATCAATAATGTCAGTGATGTCACAATGGCCTTCCGATTTATTACTATAATTATAATAAGCATTGTAATAGGATATTAGCATGGCTCTATGCGAAATATTTGTAAAATCAGGTTGATTTAATATTTCTATATCAGCAAAAAGATGATTGCCTAAGGTAGTGCAGCTTCCTAAATGCTCGTTTTTAAGCAATACAACAAGCTGTCTTTCTCCAAAAATTATTTTTTTAATCAGCGATGGATTGGGTTTATTCGAGTTATAAATTAGTTGTAAAGGATCGATGCTCATATATTTTTATTGCAAAGGTATAAAAAAAATAAAATTTAGAAAATGTAAAATATATTTGCTTTTTTGTAAAATATACTTTACTTTTGTAATTATAATTAATTTAAAAAATAAGATTATGAAAACAAGATTTTTATTCCCTCACTTATTTAAAACCATTGGTTGGTTTTTGTTTGTACCAGGTCTATTATTATGGATTCATCTATTAATTTTCAATACTGAAATTCCATTTTTAAACATAAAGGTTTTTGCTGTTGTCTCTGATAAATTTTTTGGGACCTATGAAACATTTAAGTTTATCGAACAAAATATCACCAATGAGTTAATGGGAAGTCTTATTATTTTGGGTGCCCTATTTTTAGCATTTTCGAAAGAGAAAAACGAAGATGAATACATTGGGAAGATCCGTTTAGAATCCTTGTTATGGGCTACTTATATAAATTACGCTTTATTGCTATTTTGCATTCTATTTATATATGGAATGAGTTTTTTTAGCGTGATGATGTACAATATGGTTGCTTTGCTGATTTTTTTTTTAATCCGCTTTAATCTGATGCTTTATAAATTAAGAAGACAACTGAGCCATGAAAAATAATCTAAAAGTAGAGCGGGCGATTAAAAACATTACCCAGGAAGAACTGGCTGGATTGGCTAAAGTAAGCCGACAGACGATTAATGCTATGGAGCTCAACAAATACGTGCCTTCCACCGTTCTATCAATGAAAATTGCAATAATATTTGGAAAAAAAATAGAAGATATTTTTTATTTAGAGGAAAGTGATTAGAAAATAAAGTCAAAGTTCCACCAGGAGTGAAACTTTGACTTGTTTATATTTTAAACCTGGCCTATAGCCCATGCTAATGATTCTTCCAGCATTTCCTGAGGAGGTTCTTTGATAAAACCCTCATGGGTAAGTTTATCAACCATATTGCGAGAATACTCAATATCGGATTTGGCTTTATTGAATGCTTCTTCTCTTGTAATAATCACTCTTGCAACACCATCTTTAATGGCTTGCATAGCCACATCGGCTGCTTCCTGAGGAAAAACTTCTGCTTCACTCATTGTAGGAACAATATTCTCGATATCTATCCCACGTTTTTCTGCATAATCAGCTAAAGAATGAGCTGCTGCAATGGCCATATTATCGGTAATTTTCTTGGCTCTCACCATCAAAGCACCTTTTAAAATTCCGGGAAAACCGATGGAATTGTTTACCTGATTAGGAAAATCGCCTCTTCCGGTAGCAACAATATAGGCACCTGCTTCTTTGGCAGCATAAGGGTAAATTTCAGGGACAGGGTTGGCACAGGTAAAAACGATAGATTTCTCTGCCATCAGGCTAATCCATTCTTTTTTAACAGTATCAGGACCAGGGGTTGAAAGCGAAATCAACACATCTGCATTGCTCATTGCTTCTTCCATGGTTTTTACATTTTTAGGATTGGTATGTAAACACAATTCCCATTTGCGATAAAAACGTTTATCGTCTTCAATATCTTTTCTGTCAATATTTAAGGAACCTTTAGAGTCAAACATTATAATATTGGCAGGATTGGCACCATCGGCAATAATTAAACGGGCAATGGTTGTATTAGAAGCACCAGCTCCCAGCAATACTATTTTTGTATTTTCAATTTTTCTGTTGGTAAGTTTTAAGGCATTGAGTAAACCGGCGAGTGTAACACAAGCTGTACCCTGAGCATCATCATGCCAAACTGGAATATCACATTCTTCGCGCAACACATCCAACACTTTAAAACAATTGGGCTGTGAAATATCTTCCAGATTGATGGCACCAAAACTATGTTGAACCATTTTTACAAAATCAATGATTTTATCAGGGTTGTTATGACCGGTTTCATCTTTGCTATCTATACACAAAGCAACACCATCCACACCGCCAAGGTACTTCATTAAAAAAGCTTTTCCTTCCATCACACCTAGCCCTCCTGAAGGAGTACAATCACCATCACCTAAAACACGGGTTGAATCACTAATAACAGCAACCAGATTGCCACGATTGGATAAATCGTAAGAAGTTACGTTATTATCCCTGATATCAGTTGATACTTTAGAAACACCGGGTGTATACCAAACATTGAACCAGTTAAAACCAAGTACAGGTGCTTTAGCTACAGTTTGAATTTTCCCACCGTAAAACTGATGTGCTTTAATTGATAATCGTTTTAAAAACAATGTTTTAGCTTTTGCTATTTGTTCGGGAGTAAAATTATCTGGAAATACGTTATCCAGATTTTCAAGATTTAATTTTATTTTTTCCATAATTCTTAAAATTGATATGCAAAGATAAAAATTCAATTAGTTTTATAATAAAAAAAAATAAAAATTATCAATCATTAACTTTAGTGCTTTAAAAAAAAATGTATTTTTGTTAAAAAATTAAATATTAAGTAAACAAATCAGAAAAATTATCTATTCAAGGTAATTTTTCAATAGTTTTAACGCTTTCTATAAAATGCTTAATTCTTGTTTTTATTACATTTAAAGAAAGCTATCGTGAAACTATTTAATTAATTATGAATATGGAAAACATTAAAACCGCATTAAAATCATATGGAATTGACCAAGTTAAAGAATTATATTACAATCTTTCATTTGATGAATTATATAAACATGAAACCAATCCTGACTTAGAAGGTTACGAACGAGGATTTGTAACCAGCACAGGTGCTGTAACTGTTGATACAGGAATATTTACAGGTCGTTCGCCAAAGGATAAATACATTGTTGAAGAAAACGAATCAAAAGGTAATATCTGGTGGGCAAATCCTTATAGAAAATCATCAGACAATAAACCTATTTCAGAAACTATTTGGAAAGAATTATACGATAATTCAGTTAACCAGCTGAATAATAAGAAAATTTATGTAATGGATGGTTTTGCTGGCACCAATGAAGATACACGATTAAAGATAAGAGTTGTAACTGAAGTTGCCTGGATGGCCCATTTTGTTAAAAACATGTTTATCCGTCCTACTGAGGAAGAATTAAAAGGTTTTGTACCTGATTTTGTTATGCTGAATGCCTGCAAGACAACCAATAAAAAATGGCAAGAGCATAATTTACATAGTGATGTATATACAGTCTTTAACATTAAAGAACGGAGAGCTGTTGTTGGTGGTACCTGGTACGGCGGAGAAATTAAAAAAGGGTTTTTCTCAATCATGAATTACTTCCTTCCATTAAAAGGCATCGCATCTATGCATTGTTCTGCCAATATGGGAAAAGATGGCGATACTGCAGTATTTTTCGGTTTGTCTGGAACCGGCAAAACTACTCTTTCGGCAGATCCTAAACGCATGCTGATTGGTGATGATGAACATGGATGGGACGACAACGGTGTTTTTAATTTTGAAGGGGGCTGCTATGCTAAATGCATCAACCTCAGTAAAGAAAATGAACCAGATATTTACAATTCTATCAAACGTGATGCTTTGTTAGAAAATCTGGCTTACGATGAAAAAACCGGTGAAATATTATTTAATGATGGATCCAAAACAGAAAACACAAGGGTCTCCTACCCTATTTATCATATCAATAATATTGTAAAACCGGT
This sequence comes from Bacteroidota bacterium, assembly GCA_037133555.1. Classification (GTDB taxonomy): domain Bacteria; phylum Bacteroidota; class Bacteroidia; order Bacteroidales; family JACABE01; genus JACABE01. The sequence goes on from JBAXNW010000051.1 coordinate 6,164, forward strand.
TTCAAAAGGTGGGCATGCAAAAAAAATTATATTCTTAACCGCAGATGCTTTCGGCGTTTTACCTCCTGTTTCAAAACTCACCAAAGACCAAACCATGTATCAATTTTTGAGTGGATATACTGCTAAAGTTGCTGGTACCGAGAGGGGTATAAAAGAACCTACACCTACTTTTTCTTCTTGTTTTGGTGCTGCATTTTTATTGTTACACCCAACCGTTTATGCCAGAGAGTTAATACGTAAAATTGAGGCTCATGGATCAACAGCTTATCTTGTTAATACCGGCTGGATAGGTGGTCCTTACGGAGTTGGAAAAAGAATTGACATACCTTCAACCCGGGCTATTATTGATGCCATACTTGATGGCTCTTTGGACAATGCCGAATATGAAAATATACCAATATTTGGACTATCAATACCAAAAACTGTCAACAATGTAAATACAGCTTTGCTTAATCCCCGCAATTTATGGGATGACCCAACAGCTTGGGATGCACAGGCCCATATTCTAGCCGAAAAATTTATTAAAAATTTCGAAAGCTTTACCGATAATGAAGAAGGTAAACGTTTGGTTGCTGCCGGACCTCATTTGTAGCAATTTTTCAACCATAAAAAAGCTGCCAGATCAATACGATATGGCAGCTTTTTTTGTAATTTATATAGCTAACAGGAATTAAATTATTTATATCTATGTTAGCTCTATATCCAGAGAAAAAGAAAGGATATCGATTGAATTTATTTTACTAGAATATCGAGTAAATCTTTTTCCAGTGTTTGTATTGGAGTTTCAACTATCCTGCCAATTTCAATATTGTTGCGGTAAATAATAAAAGTAGGAATTTTTTGGATGTTTTGTTTATCTCTATCAAAACCATCTGCCTTAAAAGAACGATCTACACATAAAAATGAAATTGTTTTGGTTTTATATTTTACTGCATCCAAAATCCTGATGAATCGTGGCAACTGTTCTTTACTATCACCACACCATGTTCCCAGTATTATTTCAAAACTTATATTCATCATTTTTGGCTGAAGCAATGCAATTATTTCATTAAGTGGAAGATAATTGTTATACTCTTTTTTGAAAATTTTACCAAATTCAGCTTTTTTAAAACCCTTGAGATTACATTTCCCATACAAAATCTCTTTATTCGATTTTGTATCAATCATTTTCTTGTTCAATTTTTGAGCTTGCAACGAAAATACCATAAAAATAAATACAGCAATCAATCCAATTAGTTTATTCATAAAATTTAGCTTAAGCATAGCGCAAAATTATAAAAGCTTCTTAAATACAATTAGCTTTTAAAGTTAATAATTTTTAAAAATTAAGATCTATTTAGATACGTTTAATATCAGCACCCAGTAGTCTCAAACGTTGATCAATTTGTTGATAACCTCGATCGATCTGTTCGATATTATGAATAATACTTTTGCCTTGAGCCGAGAGGGCAGCTATAAGCATTGCTACCCCTGCTCTGATATCAGGGGAAATCATTTCGATGCCACGTAAAGGATATTGATGATCCAAGCCAATAACAGTGGCTCGGTGTGGATCGCAAAGGATGATCTGAGCACCCATATCAATGAGTTTATCAACAAAGAACAATCGGCTTTCAAACATTTTCTGATGAATCAATACGCTTCCTTTTGCTTGAGTAGCAACTACCAATGCAATACTGATAAGGTCAGGTGTAAATCCTGGCCAGGGTGCATCAGAAATAGTCATAATGGAACCATCCATAAAATGTTCAATTTCGTAATGATCTTGTTGTTGAACAATAATATCGTCATTTTGGTGTTGAATCCGAATACCTAATCTGCTAAATACCTCTGGAATAACACCAAGATGTTGATAATTTACATTTTTAATAGTAATTTGCGAGTGCGTCATGGCAGCTAAACCAATAAAACTACCAACTTCAATCATATCGGGAAGTAAAGTATGATTGCAGGCATGCATCTCGCTGACACCTTCAATGGTCAAAAGATTGGAGCCAACACCTTCAATTTTAGCTCCCATTCGAATGAGCATATTGCAAAGTTGCAATAAATAAGGTTCACAGGCAGCATTAAAAATAGTGGTTTTCCCTTTGGCCATTACAGCAGCCATTACAATATTAGCAGTTCCTGTTACCGATGCTTCGTCAAGCAACATATAACATCCTTGCAGATGGGAAGCATCAATTTGATAGAATTTGCTGATAGCATTATAATTGAATTTAGCACCTAATTTTTCAAACCCAATAAAATGTGTATCTAAACGACGGCGACCAATTTTATCACCACCTGGTTGTGGAATATAAGCTTTCCCAAATCTGGCAAGCAGAGGTCCAACTATCATAACCGAACCTCTTAATGAGGCAGCTTTTATTTTGAACGCTTCTGTTTTAAGGTATTCAAGATTTACATCATCTGCTTGAAATGTAAATTGTTCGGTCGCTGTTTTTTCGACTTTAACACCCATTTCGGACAACAATTCGATAAGTTTATTTACATCCCTGATATCGGGAATGTTGCTGATTGTAATTTTTTCGGGGGTAAGTAATACGGCACAAATTACTTGTAATGCTTCGTTTTTAGCTCCTTGTGGTATAATTTCACCTTGCAGTCTTTTACCACCTGTAATTTCAAAAGAACTCATACATTAAAGGATTAAAACATTAATTTTCTTTTCTTTTTAGCTGGGTAAAGTTAGTGTTTTTTTTAAGCGGGTTATTTCTCTTTACAGGATTGTTGATACTTGGTTTGTTTTTAGGCGTTGTAGGTTTATTTTTAGCCAGAATATCAAAGGAGCTATTAAATTTAAAATTTTCGTTCAGTTTTAACTGACCTTTGGACATCACTTTAAGATGTTCAACAATTACCTCATCATCTACACTATCACGATTCCAGGTAAGGTATGATTTTTTGAGATGATTAGCAATGAGTTGAACGATTCGATCTTTGGCCGGACCTTCTTCCATCGAAGTGGCCTTTTCAATCATTAACTCAATGTTTCTTCCATAATGACGGAAAGCAAATTTCTTATCGGTATAAGGAACCTGTTCAGGCTTAATTTTTAAGATTTCCTCTGAAGGTATCGAATAAGGTGAATCTACCTCTAATTTAAAATCAGATATAATAAACAAATGATCCCAAAGTTTATGCGTAAAATCGGCAACATCACGTAAATGTGGGTTGATTTGTCCCATCACCCTGATAATCACTTTTGCTAATTGGTTGCGTTTATCTCTATCTTCAACGCTTACTGCATGTTCTATCATTTTTTGGACGTTACGCCCATATTCAGCAATAATAAGCTTATTGCGTGTTGAATTGTATTCCATAAGTTTAGCGAAAAATGTTAATATTTAAGATTATAATAATCTCAATAATTTGAGAGTAAAAGTATATAAATTTATTGAGAATTACGAATTGTCAACTTACATAGTTCCAATTCCTCAATAAAAACACCCTGGTCTTTTTTTTGCAAAGATAAGTAATAAATTGAATTCATGGTAAAGAAAAAACCCTTTACCGACTATTGCCAATAAAGGGGATGCTATTATTTTGGTAAAATTAAACTAAATGAACTGCTTTAATTAATCCTTTACCAATTTCTATCGCTTTTTCGTTTTCAGGAATTAATTTATGATGGCGGGCAGGCAATGATTTTTCAAGGCCTTTGTGAATAAATTCAGGCTCAATTAATGGTTTTATTTTAAGAAAACCACCTAATACAATCATGTTGAAAATTTTCATCAAACCTAATTTCCCAGCTGCTTCAGATGCATCAATTGTATAGATATTGATATCTTTACGTTCAGGGTGATGTGTAATTCCATTTGGGTCGTAAATGAGCAATCCGCCGGGTTTAACGGTAGAAGCAAATTTATCCATTGATTGTTGATTCAGGATAATAGCTGTATCAAAACTATTGATTACCGGAGAACTGATACGGTTATCACTTATTACAACGGTTACATTCGCCGTACCTCCACGCATTTCGGGACCGTATGAAGGCATCCAGCTAACTTCCTGATTTTGCATTATACCGGAATATGCAAGAATTTTACCCATCGATAAAACACCCTGACCACCAAAACCGGCTATGATTATTTCTTCTGTCATAACTTCAATGTTTATATTGTAAAAATTTATTTAAGCAACTGACCATCAACTTTAATATCGCCTAAAGGATAAAAAGGAAACATATTTTCTTCCATCCAAATATTTGATTGAACAGGCGTCATTTTCCATCCGGAATTGCAATTTGAAACGATTTCAACAAATGTCAAACCTTTGTTTTGTTTTTGCAAATCAAAAGCTTTACGTACGGCTTTTTTCGTTCTGCGAACACCAGCAGGTGTATGCACTGCCTGACGGGTTACAAAATGAACACCAGGTAATTGGGCAATTAACTCTGTCATTTTAAGTGGATTTCCCATTGTTGCAACATCACGGCCATAAGGACAGGTAGATGCTTTCATATTAGGTAAAGTAGTTGGAGCCATCTGACCACCGGTCATTCCATAAATACCGTTGTTGATAAAAATAATGGTAATATTTTCACCACGATTACAAGCATGAATAGTTTCGGCAGTACCAATAGCAGCTAAATCTCCATCGCCCTGATAAGTAAAAACATATCTATCAGGTAATAATCTTTTAACAGCCGTAGCTACCGCAGGCGCTCTTCCATGAGCAGCTTGCTGCATATCTATATTCATAAATTCGTAAGCCAATACAGAACAGCCAACAGGAGCAATCCCAATGGTATTATCCTGAGCCCCTAATTCTTCAATCACTTCCATCACAATTCGGTGTGCTGTACCATGACCACAACCAGGACAATAACTCAACGCTTTATCGGTCAGCAATTTAGTTTTAGTATACACTAAATTTTCTGGTTTTCTGATTTGTTCTTTTGTAATAATATCTGACATTGTATTAACCTCCTATTATTTGTTGTTCTAAAGCTATTACGACTTCATCGGGTGTTGGAATAACACCACCATAACGACCGAAATGCTCAACTTTAACTTTACATTCAACTGCAAGCTTTACATCTTCTACCATCTGACCTAAACTCATCTCAACAGTTAAAATACCTTTGATTTTTTTAGTGTGTGCTAACAAAGGTTTTTTAGGGAAAGGAAAGAGGGTAATAGGGCGAAATAAACCAACTTTTATCCCTTTGGCTCTGGCTAATTCTACAGCTTTTTGACTGATACGGGCACTTGAGCCGTAAGCTACAATGAGGTATTCAGCATCTTCGCAATTGATTTCTTCATATCTTACTTCATTTTCTTCCATTGCCAGATATTTATCGCGTAAATGAGCAACATGTTCTTCTTGTTTATGAGAATCAAGCAACAAAGAAGTAATGATATTTCTTTCTTTATCGTGAGGTTTTCCCATAGTCGACCATGGTGTATTTTTACGAATTTCTGCTTCAGTAAACCTTGGCTTATGTGGAGCTAATTCAACTTTTTCCATCATTTGACCAATTACACCATCAGATAAAATCAAAACAGGATTGAGATATTTGAATGCAAGATCGAAACCTAATCCTACAAAATCAGCCATTTCCTGAACGGAAGAAGGCGCTAATACCAACAATCTATAATCACCATGACCACCACCTTTGGTTGATTGGAAATAATCTGACTGTGAAGGTTGTATTGTACCTAATCCAGGTCCGCCACGCACTACATTTACAATTAAACAAGGGAGTTCTGCTCCTGCAATATAGGATATTCCTTCTTGTTTTAAACTAATACCAGGGCTTGAAGAGGATGTCATCACTCTTTTTCCACAGCTAGCACCTCCATATACCATATTGATTGCGGCTATTTCGCTTTCGGCCTGCAAAACAATCATACCTGTTGTTTTATGTGGCTCTTGGTACATTAAATATTCCATTACTTCAGATTGTGGAGTAATAGGATAGCCGAAATAACCATCACATCCGGCACGGATAGCAGCTTCTGCCACTGCTTCGTTGCCTTTCATTAATCTCAGTTCTTTCATTCTTTTGTATTTAAAACTGTTAAAAACGTTTTTATATTTTTATTTTATAAACGGTGATAACACCATCCGGACATACGATTGCACAATTCGCACAACCAATACATTCTTCATTAATGGATTCAGCATAATGATAGCCTTTCCCATTTACATTTTTTGCCATTGCAATTACATCGTTGGGGCAAGCTGTTATGCAAACCTCACATCCTTTACATGCCTCAATGTCAATTACAATGTCTCCTTTAACTTTTGCCATTTCTAAAATGATTTAAGTTGAATACTTATAAAAATGATACTATTTTTTAATGCAACGAAATTAGAGAAAATATCTGAATTGGAAGGACTTTTTTTACAAAAATAAAATTATCAAAAATTAATACTTGCTAAAATTTTAAGAACAAATAGAATATGAAGATATTCTTGGTATTTTGAGTAGTTTTTAAAGATATATAATCTAACATTGGAAAATCGGATAATTCATCATTTGATGAATGTATAATTGTATGTTACGATTATAAATGATTTTATATTTCTAATTAAAAAAATAAATTTTTCCCATTATTTCCAAATTTTGGATTTAAAATTATTACTTTCGCTACAAACTAATCAAATGGATAATTACCACCAAAAGATTACGATTAAAAATTGGGCTGAAGATGATCGGCCTCGTGAGAAGCTGATGCTGAAAGGGAAAGCCAGTCTAAGCGATGCTGAATTAATTGCTATTTTAATTGGTTCAGGAAATTCCGAAGAATCTGCTGTAGAATTATCGAAACGTATTTTAAATTCGTGCAATGACAATCTGATTGAGCTTTCTAAATTAAGTATCAGCGATTTAATAAAAGAATTTAAAGGGATTGGCGAAGCAAAGGCGATAAGTATTATTGCAGCTTTAGAGTTAGGTAATCGTCGTAGGATTGCTGAAGTTATTGAGCGTAAGAAAATAAATTCGAGCAAAGATGCGTTTGAGTTAATGCAATCTAGGGTTTCCGATTGTTTGTACGAAGAATTCTGGATTATCTTACTAAACAAAGCAAATAAAGTCATTAAATACCAAAGTATCAGCGAAGGTGGGATTACTGGAACCGTTGCTGATCCAAAAAAAATATTTAAACTGGCCTTGGAAAACAATGCTACTTCGCTGATAATGTGCCACAATCATCCTTCAGGGAACTTAAAACCCAGTGATGCAGATTGCAAGCTTACCAGAAAAATAAAAGAAGCAGGTTTATTCCTGGAAATAGCTGTCGTTGATCATATAATAATAGGTGACGAAAAATATTATAGCTTTGCCGATGAAGGAATGTTATGAAGTTTGTAAAGTTTGTAAAGTTCATAAAGTTGATAAAGTAATTAATAATTTGCAGGCAGAATACCAGGGAGGGAAATAAACATCCTTTAACTTTAACCATTAACCAAATGCTGATTTATACACCAAAAATATGTAATCGGATTCAATATACCTTCAGGCTTTATTTTAATGAGTTGTTGGGCATTGAAACTATTTTTACGACGAATCTTGATGAATTTATTGCCTATCAAGGTGTTAAGATTAATTATTCTGAACAGGCTTTTGGCGATGAAATCTTTTTTTGTGCTGTAAATTTATTATTCGAAACCAATATTCACGAACAAGATTTGAAGTTCATTGAATTTGAAAATGAAACAGCTTTCTTTGCTGTTTCTAATAAAAAATCGCATTTAGTTTTCGACCCTTTTGCAGCTGGATTTTATTTGGTGAGCCGTTACGAAGAATATTTACCTTATATCAAAGATCAATATGGCAGATTTAGTGCCGACCAGAGCATAGCTTATCAACAGTACTTCCTAAAAAAACCTATGGTTAATATATGGGCTTTAAAAATAGCAGGAATTATTCAAAATAAATATCCTGATTTTAAAATCATTGAAAGAAAATTTACATTTATTCCTACGATAGATATTGATTGTGCCTATGCTTACAGATTAAAAGGCATTGTTCGCTCAATTGGCGGATATTTTAAATCAATGCTCAATTTTGACATTAAAGATATTATTGAAAGGACTAAAGTATTGAGCGGTATTGGGAAAGACCATTTTGACACTTACAGTTTCCAATTTGAAATGCAAAAAAAATACAATATCTATCCAATTTACTTTATTCTTTTTGCTCAATATGGCGATTTAGATAAAAATATACCCATAAACAATCGAAAGTTTCATTCATTGATAAAAATGTTGAGCGATGAGGCAGAAGTAGGAATTCATCCTTCCTTTAATTCCAATTCTCATATTGACATTTTAAAGCATGAAATTGAAACACTCTCAAAAGTATTAAATCGTCAAATCACTAAAAGTCGTCAACATTTTCTCAAATTAGATTTACCTCTTACCTATCGCAATCTGATTGAGCTGGATATTACCGATGATTACACTATGGGCTATGCTTCCGAAACAGGTTTCAGAGCAAGTATCTGCAATAGTTTTAATTTCTATGATTTAGAATTAGACCTTGAAAGCAATTTAAGAATTCATCCATTTGCATTTATGGAAGGGACTTTAAGAGATTACCACAATATACATGCAGATAAAGCATTAAGCTATATTACACCATTAATTGACGAAATTAAGGCAGTAAACGGTAATTTCATAAGTCTATGGCACAATGAATCGCTGAGCAACCAGCATCGTTGGGTTGGCTGGCATAAAGTGTACGAAGAAATGATAAAATATGCTGTAAAATAAAATGATAAACTATCTGCAACATCATCAAATAAACAAAGAAAAATGGGACGAATGTATTGATACATCTGTCAATGGCATTGCCTATGTTTATAGTTGGTATTTAGATGTGGTGTGCAAAAATTGGAGTGCACTGATTCTGAACGATTACGAAGCTGTTTTTCCTTTGGCTTTAAATTCTAAGTTTAAAATATCTTATCTTTACCAGCCTTTTTTTACAAGATATTTAGGAGTTTATTCGAAAATAGCAATTACTGAAAACCTGGTCAATGCATTTTTGGAGGCCATCCCTTCTACTATTCAATTTATTGAATTTAATATTCACGAAAACAACCATTTTGAAAACGCTGATTTTCAAAAAAAAGAACGATTTTTTCAATTTTTAGATTTAAATAAGGCTTACCAAGACATTTTTCAGGAATACAAAGGCGATACGAAGCGGAATCTTAAAAAAGCAAAAAAAAACAATTTAAAAATTCATGAAAATATAGCCCCCGAAAAAATAGTTGACTTATTCCGACATAATAAAGGTAAACAAATAAAAGAACTCCATTCGCAAGACTATGTAATGCTGCAAAATTTAATGACAGCATGCAATAATCATAAATGTGGAATCGCTTTAGGTGTTACCAATACTGCCAATGAATTAATTGCAGCAGGATTTTTTATACGCAGCATGCATCAGATTTTATTTTTAAAAGGAAGCGCAAATGCTGAAGGTAAAGCATTAGGTGCAATGTATTTAATGATAGATGAATTGGTAAAATCTTATGCTCAAAAAATAGACAGTTTTGATTTTGGAGGTTCTTCTTTAGAAAGTATTGCAAGTTTTAATCATAACTTTGGTGCAAAAAATTGTGTATATTTGCAAGTGAAAAAAAACAATTTACCTTTTGTTGTAAAGCTAATAAGTGGCAAATACTAAATCTCAAGAATATGGCAAACATTTTAGGAAATCACAATTCTCTTTTCAATCAATTTATTGCAGAAATAAGAGACGAAAAAATTCAACAGGACAGGATGCGATTTCGTAAAAATATGGAACGCTTAGGGGAGATTTTTGCTTATGAATTAAGTAAAAAACTTCAATATGAATCCAAAGAAGTTGTAACATCATTAGGAATTGCAGAGATACAATTACTTAAACAACAGCCTGTTATTGCGTCCATACTTAGAGCCGGCTTGCCCTTTCATTATGGTTTGCTGAATTATTTTGATCAGGCAGAAAATGCTTTTATTTCGGCTTATCGCAAACACGATAAAAAAGGAAATTTTGATATTCAGATTGAATATTTATCTTGCCCCGATTTAACAGACAAAGTACTGATACTTGCAGATCCAATGCTTGCCACCGGAGCATCTATGGTTAAAACCTACAAAGAACTTATTTCCCACGGAAAGCCAAGTCATACTTATTTTGTTTCAGTCTTAGCCAGTGCCGAAGGCATTGATTATGTTCACAAACATCTTTCAATAAGTGATGTATCAATATGGGTTGGAGCAGTAGATGATGAATTAACAGCTCAGGCTTACATTGTTCCTGGTTTAGGAGATGCAGGCGATTTAGCTTATGGGAACAAGGTGCAGTTTTAATTTGTTAGCGTTTCTAAATTCAATAAAATGAAAGTGTTAATTGTTGAAAATGTTAAAATTTCGCTCGAATCCATCCGTAGTCATTTAACCAGAACTATACTTACTGTATTGATTATTGCCTTTGGAATTATGGCTTTAGTTGGTATCTTAACCGCCATCGATTCTTTAAAATCAAGTATTACCAAGAGTTTTTCGCAAATGGGAGCCAATACTTTTACCATACGCGATCATGCCATGCAGATGCATATGGGAGATGGCAGAAGGGCAAAACGATACAAAGAAATTACCTTTGACGAAGCCCAACAATTTAAAAATAATTACAAATTCCCAGCTTACACTTCATTATCAACTTATGCAACGCATACTGCAACCGTAAAATTTTTAAGTGAGAAAACCAATCCTAACATCGGCGTTATTGGTGCCGACGAAAATTATTTATTTACTTCCGGAAATGAAATTGCAAAAGGCAGAAACTTTACACCCTCTGAAGTAAATTACGGTTCAAGTGTCACTATCATTGGGGAAGAATTATCCAAATCTATTTTTAAGAAAGACGAAAACCCTATCAATCAAATTGTTTCAATAGGTCCTGGGAAATACATGGTAATCGGAGTTTTAAAATCTAAAGGAAGCAGTATGGGGTTTAGTGGGGATAAAAACTGTATTTTACCCATTAATAATGTAAGGCAGTATTTCCCACGTCCAAATATGTCATTCAGCATTAGTATTTTAGTAAATGATCCATTAAAAATGGACGTTGCCATAGATGAAGCGGTTGGAGTTTTTAGAGTTATTCGTGCAGTAAACATTGGAGAGGAAAATAATTTTGATGCTTCTAAAAGTGATAATATGGCACAATCGTTTATCGAAAATATGAAATATGTTACTATGGCTGCTTCAATTATCGGAATGATTACTCTTTTGGGTGCTGCTATCGGACTGATGAATATAATGCTAGTTTCTGTAAGTGAACGAACCCGAGAAATTGGTATCAGAAAATCAATGGGAGCTACCAAAAATCTGATTAAAAATCAGTTTCTAGTTGAAGCTGTGGTTATAGGACAAATTGGAGGTTTGCTTGGCATAATTCTTGGAATTTTAGTTGGGAATATCGTTTCTTTTGCCATAGGAAGCAGCTTTATCATTCCCTGGCTATGGATTATAAGCGGATTTATTTTATGTCTGTTTGTTGGATTGGTTTCTGGCATTTACCCTGCTGTAAAAGCAGCCAACCTCGATCCTATTGAATCGCTTAGGTATGAGTAAAAAGATGTAGATGAATTGCCTAGAGTACTTAAAGTACCAAAAAAGAAAAACCCTTACTGTAAAAGCAATCAATGAATTGCGCATTGCGAAAACAAATTCAAATATTTTCCAAACAAAAACCTAAGCATAATAAAAAAAGTATTATCTTTGCAGTCCATTTTGCGGATGTGGCGTAATTGGTAGCCGCGCCAGACTTAGGATCTGGTGTCTTGCGACGTGGGGGTTCGAGTCCCTTCATCCGCACTTAAAGCCCGAAATATCGGGCTTTTTGCATAAAAAAGGGCAGTTCAAAACTGCCCTTTTTTATGCAAAAACTTTCCTTATTAGTTTGGATATATATAAACTGAATTTCTATAGCCAGCGTTTGGTTTATACCAGTCCTTATAAAGTACACCACTACTTTGTGCCCAGCTAGCAAATTTTAAATATCCAAGGGTAATCTGATTTTTTTCAACAGGGTAATTGAATTTTTCAGCAATATTTATACCCCATGGCAAATTATTTACTGTCCTGTAATATCTTCCGGTTGATGGATTGCTATTATCATTAAAAGTTCCGAATAAAGTATGATCTACTAAACTGGTAGGCGGATAGTCAGTCATGTGAATTTCCTTTCCTCGTTGTTTATTCGCAATAATAAAAGGATTATAGGGTGGTAAACCAATTACAGAAGGACTAATAGGTTGAGTTAAAACAATATTTATATTCAAAGTATCAGGAATTCCTGTTTTGCCACCTGCATAAGTATTGATACCTGCAACATTAGTTGGATTACTTCCAGCTACGGCTGTAAAATTTCTCCATGCATTATCAAATACAATAATAGTAGCATTCGTTTGATTAGCTTCAACACCACTTGCTAAATTAGTGATATAATTTTCAGTAAGCTTAGTACCAGTTACACTTTGAACAGAGGCCGAAGGAAGATTAGGTAGTTGGAATCCGAAACCATTTGAGTATCCTGCACCTGTGGCTCTAACTATAAACTGAGCCTGAATATTTACAATCTGATTGGCCGCATTCGTAATTGGATTAAAACGATAATCAACCACTACATCATTAAAATCATAGTCTCCCTTGGATGGCCAGAGATCTTCAAAAGTCAAAGAGCCAAACTGTGTTTTTGAAGGGAAATAATTATTAAAAGCTCTTAATGGATCTGTTGGATAATCGTCAAATAAATCAGAAATTCCATCATGATCGGTATCTATTGCAGAACCACTTGCCTGATAAACATTACTTTGAGAAATTGCTTGAACTGGATTTGTTTTTACATAAAAGAGAATATCATTAAAATCATTATCAGCTCCAACGCTGGGATTACGTCCCATATCTTCAAAACCGCATAAATACAAACCTCTTCCTGCATCGTGAAGCAATACAGTGTGTTGGCGGTTTGCCACATCGGTTTCAGGATTTAGTATAGGGTCAGAATAATATTTTGTAGCATTTGCATTTACACTGCTTCCTGTCCAGCCATTTGAAAACAATACCCAACCTATACCTGTGTTAGCAGGGAAAGTTCCAATTTTAACCCTATTACCTGAATTTAATCCACCTCCGCTTCCTGATAACGAAGCATTCGGAAAAATAATCCGTATTGAATCTATTTGACTTACATTCGTAATCGGGGTATTTTTATTGTAAGTATAAAAACCCAATACATTCATATAACCTGCACCTTCGTGAACAAAAGTAACCCATACATCTGCCATTTGATTTAAAATAACATTGGTAACATTAGTTTGTGCTAAATATCCAGAATGATTAATTGGAACGGATTTATATTCAGGTAACCAGGTATTAATATCCGTTAACAAACTGGCTTCTACCACATCGTTGGAAACTAAATAATTAGGGACGCCTTGATTATTATAGGTTCCTAAAAATTTGATATAGGCTGCTGTTGCTTTAGGGATTAATTCTTCTGCTGATTTTTTTGCAGGATGATTTCCCCCAAAAGAGCAGGAGACTTTTCCTCCAATAATTGGAAGTTTAATTTGATTTACAAAACCGATGAAATCGGTAGCAACAACGATAGAATCATAGTAACTTGGCAGGGGTATACTTAATTTTAAATCACCATTAATATCCGTTGCACCAGATGCAATAATAACTCCATCGTTTTCTTTCATATTTGAAATCACGTTAAACCGGATGTATTGCATTGCTGTACCTAAATTATCCTGAGCTTTAAGTTCTACACTAATATTTTGAGTGGTTTTAAAATTAAAACTTGGATTAACAACCAAGTTGTCCATTGTTACAACGACATCAGAAGGTGTTGGATTATCGGTAACTTTACTACATGAATATAAAATTGAGATAGTAAATATTAAAAGAAATATCTTTTTCATATGAATAAATTTTGAGAAAACCATAATTAATTGACTATAAAACAAACATTTAAATGTTTTGTTTTTATTACAAGAATGATTTTTAAAAGTTTTTAAAAATCAAAACTAATATATAATCATTATTCAATATTTATGCCAAATTTCACATCCATATGATTATAAGCATATTAAAAATACTACAACAAGTTTTTTTTATTGTTTAACTTCAAAAATGAATATAATTTTGAAGATTTGATAGTGTAAGACTCAAAATTTATTGTAAAAATCTATTCCCAACTTTTGCTTACAATTTTGTTATAAACTTTCTATAAATTTTAAAAATTATTGATTAAAAACAAATTGCAATAAATTCACGCCCATGCGTAATGCTTTGGTTCGAGTTGCTTCAGAATCTTTATGAACATCCTGGTCTTCCCATCCATCGCCCAAATCACATTCGTAGCTATAAAAACAAACCAATCGACCGTTGAAGAATAATCCAAATCCCTGAGGCCGTTTGCCATCGTGTTCATGAATCTTAGGCAAACCATTCGGAAAATCATATTTCTGATGAAAAACAGGATGACTAAAAGGTAATTCTACAAATTCCAATTCAGGAAATACCTTTTTCATTTGAGGCCGTATAAATTTATCCAAGCCATAATTATCATCGATATGCAAAAAACCTCCGCCTTTTAAATAGTTTCTTAAATTCTCTGCATCTCTGTCAGAAAAAACAACATTTCCATGTCCGGTCATGTGAACAAAGGGATAATTGAACAATTCTGTACTTCCCACATCAACAGTAGCATAATCGGGATTAAGATTAGTAGCAATGTACTGATTTGCAAATTGGATAAGATTCGTCAATGAAGTAGGATTGGCATACCAATCACCACCCCCATTGTATTTTAACAATGCAATTTGATAGGTTGGAGGTGTAAATGAGCTAAAACATGAAATTAAAATCAGGTATAAAAAAAATCTTTTAATCATAATTCATTCAATAAATTAATAGTATGGCAGGCGACAATACCAGCAGTTTCGGTTCGTAAGCGTGAATCTCCCAAACTAATGGGTAAATAATTGTTAGCAATGGCATTTTTAATTTCCGTATTACTAAAATCACCTTCAGGGCCGATTAATATTAATGCATTTTCGCCTTTTTGACAAGCTGTTTGAAAGGGGGTTTTTTCGTTTTCTTCACAATGGGCAATATATTTTTTACTTTCAAAAGTTGATTGAATGAAATGATTGAACTTAACCGCTTCATTCAAAACAGGGTGATAGGTTTTTAACGATTGCTTTAAGGCTGAAGTGATAATTTTTTGCAGTCGTTCAGGTTTGATGATATTCCTTTCGGAATGTTCGCAGTAAAGAGGTGTAATTTCATCAATGCCTATTTCGGTTGCTTTTTCGAGGAACCATTCAAAACGGTCGATGTTTTTAGTTGGTGCAATGGCAATATGCAAATAGAATGCTCTTTTGCCGAATTCAGGTATCGTTTCTATGATTTCGGCTAAACATTCTTTGGGATCAGCCGACAACAATTGTGCTTTAAATAGATTTCCTTTTCCATCAGTTAAATGGATTAGGCTGCCTTCTTTCAAGCGCAATACCCTTACACAATGTGTGGATTCTTCTTTATCAAGGGTATACAACGAAGATTTAATATTGGGTGTATAAAATAAATGCATACTACAAACCTACATAAAGTTTTTTAAATAATTTAAAAAGCAATTGAAAAATTAATATATAAACGCTATAGCCTTTTAATGAGAGCATTAAAACAAAGATTTATCTATCAATTAATTTGTCAATCTTATAAAAGAAATAAAATTCAAATGTTGAAATATTATGCCGGTTTTGCAGGTGCACCTATAAAAGTACTCATTGCAGAAAGCGTTTCACCCTTCATTAATACAGATAAATTCTCAAGTTTAGCACCATCTTCCATTTTTGAATCGTAAAGTACAACTGACATTCCCCCAACGGTACATTCTTTTCCAATATCAACATACGACATCTTCATCACCCTGTCTTCAAACAAATGAGTTTGTATTGTACAGTTATCGTTCAATGCAGAATAATCGCCTATTTTTACAAGATCAAACTCTGTAATTTGAGTAGTATAAATACAACATCTTTTCCCAATTTTACTGCCCAGCAACCAAAGTGGGAATTTAATAAAAGGTGTACCTGTAAGTACGTTCATAAAGAATAGCACTCCAAAGTTCTCGTACAATCCTGTAACGAGTTCACTTCTCCATACAAAACCACTCCAGAGTGGTTTATTACATGGTCGGTAACGTCCGATGACTATCCATTTAAATAATGCCAGCACAATAAATCCAACAATACTAGCACCGATATAAAGCAAAGGGAAAATACACATCAATGGCAAAAGATCGAAATCAACTTGTAAATAGCTGGTAATATTGGTAATCATCGAAGCCATTATAATAAAAAGGGTTGCAGGAAGTGTAACTCTGAAAAATTCAATGAAATAGCGCAATGCAAATAGTGTTCGGCTTGGTTGATAAGTCCTGGCGATAGAAAAATCCTGATTGATATCACGTTTGGGTAAGTAAACTGCAGGTGAACCAAACCAAGAAGTTCCATCAGGAGCTGGTAGATGTTCGTCTTTCATTTTCGAAAGAACACCAACCAACACTCCATTCCCTAAAACTGTTCCCGGACTAATAACTGCACTGTTTCCTACGAAAGTACGGTTTCCGATATATGTTTTTGCAATGGAAATATATCCATTCCTAACATGAGATGCGCCAACTGATACAGAATCAGCCAAAAAACACTCATCACCGGCCACCAATAAGTCGGGTGAAATAAATTCAACCGTCGAAATTTCGGAACGCTTACCAATTTTTACACCTAAAAGTTTAAACCAATACTGAAGGTAGAGTGTAGTATAAAGTGTACCAATTACCTGCAGACTTAATTTCATCAGTTGGTCAAAAAACCACTTCCTGTAATAAAAAAGGCTCGCTACTGGATACCTTCCCTCCTTGATATTACCCAACATCAGCCATTTTAACAAGGCAATAATCAAAGATAAAATAAGTACAAAAGAAACTGCTACAACGATTGTTAAAGTTAAGAACTGATAGTCATCACGGGAATAGTCGACATGGGTAATGAGCATCATTCCAGGGAAATAGGCAAGCATCGTAATAAGCGGAAAGGTAAATACGCCCAAAAGATAGAGCGTAAAGTGAGTTTCTTTCCACAATTTTATAGTTTCTACTTTGGGATTAATGCCTATTTTCGCTGCAGGAGAACCTTGCCAATTCTCGTTTGCAGGAATTATAATTCCTGAAGGCAGTAAAGAGAGATCTTCCAGCGAAGAATTACGCTCCATTTTAGTGTTTTCAGAAATACAACAGCGGGTTCCTATAAAACATTCATCTTCAATTTCAATTGAACCGATGTGAAGATAACCATCTTTGATTTCAAAGCCTTTAATGTGTGTATCAGTGCATATACTAACATTATCTCCAATAGATAGGATGTCAAAAGCCGATGCTGTATGTGAGTTGATATAAGTATTCTTTCCTATTTTAGCTCCAAGCAGTCTGTAAAAGTTGGTAATAATAGGCGTTCCGGTAAAATAACTGGCAGGAGAAATACCAATAACTTTATCAACTATCCAAAAACGGAAATAATAAAGACTCCATAGTTTATATTTACCCGCTTTGATTCGGCCAATTACCAGCCATTTAAAGATAATAGCAAATATTGAAAATGCAGGCAAAAGCAAAAAATAGGTCAAAAGCATAATCAACAAAGAATCAACTACTCCATAGTCAGCATGATAGTAATATGAATAAACAAAAAACGGTCCCAACCATTCTATCCCAAACAAGAAAGATAAAAATATCATCGATACACCTTGACTAAACCAACAGCTATAATAACTTAGACTGGATGGTTTGTAAAAGTCGCGAGCTTCCTCTTTTTTTGTACGGTGAAGATTTAGCTGAGATTCCAACTCATTAGCTAAGTCTTTTAATATGGGGTAATTATAAATATCAATGACAGACATATTTTTGAACAAATCTTTTTTTCGTAGATCAGAAACAACAATTGCTGCTAACAAAGAATGACCACCCAGATCGGTAAAGAAGTTGTCGTCCATTGAAATGTCGATACGTTTGAAATGATCCTTTAACCTATCAATAAGTGATTGTTCAAGCAAAGATGATGGTAATATGCATTCCTTTTGCGAAGAAGAGGCCAATGGTGTTTTAGGTTTAGGCAATTTACTTCTGTCAATTTTAGAACTTGAGGTCATTGGCAAAGAAATCACCTCGTCGAGTGTTGAGGGTATCATGTAGTATGGTAGTTTAGCACGAAGTATAGTTATCATTTGTTCGCAATCAATGGATGCTCCCTCACTTACTACCACATAAGCTGCAAGCTGTTGTGTAGCTTTATCGAGTGCCACAACGGCTGCTTTTACATTATTAGTTTTCAAAATAAGCCCTTCAATTTCTGACAGCTCGACTCTGAACCCACGAACCTTTATTTGTGTATCGGCTCTTCCTACATATATTATTTCTCCATTTTCTGCATATTTTGCTAAATCACCAGTTCTATAAAAACGCAATGGATAAGCTGTAAATTTATCGGTTTCAATAAATTTTTCTGTTGTAAGTTCAGTCTGATTGAGATAGCCACGAGCTACACATTCTCCCCCTATATAGATTTCTCCTTCTTGGTCAATATTTACTGGATTTAATGCTTCATCGAGTATCATTACTATATATTGAGGCATTGGACGTCCGATAGTTACAGTTTCATTGGGCTCTAAAACCTGGTAAGTTGCAATAACAGCTGCTTCGGTTGGTCCATAGGTATTATACACCATACGACCTTCACGGCACCATCGATGTGCTAAATCAGATGGGCAAACTTCCCCACCGAAAATCAGTATCTTTAAGCATGGGATATCCTCATCAACCATAGATAGTAAAGTGGGTGCACAGGATAAAAAAGTGATGTTTAACTTCTGCAGCATTTCCGAAAAACGATCACCTGAACGCATGATGTCGAATGTACCAACAACAACAGTCGCGCCTACAGAAAAAGGAAGCCATATTTCTTCTACGGATGCATCAAAAGATACGGAGAATCCTTGAAGGGCTCTGTCATTAGCTGTTATTGGATATATTTTCTGAGCAGAATGAACATACGTAATAACATTGCGATGCTCCAGCAAAACGCCTTTAGGCTGGCCACTTGTACCTGAAGTGTAAATAATATAACAGAGTTGATTGCTCGTTACCTTGGAAACGATTATTCGACTTTCAGGAAAATTCTCAACTAGCCTACTTTCTTGGTCTATATTTAATATGTTTCGACTTATTAGATTAGAACCTATACGGTTTAAAATTTCATCAGAAGAAATAAGCAGCAATGCTTCGGAATCTTCCATTATAAAATCAACTCTTTCGCCGGGTATTTCTGGATCAAGCGGAATATAAGCCCCTCCTGCTTTTAACACACCCAGCATTGCAATATAAACATAGGCCACCCTTGGGAGCATAATTGCAACTTTCTGATCAGCACTAACTCCCTTTTCGATGAGGTAATGTGCTAGCTGATTTGCCTGATGCTCAACTTCAGCATAGCTGAGCTTTATAGTTGCATCTTCTATTGCTATATTATCAGGAAAACGATCTGCAGATTGTTCAAAAAGCTCATACAAAAGCAGCTTTTCCTTCAAATTATTATATGATGAAAGTCCTGACCACGCTCTAAAATTTATGTTGATTACTTTTTCTTCAAAGGGTTCTTCTAGCATGATGTGTTTTTTTAGATTGATATTTTTCAAGAATAGAATATTTTTTAATTTATTAAAGTATTCTAATTCAGCTTTTTAAAAACAATACTTGTTTTATCGAATCTTATACAAAAGTAATAAAAAAATGTAGCTACTTTACCTCCTTCTTCTAATAAATCTTAAACCACTATATTATTTTCTATACTATCATCTAAATAAAAGATACCTAAGTCAGCAGCAGAATAGAAATTTATCCTACTTTTGTAAAAACAATTATATAAAAATTGTGACTCAAAACGATTTATTACTTATAACTCCACCTTTTATTCAGTTGAACACGCCCTATCCTGCAACAGCCGGTTTAAAAGGGTTTTTGCAAAAACAAGGGTTTAAGGTAGCTCAACTTGATCTGAGCATCGCCTGTATTTTAGAATTGCTTTCTGCCAATGGATTGCAAATGATGTTTGATTTTGCAAAAGACGCCAAGTATTCAGAGAATTCAAAAAAAATAATAGCTTCAAAAGGTGACTACATCAGGCATATTGATGCAGTTATTGCTTTTTTACAGGGGAAAGACACAACATTTGCATATTCTATCATTAATGGAGTGTTACCGGAAGCCAGCAGGTTCAACATACAGCAGGATTTGGAATGGCATTTTGGCACCGATGGCATACAAGATAAAGCAAAATTTCTGGCTACACTATTCATTGAGGATATTGGCGATTTTATTACCGAATGTATAGACAGCCGCTTTGGTTTCAGTCGTTATGCTGAACAAATCGGCTTAAATGCCATCAGTTATCAAACAATAGCAGAAGAACTGAAAACGGAGACGCCTATTACTAAAACAATGTACGAACTCTTGGATCAATCCATCATCAAATATCAACCCAAGATAATTGGCTTTACAATTCCTTTTCCAGGAAATTTGTTAATGGCATTAAAATCAGCAGAATTTATCAAGAAAAAATATCCGCATATTCCGATTGTCATTGGAGGAGGGTTTGTCAATACAGAATTGCGCCAACTCAATGAACCAAAGTTATTTGAATTGGTCGATTTCGTTTGTCTCGACGATGGTGAACTACCATTATTAAAATTACTGAATTATATAATCAAGGGTGAAGGGAATTTAGCAAGAACTTTTAGATTAGAACAAGATAAAGCTACTTACATCAACAATGCTATTGAAAAAGATGTTGCTCATAAAGATATTGGAATACCCGATTACGATGGTTTGCCTTTGCAGGACTATATCTCAGTGAGCGAAACCACTAATCCCATGCACAATCTATGGAGCAATGGGCGTTGGAACAAAATGGCGTTGGCTCATGGATGTTACTGGCACCGTTGTTCGTTCTGCGATGTGTCTTTGGATTATATCAAACGATACATGCCTGCAGATGCAAGTATTTTATGCGACCGTATAGAAGCTATTATTAAGCAAACGGGGCAACGAGGCTTTCATTTTGTGGATGAAGCGGCATCTCCTGCAGTATTGAGAAAATTAGCGGATGAGATTATCCAACGAAAACTCAGCCTTAGTTGGTGGACAAATATCCGTTTTGAAAAGGCATTTACATCAGAACTTTGCGAGTTACTCGCTGAGTCGGGTTGCATTGCAGTTTCAGGTGGTCTGGAAGTTGCTTCCGACCGCTTATTGGAAAAAATGGAAAAGGGTGTAAGCATAGAGCAAGTAACAACAGTAACAGCTGCTTTTCAAAACTCAGGCATCATGATACATGCTTATCTGATGTATGGTTTCCCGACCGAAACTGCTCAGGAAACGATAGATGCATTGGAAGTTGTTCGTCAATTGTTTCATCACAAGCTGATACAATCAGCCTTCTGGCATCGCTTTGCCATGACGGTTCACAGTCCGGTTGGCATGGATTCTGAAAAATATGGAGTAGAACGCCTTCCTTATCCTGAAAATGTATTTGCTCAAAACGGCTGTAATCATATTGATAAAACAGGCTGTAATCATGAGAAATATGGCATGGGACTGACCAAAGCATTGTATAATTTTATGCATGATAATGGGTTAGATTATGCTTTGCAAGATTGGTTTGAATTTAAAATTCCTGAAACTAAAATTCCCAAAAATTATATTGCAAAATTTTTAAATTTAAAAACAAAACACTAAAAATATGAAAAAACTACCTATAAAACACAATGCAAATCCTGCAGAAGAAACCTCCATGGGTTTGTGTCTGGTTTCAAATTTAATTACCTTAGATGGTAAAAAAGTCGGTTATATGTACCGTGAAGAAATCCAGGAAGATGCAGAAAATGACAGTGGCTGGAGGTTTTTGGCAGGTACTGAAAGCGAGGAATATGTGGCAGACGAAAAAAACAGCAAGGTTTTTGAAGTGGAAACCATCGCCGATTTTGACCCTGCCATAAAGGCTTATCTTCATTTGCCTGAAGGAAGTGAGCTGGAAAGAATCGAAAACAGCGATAAGTTTCAAATTCTCGAGGAATAAAAGATTAGACGAGAAAAAATGAGCCCTGACAGGGTTCAAAATCCTGTCAGGGCTGATAATCAGCACCTCTTATTCAAATAAATCCTTTTGTTTGTTGAGTTTAATTCTCCCCAAGTGTTTGTAGGCCATTTCGGTAACTTCCCTACCACGGGGAGTACGCATCATATAGCCTTCCATAATCAGGAAGGGTTCATATACTTCCTCTATGGTGCCGGAATCTTCTCCAACAGCAGTAGCTATCGTCGTTAATCCAACAGGTCCTCCTTTGAATTTGTCGATGATGGTCGATAATATCCGGTTGTCCATTTCATCCAGTCCGTTTTTGTCGACATTCAAGGCATTGAGGGCATATTGAACAATGGGTAAATCGATATTCCCGTTGCCTTTTATTTGCGCAAAGTCGCGGACACGGCGCAAAAGCAGATTGGCAATACGGGGGGTTCCACGGCTACGTCGGGCAATTTCGCCGGCTGCTTCTTTTACGATGCCTATTTTCAATATATCAGCAGAACGAATAATAATTTTTTCGAGCACTACCGCATCATAATAAGATAAACGAGAGTTAATGCCAAAGCGAGAGCGTAAAGGGGCTGTTAAGAGCCCTGAACGGGTGGTAGCACCTATTAATGTAAACGGGTTCAGGGCAATTTGCACACTCCTTGCGTTAGGCCCTGATTCTATCATGATATCAATCTTATAATCTTCCATAGCCGAATACAGGTATTCTTCCACCACGGGTGATAAACGATGAATTTCATCGATAAACAACACATCGTTTTCTTCAAGATTGGTCAAAAGACCGGCTAATTCGCCCGGTTTATCAAGTACTGGGCCTGAAGTAATCTTGATGTTAACATTCAGCTCGTTGGCAATAATATAGGAAAGTGTAGTTTTACCCAATCCAGGAGGCCCGTGCAATAAAACATGATCGAGCGCTTCCCCCCTTTGCTTGGCTGCTTCTACGAAAATTTTTAAATTTTCGACTACCTGAAATTGTCCGGCAAAACTATCAAAAAATGAAGGCCGCAAGGCTCTTTCATATTCTTTCTCCGCTGAATTGAGTTGTTCTCCGCTGGCATCTAAATTTTCATTCATAAATTTTCATTAAAAAACGGTATCATCGTAACATTTTTATTAAAAAAAACGTACACTATGATTAAAAAATATATAATTTAGCTAAATTAAATAAATAATCTATAAATAACGGAATTTATGAAAGAAATAATTGTAGCTATTGATTTTTCAAAAGGATCTTTATATGCCTTAGAACTTGCTATTGATATTGCTAACAAGACCAATGCCAATATTATGATGGTTTGGGTTGATAGTGAAACTGACACAGATTCGGAATTTTTAGCAATAGGCAGTGAAGCAAGGAATGATGCAAAATTGCATATCGAAAAGATTCAAATGGAATATCAACCGAAATTAGTGAATAGTACACTAAGCTATAAACTCCGCAAAGGAAGAGTTTACAGCGAAATTGCTAATCAGGCTAAATACAATGATGCTGATCTAATTATTGCAGGGACTCATGGTGCCTCCGGTTTTGAAAAGATGTGGATGGGAAGCAATGCATTTAGGATTGTTACTTATGCTCCATGTCCTGTAATTACAATCAGATACGGTTTCAATTTTAAAAAGAAACTGGAGAAAATCATACTTCCAATTGATAGTTCACCAGATACCCGCCAAAAGGTGCCATTTGCCTGTAAAATGGCAAAATACTTTGATGCCGAAATTCATATATTAGGACTCTATACTACAACTTTAAAAGCTATCAGACGTAAAGTAGATACCTATGTATCACAAGTTGAGAAATATATGGACGAGAATCACGCCAAGTATGTTACTAATTTTGTAGAAGCAGATAATACGACCACAACTACCATTGAATATTCACAACAAATTAATGCAGACCTGGTTGTTATAATGACAGAACAGGAAAAAACTGCAGCTAATTTCTGGTTAGGTCCTTATGCTCAGCAAATGGTAAACAACAGCCCTATTCCTGTTTTGAGTATTCAACCCATTGAAATAAATAATTCTGCAAGATAATATTGTTGCATGAAGAAACCTTATTTTATACTTTTAGCAATAGTATTTGCTATTTCAGTGAAAACCTTTGCACAAAACACAGGCAAACTGGATGTTGTTCAGGATGAAAAAATTAACGAATTGCTTAGTAAGCATTTGAAAATTAATGAAGTAATCAATACCATTCCAGGCTTTCGAATTAATGTATTCTTCCAATCGGGCAATAATTCAAAAACTGGGGCAATGCAATGTAAGGCTGTTTTTACTGAAAAATATCCTGACATAGAAGCTTATGTGGTTTATGAAGAACCTAATTTTAAAGTTAAAATTGGTGATTTCAGAACCAGAATGGAAGCCAGGGGATTTGTTCAGCAGATTAAAATGGATTTTCCCGATGCTTTTGTTATTAAAGATCAAATCAATTTTCCTAAAATTACAGAATAGCTTTTTAAATCTTATGGTGGGTTCTAAA
Source organism: Bacteroidota bacterium (assembly GCA_037133555.1). Taxonomy (GTDB): domain Bacteria; phylum Bacteroidota; class Bacteroidia; order Bacteroidales; family JACABE01; genus JACABE01. The sequence continues at coordinate 30,890 of JBAXNW010000051.1, forward strand.
AATTCATTTTTTTGATTTTCCCCAGACACAAAATAGAACCCA
>JBAXNW010000052.1:0-27071 GCA_037133555.1 Bacteroidota bacterium
TTGCAATTGAAGCAAGAATCGTTGTTGCCTCTGTTGAAACTTACTTAAAATATGCAGAAGCAATTGGATTAACCGCAAAAGCCGCATAATGTGCATTGTAGTTAAGCTTTATTCTTGCTAAAATATCCTTGTGGAATGACCAAAAAGCATGATTTACCAAGAATTTATTTTTTTCACGCATAAAAAAACAATAAATATATGAAGGCAAATACTAATATTGATTTGGATAGTTTTTTCGGAAATGTCATCACTTCTTACGAAGAAAGAATACAAAAGATCCAGACCGCCTTCCAGTCATCGGAAAATATTACAGAATCATCTCATTTCCTGTTCGATAATGTTCACAACTCAATTTGTGATTTAAAAAAGGAAAGAGATCTATTAAATACCAGGCTTTGCGAAACCCTTGCCAGAAATGGCAGCCTGCGTAAAAAAGATTACAATACCATGATGTCAGACATCATAGGCACACTCGATCAAAAGGAAAGAGCAGCCGAAACTCAGTTTTTAAATTTCATTGAAGCCCAGAAACAAACTGCCCAATCGCTTAAAAATAGCCTTTTGGGTATCAAAGATATAACTTCCCAAGATACCAACGAAAAAATTGCAATTATCAAAGAACAGCTTTCTCAGATTTCGAAACTTCAGGAAATAAGAAAGGATACAGTAATGAAGACATTGATTGATTATCAGCAAATGCATAATCGAATGATGGAATGCCTTGAATACCTGCTTGAAAAAGGTGATCATATTGTAGTTCAGGATATAAAGAAAATTAAAAGTCAAATAATTAATGAAATCAACCCTTTTGTATAATCGAACAAAGGGATGTCACAGTAAAAGCAAATAATAATTAAACAATAGGAGAAATTAAAATGGGACTATCATCAGAAATGAAAAACTTGAGTGCAGATATTCTTTCCTCATTCAAAAATAGAATTAAAGAAAATGAAGAACTTGTAGACGATGTACAAAAGACCCTCGATGGTTTCAGAAAAGACCACCAGGAAATGTCAGCTATTTTATCTGCAAATGCTGCAGCCTTAAGAAAAGGGCTCGATAAAGGTGAAAAAGAACGCATCAATACCTACAAAGAATTAATGCGTGGCATCCATCGCACCATCGTTACCATCCAGAAAGAAGTGCAAGTTATTCAAGCTTCTACCTTGAATATGATCAACGAATTTATTGCCGAAAGATCAGAAATGGCCGTTGAATTAGAAAAATTCTTTGCCGAAGGCAGAGCCGATAGAAAACAAGACGAAAAAATCAGAATGGCAGATTTTGATGCACTTATGAAAAATATCAACGATGATATTATAAGTATCAACGAAGATGTTGCTGGAATTTTCAAAGAAACCAATGAAATGCTAGAGAAGTTCGAAAAAGAACACATGGACATGTCTGCTGAATTGAGAGCCGATTTAAGTAAGAATCTGGCTGAAAGAGTTGAATATACCAGAACTTTGCTCAACGGATTCCAGAAAAGATTATCAGAAATCAGCAAAGAAAACCAAAAAGCAGCTCAAAAGCTGAGAAAAGACCTTGACAAAGGAGAAACCTTAAGATTGAACGATTACCATGGTCTGATGAAAGATATACATCATTCTATTAAAGGTATCCAGGCTGAAGTAAAAGGTATCCAAAAAGCTACGGCCAATTTAATGGGCAATTATGCACAAGACAGAGAAGGAGCAGCCGATGAATGGAATAAAATGCAGGATGCCATAGATCAGTTGAGAAAAACCGGTTATGTGAAACCAGCTAAAGCGGAAGCAAAGAAAGTTGAAAAAAAAGAAGTTAAAATAGAAGCAACTGTTGAAGCAGTAAAAGAAGTTCAGCTTAAAGTAGAACCTACTGTTATTACATTTCCAAAGGAAACACCCGCTGAAATTAAACCTAAAATAGAACCTAAAATAGTTTTTCCTATGACATTGGAAGAAAAAGTATTGGATTATATCAGCAAGCATCCTAAAGGTATAAGAATATCGGATATGGAAATTCCATTAGGAGAAACCCGTATGAAACTTGGATTTACTGCTAAAGCATTATTAGATTTAGGAAAAATCCAAAAAATTGATAACTTTTATTTTCCCAAAAAATAATATGCTTATTTAACGGAGTCGAAGGGGATGTCTCTTCGACTCCGTATTTATCATTCATCACTTATCACACATAAATGCTATATAAATCATGACAAAAACACTTAAATGCGCATTTTGCGGTGGAACAGGAAAGGATCCTTACGATTTACTCTCTGCAATATCAGATTGCCTGGTTTGCAATGGCAAAGGTTGTGTTGAAATGGGCGAACCCATGAGAAAATGTGTTTTTTGTTTGGGTAGCGGTAAAAACCCGCTTGGAGCCAGAGTTCCATGCATAGTTTGTGGTGGGAAAGGGCATAATTATAGTGTAAGCAATACTAAATGTAGTCAATGCAAAGGAAATGGAAAAGCCGGAGATGGATTGCCATGTTCGCGTTGCGGTGGCAAAGGATTGAACGGATAGTATATTGTTTATGAATATTTTGAGATGATGCAAGCAGCAGGAAATATCAAAAAGGGTCTATTGAAAAGACAACAAGCCCTCAATAAATTTAAAGCAAGTCAGCAAGCCTTTTTGCTCACAAAACAACAGATAACGAAGGAAATCGAAGAAGCAAGAATTATCTGGTTACAAACATTAGAACAATTACCCAATAAAGAATTTAGTTAATATATTATCAACTCATCAAGCAAAAATACAATGAGCAACAACAACGAAATGAACACCGTATTGGAACTAAAACCCATGTCGAACTTTGTAGAAACGGATTACATCAAAGATATTACCAACCGTGGGCTCACTTATATAAAAGCAGGATTTCCAGTGCATTTCAGGGGTCCTTCGGGAACCGGGAAAACAACTGTTGCCATGCATCTGGCAAGTAAAATTGGCAGACCAGTAGTGATAATACATGGGGATGCCGAGTATAAAACTTCCGATCTTATTGGTAGCGAACAAGGGTATAAATATAAAAAACTGGACGATAAATTTATTCATTCTGTTCATAAATATGAAGAGGACATGAGTAAACAATGGGTGAACAACCGATTAACCATTGCTGTAAAGAATGGATTTACACTTATTTACGATGAATTTACCCGTTCTCGTCCAGAAGCAAACAACATCTTACTGCCAATTTTGCAGGAGAGAATGTTGAGTACCTCAGCAGCCAAAGAAGAGGATTATTACATGAAAGTGCATCCTGAATTTCGTGCCATCTTTACATCCAATCCCGAAGAATATGCTGGTGTAAACCGCACCCAGGATGCTTTGCGTGATCGTATGGTAACCATGGATCTCGATCATTTCGACTACGAAACCGAATTGCAGATTACCATGGCAAAATCGGAGCTTTCCTATAAAGATACTGAAACCATCGTTAAAATTGTAAGAGGTTTGCGGGAGTCAGGCAAAACTGAATTTGACCCTACCATCCGAGGTTCAATTATGATAGCTAAAACATTGGCCACCATGAATACTACACCATCGGAATCGAGAGAAATTTTTAGAAAAATATGTCAGGATATTCTTACTTCCGAAACCAGTAGGATTGGCTCAAAAACCAATCAGGAAAAAGTGAAATTTATCGTTGATGAGCTTATAGTGAAATATATCTAAATAGATATCAGTCAATAAGAATATTAAAATTTTCAAATTTATAATAGTATGCCAATTTCAAGCGCAATAAAAGGACTTCAAAGCATCAGAAGCATGCAGAATGTCGTAAAATCGGGAATTCCCAATAAAGAGGAGTCAGATTTTATTAAATTGTATATGTATGAAAAGGAAAGAACTCGATTGAAAACTGAAGAGATCAGGATAATGCTAAGGCTCGAAATTATTCAGGGCAGGTTGAAAGAAATTCAGGACTATAATGATGAAAAGGCAGGACAGATGCATTCTCCTGATTTGAAGGAGCCCCTTCAAAAGAAAACCATAGTGGCGAAATCGGATTTTAAAACAATGTCGTTAGACTACTAAAAAACAATGTATTATGCCAGAACCAACCCATTCAATTAATGCAACCGGATTAGCCGATATTCTTGAAAGAGTACTCGATAAAGGGATCGTAATTGCAGGTGATATTAAAATACAAATAGCTGATATTGATTTGCTAACCATTAAAATCAGATTGCTGGTAGCATCGGTTGACAAAGCCATGGAAATGGGAATCAACTGGTGGCAGGAAGATACCTATCTTTCAACCAAAGCCAGGGAAAAAGAACTTATGCAACACCAGGAAACATTGGAAGCCCGATTGTCAAAGCTAGAATCAGAGAAAGCAATTTAATTTCTGAACCATTAATGCTCAAATAAAATGGATAACGATAGGAACAAAGATAAAAAGGATGATGCAAATTTTGAACTATTCGGGCTTGGAAGTCTATTTAAAGGTATCGAAAAGTTAGTGGATTTGGCAGGGAAATTGGATGAAAAAGGCGGAATCAATAAAGAAGGCGAGTTTAAACTTGACCAGATCAAAAAAGGGATGAAAGGTGTTTATGGTTTTACCATTAACACTGCAGGTGGAGGGAGTCCAAAAGTAGAAACTTTCGGCAATATCAAAAAAACACCTGAAGGACCTAAAGTGGATGAAGAACGTGAACCCATCACCGATATTTTTGATGAAAAGAAAGAAATTGTTGTCATTGCCGAAATGCCGGGAATAGAAGAATCGGATCTAAAAATCGAACTTAAAGAAGATATGCTGGAAATATCTGCTGTAGGTAAAAACAGAACGTATCGTAAGGAAATATTGCTTACTGTCAAAGCCAGCAGTCAAAATCTTAGACACAAATTTACAAATGGAATTCTTGAGATCAGGATAAAAAAATAAAGGCCATGGCACTCATTCGCTTAGAAAATATCGACCTTAAACTCATCATTTTCGGAGGAAAAGGTGGTGTTGGAAAAACAAGTTGTGCCATTGCTACAGCTTTAGAATTGTCTAAAAATTTTAAGACCTTGCTCATTTCCACTGACCCAGCTCACTCTATATCAGATTGCCTCGAACAGGAAATCGGATTCAAAGTAGTGAAGGTAAATAATTGTTCAAAACTCTCAGCTATTGAAGTAGTTGCCGACGAAGCCTTGTCCTTGTTTGTTGCTGAACATCTATCGGAAATGAGAAAACTTCTTTCAACTTCAACCAATCTCGACAACGAAGATATTGATGAAATGCTAACGCTATCGATACCCGGGATTGATGAAATCATGAGTTTTAAAACCATTATTGATTTTATAGAAGAAGGTAATTACGATAAATATGTTGTGGATACAGCTCCTACGGGTCATGTATTGCGACTGATTTCATCTCCAAAATTATTAGACACCTGGATCAAAGTGGCTGCCAAAATGAGATGGAAATACCGCTTTATGGTAACCAGCTTTTCAGGCTCTTATCATCAGGATGATGTAGACGCTTTTTTATTCAGTCTGAAGAAAACGGTCAAAAGAATCGAGAATCTTTTGCGCGATAAAACCAAATCAGAGTTTATTCCGGTTTGTATTCCCGAAACAATGGCAATATCTGAAACCAGCCGCTTATTGGCTGATTTAAGCAAATCAGAAATCATAGCAAGACAGATCATTGTTAACAATGTGATGGCTTCGGATGGATGCGATTTTTGTAAAAAAAGAAAAGCTGCACAATCGCCTTATCTGCTCAAAATCAGTGAAATATTCAGCGATTTGAATAAAGTTGAAGTGCCCATGTTTGCCGAAGAAATTAAAGGCCAGGAATCGTTGACAGAGTTAAAAAACTATCTTTTTGAAATAAATAACAGCAAATAATAAATCCTTACCAAGATGAAAGAAGAAATCGTTTTACGCGTTAAAGAAGCCCTGGTAAAGGATGTTGGGAGGGCAATTGCCAGGATTGATCCAAAAGACATGAAATTGCTTGGCCTCGAAAGTGGCGACCTTATCATAATAGAAGGTAAACGTGCTACTCCTGTTAAAATTATGCCTTGTTATCCTGAAGACAGAGATAAAAATATTATTCAGATTGATGGAATTACCCGCGAAAATGCTCAGTCGGGGATAGATGAAAAGGTAAAAATTATTAAATCGCCCAGTCGCCCAGCTGTAAAAATAAAACTCAAACCCGATACCAAATCAGGTTCTTTATACAAAGCAGATGATGCTAAATACATCGGCTCGCTTATGAATGGGCTTCCTGTTACAAAAGGAGATAAAGTGAGGGCCATGCTGTTTGGTTCAAGATCTGTAAACTATACCGTTACTGGAAGCAATCCAGAAGGAGTGGTATTGATACATCCAAATACTGTTTTTCAGCTAGAACTGAGCAAACAGGAAGGAGAAAGCAAGGCTAAGGTATCCTACGAAGACATCGGTGGATTAGGAAATCAGGTTCAACGCATTCGCGAAATGATAGAGCTGCCTCTGAAATATCCTGAAATTTTTGAACGTCTCGGTGTTCAGCCACCCAAAGGTGTTTTTCTGTATGGTCCTCCAGGAACTGGAAAAACCCTTATCGTCAGAGCAGTAGCCCACGAAACGGATGCTTATTTCATCAATATTTCTGGCCCTGAGATCATGGGAAAGTTTTATGGAGAAAGTGAAGGCCGTATCCGAAAAATTTTTGAAGAAGCACAACAACATGCTCCTGCTATCATCTTTATTGATGAAATTGATGCCATTGCCCCCAAAAGGGAAGATATGGGTGGCGAAAAACAAGTTGAAAAACGGGTAGTCGCTCAACTTTTATCTTTAATGGACGGATTGGAATCAAGAGGAAAAGTAATCGTAATCGGAGCTACCAACATACCCAATTCTATAGATCCAGCACTCAGAAGACCCGGTCGTTTCGACCGTGAAATTTCAATTTCTATTCCTGACAAAAAAGGCAGGCTAGAAATTCTTCACATACATACCCGTGGTATTCCCTTATCAATGGATGTGGATATGGAAAAGTTGGCAGAAATTACCCACGGTTTTGTAGGTGCTGATTTGGAAGCATTAGCCCGGGAAGCTGCCATGACAGCATTGCGAAAAATACTCCCTCAGATAGATTTTGAAATGGCCGAAATTCCTTACGAACTCTTGATGTCTCTCGAGGTGACCATGGATAATTTTATGGATGCCATGAAAGAGGTTGAACCCTCAGCCATCAGAGAAGTATTCGTAGAAGTACCCGATGTAAAATGGAGTGATGTAGGAGGATTGGAAGAAATCAAAGAAGCATTAAAGGAAACAGTAGAGTGGCCATTGAAATATGCCGATCTCTTTAAAAAAGCGGATACCAAACCACCCAAAGGAATTATACTTCATGGTAGACCGGGAACCGGTAAGACCTATCTTGCAAAAGCATTGGCAAGTGAAAGTGGTGTTAACTTTATTTCGGTTAAAGGGCCGCAAATCCTGAGTCGCTACATCGGTGAATCAGAAAAAGGAGTTAGAGAATTATTCAGAATGGCAAAACAAGCATCTCCTTGCATATTGTTTCTAGATGAAATTGATAGCCTTACACCCCGACGCAGCAGTGATGGTTCTGGCTCTGGAGTGATCGAAAGGGTTATAGGTCAGTTTCTTACCGAAATGGATGGTATTGAAGACCTCAAAGGCGTGATAGTGCTGGCTGCAACCAATAGAATCGATTTAATTGATCCTGCTTTATTAAGAAGTGGAAGGTTTGATCTCATCTTTGAATTGCCACTGCCAGATGTAAAAACCCGTGAAAAGATATTTGGTATCCATACTCGGAATAAACCATTGGGCAATAAAGTTAAACTGAATAAACTGGCTTTGAAAACAGAAGGCTTGACAGGTTCCGATATTGAATTTATATGCAGAAAAGCTGCAATGCTCGCCATTCGTAGCCTGATAGATAAAATTCATGGAAAATCAGCTGAGCTTTCCGGTGAAATCGTTATACTGGAACAAGATTTCGAACAAGCCATTGATCTGGTCATAAAACAAAACGCAACTAAAAAATAAACCTAAGAAACCATGACAACACAAGGAATTTACATTTACGGAATTGTACCTAACTTTTACAGTACAGATATGTTCAGATCCCTCGAAAATACAGAGGTATATGCAATTCCCTTTAAAAATATATCTGCCCTAGTTTCTAACAAAGAGCGGGTTCTTCTCGATAGTTTAGACAGAGAATCATTGGGCTATATGCTGGTACATCATCAAAAAACAATTGAAGATTTAATGACAAAAGGATTTTCAATGATTATTCCAATGCAGCTAGGGACGATGGTAAATTCAAAGGATGAAGTTGTAAAAATACTTGAAAATGGGTTTAATTTAATGATTGAGACCTTAAAGAAAATTGAATTTCTAACTGAAATTGACCTGGTGGTTTCCTGGGCCGACTTTTCAGGGGTTTTAAAAGACTTTTCTCTGCATCCTGATATTATTGAACTAAAAGAAGAGGTTATGAGAAACTCCGGCTCACTTTCAAAAATCGATCAGGTGAAAATGGGTATGCTGGTTCAACAAAAAATAGACGAAAAAAACAAACAAATTGAACTGAATATTCTGGATAGCTTGGCTGCAGTGAGTCTCGATATAAAAACACATGAAGTGATGAATGATCAGATGATTACCAATTCAGCCTTTCTTGTTGATAGGACAAAAAAAGAAAAATTTGAGCATATGATTGAACAAATCGACAGAGATTATAAAGATTTGTTGAATTTTAAATTGGTGGGCCCACTTCCGTTTTATAGTTTTTATACCCTTGAAATTAAAGCTTTAAATCCTGAATTTGTGATTCAAGCAAAAAATGAACTTGAATTGGGTGAAGAAACTACGGAATCTGAAATAAAAAAAGCCTTTCTCGGGAAAGCAAGAATGTATCATCCCGATTCAAATTTGGAAAATGGGGATGAAGTAAATTTTAACAGAATCAATAAAGCCTATCACACATTGCTCGATTATTCTGCAGCAGCAAAACAATTATCGAAAAATGATTTTATATCTCTTTCAAAAGAAAACGTAAATGAGCATCTCACACTGGTAAAAATAAAGGAATAATATGCAACGAGACGGAAAATATATTTATTGTATCATCGCATCAGATTACGATGTAAATCTGGGTCCAATTGGAGTTGGTGGACGTAGTGACCTGGTTTCTACCATTGGCTTTGATGGCTTATGTATGGTGGTGAGCGACCATCCACTGAGTAGGTTTGTAGTCAATCCCGAAAACATGCTAGCTCACCAAAAAGTTATTGAAGAGGTGATGAAAGAATTCAGGAGTGTAATCCCAATTCGTTTTGGGACCATAGCTGCTACACCTGATGAAATTAGAAACTTGCTGAATCGCAGATACAGTGAATTTATGGAATTGCTCAAACAATTCGAAAATAAAGTAGAACTCAATGTGAGAGGAAATTGGAAAAACATGGGGATGATTTATAAAGAAATTGATAAGACCCACCTTCAACTTCAGGAAATCAGACATGAAATCGAAAAACTCAATGATGAAGAAGCAAAAAATCTAAAAATCAAAGAAGCAGGAAATCTCATCGAACAGGCATTGACTGAAAAGAAAGCGGAAGAAACAGAAGCAATTATTGATGCATTCCGTAAATCTGTTTTTGAATACAAACATAACAAAACAAGCGGAGATGCTATGTTTATGAATACTGCCTTTTTGGTGAACAGTGGCAGGGAACTCGAATTTGATCATATTATGGCTGATTTGGGTGAAACGTACAAGGATAGAAATGATTTTGTTTATACGGCTCCTTTGCCAATTTTTAATTTCATTGACCTTAAAATATTTCCCGAAAAATGGGAGTTGTAAAACAATTTATAAAATAAAATATATGAGCCAGGAACTGGAAATTACAAAAGAAGGAAAATATATTTATGGAATTATAAGACATGCAGGAGCTTTGTCTTATGGGCCCATCGGCATGGGGAAACGATCCGACCTGGTTTATGGAATCAATTATAAAGATATCAGTGCCATCGTCAGCAGTTCACCCATTATTCAATATGAAGCCAGAAGGGTAAATATGATTACCCACGAAAGAGTATTGGAAGAAGTGATGAAACAGTTTACAGTACTACCTGTCAGGTTTTCAACCATATCCGAACATGACGATGATGCCGGGATTCTCAGAATCCTTGAAAAGGACTACAAAAAATTCGACGAAATGCTTACTAAAATGGAAGGCAAAAAAGAATTAGGCCTCAAGGTGCTGGCTCATGAAAAGGAAATTTATGAAAGTATACTCGAAAAATACGAAGATATCAGATCATTGAGGGGGAAATTGATGAACCTTCCTGCAGATAAGACCCATTACCAGCGCATGAAAATCGGCGAGATGGTGGCTGAAGCACTTAAAAAAGAAACTAAAAATTATAAAGATATCATACTCGATACACTGTCTCCACTCACTGAAGATGTTAAAATAAACGACAACTATGGAGAAATGATGATACTCAACGTTGCATTTCTTATTAAAAACATTGCTGAACCTGAGTTTGACAGTATGGTCAACGATTTGGATGAGAAATATGGCAGTTTTATGACGTTTAAATACGTTGGAACATTGCCTCCTTATAATTTTGTAAACCTTGTTATTAATACGAAAGGAGTATAAAATGTTTTTAATTGATGATTTACTGCTCGCTCCTCTAAAAGGTGTTATCTTTATTGCTGAAAAAATCAATGAAGTAATCGTAAAAGAAACCTCAGATGAAGGTTCAATAAAAGAAAGACTGATGGCGCTGCAGCTCAAATTTGAGATGGATGAAATTGATGAAGAGGAATATGACAAAAGAGAAGATGAATTGCTAAAATTACTGGGTAATATTAGAGAAGAAAATAAAAATAAATAAAGGAGGGGAATATGAGTAATATAATAGATGCAAAAAAAGGAGTCGTTAAATTCCTGAAAGAAAACATTAAATGCTACGATTTAACAGTAATAAAAATAGGAAAAGTTCAGGAAAGCTGGAGTGCTGTGGCCGAAGTTTACGAAGACGATTCGTTTTTAAAATCAATGAATCTTCCTCCAAAACAAGTGCGGAATTTTTATGCTGTTAAAATGGATGATAATCTGGAAATTACATCCTTCGAACGCTTAAACTCTTTTGAAGGCATGGACTTCACTGCTGAGTAATGTAGTAATCATTAAATAAACCCTAATAATGACTAAAGATCTCTTATATGTATATTGCGTTTCTAACATACCTGTTGGGCTTGTGGGTAACTTGGGATCCAAAGGCTTAAAATCTTTTATGTTCGATGATTTTTTTGTCATCGCTAAATATGTTTCTGATAGTGAATACACTGAAGAAAATTTTAAAAAGAAGATCTCAGATGTTAAATGGTTGGAGCATAATGCCAGAGAACACCTCAGGGTAATCAGAAGTGTGATGGAATACAGTGATGTAATTCCTTTTAAATTTGGCACTGTCTTTACTACGAAAGCACGGTTGAAGAACTTTATTATTGAGTATTCTGCCTCATTGTTCGATAATTTTCTCCTTATCAGTGAGAAAGAAGAATGGGCCGTTAAAATTTATTGCGATCGGAAAACACTTTCTGAAAAAATTGACGAAGTTAGCGAAGAAGCTGCTTTACTTGAAAAACAAATCATGGAAAGTTCGCCAGGGAAAGCATATCTGTTGAACAGAAAAAAAACAGAACTTATTGAAAATGAGATGAATCGATTGTGTAAGACTTACGGACAGGCCTATTACGAAAAATTTAAAAATTTATGTGAAACTACCAGTCTGAACAACCTGCTCCCAAAAGAATTTACAGGAAGAGATGACAATATGATACTCAATGCCAACTTTTTGGTAAATAAAAACAATGTAAAGGATTTTAGAAGTCTAGAGGAAAGTTTAAAAAACAAGGATGGAAATTTTGGCTTCTTTATTGAAGTTACAGGACCCTGGCCCCCGTTTAGTTTTATCTCCATTAAAGAAAAATAAGAATGAACAACGTAATCGATCAGTCAAAAGACATTACCATACTTGAATTGCTCGACAGAGTACTGAACAAAGGAGTCATACTTACAGGTGATATTGTGATTTCAGTAGCTGATGTTGACCTGGTTTACCTGGGCGTTAAATTATTATTGAGTTCAGTTGAAACCATGGAACAGTTAAAATCAGGAAAACCAATCAGTAAAAAGTTATTCATATGATGATATATTCCATATTATCTGTTAAAAATAATTTCGAAAAACTAGTTGCACACTTATATCAAATGAAAGGTATTTCTGGTCTTGACTTAGTTGCAGTTTCTTATAAAGAAGTAGCTGCGGTGATTTGCAATGTTCAAAGTGATGCATTGATTGCTGATCAATCCAATGCCCTTAAATATGCTGAAATAATTGAAACCCTTGCAACTGAATATACATTGCTTCCTGTTAGATTCGGTTCAACGATGGAATCATCAGATCAGCTTCTTCAAATGCTCGAAAGAAATTATACTGAAATTCAACAGAATTTAAAAAAGCTAAAAGATAGATATGAATTTGGACTCAAGATTTTCTGCGATTCCGAAAAAATAAAACAAGAGCTGAGAGTTGTATCAGAAATGGAATCTCAATTGAAGCCAATAACAGACAGTGAACCCTCAATTTATAAAGCCTATATGGATAAAAAATTAAAAGAACATCGCCTCGAAGAAATGCTGTTGAAACATGTAGAAGCGATTGTTCAGGATATTACAAATCAGGTTTTGCATTTAAATCCCATTCATAAATTTAAGAAAACAACCACTGCTACCAACATCATTGATGCCGTTTTTTTAATCAAGAAATTGCAAAAAGATGAAATGATCAATGCAGTTATGAAGTTGCAAAATTGTTACCCCAGCCTTCACTTTATGTTAACCGGACCCTGGCCCCCCTATAATTTTGTTGAAATCACTATTAAATAAACGAATGATGAGTGAAAATAAAATACTATTTAACACAGGATCCATCGATGAACTTTCGGATGAAGTCGTAAAACTTAGTACGATTGAAGAAAGTAAACTAAAACTCACCCCCGATAATGCTGATTCAGGTTTAGCAAAATTAGTATTAACCCTGGTTGAACTCATCCGCAAACTGGTCGAGAAGCAGGCCATGCGCAGGGTAGATGGAGGTAGCCTGACGGATCAGGAAATTGAACGCCTTGGCGAAACCCTCATGAAACTTGAACTAAAAATGGAGGAATTGAAAAAACACTTCAATCTAAGCGACAGGGATTTGAATATCAACCTCGGTCCTCTGGGCGATTTGATGTAAATAGTTTAAATAAATGTAGCTTTTCTTTTTCAAAAAAGTTAGGAATTACTTTAGTTCTATTGTAAATTTGTATGTAAATATAAATATTAACTAATTATGAAAAAGTTCAATTTATTATTTGTCGGATTATTACTCAGTTTTAATTCGCACAGTCAGTTGAGTCAATTGACTGACTCCATAATGAATGGAGGTAAGATTCAGGCATATGCAAAAAACTCATCTGCATGTGTTATAGTAGCCACCGAAGGTGGATTGTTTAAAACCCTCAATCAGGGGCAAAGCTGGACCAATGTCACCCAAACATTTGATCCTTATACAGTTAATTGCAGAAATATTTGCAGCCTTGGCAATGATTTTTATGCAATATCTAACAATAACAACGGTTCCAATCAATTGTACAAAACAACTGACAATGGGGCCAACTGGACGGCAATACCTATATCTTCCTTTTCGCCACAATCAATTGGTAAAATTTCAACTACCCTATATGCTTTGGGTGGAAATAATAATGGCGGTTATGTCTATACCTCTTCCGATGGTAGTTCCTGGACACAAAAAGCAATGATTTATGGCAATTCCGGACAAAATGGAAATTTCGAATTATTATCTTTTAACCAAAGTAAAATTTACATCGCTTACAATAATAATTTGTACTTCACTTCAGACGGGAATACCATTGATACTGTAAAAACCACAGGTCTTGGTAATTCGTCTATTAATACAGGTGATAACAATATTGACGGCGATGCATTGGGAAACCTCTATTACAGGGGCGGGGTTGCACTTTATAAATATAATTTTACGACCAAAGTATGGAGTGATATTTCTACTTCTCAGCTTGCAGTTGGCTTTCAGCCTATGCAGTTTTCGGCAACCGATAATGCAGTTTTCGTAGTCGGAATCAATGCTACTCTGGGTATGCGATTGTACAAATCTGTCAATCAGGGGAGCACATTCACTGAACTGACAACTACCGGATTATCTTTGCCTATGATAGGAAACATTATTGAAGTATCGGCCAATGGATTTATTGGCAACTGGCTGGACGACAGAATTCTGATATCTTCAAACGGAGGTATCAATTGGTCGTCGCCTGCTAACCAATACATAGCCACATCGTCTGCTAACCTTTTGCGTTCAGGTACTTCCCTTTTATATTCAAGGGAAGTTAAAGGAATCATACTTTCGAATAACCTGGGTGTAAACTGGTCTGCTACCAATAACGGAATTCCAGGTTTTGGTGGCATCGCATATTTTGTAGACCAAATCATACAGGTAAAAGATACGTTGTTTTCATTTTGCCGCCCTGATCCTTATACCAAAGAAGTTAGTTTGTACAAATCATCCAACTATGGAGTTTCATGGAATCCTGCACCTATTCCTCCTCCTTACGGGAATGTGGGAGAGTATACTTTTGCCGGAAAATGCGATTCAGCCTTGTTTGTAAATTTTTTAGATACCAGCAATTCGACCTATGCATTACTTGTTTCGTTTAACAATGGGAGCTCATGGACAAAACCAAATAGCACCAACAACAATTACCCTATGCATTTAAAAGGCATAAGAAATTGCCTGTTTAGTTTTTATGCTCCCAGTAACAATAGTTGGGAAGATTTTTCAAATGTATGGAAAGCCAATAATTATGGGCAAAGTTTTACAGATATTAATACTGGAGGTTTATTCAACTATAATTTTTTAATTAAAAGGTTGTTAGACGATAGAGGGGATAAAGCCGGAGCAATGATGGATGTTGACCCAATTAACAATAAAGCCGTTTTCGTTGTAAGAGACCGAACTTTAGGCAACGGTATAGATAAACTTTATGTTTACAATATTTCAACTGCTAACTGGTCCGAAATACTTACAACAGGACTTCCCTTGAATTATCAGGCAAACAGCATCAGGTACAATGGCAGCAATCTTTGGCTACTGGCCACCAACTCCGGTTTATACAAGAGCTCAAACAATGGTGCTGGCTGGACCCTCGCCTATACTTCTGGTGTTTGGCAAAATGGCATTGTTGTCAACAGCATACAACTGATAGGTTCTAAAGTATTTATGGGCAGCCTTGCCAATGGTATTTGGGTGGTTGACCTTGCAGTAGGGGTCTTAGAACAATTGAAAGAAAACGATTTGCAAATCTATCCCAATCCAACTGCCGATGTCATCAACATCGTTATCCCCGATTATAATGGGAAAACAGCCAGACTTGTCTTGTATGCCTTTGATGGGAAAGAAATTATGAATAAGTCAGTTAAGGATAGTCAATTTCAGCTGGATCTTCATGGCTTAGTCAGCGGGACTTATTTTGTTGTTGTCCACTCAAACAATGCAACGTTTAAGAAAATGATAGTTCGGAAATAAATTTTCATGCGATTTATTATAGACAAGTCCGTTCTAAGAAGCAAAAAACCCAACAATGATCTGTTGGGTTTTTTATTAATAATATGCTAAGGCTGATCATACTGTAGCTTTATTAGTACTCACATCCTAGGTGCTTTTTGTCTTAAGATTATTCAACAGATACTGTTGTTGTTTGTAGAAAGCGTACAAAGCAGTCAACTTGCTGAATTTATACATATTTAAATCCTTAAAAATGTCTCATTTTAAATGGTATTTGAATCCCCAAACAGCAATGTGCGAAGCCTATTATCTGTTGAGTAAGATTATTGCTATTCCTTTTTATTAATTTCATTGCGCCATTTAGTGCATAGCTTATGTCATTTAGTTAATAGTTTATGCCATTTCATCAACCGCTTACGCTACTGCAATGCCTAAGCAATTTTTGATATTTGTTTTGTCAAAAAGGGGTAAAAGCTTTGCTAATTGGAGGAAAGGATGAACTGATTATAAGGATTTATTAATTATAAAGCGGTCTATTAAATATGATTGAATATCAGTCTGAATATTTACTAATCTATTTTTATATTTAGAAAGCTGGCGATATTCAGTAAAAGGGAAATTAGACTCCTCATTTTACCCATTCACATTTCCTCCTCACTTAATTCATATAATTGATAAACCAATTGGACTATTTCGGATCGCAGGTAAAATAAATTACAAATCCCCAAGGGATTCAATATGAATAGCCCTGTATATAATGGAGTGTATATGACAAAGAACGATTTCGCATGCACGAAGTGCATGAATGTCTAAAACAAATATTTTTATTCAAAATCAATTCCCAGTAATTATAATACATCAATTTCATTGCAGTTAGCTTTGAATTAAATAAACTTTCTTTAATGCTTTACCTGGTTTAAGTTTATATTAAATGAGGTTGTTTTTCTAAGCCTAAAAGTAAATAAAAACACGTATATTTTGAAGCATAAGTTTTATGTATTTAAT
Organism: Bacteroidota bacterium; assembly: GCA_037133555.1. Classification (GTDB taxonomy): domain Bacteria; phylum Bacteroidota; class Bacteroidia; order Bacteroidales; family JACABE01; genus JACABE01. The sequence continues at coordinate 16,635 of JBAXNW010000052.1, forward strand.
TTCTAGGGTTTACCCTAGCATTTTCTAGAGTTTACCCTAGCATTTTTTAGGGTTTATTCTATATGATTTTTTTAATTCATACTATATTTTTACAATCTTTTTAAAAACAATTTTTAACAGAATAGGCTACCTTAAGCTCATACTAATTAAAAGACTACTCAAATCTTATTAATACGACTTTGTGAAAAGTCAACATCATTCAACTGCATTAAACCTTAAGTATCTGGGTGAATTAGAAAAGTTTTTCTGCGAATTAACGATTGTATGTCAGATTTGATGACATCACAACTAATTAACAATAAAAAAAACGGGGAAGCCGAAAACCGATCAGAGTAGGCGAAAATATTAAAAATTTAATTTTATGACAGCACAAGAAATGGACGCCATGGTACAAGGCGTATTTGACAACATCTTTAATTCTGTTACAAAAGCGGAACCAGGAGGAAAACCAATAGCTTCGGCATCAACTACAATGCTGACGTTGATGAAACCTGGTATGGCAATTAACCCTGCCGATTATCGCAATCCATGGACTCCAGGAAACAATGGTGGCAGCCAGGATGCAGCTATTAACAATGCCCGCTTAGTGGATGCTATTCCGCTGGCAAATACACTTTATTCGGATAGTGGAAAAACTATCTCACAAGTATATGGGGATATGCTACAGTCTGTTGCTATACCAAAGCAACCAGCCAACCCAGCCAATGAAGCACAACTGAATGCAGCCTACGCTGTATTATGGCGTAGTGTAGATGTAACAGACCCCGATACTGGAGAAGTTAAACCATTAACAATGGAGACACAACTATACAGGGATTATTTAGACAATCAAACAGCCTATCAGAATGCACGTTTAGCTTATCTTCAGGCCTATCTGGCAGCCCAGGAAACTTCACAAGGACGGAATACCTGGCCTTTAATTTCACCCACTATGCAAATTCCTGTAAAACAAGCCTGGGATAAATGGCGTTCGGGTAAAGCTGATTTAATTGAACAAAATTTAGCTATAATGAATACCTGCAATCAAAATGGACTTCAAAAAGCATGGTATAAAGCCCAAGCTCTTTTTGAAGGTTATGGTGCTGGATTAGACGAAACTGGAGGCGGTTCGGTAGCGGTTCATCGTGTAAATTTGATACCTTCCAATTGGTATAGTTCGAATGATAATTCTGGGTGGGCAACTGTCAAGATTGCTGCAGGTAGTGCGTCAACAGATAGCAGTTCCGATTATCAAAAATGGGGTGGATCAGCAGGCTTTAGCCTCGGTATTTGGAGTATTGGTGCCAGCGCAGGAGGCAGTAAAGAATCTCGGCATTTCAGCTCTCAGACACAAAATCTGAGTTTTGAATTTTCTTATAAACTCGTTGGGATAAGAAGGCCATGGATGAGCTACCATTTATTAGGAACAAAAACCTGGAATCTTGGAAATTTTTCAGCTATTAAAGGTGGTATTTCAAATGGCACTAAAAATCAGCAGGACACAATGTGGCCGCTTATGCCTGTTTCATTCGTTGTTGCCAAAGGAATTAAAATCAAGGCAAGCTGGGCTCAAGCAGATTGGGAAATGATGAAAAAAACTTTAAGTGTGGGAGGAAGTGTAGGTATTGGACCTTTCAGCATTGGAGGAAGTTACTACCAATCCCATTCAGAAGAACATTGGTCGTCAGCTTTTGCCAGTGGTGAAATTATTGTACCAGGAGTTCAGATTATTGGATGGATCAATTCAATAGTTCCCTATTGCGCTCCAGAAAATATGCCGATATAATTTGAAATATATGATGTTAAAAAGTATCCTTTTGAATTCCAACAAAAGGATACTTTAAATCAAATTAATTAAAAACAAACTTAAAAATAAATATTATGGCAAACGCAACCGATTTTATAGCAAGTGTTTACAATACTTTAGCAACTACATTCAATATGGGAGGATCACCACCACCCAACATATTTATGCAAATGGCATGGCCAGGTATTTCTATTAATTCAGAAGATTGTAAAGATTCAACTGGTCGTTACGACCCTTTTTTAGCAGAAGAACTATTTTCTTCATTAGCCAATATTGCACCTGCATTGAGTAAATCAAAATTTGAGAATTCTGCGTTTTACATTGACGATCTATATGATATTATCCTCTCAAGTGCTCGGCCAAATGGGGTTGCAGACGCTGACCTAGAGGCCAACCCAATGTATAAGTTATTTGCCGATGCTCAATACGAATTTGGTCGTTATGTTAGAGGCAGTAACGCAGATCCACTTGAAATTTACCATCCATGTAAAGCAACACCTTCTAATTGGTATGATGAAACAGCAGCTAACTGTTGGACGAACATAAAAATTGAATCTAATCAAATAAAACCTGTTGATACACTCGATGCTAACTCTCCATTTGTAAAATTTAACGGCTTAAAATTAATGGAAAATGGTCTCATGAAAGTAAAGACCGCCAATGTGATTAAAACGCCAATAAACATTAGATTGGTAAATTTAAGTACAAATAATAAAGTTGCTTTAGAAAACAAATTTAAAACGGCCTCATTCAACACTACTCCAAGTTTATTCCGTTTAAATTCTGAAAAAGTTTTCAAGGCAATGGATACAAATAAAGCAGATCAACCATCAGTAATCTTGAATAATACATTTAAGATCAAATTATTAACTGTCAACACTAAAAATACAATTAAACGTCCTTTGCCGTTCAATTACTATGTAAAGAACGAGAAAGTATTGAATAATGTAAAAACTCAAGATATAAATACGGATAAGTTAATAGTTAAACCAAAAATCTTCTCTGTAAGGAATTCAATTTTTCTCAATGATTTGTTGATAAGAGACCTGCCAACTCAACCATCAGTAGGAACAGATGGCTTCAGTATTTCTTTTAATTTTTGTCGTTTAAATATTGATAGGCCGTGGCTAAACCTTGCTCTTTTGAGCTTGCCAGGTTGGAATATATATGGAGGCAGCCAAGGGCAATATTCGACCGGTTCAGCTGAAAACAATCCAGGCATTTTCCCTATGCTAACAACATCATTTATTTTAATCAGCAATGTATGTATTACAGCAAATTGGTCAGCTACTGATAAAGCTAATCTCACCAATGCAGTTTCCTTTGGCCCGTTCGACATAAGAAACTCAACATTTAACCAAAATAAGCTAGAGATAAAAGGAATGCAAATAATTGCTAGCTTTTCTAAACTTACGCCTATTTTAGCACCAACAGCTTCTCCATTTGCCTAATATTAATAAAAATTACAAAAATCTAATTCGTCATTAGTCGGGGCTATTCAATAGCCCCGTCCTTTAGGTCGGAGGGAAAAATATGGAATCGGAACTAGGTTTTAGCTTTAACCTGTTTATTTCTTATTATTATACAGAAACCGTATGAAAAAATGTATATTTGTAGAATAATATCCTACAAAAGAAACATTAGAAGCTTTACAGATTAGGCCTATTTTTATAGTTTATTCTGTTTAAGCAATTAGGTTAAAAACAGCTGTCGAATAAGATTTATAAAAAGGAAATATAAAATGTCCGATTTTCTAAAATTCATCCACATCATTTCACCCATCAGCCAAGAGGCAGCAGACGATGTATCAATTAAACTCAAACGCAAAACCTATAAAAAAGGAGACCTGATAAATAACCAGGGACAAATTTGCCGGAATTTATTTTTTATTGATAAAGGCTTAGTAAAACATTACTTCCATAACAAGAACAGGGTTTTCATTCTTCGGTTTTTTTCTGAAAATAATCTTTTTACTGTTCTCGATAGTTATATCAACCAAACGCCTGCTGAATATATAACCATTGCATTGGAAGATACCATATTGACTTATCTTGACTATTACGATATTGAAGAATTATGCAGGAATCATCATTCCTTCGAATCCTTTATAAGGAAATTTATCTCATTTGCTGCAGTCAATACTTTTAAACGATTCAAAGAAATGCTTGAGGAAGATGCAACGGAACGCTACACGGGTTTTGTTAAGGAATACATTCATCTCCTTCAAAGGGTAAGTTTAGGTGATACAGCAAGCTATCTGGGGATCTCTCAGGTATCACTCAGCAGGATCAGAAGCAAGAAGTGATTTTTTATCCTATGTAAAAAAATACATCCTTCTCAGTTTATACTTTTGCAACTTCCAAAAAAAACTTCTTGGCCATTGAGGGCTTATGTTTTAGGAATCATCTACAAATAAAGTAGCGATAGCGCTACTTTATTTGTAATAATACATAATAGTGCTGAATAGCTTACTGCTGAGTAAAAAAATACAATAAAAATCAAAACTCGAATTATGAATAATGAAATAGAAAATGAGCCTAAAAAGAGCAAAAAAATATTTCCAAGGACTATCATAAGTATAGTTGTGGTGATTGGTTTAATCTTCTTGGTAAAAGAAGTGTGGTATGCCATTCATCATGAAGAAACTGACAATGCACAGGTTGAAATGCGGCTGGCTCCCATCCTTTCGAGGGTTACTGGCTATGTAGATAAAATTTATGCGGATGATTATTCAACTGTTACCAAGGGTCAATTATTGATGATAGTGGATTCATCTGAACTCGAATTGCAATTGCAGGAAATGCAGGCAGATTATCTTCAGTCTCTTTCAGATATTGACAATGCCAGGGCCTCACTGCTTAATGCAGAGGCTGCACTGGCTGCTACAAAAGGAAACCTTGAAGTTACCAGCTTACGGCAGCATAAAATTTCAGGCGATCTTAAACGTGACAAAAGTCTTTCGGAAGGGAATGCGATTACACAAAAACAACTTGATGACAGTCAGTCGAACTTCGATATCACGTCAAAGCAGCTTGAAACAAGCCAGCTAGATGTAAAGGTTTCAGAAACCCGTCTTACGGTTCTAAGTTCTCTGGTAAAAAAAGCAGAGGCTCAGACAGAGATTAAAAAAGTCAGGATAGAACAACAAAAACTAAAACTTTCGTATTGCCGTATTTATGCCATTGCCGACGGTAAACTGGGAAAAAGAAATATTGATGTGGGCCAATTTATACAAGCAGGCACACCGTTGTTTAGCATTGTAAACACTAATAGACAGTGGGTTGTTGCTAACTTCAAGGAAAGCCAGCTGAAAAATATTCATGCAGGTGGAATCGTTCATCTTAAAATTGATGGATATCCGAAACTGGATGTTCAGGGAAAAATTATTTCCTTGTCGGATGCAACCGGTGCTAAATTTTCACTCCTTCCACCTGACAATGCTACCGGGAACTTTGTAAAAGTGACACAACGTGTTCCTGTTTGGATAGAAATTCTGGATGAGACAAAATATAAAGATGTTCTTCGCGCTGGAATGAGCGTAGTTGTTTCTGTTCCCATCCAATAAAAGATATGGAATCATTAAGTAAGACAGCTAAGATTTTTATTGCAATTACAACGATTTCAGCTGCTATCATGGAGCTGATTGATACCTCTATTGTGAATGTAGCGTTGAACCAGATGGCCGGAAACCTGGGTGCTTCCATAGAGGATATCGCCTGGGTCATCACGTCTTATGCTATCGCCAATGTAATCATTATTCCTATGACCGGTTTTCTGGCGGTATATTTCGGGCGGCGGCGTTACTATATGGCTTCCATCGCAATTTTTACCGTGGCCTCTGTACTTTGTGGAACATCAAGCTCTTTATGGGAAATAGTTTTGTGGAGATTTGTACAGGGATTAGGCGGAGGAGCACTGCTTTCCACATCACAGGCACTTCTGTTTGAGACCTTCACGGGAAAACAAAGGGGAATGGCAGCTGCTTTATTTGGTATGGGTGTCGTTCTGGGGCCGACCATCGGACCCACACTGGGTGGAGTTATCATCGACAGCTATTCGTGGCCGTTGATTTTCTTTATCAATGTTCCATTTGGGATTTTGGCCAGTGTTTTTGCCTATCGGTTTATCCCCCGAGGATTTGATATTAGATTAAAACCCCGTATAGATTGGTCTGGAATCTTTCTGCTTACCATTGGTATTGGTTCTCTGCAATATATACTTGAACGGGGCGAGTCAGAAGACTGGTACGATTCAAGATTGATCATACTGCTTACCATTATAGCAGTTGTTGGGCTCATTACATTTATATGGTGGGAATTGAAACAAAAACAGCCGGTGGTAAACCTGAGAATTTTAAAGGACCGTAACCTGGCAATTACAACAATGCTTACGTTTATAGTCGGATTTATACTGTTTACTTCGGTATTTATATTCCCCCTTATGTTGCAAAGGGTATTAGGCTACACGGCTTATGAAACAGGTATCACACTCTTGCCTGCAACTTTTTTATCGCTGATTATTATGCCTGTTATAGGTAGGTTTCTTCAGCGTGGAACGCGGCCACAAGTATTTGTTATACTTGGATTCCTAACGCTGATGGGCTTCGGGATATTAATGTCGAGGGCTGATCAGAATGTTACCTCAAGTTTTTTTGCTTTGCCACTCATGATCCGTGGTGCAGGCCTCGCCTTATTGTTTGTGCCGCTGAACGCTATGGCTGTCGCGGGATTACAGCCTAAAGACATTCCGCAGGGAGTTGCCCTTAACAATATGATGCGGCAATTAGGCGGATCGTTTGGAATTGCCATCATCAATAATTATTTAGCCCACCGTGCAGCCATTCACCGTACCGATTTGATCAGCAATATTTATAGTGGAAGTGCTGCTTTTACCGAACGTTTTAACCAAATTTATCAGGGTCTTCAGTCGAAACTTCCTGTAGGCGCCAATCTTGAGAAACAAACCTACCAGATAATTGAACTAACAGTTATGAAACAAACTTATCTGCTTAGTTACCTGGACGCCTTCCTTTATTCAACCCTCTTTATTTTGATTGCCTTTCCGCTGATATTGCTAAGCAAGAGAAATAAAATACAAAGCAAAGAGACACTTTTGGCAGCTGAAGAAGTATAAAAACAAAAAAAATAAATAAAACATTGAACATGAAATCACTATTCTTAATAATCATACTTTTTTTATCTTTTAATCTGATGAAGGCCCAGGAGCTTAGACTCCCTGCTGACCTGAAAAAATATGTTGAACTATCGTTCCGCAATTATCCAAAAGTAAGCGAAATGAATGACCTTGTTAATTTGAATGAGGTGAAAGTTGGACTCGGGAAAGCAGCATATTATCCAACGGCTATGGGCGATCTTTCTTACCGTTGGCAATACCCCACACCTTATATCCCTTTTTCTACAGGAAGTGGTCAGACCAACGAGGTTAATATACAACCGACCAACAACTACAATGCATCCATCTATTTGGCCCAACCCTTGATTGATTTAAGGATAAACTCACAATTGAATAAAAATAAAAGCGATTTGGACATTTCAAAAGACAATCTTGAAAGTTTTAAAAATACCATAGCCTATCAAGTAGCACAGATTTATTATTCAATTATTTTCCTCAATAACAGCCTATATGTGCAACAGCAACAAATTACACTGCTGCAATCCACCTTACAGCAAATCAATGTTAAAGTTAAAAACGGGGATGCCCTGAGCTATGACCTTGTTTCGACTGAAGTTAAATATACCAATGTAGAAAACATCTTTACTGAACTAAAAGCTCAACGTGATAAACAATACAATATATTAGGGATGCTGACTGGCATTTCAGGGAAAGATTATGTGAGTGATACTAGTTTTAATTCATCGGTCTTCAACCTGATGACAGATTCGGTTTTGGAAATAGCATACCGAAACAATCCCGACATTCGTATTGCTGGAGATAAAATAAAATGGGCCTCCTGGGATATCATAACTGCAGAGCGAAGTCGACTACCTGTTCTCAATCTTCAGGCAGGGCTAAGCTATAAAAATGGAAATATGCCCAGTATTGATGAACTTAATTTTAATTATTTTGTCGGCTTGGGGGTTACTTTACCGATTCTTCCCGCTTCCCGTCCAGCTTTTCAGCGAAAAATGGCGGTCATCAATCATCACGCCTCTCAAATGGCACTCGAAACACAAAAAGCAGTATTAAACAAAGACCTGCTGAATGCGAAGGATGACATTAAAAAGAATCAGAAGAAGCTTGCCAGTGCTGACACTTTGATTATGCAGGCACAACTTGCCCTTAAGCTGGCAGATGAGCGTTATAAATTTGGTGTTATCACCAACCTCGAACTTTTAACCGCTGTTTCCAATTATAAAGATGCACAGCTCAGCCAGCTACAGTTTGAATACAATCTTTTACTTTCAAGGATGGATCTCTGCAGATTGGTTGGTATTAGCTGGTGGTAATCAGGTACTGATTATCTATGTTATTAGCTTAGACCCCGACTCACTTTGGCCTCTTCTGCATTCTCCTTCTCTACAATTGCCCTATTTCTTAGATTTTAATGAATGCTAACTATCATTCTAAGCGAATGCTTTAGGCAAAAAATCATATTTAATTTCTAGGGTTTACACTAGGTTTTTCTAGGGTTTACACTAGGTGTTTTATTAAATGTTTACTATATTTTTACTATTTATTATGAAATTATCTGCCATTGTTTCATATTTGTTCTATTTCATTAAAACAACTTAAAATAAAATCGATATACAATCTAAGTTGCGCAAAGACATTCAAAACTTGAGGGATTAATTTTTTTAAAACTTTACATATAAACAGTTTGTATTCAACTAATAAGAGTAGATGAGCTTAAATAATAAGCTAATTAATAACTAAAAAGTGTGGAGTCAACACGATAAACACTGACAAAAATGAAATGATTACAAAAATAAATTTGTACCGCAGACTAAGTAAATATTTTAGATTTACTTTATTCGTAACAGGCTTTTTATACATACTTACTACAATAAATGCTTGTAAAAAAGATGATAATAGCAATACTACTCCGATAGATTCCAATTCCTATTCTTTGTCGGATGCAGGCGGAACTTGGCAACGACATAGTTTGATTACAACTAGTGCTAATTTTGGATTTTGGATTTACGGAACTATCGTCAATAGTGATGCTTCATCTTCAGCACACCTAGTTCTACCCAATGGTACTATGGATACTGCTTTTACCAGCGTTGGAGCTTCTATGACAAATGGAGTTCTTACCACAGCCTCTGATCCTTCAGCTCACACATTTATCAGCTCTGATAAAAAATTAATGGTTGGAACAACAAAACGTAGTAATTCATATACACTTATCATAGATCAAAAAACAATAGCCGGCACAACTTATCATACTTCCGATTTACAAGGAACTTGGCAAACCCATTGTTTAGTCGCCGGTGGTAATTGGATAGGTTGGATACATGCAGTTTCTGTAATTGACAATGCAGGGAATTGTACAACATCAACCATCGTGAAAAGTGATGGGAGTTCAGCCAGTTCGTCGGGTGGAACATCTATCGTTTCTTCAAGTGGTGTTGTCACTATTAATGGAGTTCCCTCCTACAATGGTTTTTTGAGCGCTGATAAAACTTTAATGGCTTCAACCATGACTGATGGTGGAGGCGGAGGTAATCTTTCTATTGCTCAAAAGGTGTTTGTGGGCACTACTTACAGCAAAGCTGACTTAAAAGGGACATGGCAATTGCATGATATATTGGTGGGCTCAGAGAATTGGACGGAACACGGTATCATGACAATTGACGCAAACGGAAACGGTACAATTTCAAATATGGTTATAGATAATGGTGGAACATTTAATAATCCCGGTACTATTGCTTTGTCAATTTCTTTAGATGGGATTATTACTTTTGGAACAGATTTTCATGGTTTCTTGAGTGCTGATAAAAAATTACTTATTGCTACTAAAGGTGATGATTCTGGTCTTGCGTCCAGTCTAGTGGTTCTTCAGAAGATGCCATAAATCATGTTATTGTAAAAATCTTAAATAATAATTCAATAATAGGCTGCATATAACACCGGCTCATAACAAATGTGGGTTTCAGAAGTCTATGAGCGTCATCGCCCGCATCAAGTTTTGTGTCGGTGGATAGTGACTCACCCCCGACTTTCTAGTCAGGGCTATTCAATAGTCCCGTCCTTTTGGTCGGGGTAAAAAGTTTAATCAGCTATTGAAAAGCAAAAATACACTTCTCTTTGTTAATAACAACAAGGAATATCTTGATTTTTTAAATAAGCAACTCATACATATAATCCCAGATAGTAAATTATGCTTTGCTTATCCTAAGGGCAGTTCCAACATCAAGACAGACATCAACCGAGATACAATGCGACTAACAGTCCCATACTCCCTCAACCTCTTCGTCCTACGCTCCATTTTTATCAGGAAGACTGAATCTAAGTATCTCATTTTTATATTATTATTATTATTATTATTATTATTATTATTATTATTATTATTATTATTATTTTTATTTTTATTTTTATTTTTATTTTTATTTTTATTTTTATTTTTATTTTATAATACAATTAAACCTATATTTGTAAAAAAATAAAACACTTTTCTAAGCCACCAAATT
>JBAXNW010000053.1:0-25239 GCA_037133555.1 Bacteroidota bacterium
AAATTTATGCGATTCTCAAGCATTTGTTATTTTTTAACTTTCGGATAGTTGTGATGTTTTGTAAAATTTAATATGTTCTTGTATTCAACTGTTATATCTATTCTCTATTTTGATGAAATTCTTCTTCGAGACTCTCACGCAAATCGAACAATAACCAGGATTTCTTCCTTTCTTCATCTTTTTTAGAGATCAATAATTCAAAAAATTTCGAAACCCCTATCGCTTCATTTCCGTTGCCATGGATAAGTACAATACTCCCTTTGTGAGCAGGATTTCCTTTAGCCAACCATGCATCACTTCCAATAGTAATCAATCCAAATCCATAAACGATATTCAATAATTCGTAATCTGAAATTAAACCCGGAAAGCGAAAAAATACAGAAGGCTCTAATCCGTTTTTAATCATCAATATTTCGTTTCCTAATATTTCTTCTTTAACATTGGTGGTATTCATTAACATAAAATTATTTTCAAGTGGCAACTTTTTGTTAAACTGATGGCTCAATGAATGGTTGATCCAGGTTATGTCAATATCGCCTTTTTGTTGTAGGTGTTTTAACTATTTCAAATCAATGGGATGTTCGTTGATCCATTTGCCAGAAATGGCTATTGCCAATGGAATCGGATGTTCAATGTTCTTGAATGTATTTATTAGAGTTGTAAATATTTTGCTGTTCAAGGGGTGAGTAGAAGGACATAAATCGATGCTAAGGTTAATACCTGCTTCTTCAGGTAAACTATGTGTTATCCCGGCATCTTGCAGGTTTTTAGCATTGTCTTTCGATTCTTTGAGTGAACGGAAATAAACAGTTGTAGCGAAATTTTTTTCAATTTCGGCAAAACCTGTTTTTAATGCTTTGCATTCTTTCTTGAGTGCAATCTTAGTGTCTAAATTTTCGGGATCTACCAAAAGTAGATAATCATTCTTATTTTCAGTAAATTTTCGAAGTCCGATGTAATCTTTCAGGTCTTTTTTTGTAATTCCAAAGTAAACCTGATAGTTGGAAATCTGATGGGTTTGTGCAACTCCCTCAATGCAAATGGAGATCATGAGCAACAACATTAAGTAGAATGCTCTATAAAAATCTAATAGAAATAGCTTCAGTTTATTCATATATTCTTTGCAATGCTTTATGCAAATTAACGGCAAAATTAATGGAAAATTCTGTTTTTTATGAATTAAAGGAAAGGAAAGTAAGACTCCGATTGATGTATAAGGATTAAAAAATGTATATTAAAATAAATACTTGGTTCAAAATTTATTCAATCTCTATATTGTAATGATCCAGTAAGCCCACAACACCCAATCGTGAGAATCGCGCTTTTTTAATTTTATTGGTTTCAGGATTCAATGAATAATTATAGGAGGTCCTGAAATCGGCTTTCTCCAGATTGGTGCGGTCGAAAATAGCCCTTTGCATATCACAATTGTCAAACACAGCTTCGCTTAAATCAGTTTCGGTAAAATCAACTTCCTGAAGCATACAATTTTTGAATTTTGTTTTTTTAAGTTTAAGTTTGTAAAATACAGAGAGTTTCAAAATGCAGTTATTAAAATCTAAAGATAGCAAAAATTCCTTGCATTGGTCAAATTGTAAACCTACCAGCTTTGCATTCACAAATTTTACATCATTCAAGATCGTATTATTAATATTAGCCAGGCTAAAATCACAGGTATTAAATACTGTATTTCTGAATATTAGATTTGACAAATCGCTGTTGTAAAAATTGCAATTTATAAAACTACAGTCTTCGTATTCTCCTTTTTCCAAAATAACTTTTGTATAATCTATTCTCTCAAAAACCTTATTTTCAATCAACATTTACTTATTTTTTAGAAATTCTCATTCGGATTATATTAAAAATTACAACCAATAGTATCAGGGAAACTCTAAAAATCGGTTTAATCGGCAAATATAAAGCAAGCAAAAGTAAAAAAACACCAATAATTGCATGGGATAATAAGTTTTTCCAGTCTTTTAAATATTTAAATATCCAATTTAATATTTTCATTTTTTATATCCTCTTGATTTTCTATTAAATAGGTTTCAATACAAACTTTAGTATTTTCTTAATTTTGGTGGAATTTAAAACTAAACAATTTCCAATCCGTTGATAAATTATATCAATTAAACATCCATTCTTTGCGGACTATAGGTTTTGTCTTAAAATGGTACAGCAAAAATATTTATTATTTGCGAATTAGAATTATCTTTGTAAAATATTTATAAACAGTTTACTAAAAATACAAACTATTGTATAATAGTTATATGTAGAAATAAGCTATTCTTACTTACCAAAATTTATGGATTTTACTTTAAAAGGACAAGATAAAAAATCAAAAGCAAGAGCTGGCGAAATCCAAACCGCCCATGGGGTCATACAAACACCTATCTTTATGCCGGTAGGTACTGTTGGATCCGTAAAAGCGGTGCATTTTAATGATTTAAAAAATGACATCAAGGCTCAGATTATTTTAGGGAATACCTATCATCTATACCTGCGACCCGGACTCGATACCCTGGAGCAAGCCGGTGGTTTACATAAATTTAACGGATGGGATTTGCCTTTATTGACCGATAGTGGCGGTTATCAAGTGTATTCTCTTTCAGGAACCCGAAAAATGAAGGAAGAAGGTGTCGTTTTTCAATCGCATATTGATGGTTCTCGACATACTTTCACCCCGGAGAAAGTAATGGATATTCAACGCGTGATAGGAGCTGATATTATGATGGCATTCGATGAATGTACTCCCTATCCCTGTGAATATGATTATGCCAGCAAATCCATGGGGCTTACTCATCGTTGGTTGAAGAGGTGCATCGATCAGTTTGATTCTACTGAATCTTTATATGGTTATCCTCAAGCCCTTTTTCCGATTGTGCAAGGAAGTGTTTACCGCGATTTACGAATTCAGTCAGCAGAAGAAATTGCTTCGTACGGAAGAGAAGGAAATGCCATTGGCGGCTTGTCGGTAGGGGAGCCCATTGAAATAATGTATGAACTTACAGAATTGGTTTGTAGTATTTTACCTGAAAATAAGCCCCGGTATTTAATGGGTGTAGGGACGCCAGCCAATATTCTGGAAAGTATTGCGTTAGGAATAGATATGATGGATTGTGTGATGCCCACTCGCAATGGTAGAAATGGTATGTTGTTTACCAGCGAAGGTTTGATTAATATTAAGAATGAAAAATGGAAAAACGATTTTTCTCAGCTTGATCCCAATGGAATGAGTTATGTGGATAGTCAGTATACAAGGGCTTATCTGAGGCATTTATTTCAGGCTCAGGAAATGTTGGCACCTATGATAGCAAGCGTTCATAATTTGAATTTCTATTTATGGTTGGTAGGTGAAGCAAGAAAAAAAATATTAGAAGGAACGTTTACTGAATGGAAAAATAAAATGGTAAAACAGCTTACCCATCGCTTATAATATTTAATAAGGTATGAACAGATGTTAAAGAAACTTGATATTTATATTATCCGCAAATTTTTAGGGACTTTTTTCTATGCGATTGCATTGATTATCATAGTGGTAGTTGTTTTCGATATTTCAGAGAAAATAGATGACTTTATTGAAAAGAAAGCACCCATTCAGGAAATTATTTTCAATTACTACATGAATTTTGTACCTTATTTTGTAAACTTGTTTAGTCCTTTGTTTACGTTTGTTGCAGTTATCTTTTTTACTTCTAAAATGGCTGCGAATACCGAGATTGTTGCTATTTTAAATGCAGGCATCAGTTTCAGACGCTTTCTGCTACCTTATATGTTATCGGCAATTGTTATCGGTTTAATGACGTTTTATTTGGCTAACTTTTTGATACCGAATGTAAATGTCCATCGCTTGGCTTTCGAAAAAAAATACATTAAAAGCAGTCATAAATTAAGCAAATCGAATTATCATCTTCAGGTTGAAAAAGGAACTTATATTTATCTGGAAGGATTTGATGACAATAGTAACACAGGTTATCGGTTTTCCATTGAAAAAATTAATGAATCAGGATTGTATTATAAACTGACTGCAGATCAGATAAATTGGGACAGTATTAGTGGAAAATGGCAAATCAAAAACTATATCCTTCGAAATATCAATGGTGTAAATGAAACTTTCTCCAAAGGTGATAAAATGGTGGTTAAGATGAATATTCATCCTTCTGATTTTACAAAGGAGAATAAAGATGTTGAAACCATGGATTATTTGCAACTGCGAAAATTTATTGCTCAGGAAAAATTAAGGGGCTCTGACAGGGTGAAGTTTTATGAAGTGGAAAAATATCAACGGATTTCTTACCCATTTGCTACCATCGTTCTCACTTTGATTGGCGTTTCGTTATCATCCAGGAAGGTGAGGGGGGGTATTGGTTTAAACCTGGCTTTTGGCTTGGCCATTACTTTTTCATTTATTTTATTTATGAAAATATCAACGGTATTTGCTACTTCAGGTAATTTGCCCGCTTCTTTGTCAGTATGGATTCCTATTTTGTTATTTGGCGTGATGGCCCTGCAATTATTAAGAAAAGCTCCAAAGTAGTATGCTGTTTCTATTCATAAAGTTATGCTGTATCAATTTGTAGGATACCGGCAGATAAGTTATTAGCTGATTCAGTGAATTAAAAAAACAAGTAATTAACGCTGTCGATAAAATTTTAAAATAAAGTTTTGATATATAAAAACTTATTCTTATTTTTGCCGCCCAAATAAATATTTATATTAATTAAAAAAAGAAAGAGGTATTCATTATGATTATCGTTCCAATTAAAGAAGGCGAAAACATCGACCGCGCTTTGAAAAAACTGAAAAGAAAATTTGAAAAAACCGGCGTTGTAAAGGAATTACGTCTCAGACAAAAATTCATCAAACCTTCAATAGTTCAACGGGAACAACGCTTAAAAGCAATTTACGTTCAGCAAATGCATCAAAATGATGAAATATAATTGTTTGTAAGTATCATAAACGAATTATAAAAGGAAAACTTGTTTTACAAAATATTTTTTGTAATTTTATCAAGTTTTCCTTTTTTTATTTTTATAATGACAGAACAATTTCTACAATATATAAAATTTGAGAAACGGTATTCGCCCAATACCTGTATAGCTTATCAAAGCGATCTCGAGCAATTCATCACCTATATACAACTTTCGTTCGGGCTTACTGAAATAATTGCAGTAGATCATCAGATGATACGTTCCTGGCTCGCTTCTCTCATGGAATCAGGAATACAGCCAAGAAGTGTTAACCGTAAAATAACGACCTTAAAATCATTTTACAAATACCTGCTTAGAGAAAAACTGCTGGTTGTAAATCCCTGTATTAAAATTGTATCTCCCAAAACAGCAAAGAAACTTCCGGTTTTTGTAGATGAAGCAGGAATGGAAACTTTGCTGGCCGATGAAAAATTTTCTGATGAATATTCTCAATACCGAAACATTCTTATACTTGAGGTGTTCTATTATACAGGTATTCGTTTGTCGGAATTAATTAATTTAAAGCAAAAAGATATAGACGATGTAAATTTAAGCATCAAGGTTTTAGGTAAAAGAAATAAAGAAAGAATCATTCCCATAACAAAAACTTTAAAAGATAAAATAATGCTTCTTTTGGAAATGAAAGAAAAACAAGGTGTTATATCTAAGGAAAAAGAAGATTTTGTTTTTTTAAGTGATTTTGGAAAAAAACTTTATCCAAAACTTGTTTATCGCGTCGTAAATAACTATCTTAGCGCAATAACTACAATTAATAAAAAGAGTCCGCATGTTTTACGTCATACCTTTGCAACACACATGCTTAACAATGGGGCAGACCTTAATGCAATCAAAGAAATATTAGGACATTCCAATCTTTCGGCAACACAGGTTTATACCCATACTACGATTAATAAATTAAAAAGTATTTATAAACAAGCTCATCCTAGGGCATAAAATGGAGGTTTACAATTATGAAAGTAACGATTAATTCTGTTAAATTCAAAACTGACAAGAAGTTAGAAGAGTTCATTCACGAAAAAGTTCAGAAGTTGACAAGCAATTATACTGATATTATCGGCAGTGAAGTAATCCTTAAATTAGAAAATGGTGAAGAGTTAGAGAATAAAATTGCAGAAATAAGATTGATGATACCGGGCAACGACTTGTTTGCCAAGAAAAACTGCAAAACATTCGAAGGTGCTACAGACCAGGCAGTTGAAGCATTAAAAAAACAATTAGTTAAGCATAAAGAAAAATTAAGAGGAATATAATTGAAAATAAAGTAAATATTTTTTGGTTAGTATTAAAATTATTTCTATTTTTGCAGTCCTTTTTGAAAAAAGGACTGTTTTTTTTTAAGAATGCAATAATACCAACGCCGATGTAGCTCAGTTGGCCAGAGCAGCTGATTTGTAATCAGCTGGTCGGGGGTTCGAATCCCTCCATCGGCTCTTTTTTTGAATTTTGGGGAGATACCAGAGCGGTCAAATGGGACAGACTGTAAATCTGTTGGCGCAGCCTTCGGAGGTTCGAATCCTCCTCCCCCCACACACTGCGGAAGTAGCTCATTTGGTAGAGCGACAGCCTTCCAAGCTGTAGGTAGCGGGTTCGAGACCCGTCTTCCGCTCTTTGTGTTTAGCCGTTGTAGCTCAGTGGTAGAGTACTTCCTTGGTAAGGAAGGGGTCACGAGTTCAACTCTCGTCAATGGCTCTGCTTGAAAAATTAATCAATTAATAATAATATAGGTAATAATTATAAATTTAAACATCTTTAACAAGCAAATAATATGGCAAAAGAAAAATTCGACCGTTCCAAACCACACGTAAACGTTGGAACTATTGGTCACGTTGATCACGGTAAAACAACCTTAACAGCAGCTATCACTTTATGTTTAGCCGCTAAAGGTTTTGCAGAATTCAAATCATTCGATTCTATCGATGCTGCACCTGAAGAAAAAGAAAGAGGTATTACAATTAATACTGCTCACATCGAGTATCAAACTGCAACCAGACACTATGCGCACGTTGACTGTCCAGGTCATGCTGACTACGTAAAAAACATGGTTACTGGTGCTGCCCAAATGGATGGCGCTATCATCGTAGTTGCTGCAACTGATGGTCCTATGCCACAAACCCGTGAACATATCCTTTTGGCTCGTCAGGTAGGTGTGCCTAAATTGGTTGTTTTCATGAATAAAGTTGACTTGGTTGATGATGAAGAATTATTAGAACTTGTTGAAATGGAAATCAGAGAGTTATTAACTTTCTACGGTTTCGACGGTGAAAATACTCCTGTTATTCAAGGTTCTGCTTTAGGTGGATTGAATAAAGAACCTAAATGGATGGATAAAATCTATGAATTAATGGATGCCGTTGATACATATATTCCATTACCTCCAAGAGATATTGATAAACCATTTTTGATGCCAGTTGAAGATGTATTCTCTATTACCGGTCGTGGTACTGTTGCTACCGGAAGAATTGAAACAGGCGTTATCAATACTGGTGATCCAGTTGAGATTATTGGTATGGGTGCTGAAAAATTAAAATCAGTTGTTACTGGTGTTGAAATGTTCCGTAAAATTCTTGATAGAGGTGAAGCTGGTGATAATGCTGGTTTATTGTTAAGAGGTATTGACAAAGATTCAATTACCCGTGGTATGGTTATTGCCAAACCAGGTTCAGTAAAACCACATAAAAATTTCAAAGCTGAAGTTTATATTTTGAAAAAAGAAGAAGGTGGTCGTCACACTCCATTCCATGATAAATATCGTCCTCAGTTCTATTTCAGAACAACAGATGTTACAGGTTCTGTTACTTTACCTGCAGGTGTAGAAATGGTTATGCCTGGTGATAACTTAACAATTACGGTTGCTTTAATTTCTGAAATTGCTTTAAACCTTAACTTAAGATTTGCTATCCGTGAAGGTGGTAGAACTGTAGGTGCTGGTCAGGTAACTGAAATTATAGATTAATTTTAATAAACTATTAAAGTAAATAAAGGTATTTCTTGAAAAACAAGAATACCTTTATTTATATATTTATTCATAAACGGGTGTAGCTCAATTGGTAGAGTGGCGGTCTCCAAAACCGTAGGCTGAGGGTTCAAATCCTTCCACCCGTGCAAAATACATATATTTGATGTCAAAAGTAATAGATTACATTAAGGAAAGTTACGATGAACTTATGAATAAGGTATCGTGGCCATCATGGAGTGAATTACAAAATAGTGCAATAGTTGTTTCTGTTGCCTCTCTAATTATCGCATTTGTGGTTTTTGGAATGGATATTGTGTTCGGAGCTCATCCTGATTTAGCTTGGAAAGGACTCCTTGGTTACTTTTATAGCTTTTTAACCTAAAATTAGCATTGTTTGCTGCGTATTATCTTGCTTCCCTTTAACAACCTTCCTGTTTAACTGAGATATGCTATGCAAATAAAATTTTATATAAAAAGCCGAAATTAAATGATGTATTTAATTTTGATAATTTATTCTTATCAAATTCTTTAAATAGTATGAGCGAACAAGTAAAAAAGTGGTATGTAGTTAGAGCAATTAGCGGTAAAGAGAAGAAAGTAAAAGAATACATGGAGAGTGAAATCAGCCGCCTCAATTTACAAGATTATATCTCACAAGTACTTATTCCCACTGAAAAAGTGTATTCAGTAAGAAAAGGTAAAAAAATCAGCAAAGAAAGAAATTATCTTCCTGGTTACGTTCTTATTGAAGCTGTTTTGGTCGGAGAAATCCCTCATATTGTAAAGAGCATTCCCAATGTAATTGGATTTTTAGGTTCAAAAGGCGAAGCTATTGCGATGCGTCAATCCGAAGTAAATAGAATACTAGGAAAAGTTGACGAATTATCGAACCAAGGCGAAGAAATGAACGATCCATTTATTGTTGGAGAATCGGTTAAAGTTATTGATGGTCCATTCAACAGTTTCAGTGGTGTCATTGAAGAAGTGAATGAAGAAAAGAAAAAACTTAAAGTAATGGTTAAGATTTTCGGAAGAAAAACACCTTTAGAGTTAAGTTTTATGCAAGTAGAAAAAGAATAGTTATTAAAAAAATTAAACTTAAGTTTTTAATCTTTAAGTAAAAAGCAAAATGGCAAAAGAAGTTACAGGTATCATTAAATTACAAATTAAAGGAGGTGCTGCAAATCCTTCACCACCAGTAGGCCCTGCATTAGGTTCTAAAGGTGTGAACATTATGGAATTTTGCAAGCAGTTTAATGCTCGTACTCAGGAAAGTGCTGGGAAAATTATTCCAGTAATTATTACTGTTTACAAAGACAAATCCTTTGTTTTTATAATTAAAACTCCTCCTGTAGCAGTACAGTTGATGGAAGCAGCCGCAATTAAAAAAGGTTCACCAGAACCCAATAGAAATAAAGTTGCAACCATATCTTGGGAACAAGTTCAACAAATTGCTGAATCCAAAATGGTAGATTTAAACTGTTTCACTTTAGAATCAGCTATCTCTATGGTTTCAGGTACTGCCAGAAGTATGGGGTTGACAATAAAAGGAGAAAAACCTTTTGCAAGTATCGCTTAGTAATGTTTAAGGTAAACATTATTTAAAAGTCAAATTTATTAACAAAACGCGAAATGGTTAAGTTGACAAAAAAAAGAAAAGTAGCTTTAGCAAAATTCGATAAAGACGCTATCTATTCATTAGAAGAGGCAATCAAAATTGTAAAGGATATTTCCAATACAAAATTTGATTCTTCTGTTGATGTAGATGTTCGTTTAGGAGTAGATCCACGTAAAGCCAATCAAATGGTCCGTGGTATCGTTACATTGCCTCACGGCACCGGGAAAGTAAAAAAAGTACTGGTATTATGTACACCTGATAAAGAAGATGAAGCTAAAGAAGCCGGAGCAGATTACTACGGGCTTGACGAATATATTGATAAAATCAAAAGTGGCTGGACTGATGTAGATGTTATCATCACCATGCCAAGCGTCATGCCAAAAGTAGGAGCGTTAGGTAAAATTTTAGGTCCAAGAGGCTTAATGCCCAATCCAAAAACAGGTACTGTTACAATGGAAGTCGGCAAAGCAGTTCTTGAAGTAAAAGCTGGTAAAATTGATTTCAAAGTAGATAAATTTGGAATTATCCATGCAGCTGTTGCAAAAGTATCATTTACGAATGATAAAATTATTGATAATGCAAGAGAATTAATTCAAACGATTATCAAATTGAAACCAGCAGCCGCTAAAGGTACTTATGTTAAAAGTATTTACCTTTCAAGCACAATGAGTCCAGGTATTAAAGTTGAACCTAAATCCATTGCTTTATAAGTTATTATAAAGTAAGTGGCTTAAAAGAAAGCAAATAAATGAAAAAAGAAGAAAAAAATCAACTGATAGTTCAACTTGCAGAACAAATTTCAGCATCCAACTATTTGTATGTTACTGATATCTCTAATTTAGATGCAGTAAACACAAGTAAACTGAGAAGACTTTGTTTCAAAAGAGAAGTACAGTTGATCGTAGCAAAAAACACCTTGCTGAAAAGAGCAATGGAAAAATCCGGCAGAGATTACTCTGAATTATTTCCGGTTTTAAAAGGTTCTACTTCTATAATGCTTGCAGATATTAATAACTTACCTGCAAAATTAATAAAAGAGTTCAGAGCTACTTCGCCTAAACCTATTTTAAAAGGTGCTTATGTTGAAGAATCATTTTATATTGGCGATAACCAGCTTGATATGCTTATTAATATCAAGACCAAAAATGAACTTATCGGTGATATCATCGGTATGCTTCAATCACCAATGCAGAATGTAATGTCAGCATTACAATCAGGCGGAAGTAATATCTCCGGAATTCTTAAAACATTATCAGAAAGACCAGAATAATTAATTAAAAAAACAAATTAAAAACACTTAAAAACAATAATAAAATGGCAGATTTAAAAGCTTTTGCAGAACAATTAGTTAATTTAACCGTTAAAGAAGTTAAAGAATTAGCTGATATTTTGAAAGACGTTTATGGCATCGAACCAGCAGCAGCAGCTGTTGCAGTAGCAGCTCCAACCGCAGTAGCAGCAGTAGTAGAAGAACAAACATCTTTTGATGTTATTCTAAAAGCAGCTGGTGCACAAAAATTAGCAGTAGTTAAATTAGTTAAAGAATTAACCAGCTTAGGCTTAAAAGAAGCAAAAGAATTGGTTGATGCAGCTCCAAAACCATTAAAAGAAGGCGTAACTAAAGACGAAGCTGAAGCATTGAAAAAACAATTAGAAGAAGCTGGAGCGGAAGTAGAAGTTAAGTAAGAAGGTTTAATAGCATACAATTAATAAGGAAACAGGCTTCTTGTATAACAAGAAGTCTTTTCCTTGTTATATATTAATTGTTAATTCATTTTTTTCTTCCATCTTAAAACGAAATCACTTTGACACCAAAAACAGTTCAAAAAATCAATTTTGCATCGAGAAAAAGAGAAGATTATCCCGATTTTTTAGATATCCAACTAAAATCTTTCAGGGATTTCTTTCAATTAGAAACCAACTCAGAAAATCGTTCCGATGAAGGTTTATTTAAAGTTTTCTGTGAAAACTTTCCAATTACAGATGCCCGTAATAATTTTGTTTTAGAGTTTATTGACTATTTTATTGATCCTCCACGTTATTCTATCGAAGAATGTCTGGAGAGAGGACTTACTTATAGTGTTCCTTTAAAAGCAAAATTAAAATTATATTGTACCGATCCTGAACATGAGGACTTTGAAACCATTATCCAGGATGTTTACCTAGGTATGATTCCTTATATGACACCCAAAGGTACTTTTGTTATTAATGGCGCCGAAAGGGTCGTTGTTTCTCAATTACATCGTTCACCTGGTGTATTCTTCGGAACCAGTGTGCATGCAAATGGGACACAACTTTATTCAGCCAGAATTATTCCTTTTAAAGGATCCTGGATGGAATTTACAACCGATATCAATAATGTGATGTATGCTTACATCGATAGAAAGAAAAAACTTCCTATTACTACATTATTAAGAGCCATCGGTTTTGAAACAGATAAAGACATACTCGAAATCTTTAACCTTGCACAGGAAATTAAAGTTTCAAAAGTTGGTCTTAAAAAATTAATTGGTAGCCGATTGGCTGCCCGCGTTGTTAGAGCCTGGATTGAAGACTTTGTGGATGAAGATACCGGCGAAGTGGTTTCTATTGAACGTACCGAAGTTATTATCGACCGTGAAACTGTTCTGGAAGATAAACATATTGACTTAATTGTGAATGCTCATATCAAAACAATACTTCTACATAAAGAAGATGTGAACACTAACGATTTTGCCATCATTTTCAATACATTACAAAAAGATACTGCAAATAATGCCAAAGAAGCAGTAGAATATATATATCGTCAGCTTCGTAATGCTGAACCACCTGATGAAGAAACCGCCCGTGGTATTATCGAAAAACTATTCTTCTCTGACAAACGTTATGACCTTGGCGATGTTGGCCGTTACAGAATTAATAAGAAATTAAATCTGAATGTACCAAGCGAAACCAAAGTTCTAACCAAAGAAGACATCATTGATATTATCAAATATCTGATTGCGCTTATTAACGCTAAAACTGATGTTGATGATATTGACCACTTAAGCAATCGTAGAGTTCGTACAGTTGGAGAACAATTGTATGCTCAGTTTGGTGTTGGTTTATCACGTATGGCAAGAACCATTCGCGAAAGAATGAACGTTCGTGACAACGAAGTATTTACACCTACCGATTTGATAAATGCCAAAACATTATCATCGGTAATCAACTCATTTTTCGGTACTAATGCACTTTCTCAGTTTATGGATCAAACCAATCCACTGGCTGAAATAACACATAAAAGAAGAATTTCAGCTTTAGGACCTGGTGGTTTATCCAGAGAAAGAGCTGGTTTTGAAGTTCGTGACGTTCACTATACCCATTATGGAAGATTGTGTACCATCGAAACACCTGAAGGCCCAAATATCGGTTTAATTTCTTCGCTTTGTGTGTATGCAAAAATAAATAAACTTGGTTTTATAGAAACACCCTATCGAAAAGTAGCGGATGGTTCTGTAGCGATGGATCAGGATTATATTTATATGAGTGCAGAAGAGGAAGAACATAGCATTATTGCTCAGGCAAATACTGACTACGATGAAAAAGGAAACTTTATTCCTGATAAAATCAAAGCCAGACATTTAGCCGATTTCCCTATCGTTTCAAAAGAAAAAATTGACCTCATTGATATTGCCCCCAATCAAATTGCTTCGATAGCAGCTTCATTGATTCCTTTCCTGGAACATGATGATGCGAACCGTGCTTTGATGGGTTCTAATATGATGCGTCAGGCTGTACCTTTGTTAAATCCTCAGATTCCAGTTGTTGGAACAGGTATCGAAGGTTCTGTTGCCCGCGATTCTCGTGTATTGATCAATGCTGAAGTAGATGGCATCGTAGAATATGTAGATGCTGACGAAATTGTTATCAGATATGCCCGCGACGAAAAAGAAAGAATGGTAAGTTTTGATGATGAACTAAAAAGATATAAACTTACAAAATTCATGCGTACCAACCAAAATACCTCCATTAATCTTAGACCTATCGTAAGAAAAGGTGAAAAGATAAAAAAAGGACAGGTGCTTTGCGAAGGTTATGCAACTAAAAATGGCGAATTAGCGCTTGGCAGAAATTTAATGGTTGCCTTCATGCCCTGGAAAGGTTATAATTTTGAAGATGCTATTGTAATTTCCGAAAAAGTAGTTAAAGAAGATATTTTTACATCTGTACATATCGAGGAATTTACGCTTGAAGTACGCGAAACCAAACGTGGACTTGAAGAATTAACCAACGATATCCCTAATGTAAGTGCCGAAGCTACGAAAGATCTGGACGAAAACGGTATCATCCGTATTGGTGCAGAAGTAAATGAAGGCGATATTCTGATTGGAAAAATTACACCTAAAGGTGAATCTGATCCTACTCCTGAAGAAAAATTACTAAGAGCAATTTTTGGTGATAAAGCAGGTGATGTAAAAGATGCATCTTTAAAAGCACCTCCTTCGTTGAAGGGTGTTGTAATTGACAAAAAACTATTCTCCAGAGTTTTAAAAGATAAAAAAGCAAAAGGAAAAGACAAAGATATTATCAAGGTGCTTGAAAAAGATTACCTGAAAGATATTACCGAATTGTCTAACAAATTGGTTGACAAATTATTGGTATTAACCAGTGGAAAAGTTTCACAGGGCGTTTATAATATTTTTAAGGAAGAAATTGTTGCTAAAAAGACAAAATTCACTCAAAAAATATTAAGTTCTATCGATTACACCAATATCAATCCTAATAAATGGACTACTGATAAGGAAACAAATAGTTTGATCAAAGAACTATTAAACAATTACAGTATTAAATTCAGAGAATATACCGGACGTTATTCACGCAATAAATTTATAGCTACAGTGGGTGATGATTTACCTGCTGGAATTATTCAAATGGCTAAAGTTTATATTGCTAAAAAACGTAAGTTGAAAGTAGGTGATAAAATGGCTGGTCGTCATGGAAATAAAGGTATTGTTGCCAAAATTGTTCGTGAAGAAGATATGCCTTTCTTGGAAGATGGAACACCTGTTGATATCGTTCTGAATCCGTTAGGCGTACCATCCCGTATGAACCTTGGACAGATTTACGAAACTGTGTTGGGTTGGGCTGGCGTAAAATTAGGACTTCAATTTTCAACACCTATTTTTGATGGTGCAACCATTGATGAAATAAATGCCTATATGCGCAAAGCTGAACTACCCGAAAATGGTAAAGTGTATTTGCACGATGGAGGCACTGGTGTTAGATTTGATCAACCTGCTACTGTTGGCTTTATCTACATGATTAAACTTCATCACATGATTGATGACAAAATGCATGCTCGTTCAATCGGACCTTATTCACTCATTACACAACAACCTTTAGGTGGAAAAGCTCAGTTTGGGGGACAACGTTTTGGAGAAATGGAAGTATGGGCACTTGAAGCATTTGGTGCCGCCAACATTTTACAGGAAATACTAACGGTTAAATCCGATGATGTGATTGGTAGAGCTAAAGCCTATGAATCTATTGTTAAAGGCGAAAACATGCCGAAACCAGGAATTCCTGAATCTTTTAATGTTTTAGTTCATGAATTAAGAGGCTTAGGTTTGAATATTACTTTTGATTAGCAAACGTATATTCAATCATTAAATCTTTAATTCAACATTTTATTTTAATTTTTTAACATTAAAAATATGGCTTTCAGAAAAGACAATACCGTAAAGAATGAATTTTCAAGCATTACTATAAGTTTGTCTTCACCCGAAATAATTCTTGAACGTTCAAGAGGTGAAGTACTTAAACCAGAAACCATTAATTACAGAACTTACAAACCCGAAAGAGATGGTTTGTTTTGTGAAAGAATTTTTGGACCTGTAAAAGATTGGGAATGTCATTGCGGTAAATATAAACGTATCAGATACAAAGGCATCGTCTGCGACCGTTGTGGTGTTGAAGTTACCGAGAAAAAGGTAAGAAGAGAAAGAATGGGACACATACAGTTAGTGGTTCCTGTCGCACACATATGGTTTTTTAGATCTTTGCCTAATAAAATAGGTTCTTTACTTGGTTTGCAAACCAAGAAACTCGACATGATTATTTATTACGAAAAATATGTAGTAATCAATGCGGGTATAAAGAAAAATGAGGGTGTCAATTATCTTGATTTCTTATCAGAAGAAGAATATTTCGAAATTTTGGAAAATCTTCCGGCCGATAACCAAAATCTGGATGATAAGGACCCCAATAAATTTATTGCCAAAATGGGCGCAGAAGCATTACACGATCTTTTATCCAGATTGGATTTGGATCAAATGTCTTTTGATCTTCGTCACCGTGCAAGCAACGAAACATCACAACAAAGAAAACAAGATTTATTAAAAAGACTTAAAGTTTTCGAAGCTTTCCGTGATGCACAACATCGAATTGAAAATCGTCCCGAATGGATGATTGTAAAAGTAGTTCCTGTAATTCCACCAGAACTGAGACCTTTGGTGCCTCTGGATGGTGGTCGTTTTGCTACTTCCGATTTGAACGATTTGTACCGTAGGGTAATTATCAGAAACAACCGTTTAAAACGATTAATTGAAATCAAAGCACCTGATGTTATTATGCGTAACGAAAAACGTATGCTTCAGGAAGCTGTGGATTCGTTGTTCGATAACTCCAGAAAAGCTAGTTCAGTGAAAACGGAATCAAACAGAGCCTTAAAATCTTTAAGCGACAGCTTAAAAGGTAAACAAGGTCGTTTCCGTCAGAACTTATTAGGTAAACGTGTCGACTATTCAGGTCGTTCGGTTATTGTGGTAGGTCCTGAATTAAAATTGAACGAATGCGGCATACCAAAAGACATGGCTTCAGAATTATTTAAGCCATTTATTATCCGCAAAATGCTCGAAAGAGGGATCGTAAAAACAGTAAAATCGGCTAAGAAAATTGTTGACAGAAAAGATCCTGTAGTTTGGGATATCTTGGAAAGTATCTTAAAAGGTCATCCGGTAATGCTAAACCGTGCTCCAACTTTACACCGTTTGGGTATTCAGGCATTTCAACCTCGTTTGGTTGAAGGTAAAGCAATTCGTTTGCATCCTTTAGTTTGTACTGCTTTCAATGCCGACTTTGATGGTGACCAGATGGCTGTTCACGTTCCACTAGGAAATGCTGCAATTTTAGAAGCTCAGATACTTATGCTGGCTTCTCATAATATCTTAAACCCTGCAAATGGTGCTCCTATCACGGTTCCATCTCAGGACATGGTTTTAGGCCTTTATTATATTACCAAAGGAAGGTTGAGCGAACCCGAAAATCCTGTTATTGGCGAAGGAAAAAGATTCTATTCTGCTGAAGAAGTTATTATTTCTTACAACGAACAAAAAGTAGATTTGCACGCCTGGATTAAAGTGATGATTGATGTTGAACAAGAAGATGGCAGTTTCAAAAAACAACTAAAAGATACTACTGTAGGTCGTGTTTTATTCAATCAAGTAGTTCCTAAAGAATATGGTTTTGTTGATGAATTACTCACCAAGAAATCCTTGCGCGATATTATCAGTTCTGTTTTGAAAAAAACAGGTACTGCAAAAACAGCAAAATTCCTGGATGATATCAAAGATTTAGGTTTTATGATGGCTTTTCAGGGCGGTTTGTCTTTTAATTTAGGCGATGTTATCATCCCTGCAATTAAAGAACAATTGGTTGCTGACGCAAATGCTGAAGTGGATGAAGTAATGAACAACTATAATATGGGTTTCATTACCAACAACGAAAGATACAATCAGATTATTGATATCTGGACACATACTAATTCTCATCTTACACAAACCCTCATGAAACAATTGGCAAAAGATAAACAAGGATTCAATCCTGTTTATATGATGCTTGATTCTGGTGCCCGGGGATCTAAAGAACAGATTCGTCAGTTATCAGGTATGAGAGGTTTGATGGCAAAACCACAAAAATCAGGTGCTACCGGTGGTGAAATTATCGAAAATCCTATTCTTTCTAACTTTAAAGAAGGATTATCGGTTTTGGAATACTTTATTTCTACCCACGGTGCTCGTAAAGGTTTGGCCGATACCGCTTTGAAAACTGCTGATGCTGGTTATTTAACCCGTCGTCTGGTTGATGTTTCACAGGATGTTATTATTTCTGACGAAGATTGTGGTACATTAAGAGGATTGGTTACTACTGCTTTAAAGAAAAATGAAGAAACAGTTGAATCATTATACGACAGAATATTAGGCCGTGTTTCTTTACATGATATTTACCATCCTCAAACAGGTGAGTTAATCATCCATTCAGGAAAAGAATTAATTGAAGAAATTTGCCAGATAATTGCAGAATCACCCATTGAAGAAGTTGAAATTCGTTCGGTATTAACCTGCGAATCGAAAAAAGGTGTATGTGCAAAATGTTACGGACGTAACCTAGCTACAGGCCGAATGGTTCAAAAAGGTGAAGCTGTTGGTGTTATTGCTGCTCAATCAATTGGAGAACCTGGTACTCAACTTACTTTGAGAACATTCCACGTTGGGGGTACTGCTTCTAACATTGCTATTTCATCAAGGATAGAAGCTAAATATGATGGTGTACTTGAAATTGATGAATTACGTTCTGTTGAATTTGCAAATACAGATGGAAGAAATTATGAAGTAGTGATTGGTCGTTCTGCTGAAATGCGTATCGTTGATAAACATACCCGTATCGTTCTGACATCGAGTTTTATTCCTTATGGATCTAATTTATATGTTCAAAACGGAAGTGATGTTAAAAAAGGCGTCATGATAGCTGATTGGGATCCATACAACGCTGTAATTTTATCAGAAGTAGCCGGAAAAGTTTCCTATGACAATATTATTGAAGGTGTTACCTATAGAATTGAATCTGATGATCAAACTGGTTATCAGGATAAAGTTGTTATAGAAACCCGTCAGAAATCTAAAAACCCATCCATCAGTATTTTATCTGCAGGTGGAGAAGTTCTGAAAATCTACGATATACCTGTAGGTGCTCATATTAGCTGCGACGAAGGCAAGAAAATTGTTGCCGGCGAAACGATCGCTAAAATTCCAAGAGCCTTTGGTAAATCTGGTGATATCACCGGAGGTTTACCACGTGTAACCGAACTTTTTGAAGCACGTAATCCTTCCGATCCAGCTGTAGTTTCCGAAATTGACGGTGTGGTTTCATTCAGCAAAAAACTAAAACGAGGAAACAGAGAAGTTGTGATTACTTCCAAAACAGGTGAAGAAAAAACCTATCTGATTCCTACTTCAAAACAGATTCTTGCACAGGAAAATGACTATGTAAAAGCCGGAACTCCGCTTTCTGAAGGTGCTATGACTCCTTCTGATATCCTTGCTATTAAAGGACCTATGAAAGTTCAGGAATATATTGTAAATGAAATTCAGGAAGTTTACCGTTTGCAGGGTGTAAAAATCAATGATAAGCATTATGAAGTCATTGTACGTCAAATGATGCGTAAAGTTGAAGTTGCCGATCCAGGTGATACTAAATTCCTTGAAGGCGAACTGGTAAATAAAATTGATTTCCAGGAAGAAAACGATGAAATCTTTGGCAAAAGAGTGATTGAAAATCCAGGTGATTCAGATATTTACAAACCAGGTCAGATTGTGAGTGCACGTAAAATCAGAGATGAAAACTCTACATTGAAACGTAAAGACAAAATGTTGGTAGAATCCAGAGATGCTCAACCTGCAACTGCTCGTCAGGTTTTACAAGGGATTACGAAAGCTTCCCTGCAAACCAAGAGTTTCTTGTCGGCTGCTTCTTTCCAGGAAACGACGAAAGTACTTACCGAAGCTACCATCAGTGCAAAAACTGATAATTTAATCGGTTTGAAAGAAAACGTTTTGGTAGGTCATCTGATTCCTGCAGGAACTGGTTTACGTGAATACGAAAGTCTGATAGTAGGATCTGCCGAAGAAATGAACGAAATGTTAAACCGTAATAACTAAAATGATGAATCAACAAGATGATCAAAATCAATTAAATATTGAATTGAGTGCAGAAGTTGCAGAAGGAATTTATTCAAATTTAGCTGTAATCACACATTCTCAATCCGAATTTATTGTTGACTTTATAAAATTGATGCCTGGTGTTCCAAAAGCCAATGTAAAATCAAGAATTATTCTTACCCCTCAGCATGCTAAACGCTTACTGAGAGCCTTGCAGGAGAATCTTTCGAAGTTCGAGTCGGTAAACGGGAAAATTAAAGAACCCGATCAATTGGAAGGTTTACCTTTTAATTTAGGTGGGCCAACGGCTCAAGCATAATACTCCCAAAAAAAGCAGCAAAATTTTGCTGCTTTTTTTTATTGTAAACTGCAAAGGATTATTATTATTTTTACAAGGCTTGATTTCTAAAAATAATACGTATATTTGTTTTTCAAAAATTCTAGCGGATTTGTTTGATATTCATTCATTTTAAAAATATAATTATGCATATAGCTGTTGCAGGAAATATCGGATCAGGTAAAACCACACTTACCGGATTGTTGGCAAAACATTTTAAATGGCAGGCACATTACGAAGATGTAGATACGAATCCTTATCTCCAGAGCTTTTATGAAGATATGCGCCGATGGTCGTTCAACCTTCAGATTTATTTCTTAAACAGCCGCTTTCGTCAGGTGGTGGATATCCGTAAAAAAGGCAAATCAGTTATACAGGACCGTACAATCTACGAAGATGCTTTTATTTTTGCACCCAATCTTCATGCAATGGGCTTGATGACTACCCGCGATTTTGACAATTATTCTTCATTGTTCGAATTGATGAGTACATTTATTCAACCGCCTGATTTGTTGATTTATCTGAAAGCCAGTGTTCCAACGTTGGTGAATCAGATCCAACAAAGAGGAAGAGAATATGAAAATTCCATTCGCTTGGATTATCTGAAAAGTTTGAATGAAAGATATGAACAATGGATAGATGGATATGCGAACGGAAAATTATTGGTGATAGAAGTTGATAATATGAATTTTCAAAAAAATCCTGAGGACTTAGGTTTTATTATCGAAAAAATTAATGCTGAAATCAACGGTTTGTTTTAAACGAATGCTATCATGAACATTATAGGTATTATCCCTGCCCGATACGCTTCAACCCGCTTTCCTGGTAAACCTTTGGCCATCATCAATGGTAAATCAATGATTCAAAGGGTGTACGAACAGGTGAGCCTGGCTAAAACCATTTCTGAAATTATGGTAGCTACCGACGACGATCGAATAGCAAGCCATGTGAAATCTTTTGGAGGAAATGTTTGCATGACTTCACAAAACCACAATAGTGGCACCGAAAGATGTTATGAAGTGCTTACATCGCTCAATGAGAAGAAAATTGATGTTGTTGTTAATATTCAAGGCGATGAACCTTACATCAACCCAGCGCAAATTGATGCTTTGGCTGATTGTTTCACAAATCCTGAAATTGAAATTGCAACCCTGATCAAAAAAATTCATCAATATGAGGATTTAATTAACCCCAATATTGTAAAAGTAATAACCGATATTCACCAGAAAGCAATATATTTCAGTCGTTTGCCACTTCCTTATAAACGTGGAACCAACCAACATGAATGGTTAAACAAAAATGATTATTATAAACACATTGGCATATATGCCTATCGTACAGTTGTTTTAAAAAATATAGTTGGTTTGCCCCAAAGTCGACTTGAAAAATCAGAATCCTTGGAACAACTTCGCTGGATAGAAAATGGGTATGCTATTTATACTGCCATTACCGAATTTGAAAGTATTGCAGTTGATACACCTGAAGATCTGATTAAATTAACCAATACGATTTGATATTAAATAAAAAACGATGAACATTGTTAAGTATATTATTGAAATCCTGGAAGCCAACGATAAAGTCGTTATTCCCGGATTTGGTAGTTTTATTATTGAACACCAGGCGAGCACACTGCATCCTGTTGAACATAGTTTTGCACCTCCTTCCAGCAAAATAGTTTTTGTATATGATGTTATAGATGATGATAGTTTGGCAATTGCAATTTCTGAAAATGAAAAGATAACCTACATAGCTGCTTTAAACGCCATCAAATATTTTACAGATGCCTTGATGTCGGATATTCAAAAAGGCAAAATGACAGGAATAGAAGGCCTGGGTGTTTTTTCGTTGTCGGAGAACAATCAAATTGAATTTCATGCTGAAACAACTTCATTGTCTGCCGAAGAATTTGGACTCAGTGGTTTTACTTCTCCTGCCATCGTTCGCACTGAATTTAAAGATAAAGCTGCACAAAATACGCTAAAGGCAAAGGAAGATAAAATTAAACGTTCTAAAAAGATAAAACGAAACGTTAGCATTTTGGCTGCTATTATAATAGTAACTGCCCTCATTTTTCTTGTGTTTTTTACAGATATATTTAGAAATTACATGTATAACAATGTTGTAAAAACTGAGAATAAACCAGCTCCAACCACCCTTGTGAATGAAATGCCTGCTCCAGTTGATTCTACAGTTTATGATAGCGTGCATAATACAGATACAGCTCAATCAACAACTCAAAATACAACGTCTGCTATATCAAAGCAACTGCCTGGCAATGTGACTGCAAATTTAAATCAAACAGGCGTCAATTCGTATTATCTGGTTGCAGGTTCTTTTAAATCAGAAGAAAATGCCAAAAAACGTGTTTCTGAATTAACGGCCAAAGGGTTTAAAAACGCAGGCATAATTCGTCAGTATGAGGATAAAGGGATGTTTGTGGTTTATTATGAATCGCATGCCACCAAAGAAGAAGCCAGCAAAGCACTGCAACAGCTCATCAAAACCGAAAACCATGAGGCCTGGCTGTTGAAGAAGTAAGTACTTAAATTACTTTGAGTGCCTTGAGTACTTAAAGTTTGAAGGAAGTGCTAAAATGACTAAAGTATACATAAATTTTCTAAATGCCTGAGGGGCAAATAAATGATTGCCCAAGTGGCAGAAAATAAATATGGGAAAAAATAAATTAGAACGTTTCGCCGAAAATCTCACTTTCGATAATTTTTTTCAGCCAACGTATGAAGAAATCAGAGACGGCTATCCCTTAAAGGGGAAATGGGCTGAAGATTTTTTTAAGAACAATCATCCAATTGTGTTAGAACTTGGATGTGGAAAAGGGGAGTACAGCGTGGGATTGGCACAGCGCTATCCCGAAAAGAATTTTATCGGGCTCGATATCAAAGGTGCCCGTATGTGGAGAGGTTGCAAGACTTCCCGTGACGAAAACATTCCCAATATTGCTTTTTTGCGGACCAAAATTGAGTTGATCGAAAACTATTTTGCCGAAAACGAAATTTCTGAAATCTGGGTAACTTTTCCCGATCCTCAGCCTCGCAGAATCAAAGAAAATAAGCGACTGACTTCGCCTCCTTTCCTGAAAAAATATGCTGCTATTCTCAAAGCCGACGGTCTGGTTCATCTGAAAACCGATGCTTTCCTGCTGTATTTCTATACCATGGAAATCATCAAAGAATATGGTCATCACGTATTACTGACCACCGACGATTTGTACCATTCCGGCATCGAAGATGATGTAATGGGAATACAGACTTTTTATGAGCAAATGTTCCTGGATATGGGCAAGAAAATTAACTACATCAAGTTCCAGCTGAAGAGGTAATTAGTTATTAGGTTATTAAGTTATTAGGCTAATTGCTTATTGAGTTGGACGATTGGCTTCACTTTTCAAACGATAATACTCAGTTCTTTTTATCAACTATGGATTATAATTACTTTAGGTGCTTTTTTAACTTTAAGTATTTTAAGTACTCAAGGCACTTTAATTACTCTAATTACTCTAAGTACTCCAAGTACTCAATACCTCTAATAATGCAAGCATGAAAGACCTCTCCTTTTTTCAATCGGTTTACGAAGTTGCCCGTCTGATACCTTACGGCAGGGTAACTTCTTACGGTGCCATTGCCTCCTTTCTGGGCAGTAAAGGTTCTTCCCGCATGGTAGGCTGGGCCATGAACGCTACCCATCATCTGCCCGAAAACATTCCCGCTCACCGTGTGGTCAACCGCAATGGTTTGCTCACCGGCAAACATCATTTCGGTGGTAGCCAGACCATGCAGGAATTGCTGGAAAGCGAAGGCATTATTGTTGAAGACAATCAAATCCAAAATTTCGCTAACTATTTCTGGGATCCTGCCAAAGAATTGAAATTATAAAACAAATTAAGTTTACTAAAAATAGCTATCATCCTAAAAACAGTGGATTACTAATTAACACCTTTAGTCATGAAAACCAACACCAAATTCCTGTTTACCCTCTTATTAACGCTGGGTAGCTTTTCATCCTATGCTCAAATTCCACCTCCTGATTATTATCTTAAAGATGTTATCCTTAATTTTAAAGATAGCAATTTTTCGGAAAGCGGAATTAAAAATTATCAATCCTACTATTTGTCTTTTATTGGAGAATATCAACAAGCAATAAAAACAATGGATGAAATCTATGATAATAAATGCAAAGAGAAATTATCAACTGCTGATTCTGCAGTTTTTGTAAATACTTACAAAGCTATTGATGCAACTGATTATATTCTTAAAAGGACTAAAAGCAAGAAATTGGTAATGATCAACGAAAGTCATAATATGCCTCAGCAAAGAGCCTATATGATAACGCTTTTGCGAAAACTCTATGATCAGGGGTATAGATATTTAGGGATGGAAGCGTTATGGGATGCTGATACTTTGCCGAATAAGAGAGGCTATCCTATATTGGGTGCCGGTTGCTTGTTAACAGAACCTGTCATGGGGAATGTGGCCAGAGAAGCCATGAAAATTGGCTTCAGGGTTTTTTCTTATGAAATGGATTTTCGTGAAGAAACGGTGCCATATAATTCTGAATATGTCGGCTGGGTTGGAGGCGGACAAGGATTGGAAAGAGAAATCCGTCAGGCATTTAATGTGATGAAAGTTTTTCATGCAGATACCACAGCTAAAGTTATTCTTTTCGCTGGTCTGGGGCATATTACGAGAGGGTGGAATGACTGGAGTATGGGGACTTTTATCTGGCGATTTTTAGGCAGTAAAAATCGTCCGCTTTCCATTGACCAGTGCAGAATGGTTGAAAGAAGCGATACCGCTATCGAAAACAGCTATTTTTTACTTGCCAATGTTAATAAACCAACCGTTTTTGTTGATACTGCAAACGTAAGCTTTATCAATGCATACAATCCAAATGTAATTGATATACAGGTTTTTCATCCCCGCACAAAATATATAGCAGCCAGACCTGACTGGTTGTATCAATTGGATAGAACTCCATATTATACTGACACAAAAAAGCATAAAATGTACTATCCTTTCCTCGTCAAAGCCTATTGCAAAGGTGAGGACATCACCAAAGCCGTGCCTTATGATGTAATCCAGTTAAATGACAAGAAAGAGAAAAAACCTTTGCTGCTGGAAAAGGGGAGTTATATCCTCGAACTAAAAAACGATACTCAAAAGGAAGTTTTTGAGATAGAAATCAAATAAAAAGAAAAACTCAATTCAAGCGGGCTGTCTCCTCATTCTGAACCAACATAAGCGGATTCAACGGAATGCGAATACGAAAATTCCAGCAATAGGACTTAAGTGAGAAGAATTATTTATTCATATATACTAAGTACATGACAAAAATTTATAATATTGATTAATTTTACTTATATCTCT
>JBAXNW010000054.1:0-24807 GCA_037133555.1 Bacteroidota bacterium
TAAAAGTACTACTTTTATCTTAACTTTGTGTCCTAATTTTGGGGAGTATCATACAGAATCAATGCAAAGCTATTACTCAAAAGGGGGCACAATGTAAAAGAAAAGCTATTGATGATAGTGGGTATTGCACACAACATAAAAAAATAGCTGAAAAGAAAGAAATTAAAAAAGAAGTTGATAAAAAAACAATTGATAAAAAGAGTTCTTTCGCAAAAGAAACCTTCAATGGACATGAAGTATTTACTGGTTCTCAGGGGGGGAAATACTATTTTAATAAGAGTGGTAAGAAGGTATATATTAAACATTAATTCAAATTTAAAATTCACTTTATTATAAAGAATTTTTATACTTAAAAAGAAACATTATGATTTATTTACCTAAACTTTTTACAAAAGTCTGTTTGATTATTCTTTGTGGATTAATTTCTTTGCATATAATTTTTATTTTAACAAAAAGTTATACAGTTCATTATCAGACAAATGATTCAGAAACCAGTAATATAAATATTGATAAAGCAAATGAAATGCAATACCAAATCATTTTATCTTCACTTTATGATAAAATTCATATTATTAATTCTACAACTATAAAATATTTATTCATTTTTCCTGAAATTTCGATTTTATTTATTTATTTAGGTTATTTTTTAATTGTAATTAGTGTAATTTTATCTGCTAAATTTATAAAAAATGAATGATACTATTAAATCTGAACATTATTTCCCTATTAAATGTAATTTTGATAGATTTTTAATAATAACTCTATCTATTATAACTTTAACCCTTTTTATAATTATTCTCAAACAAAGTTCGGAAATAAAACAATTAAAATCATCTATTGGAATACAAAACTCTCAAACCATAAGCTTACAAGTTGGTTTAAATGATTTAGAAATGAAAGTATCTGATTTAGAAGAAAAAATATCCAATTTAGAAGATAGAGTGAGCTATTAAAAAAGTGTTAGACCATAAAATGTTTCACCTATGTTACAGTAAGACAAATAAAAAACCCTTGCAACTCATAAAGCTACAAGGGTTTATCCTTTTCTGAAATGTACCCGGAGCCGGGATCGAACCGGCACGAGTGTAACCTCATCGGTTTTTGAGACCGACGCGTCTACCAATTCCGCCATCCGGGCATTTAAAAGAACTTTTTTAAGGACTGCAAAAATACTAATTTTTCTCAAACTATTGTAAAAAAAATATAATTTTAAATTTAATTGATTTTCAAGCTTTTTTCAAATAAAAATACTTAATTTTGCAGCCCAAAGTAAAAAGCTAGACCATGTCAAATCTTGTAAATATTTTTTCAGGAAGAGCAACCCGTTATTTAGCGGAAAAAATTGCCGAATACTACGGCAAAGAACTTGGTAAATCAGTAGTTGTGGAATTCTCGGATGGTGAATTCCAACCATCATTTGAGCAGAATATCAGAGGAAATGACGTGTTTATAATACAGTCTACTTTTGCACCAACTGAAAATTTATTTGAGTTATTGATGATGATAGATGCAGCCAAAAGAGCTTCGGCCCGTCGCATCATTGCCGTAATTCCTTATTTTGGATTTGCACGTCAAGATAGAAAAGACAAACCTAGGGTATCCATTGCAGCAAAACTCGTTGCCAATCTTTTAACTGCTGCAGGCGTTCAGAGAATTATTACCATGGACTTACATGCCGATCAGATTCAAGGATTTTTTGATGTACCTGTTGACCATTTGTATGGCTCTTCAGTTTTTATCCCTTATGTCAAAAGCCTCAATTTACCGAATCTTACATTTGCTTCACCTGACACAGGTGGTACACGTAGAGCCGGAATGTATGCAAAAACCCTGGGAACAGGATTTGTAATTTGTTACAAACAACGCAACAAACCCAACGAAGTCGGTAAAATGGAATTGATTGGCGATGTTAAAGATAAGAATGTAATTTTACTCGACGACATCGTTGATACGGGTAATACTATAGTAAAAGCAGCCTATTTGATGATGGAAAATGGTGCAGCAAGCGTTAGAGCTGTAATTACGCATCCATTGCTTACGGGTAAGGCTTACGAAATGATTGAAAATTCTCCTTTTACCGAAGTTGTTGTTAGTGATACAATTCCATTGCATCATCAAAGTGATAAAATTCATGTCATCACGGTTGCAAAACTCATATCGGATGTTATCCGACGGGTAGAAAACAATGAATCTATTTCAAATTTATACAATACGTTTGAACTTAAATAATACGCCTAATCAATAATTACTAATTAGAGAAAAAAAACTTAAAAGGCGAAAGTTTTACTTCTCACAAATAAATTAATTAAAATGAAAACAGTATCTATGAGCGGTTCTCTGAGAGAGAACGTAGGGAAAAAAGATGCAAAAATGAACAGAAAAAACGGTAAAGTACCTTGTGTTCTTTATGGTGGTAAAGATCAGATTCATTTTTTGACAAATGAAAAAGATTTTAAAGACATCATTTTCACACCTGAAGTATGTTTTATTGATTTGGAAATCAATGAAAAACAATACAAAGCTACCTTACAAGATGTTCAATATCACCCTGTAAGTGATAATATTTTACATGTAGATTTTCTTCAGATTAGTGAAGATAAACCAATTATTATGAGTGTTCCTATTAAAGTGATCGGTACATCTCCTGGCGTTTTAAGAGGCGGAAAATTGGTTGTGAAAATGAGAAAACTAAAGGTTAAAGGTTTACCTAATGTATTACCAGATGACGTTAAAATTGACATTACACCATTGGATATCGATGATTTTGTTAAAGTTAACAACCTGAAAGTAGAAGGTGTAGAATTCTTAAATGTTCCAACTTCTATCGTTGTTTTGATTAAACCTACTCGTGGAGTTGAAGAAGCTACTCCTGAAGCGGATGCTAAGAAATAAGATTCTTAAACTACATATATTAAAAGGTATAAAGTTTTAAAACTTTATACCTTTTTTTGTTGAGCGTTTAAAAGAATTCTATTCAAATGTTAACATAATTTATTTACAAATAGGTTTTTATTGTTGTAACTTTGTGATATATTAATATCCGATTAAAAGCAAAATACAATGAAAAAATTTATTTTTTTTAGCGTATTGCTTACAATTTGCAGTACGTTAAGCCTTGGTCAAAACGTAGGTGTTAAGCCCTTCCCTTTTCAAACCTTTCAATCTAATGCTTCAAAGAATCTTCAGGAATATTTGAACGAAAATGTGGGTTCAAACACAAAAGTTTCAATTTGGTCTGATAATTTTGCAGATACTGCAAAATGGGTGATTCACAAAAACCCTGAAACGATAGGTAATTGGGCCATCATATCCGATACGGCTGCAGCATCTTCTGCCTGGAAGAATTTTTGGGGTGCTGACAATATGAATTCTCCAACCGCTAATCAAGGAGTAGCTTATTTTGACGGCATTTACCAGTTTGTAAATAATATTACAGGTCCCGAAAATAGCATGATCATAACAAAGGACTTTATTGATTTAAGCAATCAAAGTGCTGTTTCTATTAAATTCTATCAATGGTATTATTCATTTAACAGTGATTCTACTTTAGTTGAAATAAGTACCGACAGTATAAACTGGCATAGTTATATGGCAAATCCTGATGTTACAGCGAATGGGAATGCCAACCAATGGAGGTACGGCTGGAAAGAAATTAACATTTCTCAATGGGCTGCCAATCAGTCAAAAGTATGGATTAGGTTTAGATTCAATGCTCCGGAATTATCAGGAACGCCCCTTTCAACTGATTATGGTGGTGGATATGGATGGATGATAGATGACGTTTCTCTATACAGGCCTCCAGATAATTGGATACAAATTAACAGTGTTACCCTCTACGATGGATATATGCAAATACCTTCCGGAATAGGAAGACCAATGTATTATGACGCTGATATTGTTAATATGGGTGCCATTGCTCAGACACATTTAAAATTACATGGCATTGAAATAACTACCAATGCCGAATCAAATAGTATTGATACATGCTTACAGCCTGGTGAAAGTTTTAATAATTTGACTACTGATAATTATTTCTTTACACCTCCCTCAACAATAGGGACCTATAAAGTAGCTGCCTTTATTAGCAGTGATTCTATCCCTTTTCTTCTTGCTCAGGACACCTTTGATATTAAAGTCGTCTGTGATAGCTGCATGTATACAAGAGATCATAATACCTACACAGGTTCACGATGGGCAGGTGCCAGCGGAACATTTAGCAATCCTTATACTGCTGTAAATAAATTCCAGCTTAATCAGGATAGAAGTATTTATGGTATTAATTGTGTGGTAAATACGACTTCTAAAATAGGTTCTAAAATAAAAGCCGTCTTGTATAAATATTCCCGCGAAACTGCTACAATAATAATAGTTGCTCAATCGACTAATTATTTTTTGGAGGAAACTGACATTCCAGCTTCCCCTCCTCTTCTTAATCCTCCTTCAATTTCGCTGCCATTTCCATCGGGGTATATTCTGCAGAAAGATTCCATTTATTACTTGGGGATACAGACTTTCGGTGGAATAGATACTGTAAAAATAGCTACCGACAATACTAGCATTCCTCAACCTGAACAAGCATCCCTCTTTTATGATCCTGCTGAAAATATCTGGTATACCTGGGGTGGTGGAAATGCTCCTGCAATGATGATACGTGGGATTTTTAATCAAAATATGAATTGGAATATGGGTATCATTGAAAATAAAAATATTCCCTCACAATTGGTTTGCATGCCAAATCCGGCAAAAAACAAATGCAGGATTACTTATACGTTGACCAATAACGATAAAGCTTCCATCATTATCACCGACATGATGGGAAGAAGTCTTCGTTCAATTTCTCTGGGCTTACAAATAAAAGGCAATTACACACTCGATATTGACTTATCTGAATTTATTAGTGCTACCTATTTTCTGTGTTTGAAAACAACAACTTCTCAGGCTTGTGAAAAACTAATAATTATCAGATGATAAAAAACGGAAAAACAAAAGTTTACATCAGCTTTTTATAAACCTGCCACCAACGATCAGGCACTTCATCAGCTAATGCTGTTTGATAATCATCATAGGAACAGGGTACTAAATAATGACGTTCATATTTGATTTTTAAATCAATAGGGCAGGGAACTTCCATCCACCAACGATCGCTTTTTTTGCTTTTATAAAAAATAATTTCGTGGGTATTTTCTTTGATAGAAACATAGTATTTTTTATAGTTCTCTTTGTCTTTATAAGGGTAATCAAATTTGCGATTGTAAAACCCATCTATGAAATACCAAATCATCTGAGCTACCAAATGAGAGGTTTGTCCATTGTTGTCAAATACAGGATTGCATTCGTAAAATCCAACAGAAGTTAATTTGTCACTCATACCTGCATAGCGTGCAATCTGACAAACTTCCTCTCCATTAAATCCATTGGGTGTTGCATTCGCATTTCCAGGTGCATCAGCCTGACGGATGGCCGAAATATCAATGCTTATCATATCGGCGTTGCGTACCAAGGGTTCTACCAGTTCGATGTCTTTTCTGATTACACCCAAACGATAAGCATCAAAATACAATTTCCCCATAAGGTCAATCGCTTCCTGATCAACAAAATAAGTCTGATAACCTATATTAGTATAATTAAATAAAAAATTAGGCTGATGTAAAATAATCTTGCTCAGATAAGCCTTGGCATCAATTTCATCTTCTGCATCACCCAAATCAAAAGTATTATCAACCGTAAAGATATTAATGATTTGTCCTAATTTTTCGTAAGCCCTGTAATTAGCAAAGCACAAATCCTGACTCCCTCCAATGATGATGGGTATGATTTCTTTTTTGATGAGGGTAGCAACTACCTCACTCAATGCAAAATAAGTATCTTCAACAGTATGTCCTTTTTTAATATTGCCTATGTCAGCAATTTTGTTTTTGGCTGTGGAAGGAAATAATTGATAAAATTTCTTTCGTATTTCATCAGGCGCATTGGCAGAACCGAAATTATTCACCGACTTACGATCTTCTTTTACTCCTACAATGGCAATATCAATTCCTTCCATATCAGGAAAAAATGCTTCATCCGTATATGTCGTAATAATATGTCCTAAGCGACTACGTAAATCATGATAATCAAGATCTTCATTTT
The DNA here is from genome assembly GCA_037133555.1 of Bacteroidota bacterium. GTDB lineage: Bacteria > Bacteroidota > Bacteroidia > Bacteroidales > JACABE01 > JACABE01. The sequence continues at coordinate 6,130 of JBAXNW010000054.1, forward strand.
TAAAACCGATAGGTTCCAAATAAATTTTAATATCCATAAGTGCTTCTAAAATTATTAGGTAAAAATAAATTTTTTATTCAAACAATCCCTTCCTTTCGACAATAATTTATAAACAATATTTCAACGAATTGATTTTAAATAAATTAATTCAACAAAAAAAGCATGATTTCCTGTGTTTTTCTAAAAATATATTCTTTACTTTTGCAATACGTTAAGATTCCAATAGGATAGAATAGCTTATTGGGTTTAACACTATCAGGGTTTAAACCCTGACAGTGTTAGCATGATGTAAATAACAGACAGTTAATGGTTCACCTTTGGCTTTGCAGATTTTAGAAATATTAATACATTTTAGATTATGAAGTATTTAAACAAATTACTTGTATTTTTCTTTGTTATTTTTTCATTTCAAATGGCTTCGGCTCAATTTAGCATCAATGGAGAATTCCGAAATAAAACGATGTTTATAGATGGCTATAAACAGTTATTAATCGGTTCTCAAAATCCTTATGGGGTCGTTGTTCAACGAAGTCGCTTATCATTTGATTATAAAAAAGACAATCTTACGTTTGCATTCTCGGTTCAGGATATCAGAAACTGGGGGCAGGATGCCACTTCGGCAAATAATACCAATATGGGTGTGTTCGAAGCCTGGGCTAAATTTAATTTCAATGAAAATTTTTCCGTAAAACTTGGTCGTCAGCAAATAAAATATGATGATGAAAGATTAATTTGTGCTTCTAATTGGACCGACCAGGGAGTTGTTCACGATTTAGCTGTTTTTCAATATGACAATAAAGCTAAAACACTTAAAGCTGATTTGGGTCTGGCAATGAATAACAATACTGCAGCTTTAAATTATTTAAGCGATTATACAGTGAAAAATTATAAATATTTGGCTTATTTATGGCTCAATAAGACATTTGCCGAAAAAAAACTGGATGTTTCGCTGATGTCGATCGTGGATGTGAATCAAAAACCATTAGAGCCAAACAATCTCAATTCAAGGTTTACCATAGGGCCCAATGTTAATTTCAAAAAAGGGAAATTTAGTATTGGAGGCATATTTTATTTTCAGGGAGGGAAATTAGCAGATGGCAAAACTGTAAATGCCAATTTTTATTCAGCCAAATTAGGATATAAAATTACCAAAGCATTAGAACTTTCCGTGACGTATGACCATTATTCTGGAACTGATTATAAAGATACCAGCCTTGCTAAAACAACATCTACTACTTTCGACAAACTTTACGGGACCAATCATACCTATTTAGGATATATGGATTATTTTACAGGAAATGCTGCCGATATAACCAAAGCAGCTGGTATCAATGATTTAAACATCAGGGCCATTTTTGATTTCAAAGAAAAACATTCAATAGAAGCAACCTATCATTTGTATTATCTTGACAAAGCTTACGTTCCAGTTTCTCATAAACCAAGTCTTGAAGTATATAAAAGTCTTGGTTCAGAAATAGACCTGGTTTATACTTATAAGTACAATAAAATCATAAATCTAAGCTTGGCCTATTGCACTATGCTGCCAAGTGAAACCCTTAAATACCTTCATACTAATGTAATTGGAGGAGGTAATACTAAATTTCCTCAGTTTGTATATCTGATGATTAGCTTTAGACCCAATTTTTTAACTTCTAAAGAATAAAACTTCAAAGCCGGAATAGGCCAATAAAGCTAAGTTAATATTAAAAAAACTTATTGCTTAACAATTTGATAACCAATAAAATTAATCAAAAAATTCCATTATGCTATCTGCCAGAAAATTTGAGCGTTTGAGTATGATTGCTAAGCTCACCGAAATTTTTGAAAATGGTGAAGAATTGTTTTTACGTACAACCACGGATGGTTTCACTATAAAATTGTATCAACTGAACGATTTCTTTTGCGAAGTATGGTATAGTTCGGAAGCCAATAAAGTCTATAAAATTGAATTAATTGACCATAGCCAGATCGTTGGTTTGTACGATATCAATATTGATTTTAAGGATTTAATGAATCAATAGCACATCCTAGCATAATTTTTTAACCCAATTATTTGCACTTTTCTATTCGCTTAAATTCCAATGATTTAAATAATGGCTCCCAATTTCCTCCTGTTTTAGAAATATAAGTTGCGTAAAAGAAGCCTGATTTGGCATTCACAAAACACTTCATATACATTAATTCTTCCATGAATTCCAATCCTTTAATCCCCGATTTATCAGATTTTATAGAATAAGGGAGTGAGATACTGACTACTTCTTCTTCCTGATTATTAAGTGTTTTGCTTATTTCGTCAGAGGGAATAATATTAATTTTACCTGAAAATACTTTGGTGATATCTGGTTTTTTAGTTTTAGGATCCAGCAACTTTTCGTCCATCAACAAGGTCATAGTGGTTAATTTTGTGCAGTTTTCATCGTCCTGATCTTTCGCATAATCTGTTAATGAATAGTTCTTTTTATCGAAATTTCTAATTTCTTTGATGTGATTTTGAATAATTTTTAATGATATCAACAAGTCAGAAACAAACAACTGATGGTTTGTACGTGTATTGATATAGGGTAAATAAAAACTATAGTCTATTTTTTTATTAAAGTTCTCATCGTAAGGTTCACTGTTTTCCATGCGCGAATAAACCATCGTAGGAATGGTTTTCTTGGTAAATGTTTCAATTCCATATTCATTGGTTACCCAAAGTTTGAGTTGAACAAACTGTAACAATGTGTAATCTCGAGGATTAACTCTTCTTAAAGTCTGCACTTCCGAAAAAGTTTTGTATTCAATAGGCTTTTCACTATTGAATTCCCATACTTTTGAGATGGCATCTTTGATCTGACTGTTGAAGCTAGCAACAAATTCTTTGTAGGTACTCAACTCATTTACCAGTTCTTCTTTTCTTTTTCCATTGCTGGTGGTTAAAATTCTTTTTTCCAGATCTTCTATAAAATAAGCATCTTCTTTAATCAATTGAACAATCAAAGGTCGCTTGCAAATAATTTTAAAATCATCTGCTTTAGCATTGATTATCTGTGATTTTACATTGAAATTGAATGAAAAAACAACAAGAAACAGCAGGAAAAAATGTTTAAAATCTGACATTGTATACAAATGTTTAAGGTTTGATGGTTCAAATCTACAGTTTTTTTTTTAATAATGAAGTATTTTAGTAAAGTATTTATTTAAAATCACTATTCCCCTACAAATCTAATGGACTAAAGTCATTCTATTAGCTATATTTTACAATCCCAGCTTTAAAGCTGGGCTTATTAAATAAAATGATTTGCAAGGATTTTAGTCCATTTCAAAGAAATTATTATAGGACAATTGAGATAAAAAATCAATTTATTTCACTTAGTTCATTAATTTTGACACGTTAAAATGTAAATATGAGGAATAAACTGAGAATAGGCCTGTTGAATATCATGCCTGAAGCAGAAAAATACGAAACAAAAATACTAAGAATGATCACTCAACAGTTAATTTCTGTTGAAACAGTCCTGATAAGATCATCATTTCATGCCTATAAAACAACGGATAAGCATCATCTCGAGAAATTTTACAGCACTTTTGGACAGGCTATTGCCAATAAAAAAATTGATGGATTGATTATTACAGGAGCTCCGGTTGAATTAATGCCTTTCGAAAATATTACATATTGGCCTGAATTGACTGAAATATTTAATTACGCTCAAAAAAATATTATCAGCACATTGGGGATTTGTTGGGGTGGAATTGCCATAGGGAAGTTTCTTGGAATCAATGAAATTATACTGGATAAAAAACTATTTGGTGTTTTTCCTTCAACCTATCACCAAGAAAAACATTGGATAAACAACAGCTCCAAGCCAGTTTTTAATTGTCCTCAAAGCAGATATGCAGGCTTGAATGAAGAAGAACTGGAATTGGCCGAAAACAATGGAAACATTCGATTGCTTGTAGATTCATCAGAAGCTGGACATTACGTTTTTGAATCTTCCGATGAACGTTTTCTTGCTCATTTGGGCCATCCCGAATACGATATCCAGCGAATACTTTCAGAATATGAAAGAGATCAAATAAAAGGGCTCAATCTAATTCCTCAGTATTTTGATGTAAAGAATCCTGTTAATACATGGCAACAAAATAGTAATGATTTCTTTTCAGCCTGGTTGCAGATGATTCAGCGTAAAACCTCATAAAGTGTCTATAGAAATCAATTATTAGTACTATTTTTGTTTGTTCTTTAGTAAAACATTGCAAATGATGAAAAGCCATTCATATATGAAGAAATCCGTTGCTGTAAGCCTTACCCTCATCATATTGTTTAATATAGCAGCTTATTATGTTTGGTTCACAGTATTGCAATTTAGTATACATTCCGAAATAAAACAAGCCATCATAGAGGGATTAAAAGAAAAGGACCTGATACGGATTGAAGTCTCCGAAAATTACAAAACTACAATCAGATGGACAGAAGTGGAGAAAGAGTTCTGTTATAAGTGTGAAATGTATGATGTGGTGAAGATAAAAAAAAAGAAGGGCAAAAGCTGTTATTACTGTATCAACGACCGTAAAGAAGAAGAACTTTTTGCCCTTTTCAAAAAAACACATAGCCTTAAAAAAGAAATCGACAAAAAGCTTATACCCATCTTCCATCTTCAATATTTTCCTCAGGAATTTGCTTCAGTAAGCTTGAGATTCATTACAAAAACCGACTATCCCAATTTGGTTTTTTTGTTTGCTTCCAACAGTCCCGATATTATATCACCACCTCCAAAGGCTGTTTAATTCTTGTATTGAATGCTAATCAAGCGATTCTTTTTTCTGCAAAGGGGCTAAGAACCAATCATTACATATAAATGTATAATCGATTGCTATTGCTATTTTGTGGATTAAAGGCTTAGATGCCTACTGTTAGGCAGGCATCTCCATAAATAAAATAAAAAAAATAAAAAAAATGAAATTAAAAATATTTTTCGTTGCACTTGTATTGTGCAGCCAAGGTTTTATGTTTGGACAAACCCAAAAACTCGATTCCACTCAAACCATACGTCTGGGTGAAGTAATCGTTACAGCCAACCGTTTGCCTGTCAAATTAAAAAGAAATCCGGGTGCCATGTCGGTAGTCGGTGCCGAAGGGCTTAGCATCATGCCCAAAGGTATCGGTGTGGAAGAAGCATTGCGACTGGTTCCGGGTGTACGTATCGACAACCAGCACGATGGAGAACGCGTTCATGTTTCCATACGCGGACAGGGGATATTGACTGAACGTGGATTGCGTGGTATTGGTGTAATCATTGACGGGATTGCGGTGAACGATCCATCGGGTTTTGCTCCTGATTTATATGATGTCGACTGGGCAACGGTCCGGAAAATTGAAGTCCTACGCGGTGCAGCAGCCGGATTGTATGGTGGCAGCGGTGCAGCTGGAGTTTTAAATATCATCACTGATAATGGTGGTCCCAGACCCATTGGTGGCGAAATCAGCCAGAGTTTCGGAAGCAATGGATTCAGGAAATCATTACTTCAACTGGATGGAAGTATAAATAACATGGACTACCGCATCAGTTTCTCACGAACCAATGGTGATGGCTATCGCGATCATCAGGCTTACTGGAGCAATAAGCTGTACGAAAAAATCAATTTCCGACCAACGAACAAACTGACGATTACTCAGATTATTTCCCATACAGATTATTTCCAGCAAAATCCTGAAGGTTTAAACCTTGGACAGTTTGATAATTTATTACAGGCCAACGGGGATGCTTGTCCGTTTAATGAATACCAGAAGACCAACCGCACAACGATAGGTTTACTGGCTGCCTATAAAATCAACGCAATGCAGGATGTACAGTTTTCCTCTTTCCTCAGAACTTGGAAATACAAGGAAACCAGTAACAAAGCTGCAGAATATAGGGATTATACTGTTCCCGGTGCAAGTGCCCAATATAATTTGCACTTCAATACCGGGAAAGTAAAAAATCATTTTAGTCTGGGTACTGATTTCAAATGGCAGAACATCAGCATGTACAAGCTTAAAAGTGGCAACGATTTACTGCGTCAGGAAAGTACCGATGAAAGTTCAATAGAGCTGGATACTTTGCTGGCCAATCAGCTCATTACTCAACGCAGTATGGGTGTATTTGCCTTGTACAATATGGAAATCGGAAAGTTTAATCTGATGGGAAGTATAAGATACGATGCCACCAATAATGAATTAACGGATAAAATGATGGCATCTGATACAGCCAAAACTTCAAAAGATTATACCCGTATTTCAGCCCGTTTGGGTGCAAGTTATTCCTTTACGGATGTTGTAAATGTTTTTGCTAACTGGAGTCAGGGATTTATGCCCCCTTCTACCGAAGAGCTGGCCAATAATCCTTTAGGTTACAGCGGTTTCAATACCCATCTGGTGGCAGCTTCTTCCAATTGTTTCGAAATAGGAGCCCGTGGCTTTTTAGGGGATAAATTCTTTTATGAAATTACCGGATTTATGATGAATACTGAAAATGATTTCTTTCGTTTCAAACAAAACGGAAGGGGAAACCAGGAAGTATTTTACGGAAATGCAGGCAACAGCAAGCGCTATGGAATTGAGACCATGTTCTCTTACAAGATACTCAAGAATCTGAGTCTGCAAATGTCTTATACTTATGCTGATTACAAATATACAACAGCCAGCATTGATCCTGTTTATACCAACTCAACCTATGTATTGACCTCACCACCGGTTGAAGGACAATATTTGCCCAATTCTCCGAAACATCAATTGTATACAGAAGTGGTATATAGCTTCAGCAAAAACTTCAAGATTAGTCTTGGCAGCGAATTGCAGTCGAAATGGGCCATATATACCGATGCAAAAGCATACAGCGGTCAACTGGATCCTGCAATTTACCAGAACTGGCAAGATGGATTTAATTTGTTTCATGCCCGCATTTCATACGAATGGAATATATGGGGTTTGAAAGGCGAATGCAGCTTGTTTACCCGCAACTTTACCGGCGCAAAATACATGGCATTTACCGAACCTGATCCTGATGGCAATTCTTACCAACCTGGTCCTCAAAGAGAAATATTAGGAAAAATAAAGATTAGGTTTTAGCTAACTTTTTAAAACTTTTTAGATACAGATTATATTTGAATAAACCAAGCAGGTTTTAAAACCTGTTTGGTTTATAAATCGAGATGTTTAATCTTTTTACTTTCTGTAATTCTTCCAATCATTCTCATTAGAATTCTTTTAAAATTTGTAATTTTGCTTTTTTAAAACATCATGAACTTATGAAGATTTCATATAACTGGCTAAAGACTTATATAAACATAGCTATTACTGCCGAAAGAGCATCACAATTGCTGACCGATTGCGGACTGGAGGTAGAAGGCATTGAAAAGATAGAATCTATCAAGGGTGGCTTACAGGGCATCGTAATAGGTGAGGTAAAAACCTGCATCAAACATCCGGATGCTGATAAATTAAGCATAACTACCGTTGATGTTGGCGCCGAAGAATTGCTTCATATCGTATGCGGAGCACCCAATGTGGCAGCAGGCCAAAAAGTTGCAGTTGCTACCATAGGGACAGTGCTTTACAACGGTGATGAATCTTTTGTAATAAAAAAATCAAAAATCCGTGGCGAAGTTTCCGAAGGCATGATATGTGCAGAAGACGAACTGGGGCTGGGTCATTCCCACGCCGGAATCATGGTGCTGGATGCATCCGTTGCTGTGGGTACTGCTGCCAGTAAGTATTTTAAAATAGAAGATGATTTTATGATGGAAATCGGCTTAACGCCCAATCGTTCCGATGCCACTTCTCATATTGGTGTTGCCCGCGATCTGGCTGCTGTTATCAATAATCTGGCTGAAACTACCACCAAAATTGCATTAAAAATACCGACTGTAGATGATTTCAAGATAGATAATCATAACTTACCAATTGAAGTTATCGTTGAAGATGCTAATGCTTGTCCGCGTTATAGCGGCATCACGATTTCGGGTATCGAAGTAAAACAATCTCCCGATTGGCTCAAAAACAAATTAAAAACCATCGGTATCCGTTCCATCAACAATATTGTGGATATCAGCAATTTCGTCTTATTTGAATGTGGACAACCATTGCATGTTTTTGATGCAGATAAAATTGCAGGAAATAAAGCCATCGTCAAAAAAATAGCAAAAGGAAGTCCTTTTATTACCCTGGATGGAACAGAACGCAAACTTTCGGGTGAAGATCTGATGATTTGCAATGCCAAAGAAGGCATGTGCATAGCTGGTGTTTTCGGGGGTGAAAAATCAGGTGTTACAGCAGAAACTAAAAATATATTTCTTGAAAGTGCTTATTTTGATCCAACTAGCATCCGTAAAACTTCAAAGTTTCATGGTCTGAAAACCGACGCTTCTTTTCGTTATGAACGTGGCTGCGATCCCAATATTACAGTCTATGCACTCAAACGCGCCGTATTACTTATCAAAGAATTGGCCGGTGGCAAAGTTTCATCCGAAATCGTGGATGTATATCCTATAGCTGTTGAACGTAAAGCTATTGAGATGAGTTATCAAAATACCTATCGTTTAATCGGGAAAGAAATAGATAAGACTATCATTAAAAATATATTGACTTCGTTGGAAATTGAAATTACAGCTGAAACAGAAGACGGTTTAAGCCTGCTGATTCCTACCAATAAAATAGATGTAGTCCGTGAAGCTGATGTAATTGAAGAAATTCTTCGCATTTATGGTTACAACAATATTGAAATCGGAAGTGAATTGCACTCCAGCATTTCTTATATTGCCAAACCTGATAAGGAAAAAGTACAAAATACAATATCTAATTACCTCAGTATGAATGGTTTTGTTGAGATCATGAACAATTCGCTCACAACTTCAGAATACGTGAATAAAATTGAAGCCTTCAATCCGTCAGTGAATGTAAAAATATTGAATCCATTGAGCAAGGAACTGGATGTAATGCGTCAGACTTTGTTATTCGGGGGTTTGGAAAGCATCAGTTATAACATCAACCGCAAATCGACTGATCTGAAATTATATGAATTCGGAAATACTTATACTTACAATGCGGAAGTGAATGCAGAAGCCAATGTTTGCAAAAGATTTAAAGAAGAAAAACACTTGGCAGTTTTTGTCAGCGGTAAGAAATATGCAGAAAACTGGAACATAGCCGCTGGTAATACCGATTTTTTTAATCTGAAAGCCCATGTAGTGAATATTTTACATCGTTTGCGTATTAATATTGATAAACTGAATGTGAGTACAATTAAGAATGCTGTATTTGAAGAAGCCCTGGAATACACTTCCAATGGGAAAACTGTTTTCGCCTATGGAAGTTTACAACCTGCAATGTTGGCTGGTTTTGATATCAAACAAACTGTCTTTTATGCCGATTTTCAATGGGATAGCATTGTAAAAATGATTCCAAAAGATGAAGTTGCATATGCCGAAGTTTCTAAGTTTCCTGAAGTCCGTCGCGATCTGGCCTTGTTGATTAGCAAAGAAGTTAGTTTTGCAGAAATCGTAAAACTGGCTTATCAAACTGAGAAAAATTTGCTCAAAAAAGTTAATCTTTTTGATGTATATGAAGGTGATAAACTAGAAGCAGGAAAAAAATCATACGCTGTAAGTTTTATCATACAGGATCAGGAAAAAACCCTCAACGAAAAGCAGATTGATGGTATCATGAACCGATTGATAAAGGTGTATGTTGAGAAATTGGGAGCTGTAATCAGGTAATTTGAATTTCTTTTGTCATGCTGGCAAAGAAAGCAACTTATTATATAGATACATTTTCTATAAGAAATCTGCCTTATTGGCATTTAAATTTTTTATAGGTTTAATCTAGATTCTTCATTCGAAATATCATTATCTTTGTTGAAATATAAAAAACAAATGAAAGCAAGATTCATTTTAATATTTATTTTCTTATGTTCTACCTTATTTGTTAATGCACAGTATTTTAATGCAGGTATCAAATTAGGTGTTGTAGGATCACAGGTGGATGGAGATACGTATGGAGGTTACGATAAATTAGGACTGGATATAGGATTATTTGTAAATTATCAGCTTTCGATGCGTACTGCATTGCAATTAGAAATGGAATATATTCAAAAAGGGAGCAGTCATACCCCAAATGTTGAAAAGGGTGATTATATTGAATACAAAATGCAAATAAACTATTTACAATTACCTGTTTTGTTTCAATATAAGCTATCTCAGAACTTTTCAGCTGAAATGGGACCAGCATTTGGCTTATTGTTAAGCAATTACGAAGAATACAATCAATGGGAAATCCAAAGCAATCCTTTTCGTAAATTTGCATTCAGCTGGGTTACAGGTATCAATTATGCTATTAATGATAATTGGAACGCCAATTTCCGCTTGGATTATTCTTTGATGGGGATACGACAAAAACCTGCTCCAGGCGATCGCTGGATTTTCTTTCAATACGGTCAATTTAACAATGCTTTGGTAATTTCAATTCATTATTTAATCAATTATGCTAAAGCAAAATAAACTCAAAATAGCCGTAGCTGTTACAGGAGCCAGTGGTGCCATTTATGCAAAAGTCTTGTTTGCAAAATTACAACTACTGTCAGACCAGTTAGCAGAAGTAGGCCTTGTTTTTACCGAAAATGCCAAACAGGTTTGGGAATACGAATTAGGAAATGATGCATATAAACACCTCCCTTTTAAAATATACGCCAGCAATGATTTCTATGCACCTTTTGCCTCGGGTTCTGGCAATTACGATGCTTTGATTATTTGTCCCTGCACCATGGGTACCCTAGGCCGTATCGCATCAGGTATGGCTGGTGATTTAGTATGCCGTGCAGCTGATGTGATGATGAAGGAAAGAAAAAAACTAATTTTGGTTTGTCGTGAAACACCATTGAACCTTATCCATATCATGAATATGAAAACTGTAACCGAAGCAGGTGGAATTATTTGTCCAGCTACTCCATCTTTTTACAGCAAACCCCAAACAATAGAAGAAGTTGCAGCCACTGTGGTTGACAGGGTGATACAAATAGCGGGTATGAATATTGACACCTATCATTGGGGTAAAAGCGGTACTTAGAGTACTTAGAGTGCCTTGATTACTTAGAGTAATAATAAATATATGTTTCTTAAAAATAGTTTTTAAATAAGGATACTTAAAAATACGCCTATAAATACTTAACAAAAAAAAATATGGAAGAGGAAACCAATCAGGTCGATTTATTTGAAAGTGTTTTGAATAAAGCCATCCACAAACAGCAAGTTTATAAAAATACTTTTGAAGCTGCTAAATTATTTAAAGAAGTAATTGTTGAAGTGGTGGGTGAGTTTAAGCAAAGATCATCACCCAAGGAAACACATATATCTTTTGAATACAGAGATAAAGATGCTTTTGAAATGGAATTGAAATTTGCAGGGGATGTTCTCATTTTTATGATGCATACCAATGTATTTGAATTTCCTCGTAACCACGAAATTATGCGGTGTAATTATATCAGGGAGAATAAAAATCGTTCCTATTGTGGGATTATCAATATTTACAACTTTTTAGCCGATTCTTTTAAATACAATCGTGAAAATGATATTGGTTATTTGATTGGAAGGGTTTTTATCAATAACGAAAATCATTATTACATTGAGGGGAAAAAAGAACTGGGTTTGATTTATAATGACTTTTCTAACAATATCATCAGTAAAGAAGCCGTTAGGGGCATTGTTGAAAAAGCGATTTTGTATACATCAAATTTCGATCTCCTTACACCTCCTTATGATGAAGTAAAAGAAGTAAGTGTTTTTGAAATACAATCCAATATCGATAACATTCGTTTAAAAACAGGCAAACGGTTAGGTTTTAAATTTCAGGCCGATTCGGATAATATGAAATAGCCCTCCGTTTACGATTCATATCAAGAATACTATAAAGTCTTATACAGGGAAATCGAAAGAGGAGATATCTTTAATAAGAATCAATTTTCAATAACCTAAAGAAGGATAGAAGGCATCTTCAATGTGATTATAAGTATTCTTCCCGTTTTTTGAAACAATGGCAATGATATCAAAACGGCATTCATCGTTGATGTTATTTTGATAGATATAATGTTGAGCGGCTCTGATTAAAAATTTTTGCTTTTGTTTGGTTACAGCAATTTCGGGTTCTCCGAACGCATTGGTGGAACGTGTTTTCACCTCAACGATTACAAGAAAACCATTGTGTCTGGCTACGATATCAATTTCGTCGGAGCCAAAACGCCAATTGCGTGCTAAAATCTGATAGCCTTTTTCTTTTAAGAAATTTTCAGCTGCTTTTTCGCCGCTGGCTCCTAATTCATTATGTTCTGCCATCATCGTCTGTTTTAAATGATGTGTATATTCGCAACGTTTATAATTCAAATACATGCGCTAATATATACAATAAACGCTGTGCTATTTTCAATTCTTTATCAATTCCTAAGCTAAAATATTGGATTCAATAAATTGCAATTCAACTGTTTCTCCTATTTTCAGTGCTACTTTCCTTCCTAATATCAAACATCGGTTTTCGATTTGATGTCCGGCTGGAAATTGAAAGCATACAGGATAGTCAAAATCAGCAACTGCTTCTGAAATAATTTCTTCCGCTGTTTTTCCAAATGGAACCGTATTATCATTCATACCCGACATCCCTCCTACAATTAATCCTGACAGATGACGTAATTTTCCACTCCGTTTTAAGTTCATCATCATTCGGTCGATATGGTAAAGGTATTCATCCAAATCTTCAATAAATAGTATTTTCCCATCGGTATCGATTTCTGAAACTGAACCCATCAAGCTATACAAAATGGAAAGGTTGCCACCGACCAGTATCCCATTTGCATTTCCTTTTCGGTTAAAGGGATGGGATTCTATTGAATAAGATAGTTTTTCGTTTATTAATGCTTTTTTCAACGAAAGCAATGCTTGGTTTTCGCTTCCATCTGTTGGGAAATTGATGGGCATAGTTGCATGCAGGGTTTCGATACCATACAGCTTTTGAATATGAGAATGGAGCACTGTAACATCACTGTAACCAATGATCCATTTTGGGTGTAGTGTAAATTTGATAAAATCAATGCTATCAATAATTCTGACAGTTCCATAACCTCCACGGGCACAGATGATCGCTTTTACACTTTCATCATCCAGTGCCCACTGCAGATCTTCAGCCCTTTCATGGTCGCTGCCGGCAAACTGATACTCTTCTCTGAACAGATTTTTCCCATAAATTGGGTCAAATCCCCATTTGCGAAACATTTCCACTGCGGGAGCTAATTCCTGCTGAGAGATCTTACGGGCAGTTGATATGATTGCTATTTTATCGCCGGGTTTCATAGATGGGGGTGTTTGCATGGCGTATGGTTATAAAGTTTTGTATATTACCTGCCTTCTGGTTGATAAGGATTTATTAGTATTTCTTTAGAAATAATATATTTTCGTAATTCGTAATTTCTAATTTTTAATTGTAAATTATTCTTCGTTTTCTTCAGCAACCCCATTTGCATCCGCCTGATCCCCATACCATAATATTTTACATAAAATATTGTTGATATGTACATTGCTGCGATTATTGAGCGATATAACCGTCATTTTATCGGTCATTTCACGAATAAAATAAGTGCGAAAACCTCTCCACCAACCATAATGATAGACTTCTTTTTTCTGGTCTTCGCTTATTCTGATCCGCCAGCCAAAACCATATTTTTTCATTTTTCCATTGTCGTCGGGAGAAGGTGTAAATGCTTCTGCCACTACCGATGGTTTCATCAAACGGCATTGATACAAGGCCTGATCATATAAATACATGTCTTCCACACTTGAATACATTCCTTTATCACCAGTAACTCCATCCAGATAATCAGGAACCTCAGCTTTCATTCCTCCTCTATAAAAATAAGAAAATCCTATGGCACTCCCTGGTATGAAATTGTTATCCAATTTGCAGTAAATATAAGAATTACTCATCTTTAAAGGTGTAAAAACAAAAGTTTTCATGAAATCAGAAAAACTAAACCCACTTATTTTTTCAACTATCAAAGCCAATAATGCATAATTGGTGTTGCAATAATTATAATGATGGTTAGCAGGAAAAGCAGGTAAAATATTGTTGTTTTTAAATAAAGCAGGGATATCGTTGTTCGTAATTATTTTGCTTCTATCCCAATATTTATCCGCTACATAAATGTAATTTTGTAATCCTGAACGGTGATTCAACAGATTCCGAATCGAAATACCATTGGTAGGGAATTCAGGAATATATTTTCTGATATCTTGATCGTATTCAAGCAAACCTTTATCATGCAATAACATTATAGCTGTAGCCGTAAACATTTTGGAAACAGAAGCCAATTGAAAAGGAGTGTTTACGTTCAAGGTATCCTTGGTTTTTATATTGCTGTAACCAAAGGCACCTGCATATAAAATCTTCCCTTTTTCAGCGACTAAAATTGTTCCATTGAACATTCCTTTTTTGTAGGAGGAGGTAAGAATACTATCGATAAAATGAATTTTATGAATATCAGGGGCAAATGAAGCTGTAGTTGAAGGAGCTTCAAAATGTTTAAAATTGATGTGTGAAATTGACATTACATTGTTCTGCATGTCAAAATCGGCACCTGCCAACAATGCAATTATTAAAAAAACCATCCCCACCAATAAGCTATTTATGCTGCTGTTTTTCTGTCGCATTCTACCTGATTTAATAATACTTAAATCCAAATTTTTAAAATCTGAAATTTCCTTATCTTTGCACTCAATTTGAGATAGCCAAGTTAGACAATTTTTGAATAATTTATTTTAAATGAATGTTAAAGTTTTCAACTGAGAAATATTAATAAAATGCAATATAAAAGATATACTGTTACTTCAGCTTTACCATACGCCAATGGGCCTATTCATATCGGGCACTTAGCAGGCGTTTACGTTCCTGCAGATATTTATGTAAGATTCCTCCGTTCGATTGGTGAAGATGTAATATTTATAGGAGGTTCCGACGAACATGGAGTTCCTATTACTATAAAAGCAAGACAATTAGGTGTTAGCCCTCAGGAAATTGTAGATAAATATCATGCTATAATTAAACAGTCTTTTCAGGAATTCGGGGTTTCTTTCGATATATATTCCAGAACTTCCAGCAAAATTCATCACGAAACCGCCGATGAAATTTTCAGAAAATTATATTACAAAGGTGATTTTATTGAAAAATTATCCATGCAATATTATGATGAACAGAACAAACAATATTTAGCTGACCGTTATATTACCGGAACCTGCCCGCATTGCAGCAACGAAAAAGCCTATGGTGATCAATGTGAGAAATGCGGAACAACTTTAAATGCAACTGATTTGATCAATCCACGTTCGGCCATTAGCGGCAATGCTCCAGTATTAAAAGAAACCAGACATTGGTTTTTACCATTGGAAAACTATGAAGCATTTTTAAAAGAATGGATATTGGTTGGGCACAAAGAAGATTGGAAGACCAATGTTTACGGGCAATGTAAATCATGGTTGGATCAGGGATTGCAAGCCCGTGCTGTTACCCGCGATTTGGACTGGGGTGTAAAACTTCCTCCCGAAATTGAAGGCAGCGAAGGCAAAGTCTTGTATGTATGGTTTGATGCCCCTATCGGCTATATATCAGCTACCAAAGAATTAACCCCTGACTGGGAAAAATACTGGAAAGACAAAGAAACCAAATTGGTTCATTTTATTGGTAAGGATAACATTGTGTTTCATTGCATTATTTTTCCTGCCATGTTAAAGGCCGAAGGATCTTATATATTGCCTGATAATGTACCAGCCAATGAATTTATGAACCTGGAGGGGGATAAGATATCCACTTCCCGCAACTGGGCTGTCTGGTTACACGAATATTTAACAGAATTCCCTGACAAACAGGATGAACTGCGATATGTACTCTGTGCCAATGCTCCCGAAACCAAAGACAACGATTTTACCTGGAAAGATTATCAGGCAAAGAACAACAATGAATTACTGGCCATTTTTGGCAATTTTGTCAACCGTGCGATGGTGCTGACCCATAAATATTTTAATGGTGTCGTTCCACCTTTGGGTGAGCTGAACGATGCCGATAAAGCTACGATAGAAGATATTCGTTTATTCCCATCAAAAATAGCAAAAAGCATTGAAACCTACCGTTTCCGTGAAGCCCTCAACGAAATGATGAATCTTGCCCGTTTAGGAAATAAATACCTGACTGAGAATGAACCCTGGAAAGTATTTAAAACGGATGAAGCAAGAGTTAAAACAGTTTTAAATATATCGCTTCAGATTTGTGCCAATTTAGGGATCGTATGTGAACCTTTCCTGCCATTCACTGCAGCCAAACTATCAAATATGTTGAATATCAGCTTCCCAAAATGGAAAGAAGCAGGAACTTTCAATATATTACCTAAAAATCATCAATTGGGTGAAGCTGCATTTTTATTCCAAAGGGTAGAAGATGCTGAAATTGAAGCCCAGGTTCAGAAATTAATGGATACCAAGAAGTCAAATGATGCTGATAATGTAGTTATTAACCCTGCAAAACAGAATATTGAATACGATGATTTTGCAAAGATTGATATTCGAACCGGAACTATAATTGCAGCAGAAAAAGTTCCTAAAACCAAAAAACTATTGAAATTAACGATAGATACCGGAATAGACAAACGAATTATTGTATCAGGGATTGCAGAACATTATGAAGCTGAAAATATTATAGGGCAGAAGGTAAGTGTTTTAATTAATCTTTCTCCTAAAAATTTGAAGGGTATTGATTCTCAGGGAATGATCCTTATGGCTGAAAATTTCGATGGGAAACTTTGTTTTGTTGCTCCCACCGAAGATGTAAAAAACGGTAGTGAGATTAAGTAGTCAAAAGACTGAAAACAGAAGTCCGAAGAATTGCTGTTGTGAATTTTTGAAATTTTTATATCTTTGCAGCAGAAATGATCGGAGTCTTCTTCTTTTGTCAATCTGAGCGTTAGCAAAGAATCTCATCAAATTAAGAATTCCTATTCAGGTCCCGTAGTTCAACGGATACCTGCCTGCCGGTAGGCAGGGAACAGAAGTTTTCTAAACTTTAAATATAGTTATTAAAAATAGGTCCCGTAGTTCAACGGATAGAACGGAAGTTTCCTAAACTTTAAATACAGGTTCGATTCCTGTCGGGATCACAAATCGAAATATAAAACGCTGTAAATTAATAACTTGCAGCGTTTTTGTTTTTAATGGTACTACATAGGTACATAAATGAAAAAATGTAATATATTGGAATACAGAGTATAAAAATCAGAAATGTTTTCAGTATTTTTCTTCTTGGCTCTCATTGTTTTTTAACTGTTAATGTTTGACTGTTCAGCTTTGCATTTGGGCTTCAGGAAAGTTCCGCCTCGGTTTTCATTCACTGTATGTAAATATAACCCAAAAAAAAAAATCTAATGCCCCTCCCAGTTTAGCTTTGATGCTGTGATTATTGTCGTAATGATATAGATTTTTAGTTTTCACACTTAAAATCTGTCTAAAATTACTCTGGGTATCAATTTTATTAATAAAGCAATAATCATCCAGCGTTTGGTAATATAAGCTACTTTTCGTTTATTTTTAATGGCTGTAAAAATTTGATGCCCAGCTTTTTCAACACTTGCCATCCAAAAATTTTTCCCTAGTAAAACCAAATCAGTATTAACGAATCCAGGACGAACATCGGTGATGGTAATGGGAAGTTTTAAGTGTTTGGCTTTGTGTCGTAATCCTTCAAGGTAGATAATCTGAAATGCTTTAGATGCACTATAGGCAGGAGAATGGCGATTTCCTCTTAAACCTGCAATTGAACTGATAACCACTAAATGTCCTTTTTTTTGAGATTCAAAGTAATTGAAAGCCCAATCGGCAAGTAATATAAATGCATTGACATTTGTATCCACTGTTTGCTTTTCTATCCTGTAGTCCAGGTGTTCGCTCCCTTCGCTCCATCCCGAGCTGATTATGATTAAATCCAAACCTCCGATTTCTTTACAAAGGCTTTCAATGTTTTCGATATCGGTATTGTAGTCGTTAATGTTAAAAGACCGAATCACATAAATATCTGGCTTCTCATTTTTAAGTTCTTCCAATAGATTTAAGCGCCTTCCTGTAATTCCAACAATATAATTATTTGCTGCCAATATTTTTGCCAGACCTCTTCCAATTCCGGAAGATGCACCGATAACAATTGCCTTTTTCATCTTTTATTATTTTTCATGTGTATTATTTATAGCACACATAGCCACTCTCAATTTATTGGTTGAATTCAACTTAAAAAAATATAATCATTTAATAAACAATATTTTAATAAATTTAAATATATTGATTGATTGATGTTAAATCAGTTCAAAAATATAACATATTTTTGACAATGACAAGTTTATGGCACATATTAATATAATTTTTTATGTGTTATTTTTTTTATTTCTTTTAAGGTCACATAACCAACCTCAATCTATTGGAGCTTACGCCATATCATTGTCAGTTTGTATGAATATTATTCTTAGAGCTCGTTTCATTTAATATTTCGATTATTTTTATTTCTAACAAATCTATCAAGACTTTTTTACTCAAATTTTATTTTAAGTAATAAGAATAATATAATGTCGTATTAATTAGGTTTTAAGGAATATATTT